>NZ_CP015772.1:5002430-5627734 GCF_001654455.1 Niabella ginsenosidivorans
CCAATCAATGTCAGTGTCTGTGTAGAAGACGCTCCAGGCAGTAACTGGCAAAAAGCATTGTACTCCATCAGTTCCTGCTCAGTAACATAGGGCGTTTGTTTTACAAACGTTTTCATCATCATTGCCAAATGCGCCTGCGGCCCCCCAAAAGCAGTGATGCTGTGGAGAAAAACCAATTTCAAAAAATGCAGGTGCCTTAGTAACATTACAATTGGGTATCAATTAGACAATATGCCTCCACAAAAACCTTTTGATTCCATACAATCAAGATAAACAATTTAAACAATATTTCTAAATAAAACTTAGCGCTTTCAAAGTATAAACCTAAAAAATGCTTTATAAAAATACTGATCCTTATTGGCATAACAGATAAAATATAAGAACCGGGGTATATCCTTTACATCTACTCTGCATTTCCTTCTTTATTTAAAGAAAGCTGAATGAGGAGCATTAAAGACAGGAGATAAAGCGCTTAAAAACTATTCCTGCTGATACTGACCAATAACGATAACGTTGTTAATACCTGCTGCAGTACTTTATCAGGATGGGTTACCTATTATTACTTTGGACGGTTTTGCTTTTAAATTACAAGGTCATGCAAGAGCAGCAGGCAATGAAACCGTACAGTAAACTAACGGATGGGAATAAAAAGCATTTGATGGTATTACTTTAATAAACTATGTACGCTTGTCATAATTTCATCAAATCGATGGTATAAATAGCGGGATGCCTGTTAAATATTTAATCCTCCGCAAACACTGATCGTTTGCCCGGTTATATAAGCGCCCATATCCGATGCAAGGAATAAGGCTGCATTGGCGATATCTTCTCCTTTCGCAAATTTTCCCAAAGGAATATCCTGTAAATATTTAGCTGCACTATCCCCCTCGTGCAGGTAACTCGTCATATCTGTTTCCACAAAGCCCGGTGCTATGGCATTGCACCGGATGTTCCTGCTTCCCAATTCTTTTGCAACGCTTTTTGTAAACCCTATAATACCTGCCTTACTGGCTGCATAGCTTGCCTGGCCTGCATTTCCCATTATGCCGATTACAGAGCTCATATTAATAATACTTCCCGATTTTGCTTTCATCATCGGTTTTATTACCTGCTTGGTCATATAAAACACACTGTTGAGGTTTACCTGTAATACAGATTCCCACTGTTCCGGTGTCATACGCAGTAACAGGTTATCTTTAGAAATACCGGCATTATTTACACAAATATCAATAGTACCAAATTCTTTTAATACAGTATCCGCAAATGCCTCACAAGCTGAAAAATCTCCTGCATTGCTTTGGAAGGCTTTTATCTTAACCCCTTTACCGGCCCATCTTTTCACAATTGCAGCTGCTTTTTCTGCACTGCTATCGCTAACATAAGAAAAAGCAATACTGGCACCTTCTTCTGCAAATTTGTCAACAATAGCTTCTCCAATTCCACGGGCAGCACCGGTAATCACCGCAATTTTATTTTCCAGTAATTTCATAAAACAAAAAAGTAGGTTTCAGAATAGTTGCAAATAACGTCAATTATTTTGGTACTATAAAGTTTTATAATCCGGCAGCCGCGCTAATTTCAAGCATCCTGTCAATTGGTTTTTTTGCTGCGAGGCGTAGCCCTTCATCCATAATAATATCCGGTATTTCATATTTCATGCACAGGTATATTTTTTCAAGGGTATTCCGCTTCATATGCGGACAATCATTACAGGCACAACTGTTATCCGGTGGAGCAGGAATAAATTTCTTATGCGGATTTACTTTTTCCATCTGGTGCAGGATGCCTGTTTCTGTAGCAACGATATATTCCTGTGCGCTATCCTCTTTTGTAAACTTCAATAAACCGGTTGTAGAACCTATATAATCGGATATCCGCAGCAACGGTTCTTCACATTCAGGATGCGCGATCAGTTTTGCATCCGGATGCTGATGTTTAAGCCGGGTAATCTTTTCAAGACTGAAAATTTCATGTACCATACAGGCGCCGTTCCATAGCAACATGTTTCTTCCGGTAACCTTGTTGATATATGCACCTAAATTTTTATCCGGTGCAAAAATTATTTTCTGATCCTTGGGAAAGCTTTCCACAATTATCCTTGCATTGCTGCTGGTAACAATTACATCACTCAATGCTTTTATACCTGCGCTGCAATTGATATAACTCACCACAACATGATCAGGATATTGTTCCCTGAATCTTTGAAATAGCGGAGGCGGGCAGCTATCGCTTAAAGAACAGCCAGCTTTAAAGTCAGGTATCACCACTTTTTTTGTTGGGTTCAGGATCTTGGCCGTTTCTGCCATAAAATGCACACCGGCAAACACGATCATATCTGCATTGGTCTTTTGCGCTTCCTGTGCAAGCCCCAGACTATCCCCGATATAATCCGCAATGTCCTGTATATCCGGCTCCTGGTAGTAATGTGCCAGTATTACCGCATTTTTTTCTTTTTTCAGTTTTTCAATCTCCGCAAACAGGTCTAACTGCGGATCTACCTCCACATCCAAATACCCGTTTTTCTCTAACTCATTTTTTGCTGTTTCCAAAACTCCTGAAATCATGATTGAAAAAATTTTGAGACTGCAATGATACGACCAAACACAAATAGAAAAACAAAACTTTTTTTACCAGCCTTTTTCTTATAATAGTATTTATATTAATTATTTATTTTAAAATAAGCTATTATTATTATGGTTGTGAATTAGTGGATAATTCAGTTATTCACTTTTTTAAAAAAGTTGAACTTTTCATTTACCCACATAAAATTAATAGTTATTCACACAATGAAGTTACGAATTGTATCTGTTATGAAAGGTTATTCACAAAAATGTGAATTGCTTCCTGTTTATAAAAATAAGATACATATTAAATTTACATTATGTTAATATTGATGGTATAAAATTACACCTGTTCACCAAAATTTTAAAAGCAGACTGTTCCAACAAAAATTTAAGCCAGTAATACATTTCACATACACGTTTCACAGCAGGTTATTCACAACAACAGGCTGTTATTCACATCGCTGTGGGGACAAATAATTGTCTGAGTAAAAGTTTTATTCTGATGAAATACTTCACTGTATTGGTCCCGGAAACTGTAAAAAACAAGTATCTTTAACTACCATTTATTTCATTCTAAAAAAAATTTTATGGTAAACAACAAGCACATTGCCACATTTATTTTAGGCGCACTGGCCGGTCTTGCTGCGGGTAAATATGCAAGTATGAGTGATGAGGAAAAAGAAAAGATGATGAGTAACCTGAAAGAAAAGGCGAATCACCTGAAAGAGGAAGCTACAAAGACTGCCGGCCAGGCAAAGGATTATTTTACGGAACTGGCTTCTAAAGGAACAGAAGCGTTGAAAGAACATTTTCCGGAAGCTGAAAAATGGATGAGTGATCTTTTTGTAAATAAAAACAGCAATACGGCTTCTGCCGATACCGGTTCAGCAGATACAGCAAAATCCTGACAGGAATAATATAATTTAAGTAAGGTAACCTTAGGACCAGGTACCTCTTTATATAAAGTTGTTTGGATTTGGAACCAGCTTTAAAAATTTGTGAAGGTTTTGCTGATAATTTTTTTTGTCTAACTTATAAAAGTAAGCACCCTTTTTAGATCCTGTTTTATCCTTGTCCTTTTGTTTTTGCAGCAGGCCGGTAGAAAGCATTTTCCTGCTGAAGTTTCCTTTATCAAAATTGGTTTCATAAACGTCTTCAAACAAACTTTGTAAAAGCGGAATGGTAAATTTATCCGGCAACAGCTCAAATAATATGGCGTGCGAAGTAGCTTTGTACTGCAATCTTTTCTGCGCCATTTTAACCATCTCTCCATGATCAAAGATGAGTTCTGGATAATCTTTTATGGAGAACCATTGCGCCTGATAAGCAGTGCTTATTGATTCTTTATATTTTTTTATATCGATTAATGAGAAGTAAGCAATTGAAATGGTACGTTCCTGTGTATCCCTGTCAGGTTTTGTGAATGTATAAAATTGTTCCTGGTATATATCCTTTAATCCTGTTAAATCAGCAAGAATACGGCTTGCGGCTTCATCAGCGCTTTCATTTTTTGCAATAAAACCTCCCATCAGGCTCCACTTGCCTTTTAAAGGCGTAAGCGCTCGCTTTACCAGCAAAATTTTAAGATTCTGCCCATCGTATCCAAAAACGATACAATCAACAGCTACGGTGTAACGGGATTGATTACTGTATTTTGCTGATGCCATAATGGAAAAAGCATTTTTCTAAAAATAATTTTCAAAATGACAATTAATCTTATTATAAGGCAAATGTAATGTTTCTATGAATAAAAAAGGGGCTGTATCAAAAGTCATTATTGTCATACCGGATCAAGCCCGGTATGACAATAATGACTTTTGATACAGCCTGTTTTAGTAAAAGAATTATTTTTAAGAATTCATACTGGCCAAAAATTCTTCATTACTTTTTGTTCCCTTCATACGCTTTAATAATTCCTGCATGGCTTCTTCAGTTTTCATATCAGCCAGGTAAACACGCAGCAGGTTCATTCTTTGCAGTACATCCCTGTCCAGCAGCAGGTCATCTCTTCTTGTAGAAGATGCGGTAAGGTCAATAGCCGGATAAATCCTTTTATTGGATAATCTTCTGTCTAACTGCAATTCCATATTACCGGTACCTTTAAATTCTTCAAAGATCACCTCATCCATTTTGCTACCGGTATCAATTAACGCAGTAGCTAAAATAGTTAAAGAGCCGCCGTTTTCAATTTTACGGGCGGCACCAAAGAACTGCTTGGGCTTTTGCATAGCATTTGCTTCCACCCCACCGCTCAAAACCTTACCAGATGCAGGTGATACGGTATTATGGGCGCGTGCCAGACGTGTAATGGAGTCTAAAAGGATCACTACATCATGCCCGCATTCTACCAAACGTTTTGCCTTTTGTAAGGCCACAGTAGAAACCTTAACGTGTTTTTCGGCTGGTTCGTCAAAAGTAGAAGCAATCACTTCTGCTTTTACGCTGCGCTCCATATCTGTAACCTCTTCCGGTCGCTCGTCTACCAGTACAATCATCAGGTAACATTCCGGGTGGTTCTCAGCAATGGCGTTTGCCACAGCTTTTAGCAACATGGTTTTACCGGTTTTAGGTTGCGCCACAATCAGACCGCGCTGACCTTTACCGATAGGTGTAAACAGGTCAATGATCCGGGTAGATAAATCTGATGGCCTGGTAAACAGGTTTAATTTTTCGTAAGGGAATAAAGGGGTGAGGTAATCAAACGGAATCCGGTCCCTTACCTCATCCGGTTTTTTACCATTAATAGTATCCACCTTGAGTAGTGCAAAATATTTTTCGCCTTCTTTCGGAGGACGCACCGCTCCATGAATCGTATCACCGGTCTTTAATCCGAATAGTTTTATCTGGGAAGGAGAAACATACACATCATCCGGACTGGAAAGATAATTGTAATCAGAAGACCTTAAAAAGCCATAGCCGTCAGGCATCATTTCCAAAACTCCCTCACTCAGGATCACCCCGTCAAATTCTACATTAAAAGAAGGATTCAGATCTTTTTTAGGGGCATAAACCTTGTTTTCAATGGGATATTCGATGTCTTCAACCGGGGCTACCACAGGGGCATCGTATTTTTCAGTAGCCTTTAATGCCTGTAAGATAAAAGCTTCAGTTGCAGCGTCTGTTTTAAATACAGTTCCTTCTTCTTCCGGGGCGTTTTCAGCGGCTTCCACTGGTTCAGCCTTTTTAGGTTTTACGCTTTTTTCTTCTTCTTTTGCTTTTTCTTCCTTTTCTTCTTTCGTTTCTTTTTTCTTTTTAGCCGGGGTCTTTTTCTTTTTGGCCGGGGCTTTTGCCGTTTTTTCTGCCGCTTCAGAATCCTTTTCCTCCTTGCCGTCTTCCTCAACAAAAGCTTCTTCAGTTCCGATAGATGTGGTTGCTTTTACAATTCTTTTTCTTTTCGGACGATCGGTAGCGGCAGTTTTTGAACCGGTAACAGCCTGACTGTCAAGAATTTTATAAATCAGGTCCTGTTTGTTCAGTTTTTTGGCATTTGGAATTTTCAACTGTTCAGCAATGTCTAACAGTTCAGGAACGAGCATATCGTTCAATTGTAAAATATCGTACATAAGTGTGTGGGATTAATCAAAAGATTAAATCTTAAATGTGATAATTTGTGATGAAATTTTAGTTTTTTCGGATTGATAAATGGTAGTTGATATTACCATCCAGCAGAGATGATCATATGTGTTATAGGGTCATTTCTGCACCAAAAATAGTATGTTTTCCAGAAAATTAAAAATTTTTAATAATTATGTCGCCTTTTTGGGTTATTGTTAACGGACTTTCGGGAAAATCCTTTTTACTGAGGTGCTGCATCCGGGTAAGCACTTTTTTTGCCGGGTCCAGCCTGGGAGTATGATCATTGGCAGGCAGTTGCATAGTAGAAATAATGCGGCCATTTACAAAATCCCCTTTTTTATTTACTCTTATTTTCAGGATCGGCGCAATGCCCATCGGGCCTCTTAAGCTGATAGAGCCATAGGTGGCATAGTTGCCCAGGCTGTACGCGATCAGCTTGTTTTTATAAAGTTCAATTCCCCTGGTCACATGCGGGCCGCTTCCCAATACCAGGTCAGCACCAGCATCAACACAGCTTCGGGCAAAAGCATATACATTGCCACGGTTTTCACCATGGAACTGCTCGCTTTTGCGGGGTACATGCTCTGTGGTGTCTCCTTCGGCTCCGCCGTGAAAGAAAACCATCAGGATATCCGTACTATCCCTGATCTTTTTTATATGGTTAGCAACCAACTGCTGTTGATTAATGCGCAGATGCCGCCAGCCAAAACCAACGCCAATAATACCATATCTTATACCTCCTTTTTTTATGATCGTATAAGGGTAATGTGTTTTGATGCCTGCATAATGAATACCGGCTTTGTCCAGTAGCTCCATGGTTTGCTTCAACCCCTGATTACCAAAATCCCCGGAGTGATTATTGGCCAGGCTCAGAAAATCGAAACCAGCCTGTTTAAAGAAATTCTCTGTTCCCGGTGGCATCCGGAAGACATAACAGTTACCAGGATCAGCGCATTTTTTTTCCGGAGTTGGCGCATTCGTAATCACCCCCTCCATGTTTCCTAATAAAAAATGACCGGTTTTTAATGAATCTGCCAATGTATGAAGAATATTGTGTTTAGGTAGTCCTGATCTGTTTGGGTAATCAGATCCCAGCATCAGATCTCCCACGGCTGTAATAGTGATCACTTCCTCCTTATTCCCGGTACCCGGATCTGCCTTAGAAAGGGGAACAGGAATCGTTTCCTGGTTATTACATCCCATAAGAATAAGGCCAGCCACAACAATATAAGGCAGTTGCATACTCCTGTAAAGGTATAAAGAAACGCGGGATGAAAAAGTTTATCGGTGTCAATTAATATCTTTGCCGCTCAAGCAACAGACTATGTTCAATAAGAGAATTAAAGTGAAGGAGCTTCTGAAACAGGAGCCGGCAGGACAAGAAGTAACAGTAATGGGTTGGGTAAGAACTTTTAGAAATAACCAGTTCATCGCATTAAACGATGGATCTACCAATGCCAATGTGCAGGTAGTGGCGGAATTGGGAAAGTTTGATGATGCGCTATTGAAGAGAATTACCACATCAGCCTCTTTGAAGGTTACGGGAACCGTTGTCCCTTCTGTTGGTAAAGGACAAAAACTGGAAGTAAAAGCCGCAACTATAGAAATATTAGGTGATTCTGATGCAGAGGCCTATCCGCTTCAGCCCAAAAAGCACTCTTTAGAGTTTTTAAGGGAAAAGGCGCACCTGCGTTTCCGTACCAATACATTCGGGTCTGTGTTTCGTATCCGGCATGCTTTGGCATTTGCTGTGCATCAATTCTTTAATGAAAAGGGCTTTGTGTACCTGCACACCCCTATTATTACAGCGAGTGATGCAGAGGGTGCCGGGGAAATGTTCCGGGTTACTACCCTGCCGTTTGAAAATACACCGAAGAATGGAGATGGTTCTATTAACTTTAAAGAGGATTTCTTTGGAAAACCGACTAATTTAACGGTAAGTGGTCAGTTAGAGGGAGAACTGGGCGCAACAGCCTTTGGTGAAATCTATACATTCGGACCCACTTTCCGAGCTGAAAACAGCAATACGGCCCGTCACCTGGCAGAGTTTTGGATGATTGAGCCGGAGATGGCATTTTATGACCTGGAAGATAATGCCAACCTTGCCGAGGAATTTATTAAATACATTATCCGTTATGTTCTGGAAAACAACCGGGAAGATATTGAGTTCCTATCTCAACGCATGGTGGATGAAGAAAAGCAGCTGCCGCAGGATAAGCGAAGCGAAATGGGCCTGATTGAGAAGCTGGAATTTGTAGTGAATAACGATTTCCAGCGACTGACCTATACCGAGGCCATTGATATTTTAAAAGAAAGCAATTATAATAAAAAGAAAAAGTTTCAGTATCCCGTAACCGGCTGGGGCATGGATCTGCAAAGTGAGCATGAGCGCTATCTGGTAGAAAAACATTTTAAAAAGCCCGTCATTCTTATGAATTACCCCGCCTCTATCAAAGCGTTCTATATGCGTATGAATGAAGATGGTAAAACGGTAGCGGCAATGGACATACTGGCGCCGGGTATTGGTGAGATCGTAGGAGGCTCCCAGCGGGAAGAGCGACTGGAAGTGTTGCAGGATAAAATGAAAAAAATGGGAATACCGGAGGAAGAGCTTTGGTGGTACCTGGACACGCGCCGTTTTGGAACCGTTCCCCACGCAGGGTTTGGATTGGGTTTTGAGCGGATGATCCAGTTTGTAACCGGCATGAGCAATATCAGGGATGTGATCGCTTTTCCTCGCACCCCCAAAAGCGCTGAATTTTAAAACAAGGCCAGTTTTTGATCAGTAAACCCGCTAAAGATAGGATTAATCCCTTCTTTGCCTGTAAAAACCGGCAGGTTCAGTTTTAACCTGTCGGTTTTTATTTAGCTGAGCGGTTTTGCAGGCAGCCAGGGCATTGGTGGAATTTTTGCCGGGATCCTGTAATAATTATTTCTTAAAGAATCATTCCAGCCGGCCGGGTTCTTATCAAAACTCCTGCTGTTAAAATAAACGCTGCCCTGTATCCTGGGGTTGTCCCGTAAAATTTTTATCTGATCTGGTATCTGGGAAGGTTTTCGCCAGTTCGTATTGCTGCTTTCATAGTAGCGGTAAATCCCGTGCCCGATATATACATGACGCCCATAGCTGTGTTTGGCCCACCAGTCAACCATGGTTTCATAGGCAATCAGCCGGTCTCCTATTTCGCGGTAGAGTTGGGGCGTTACATAATCAATCCATCCCTTTTGTAACCATAACAGCACATCAGCATATAAATCATCATAGTTTGTGATACCGGCTTTTGTATCGCTGCCCCTGGGATCTTTAGAAGCATTCCGCCAGACCGCAAAGGGACTGATACCGAATTTGCACCAGGGTTTTATGGTTTTTATAGCAATATCCAGGTTCCTGATCATAGAATCCACGTTCGCTCTTCTCCAGTCTGCCTTGCTGAGTGCTGTTCCGGATTTTTTATAGGCGTAATCATCCGGAAAAGGCTTTGTACCGATGGGATAGGGATAAAAATAATCATCCATATGAATGCCGTCAATATCATACCGGCGCACCAGATCTTTTACCACATCCACTACAAATTGCTGTACCTGTTTATTGGCCGGATCAAAGTAGCGGGTGGTTCCATAGGTTATAAACCAGTCGGGCCGTTTACGGATCAGGTTATCCGGCGCAATGGAAGAGGATCCGATCCGGAATTCTGCCCGGTAGGGGTTCAGCCATGCATGAAATTCCATTCCCCGTTTATGGGCTTCCCGGATCATAAATGCCAGCGGGTCATAAAAGGGCACAGGTGCTTTTCCCTGTACGCCGGTCAGCCATTCGCTCCAGGGTTCGTAAGGAGAAGGATAGAACGCGTCTCCGCTTGGGCGCACCTGTACAATAACAGCGTTCATACCGTTGCGTTTGTGCATATCCAGTTGGCGGATAAATTCCGCCTTTTGCTGTTCAACAGTAGCGTGCTTTGGTGGCCAGTCAATACCTAATACTGTAGCAATCCATACGCCCCGGAATTCATATTCGGGGCTTTGAGCATAAGTATTCTGACAAAAGGAAAAAAGAAGAAAACAAACACAGAGTAAACGGATCCGCTTCATAGTATACAAATGTAGCCTAACAAATCCTTAATAAAAAAACCTGTTGTTGTCATGTAATTTAGCCAGCAGTACGTTTGTTGCTTCTGCTTCCTGTGGAGAAATTGTACTGAACAGTTCTGTAATCCGGTCTTCAATTCCATCCAGCGCAGCCAGTTTTTCAAGTCCTTTATCTGTAATAACCACATCCACTAAACGATTATCCGAAACATTGATGTTTTTTGTGACGAGCCCTTTGGTTACCATCCGGTCTACAATACGGCTGGTGTCGCTCATGCGGTCTGTCATGCGTTCCCTAATCTGCAGGGTAGACAAGGGTTTGGGAAAGCTACCCCGGAGTATCCGTAAAATATTATATTGCTGAATGGTAATATTTTCTTTTTTAAAAGTACCTTTTAAAAAGGATTCCAGATAGTTTGAGGTAACAAGAAGATTTAATGCCAGTTTATGATAGCTGTTTTTAAACTGGCGTTGGTTTAATTTCTCCTGAATAGACATAAGGCTTTATTTTGGTTTCTTTGCCAGAAAAGCAATTTTTCCAAACTTATGTTTGTTAACAAAGAAACAGTTCTGTTATGAAATTTATAAAAAAAACAATAAGCTCAAAAAGATTAAATAATTTTTTAACAAATGTTTATTTTCATTTAGTTTGATTAATAAAGAAGTATATATAATAAAATTTTTTAAATCATGAAACTAAAGACTTTAGGAAGTACAGGCTGGCAGGTTTCGGAGCTGTCTTTTGGCTGTATGTCGCTTGAAAAAAATACACCAGCAGAATGTGCCTATTTAATAGAAAAAGCAGTTGCTGCAGGAATTAATTTTTTTGATACAGCCGATCTTTATGAAAAAGGGGCAAACGAGGAAAAAGCAGGTGCGGCACTCAAACAGATACGTAAAAAAATCTTTATTGCAACAAAAGTAGGTAATGAATGGAGGCCGGACGGATCCGGATGGAACTGGAACCCCCGGAAGGAATATATTTTAACTTCCGTTGAAAAAAGCCTGCAGCGATTGCAAACGGATTATATTGACCTGTACCAGCTGCATGGTGGAACGATTGAAGATAACATTGATGAAACCATTGAAGCATTTGAACTACTGAAGCAGCAGGGAAAAATAAGGCATTACGGTATCAGCAGTATCCGGCCCAATGTGATCCGGGAATATGTAAAACGCTCTTCCATTGCATCCGTAATGCTGCAATACAGCCTGCTGGATCGCCGGCCTGAGGAAACAGTATTGAGCCTCCTGAAAGAAAACAATAAGGGCGTACTGGTAAGAGGGGCACTGGCGCAGGGTTTGCTGATTGATAAGCCTGCAAAGGAATACCTCGGTTACAGCCAGAAAGAAGTGCGGCAGTTACAGGAAGCGATCCGGGCATTCAGCAACTATACGCCACAGCAACTGACGCTGCAATATGTGCTGCAAAACCCGGCTGTTACCAGTGTGGTGGCCGGCATCCGCACCAATGAGCAACTGGAAGAATTGCTGGCCGCGTTAAAGCCCGTAGTAACAACAGTTTCTGAGCAATTATCTGCCTGTCTGAAGCCTTTGCAATACACGCAACACCGGGAATAAAAAAACAGGGAAATAATTCTTTTTCAAATAAAAATATCCTTATTTTTGCAGCCCCAATCGCGCATGCCATTGGGGAAAGATTCCTCCTTAGCTCAGTTGGTTAGAGCATCTGACTGTTAATCAGAGGGTCGCTGGTTCAAGTCCAGCAGGGGGAGCAAGAAAATCAAGCAGTTACATATTAAAAGTGTAGCTGCTTTTTTCATTTGAGACATGTTGATTTTTGTGGAAAAGTTTTTGAGTTTTATGAAGCCCAAAACGAGTCTTTAAGTACCAATTTGATCCGTTATGGTTTGTACGGTGTTTCCTTAATATTTCCTTCGTAGTAGCCTGCTATAATTGAAAACTGTTTATCGGTTAAAAGCATTGTGTGCAAGTCATTGCTGCCATACAATAAATAAAACTGTTCATCGCTATTTTTAGCTTTTAATATTTCGTTTACTTTTTTAAAGAAATTTCTTGGCGCTGTATCCCAAAATGTATTGTTGTCCAGATCCTTTTGAGTATAAAGTTGTATTGTGTCGCCATTAACTAAAACATTAAAAGAATTTTCCTTATCGTTTAGTTTTTGAGCAGACAGTGAAATGCCTCTTTTTGCTAAAATTCTATTAAGTCTAGGGAGAAAAAAATCAAAGCTAAATTCAGCCAGTTCCTCGGCATCAATATGGGCGATCCTAAAGTTGTCATCATCATAAATATCAAAAGAATCAGTGAGGTGTGCTTTTGAACTTCCAACCCTTGAACTGTCAGCGTATTTTAAGAAGCCATTGTTTATGAGTTTTGCTGCATAATTGCCTTTTTCGGATTTCTGCACATTGTTGTTATTGGTTCCTTTATCCTGATTGCAACTGATCATAAATATTAAATAAATGAGTACTAATTGTTTCATGGTGTCTGTTTAGTTTTGATAACGACGGTTTGCAACCTGGCGAAGGAGGATATCTGAGCTCAAAAGTTCATGTAAAGCACAAATGTCTCTGCGAAGCACGTTGACTGACATATTATTAAACCGGTTGTTTATAACGATTTTTTGTCATAGCGATGCTGAAATAATTATGTTAGCAAC
Source organism: Niabella ginsenosidivorans (assembly GCF_001654455.1). Classification (NCBI taxonomy): domain Bacteria; kingdom Pseudomonadati; phylum Bacteroidota; class Chitinophagia; order Chitinophagales; family Chitinophagaceae; genus Niabella; species Niabella ginsenosidivorans. The sequence goes on from NZ_CP015772.1 coordinate 5,015,301, forward strand.
TCTTCTGCAATTTTCAATATTACCAAGCAGGCCCATTCTTTCTGTCTCTACTTTAAAAAGGAATTGTGCCATTGTCTCGATATCTGCGTTGTCAATTTTTAATTTGAGAACTTGTGGTATGTAACTGTAATATTCATCCCTTGCTTCTTCGTACTCGTTTACACCAATTGGGTCCCACTCATTCCACAGTAGTTCATCAATAATTGTATAAAGACGTCTCTGTTCTTGTGTCACCCAAATAAGTTTTTAATTTTATCAATAATAGTTGCTTTTCTTTTTGTCGGACAAATATTTACTTCATCAAAGGGATCAAAGTTTGGCTCAAGTCCTTCAGCTATTAGTCGTCCAGAATCGTAACGTCTGCCGTCTTTGTCAATCAAATATGGAAAGCAGTATATGGTTGTTCTATAAATTTTTGGATCTGGAAATTGAAACTCAATATTAGCTTCTGTTATAAAATCTATGTCAAAACCGTTTGCTACTAATTCCTTATCAATGATTCCTTTTAATGTCTTTGCATTAAGTGTTAATGGAAGAATATTAAGCTCTGTGGGGTTGAATGAGGCCTGCAATACATTTAAAGAGGCTTTTGTTAATTTAAGTTGTCGTGCCGCATTCAATAACCAGTCGCCCATATAACCGCAATTATAATAACGTTCTGTTCCAAAAAAGCTTTGAGTGATATTATGAGGAATTCCGTTAAGATTTTTACGTCTTGGCATAATTACTTGTGTAATATGGCGTATAATTCTTAAATATACAGCTTTCCCCTGTTTTAAATGGTTATTGTCGTAATTTTAAGCTGCTCAATAATAGCCGAAAATGAAAATTCCCCAATCCATCATAAACCGCCTCAATAAAAGATATGTTACCGCTATCGATGTGCATGGGAAGATTCCGAATGATTTTATTTGGATAATGAAGGATGTAAGGGTTTTTCTCGACAAAGCTATCCGCAAAGGCAACGCCATCAGCTTTAACGATACCGATTACCACATTTCAGAAAATCATTTTTGGGATATCGAGTTTTTTGAAGATTACTGCCATTTTATTTTCTTTTGTTTTAAACCCGGATTTACTCAAAAACTGATCCGGGCTTTACAAAGAGTGACCAGTACTGATCTCAACTATTTTCTTCAAACACTCTCACAATACCCGGCAGCTTATCCAAACGCCATCAACCATCCTACCGACCCCTACCTGCATTTTATCGGCAAGAAGCTATCCAGCATGAACCGGGAAAATATGCTCGCCGAAGTGATCCGGCTGGATAAGGAAAACCGGCAAAAGCTGTTAAGCGCATTACAGCAACAATCGGCCCCATTCCAGAAACCTGCTTTACCCAATCAACCAGCCGAAATTCCGTCTGCACCTTTCAGTAATATGTTAAGACCCATAAACGGCTCTATAAATACTACCCGGCAATTTATCCAACAGCAGCTTACCAATTCAGGCATTCCCTTTGAACTGTTTATATCCAAACCAGTAACGCAAACGCGCACGGGCAAAAACCCGGATGGGTTTGCCGGGGCCATTGCAAGTATGATTAGCACTTTTAAAGACCTGGGCTATTTTAAGGACGGTTTCACATTCCCGGAGATACTCGATGCTTATCTAAAGGAGACTGGCAACTCCATTGGCAAGCTCAATAATTTTAAAAGAAACTACCTGACCGATAACTATTATCTGCGCTATAAAGCATCTCTCGAAGACCTTTCCCTCAAAAAATACCGGGAAAACACCTGACATTCCTGATTTTCCGCCACACTGACTTGATATGCCTACGAGCTGACTATAGTTTGCGCTCATTGTTCACAATTAAAAACAATTAGTGATGAGCGCAAATAATCCTTTTGAACAAATTAATGAACGGCTGGATCAGATTCAAAAATCTTTGATCGCATGGTTTTCTAAACAGGAAAATAATAAAAACCAACAAGAGCGTACTTATAGCGCGGACTTCCTCACCCTCCCCGAGGTAGCTATTATCCTTAAAAAGCCTATTGGCACTGTCCGCGGCTATATACACTCCCGCGGGCTGCCAGCAAAAAGATTGGGTAAGCCCTACCTGGTCCGTAAAGACGATTTTGCTGAATGGCTTAGTAAATGGCAGGCTGCCGAAACCGAGATCACTTTACCACCGGGCGGTTATTCCCGTATGCTGGAGCACCGAAAAAAGTACAGCAAGCCTTAGCCTATCCACTAAAACGTGCGTACAAAGTTTTCATCAAATCATCAAAAAAAAACAAAGTCATGACTCCTCAAAAAATCAATTGTGACCAGGCGAAGAAATTAGATATTGTTAGCTACCTGGAACTGCTGGGGTGCAAACCGGCGAAAGTGCAGGGTAATGATTACTGGTATTATTCTCCGTTTCACAAAGAGCGCACACCTTCCTTTAAAGTAAACCTGAAGTTAAATGTATGGTACGATCATAGTTTAGGGAAAGGAGGTAACCTGGTAGATTTCGGCATTCATTATCACCAGTGCGCAGTAGCAGATTTCCTGGAAAAATTGAACCAACACCACAACCATTTTTCTTTTCATCAGCAGCATCAACCGCCTGTTAAATCTACGTTGGTCCAAGATGAAAAAACCGAATCGAAAATGCAGGTGCTCGCAATTAAAGAGCTGCAAAGCCCCGGATTAAAAGATTATTTTCAGAAAAGAGCTATATCAATTTCATACGCCGAAAAATATTGCAAAGAGGCTCTTGTAAGAAACGGGCAGCAACAATTTTCAATGATCGGGTTTAGGAATAATTCCGGCGGGTTTGAACTTAGAAGTATTGGTAATATTAAAAGCACCATTGCCCCAAAAGATATCAGCTTTTTTCAGCATGAAAAGCCCACATTAGCTGTTGTGGAGGGGCTGTTTGATTTTCTTTCCCTGTTGGAAAAGCAACAAGAACTTTTGCCCGAACTGACAAATTTTCTGGTACTCAATTCCCTTTCCTTTTTTGAAAGATCATTACCACTTATGAAAGAACACGAACGCGTTTACCTGCTGCTGGATAATGATGTTTCGGGGAAGAACTGCACTGCATCTGCTATGAAACAATCCCAAAAGTTCAAAGACCTGTCTTGCAAATATGTTCATCATAAAGACCTTAACGAATGGCTGGTGAAAGAAAAAACCCACGCACAGGAGCAAAGCATCCACAGGGGCTTTGGGCTTCGACGGTGAGGGAGCCAGCTATGTTCTCGTAGGCTCGTAACCTCACCTACTTCGAACATGCTGGCCCATTCATGGCCTTTGGGGGCCATTCATGGGGGGCGCAAAGCGCGGTTATCAAACAATAAATTGAATGAAATATGAACACAATAAAGCAAAAGAATAAGGGCGGCAGGCCGAGAAAATCAGTTAAACGGAGCTGTCGTTTGCGGGTAGCCTGTACTTCATTGGAGCTAAAAATAATTGAGCTAAAAGCGAGACAAGTGCAGCTTACCATTTCCGAATTTTTACGCGAGGCCGCATTGAATAGCCAAATTGTCACCCGAGAAAAAACGCTACCCGCGGCTGTTTTAGACTTTACCGGTACACTTAATCACCTTGCAGCTAACATCAATTCGCTGGCATATAAAAATAATTCCGCACAAACTTTTAATGCTTTTGAACGGGCAGAATTAAAGCAACTGGCGGCGCAGGTAAAAGAGTTGGCCCAGGCTATTAAAAACAGTTTGCAATGATTGGAAAGGCGATTACAGGAAAAGGATTTGCCGGGTGTATCCGGTACTGCCTGGAGGATAAGAAAATGAAGATGGATAAGGATCATACCCTGATGCAAAACCGGGCAGAGGTTTTACTCTTCAATAAATGTTTTGGCGATAAAAAAGAGCTGGTGCAACAGTTTAACAAAGTGCGAAAATTAAACCCAAAACAATCCAGACCGGTATTTCATTTTACCCTGAGTATGGCACCCGGGGAACAATTAACAAGGCCGCAATTGATCCAGATTGCCAGGGATTGCGCGGAGGATTTTGGTTTTACCGATAACCAGTTCTTAGCCGTGGAGCATAAAGACACCCAGCATCAGCACATTCATATTGTGGCTAACCGGATCGGATACACTGGCAAAACCAATGTATCGGATAGCAATAGTTATAAACGCATGGCGGAGTTCTGTCGGAAAATGGAACAGAAACACCAGTTGCAACGGGTGTTAAGCCCCCGGCGCTTTTTATCAAAAGATCAGCAATTGTTGCCAAGAAATGATCAGCGGAAGGAGCAATTAAAACCCGGTTGCGGGAGATTTTGCAGTCATCAAAAACAATGGAAACTTTCCAGCAAAAAGTAAGAGAACAGGGTTTTGAAATCATAAAAGGCCGTGGTATTTCTTTCGTGGATAGCAAGGGGGTAAAAGTAAAAGGCAGCGACGTGGGGCTTTCCCTGCAAACAATCGAAAAGCAAATCGAAAAAAATAAACGGGCGCAGGAACAAAAACAAACAGAATTTATCAAAGTAAAACAACGACAAAATACATTAACACGATGAAAGAAGAAATTATACAATCTGTATTGGAGGAATTATTGGAAGGGCAAAAAGAATCCCCGGTTAGTCTTGGCCTGCTGACGGCGGCAATTGAAAAGCAGTCGGATAAAATAACCGAAATAGAAGACAAAGTTGCCAAATTAAAAATTGAGGTTCCTGCACCTAATCTCCGGCCGGTTGAAGAATTGCTTGCTGCCCACAATCGAAAAATACAGGCCATTATTGCGGCCTAGCCAAAGGAGGCAGCAAATAAACCGGACGTTGCTTTTCCCCATAGAAAGCCATAAGCTGGAATTTTACAAAGCGATATTGGGGCAGTTCTTAAAGTGGGGCACCATCCTGATTATTGTGCTGGTAATTATTTTCAAAATAGAGCACTACCTGAAATAATATCCTTTTTTTTACTTTCAACAATAATCGTCAAATGTGTCGCCTCCTGCCCATTCAAGTCCTTGCACAAGAGTAAACAGTTTCTCTGCACCGTCTTTTTTGAAAAAATTTCCAAGATTATTGTGAACAAAAATGTCATTTTGATAAGCTACTTCTGCCAAAGAGTAAGGCTTTATTGCGTTGTCATCGCTGCTCTTGCACATAATCCATAAAACATTTTCGTCTTTGGAAATTGCAAAATCTTCGATGAATGATTTTGAATATTGATTTTGCGAAAATACCTTTTCTGCTTTTAGATTTGCTCCATAAGATAAAATTGGATTGCTGGCAATGTCTTGTGGGCAGCAAGGAAATTCAGTCGGCGTTTTCCAATTTTTTTGTTTTGCATTTTGAGTTAAGGAATTTGTAAACTCCGGAAGTTCCTCAATTTGCATTTTTGGTAAACTACGATTATATATCCATTCTCCTAATGTTCCGCCTTGTAATGGTTTGTCACCTTCTGCCCAAGCGAATAGTCTTTCTTTACTTACTTGTGCTTCTTCTTCTGAAACGGCACACATCCATTCATAATTTGGTTCTTGAAATTTGCCACGAAATTTTGAAGGGTTGGCAAGAAATGCTTCAACACTTCCGCAAACAAGTTCAATACGTCTTGCAGTGATTGGGTTAAGCAAAATATTTTCCAATCTTGTTACCCACCTAAGATTTTCCGGTCTGTTATTTTGTTTGTTCGTGTCAATATGATCAACAACGTGTTCTTTCGTTGGCGGTTCTCCGTGAAATGCAGTTGCAACTATTCTGTGAATACGAACTGAAGCAATTTCCAAATAACCTGTCTTAGTGTTTAGTTTGCCAAAAGTCCATTTATTGTCTGTCGGTCGAGTTCGATTATTGTTAGGAGCGTGTCGTAATACAGCACCATTATCCCGAACAGAGTAATGCTCATTTTTATAATGGCATTCAAAAATGCCATTATAAGTTTCGAGTAAATTTTCCATGATGGTTACATTTGATTGGGTACAATATCAATATGGTATCCTAAAACAAATGCAATTCTTGAAAGAATATCAAGTCCAACGGAATATTTGCCTTGTTCAATTCTGCTGAGATTTGCAGCGTCTATATTTGCTAAATTTGCTAAATCTTTTGCTTCTATCCCTTTTTCTTCCCGAATTTGGCGAATTTTTTTTCCTATTCGAGTTCTTTCTCCTTGTCTGTCACCGGAACTCATTCCCATAAATGACACACCATTTAGCATTAAGTCACGCCAAATATTGTTGGCCATTATTTCCTTGTCATCAGAGAAATTTTTGTCAAAAACAGTCTCTACCAAATGTAATTGATACTGACGAGTTTCTTGATTGGTGAAAATCCCAATACGAGTCAATATCGAAAAGACTTCTCCATCTGGTGCAATAACCTCGACCATTTTGTCATCAATGATTGTTGCTTTTGACTTAAATTTTGTCGCCAAAGGTTTTTTAAGTTCTTTATTCATAACATTTAATGCCGTATTTAAAGTGTTGCCGCCACTTTTAAAGTGATGAAGCAAAGATAAAAATAAATTTCTTAATTGGCAAATTTGCCAATTAAGAAATTGCTATTCGTTCTTCTTTTCCCATCGAACCTGTCGTGCTCTTTATGGCTGGGTCGTCTTATGTTGACCGCTAATGTTGAAGGCGTGCTGCTGTGCTGGTATTTATCATACCCAGCCTGGAACTGAAGCCTAATGGAATCACGTTTGACCAAGCCGATGCTAATAGTGATAAAAGTTGAGGATTTATTTGTCAGCCAGCAGAGCAACATCCTCCCTGTTGGCGGCTAGGTTTTTGTCGTTTAGTTTCTGTAATTCATTTTTGATAATCCAAAGTTCATGTCCAACTGTGTCGGTTATGTCCTTGTATCTAATTAGGTCGCCAAGTATTTTTGAATTGTCAGACTTTACCGCTTTAATTACTGCAAACTTGTAAAAATGGTCTTCGGGCCTACCAAGTTGAACGTTGTCAAAATAAATAGTGTCCTTTATAACTCTAAATGTTCCTTTGATTTCTGAAACCCCAAAGCAGCCAATTCTTTCTTTGAAAGTAAAGCGGTCGTCAATAGTACGATTACCAGAAGCCGCTTTTTCTGTCTGAGTTTTTCTTTGATTAAAAAATAGAGTTGTCGCAACAGAGCAATTGTAAGTCCTAAATAAACTGCGCCTAATAATAGAAATGCAGGAAAGGCAAATAGTCCAAGTTTGCCTTCCCAATAGTAGCTCGTGTTAACTAACAGAAAGAAAACAATTGTCGTTATGATTAGTCCTCTATTTTTCACTGTCGTGTAAAATGTCGGTTTAAGCTGACCGATAACAGGGTATTTGCGATGGGTCGGTAATAGTATTCCGTCAACTGAGTTTTGCATTAAAGTTAAATAGAAATTTTGAAGTTGTGCATTTGACATCGAGCCGCACTATTGCAAATACCCTGTTAGCGGTAGTGCTTTTATTTTGAAATATATGTTACAATATTTTTTTCTAAATCTTTTAAAACTGTATTCAACAATTCATTAGGTTCGGTGTAGGGTTTGTAAATAAGTTTGGTTGAAATTTTAGTTTTAAATTCATTCAGTTTCTTCCATTCATCTGCGATTTTGTCAAAATTCGGTGTGTCCAAGGAAACAACTGGGGCTGTTGAAAAGAAATATGCCATTCCAACAGGATTTTGGGAATCTGAGTTGTCAAGTGCTTGCAGAAGTTCTTCGGCTGTACCTGATTCAGCTCTTTGAACTCCTGTTGCTTGGTCATAAGTTGGACTGCCGAGTTTATGTTTAAAAACTGCAATTACGAAGTCGGCATTTTTAATAAGGTCCGAATTAATTACATCTTGTGCATATCCATTTTGTGAAGCTAAATCTTCCCATCCACTAACCATTATTCTAAGTCCACAATGTTTCTCGTGATTGTCAATTCTAAACCTTCTTTCTAGTGTATCCAATAGTAATTGCCTTTCCTGTTGTGTGTCGCCTGGGGATGCAATTACAACGCTAACTCCTGATTCTGATTTGAGCTTACGTTTTTTTAATATTGTCGATGTTCCAACTTTTACAGTTTCAAAAATGTCTTTATTCCATTTTGAACTTGAAGACAAGATGTTCATCAGGATTTTAATATCCTCAAAAATTCCTTCGGTTTCATCGTTTGAAATTAACTCTGAAACTCGCTTCAAACAATTTGGACAAAGACCTGCTTGCCTCATACCTGCATCAATTCCTCTTTTGTCCCCAAGAAAGTCATATATACAACCTGTTGTTTTTTCGTGGCGGAATCCACTAGTGTCAGTATCTAAAGCTAAATAGTCTGTAATGAAATAAATTAGCCCATTTGACTTTGGCAAGTCAGTTAGTAATTCCCAATAGGCAAAAGAAAATATTGATAAATTTTTATGTTCGTGAATAAAATAATTATCACTATACTGAATATCTGTGAAGCAAAAAACTCTTTCGTGTTCCTTAAATTCAGAAGAATATTTCTTATGAATTTCATTGAAGGACTTCGGCTTACTTAAAATGCTATCAGTAATTTCAAATGGTTTTTCAAAAATTGAAAATTCAAGGTGTTTACAGTTTGACAATAGAAATTCCTTAAGTTTTTTTCGGTCTATGTCGAAATTTTTATCAAGTAGTATAAGTATTTTCATATTCAGTAAGGTTGTCTTGGTAGCATTACCGCTAACTCTTAAATATACGAAATTTTTATTCGCAAATTATGCCTGTGTAAATAAGCTTCATTGACGAAAGAAAGTTGGGTATTATCTGAAAAAGGTCAAGCCCCTCACCAAAGCCGATTTCACCCCATTTTCATGCCTGCACATTCTATACGCTAATTTTACCAATACCGATAATGCTTCATAAAACATCATCAAATTTCCTTTATTTACTTCTTTATCGCCCTTATAAGTAATCACGGAGTCCAGCATATCCAGTAATTCTATTTGAGCATAAGACCGGCGGAAGGTTTTGCAGAATTGGGTAATGACTTGCCCCGGATCCTTCTTTTCATCAGCAGTCAATAAAACCGGGATGTTCATTTTAGCAATCATTTGCCGCGCCTCTTTGGGTAGTCGTTTTTGCTGCTTATATTTCCTATCGGCATTTTTCCGTTCATTCAATATATGACAGGCTTCAATAAGCCGGAGCAGGTGCTGAATAAAATCCATCAGGTCCTCCCGTGCGTTCTCTTCACTATACGCACTATTATCATTACATAAAGCACACTGCTGCCAGCATTGAAGTTCCTCTTTCATCTCATCCAGGTGATAGTGATAAAATACTTCCCATAGGATACGCAACGGCCGCTTACCGGCCAGGCTCAAAAAATGCCAGGACTTGTAAAAACGCTTTCTGCTGGGGGTGTTCGTTTCCATAAATCGGGTGTTTTATTGGGAAGTATTTTGTAATTCGGGCTGCAACGGCGCATTCATGAAGCATTTTCCGGCAGCGGATAACACTTCATGAATGCGCCGGATTTTTCCGGTAAGGGTTAACAATTCTTCATCCGTAATTTTATAATCTTCCCTATACCGGGTGTCTATATACGCTTTTTGCAAAAGGTTAAACAGGCGCTTGTCTTGCTCTGTTTGCCGGGGAAAGATTTCCGGCAGTTGATGCGCCACCAGGCTGCCATAGTGCAGCAGCCGGTCAATACTATGGGTATTGGCATGGTAGCCGGTTCCCGCTTTCAGCAGTGTTCGCAACGCCTGTTCTGCAGACTGATGCAGCATAAATGCCGCCATCTTGTGCTGCTTGCGCACACGGTACAGTTCTGAACCTGCCAAAAATTCTTTGGCCTTGGATAGCCCTTCTTCCCATTGCCTGGTAGCCTCTTTGTTGTTGGCAGCTACTTTAGTTCCCGGGTAATGCTCCCGGCAAATATTTCCTGCATCATACAGCACCGGGGCGTGCTGCCATATAAACCCGGCAAAGGAAAGACCAGCCTGCAGCCACTCCATAAAAGTGGAGGTTGCCAATACAAGTGTGGTAACCGGCATGAGGCTGCTGCAATGGTTTTCTATTTTGTCCTGCCATTCGTGCAACTCTTTATTGGCAAGGTTGGGCAGCAATATTAAAAGTGTACAGTCTGATATATGTTGACAGTATGGGGCGGATTCATTAAATATGCTTTCATATTTTTTGCGATGTAGTGTAGCGCCCAGCATAAAAATCATATCCGGGTTAGCCGTTTTTACAATTACTTCCGTAAGCTGTTGCTGGTGAAAACTAAATGCCTCCCGGCACTGATCGTAAATGGTAAAGGGCTTCATACTACCTCCTTTTTTGACAGTTGACGCCTGGTTTTGCGGAACCATTTTTTAAACCACCAGGTTTGGTGTTTATCACGCCATTTGGCATACCTGTCTACCAGTTTCTCGTTGCCCTCACCCGGAAAGAGCATGCCAACAGCATCCATTTCCTTAAAAATTTGGCGAATTTCAGCTTCCATATAATGCTCCTGCCCGTAACCGAGTGCAATAAAATAATTGATGAGGTGTTCCTTGGCCGTATCCCGCCCCTCCCGGTTCCAACTGCCGCAGGCCAGGTTATCCATAAAATCGATTACCACTTCTTTAGGCGGTATGTCCATCAGGCGGCATAGCAGCAAAAATTGATAGGGAAGAATGTAACTAAAATTAGCATGGCGTTCATAGGCCCCGGTTTGCCATTTTAATTCCGGCTTGGGTTTGCGTTGGGGTTGTTTGCGAGTGGATGTCTTTTGCATGGCGGAAAGCTTTTAAAGGTGAAGAATGTGCAAACAGACCAACCGGCGGCGCATAAAAAAGACGTGGGTTGGTCCTTACCGTCTTGGGGGCTACGACACCCTTACTCCAATAAGAACGCCCACGCCATAACGTGAACGATTTACCTTATTTCCCGGAGTTTGAATTGTCGTAGTTTCAAGACAGGAATTAAAGCAAACACGCTTAATATTTTAGGAAAGCGGCTGCAAAATAAAATTGAATTATGTCATTGCAATATTTTTTTATTTAATTTAAAACTGCTCCTAAAGATATATAAATCTTTCTTGTGAACCAAATTTTATTTCATGTAAAGCAGGTTTACACTAAAATTAATGATTTAGGTAAACAATAAATTTGTCTACAAGAGCAAATTATCATTATTAATGAGCAATTTAAAGTCAAAACGGAAGGCGGATAAAATTATTATCAACAGGTTGGCGGCCGTGCTAAAAGAAGAAGGAGTAAGTAACAAAGCACTGGCGGCAGAGTTAGGGTATGAAGAAACAACTATTTCAAAATGGGCTACAAATACCATACAACCCCCTCTTGCCACCTTCTTTCGCATCGCACTCACCATTAACCGGGATCTGAAAGATTTTTTTATTTCATCTAAGGACATTGAGGGTGAGGAAAAGAAAAAACTGCTCAAGGAACTGGCGGTAATTGCAGAAAAAGGAAAACGGACAGGCAAAAATAAAATACAAGATTAGAATGGCGATCAAAAAATCAGAATTATATTCTACTATTTGGGCAAGTTGCGACAAGCTACGTGGCGGCATGGATGCCAGCCAATATAAGGACTATGTACTGGTACTTCTTTTTATTAAATATGTATCCGATAAATATGCCGGTAAAAAGAACGCGGTAATCACCATACCTCCCGGAGCGTCTTTTGAAGATATGGTAAAGCTGAAAGGCCGGAAAGATATTGGTGATAAAATCAATAAGAAGATCATCAAACCTATTGCGGAAGAAAATGGTTTGTCGGGCATTATTGACGTTACCGACTTTAACGATGAAGAGAAGTTAGGTAAGAGTGATGAGATGGTTGATAAACTGTCGGGGCTTATTTCCATATTCCAAAATCCAAATTTAGATTTCAGCAAGAACAGGGCAGACGGAGATGATATATTGGGAGATGCTTATGAATACCTGATGAGACACTTCGCCACAGAGTCGGGAAAGAGCAAAGGTCAGTTCTACACTCCTGCTGAAGTAAGCAGGATACTGGCAAAAATATTGGGTATTAATGAAAACAATTCCACACGTCAAACCTCTGCTTATGATCCAACATGTGGAAGCGGCAGTCTGTTATTGAAAATTGCAGATGAAGCTGGGAAGGATATCTCTCTCTTCGGCCAGGAAAAAGATGTGGCAACGGCGGGTATTGCAAAAATGAATATGATCCTGCACAACAATCCTACCGCAGACATTCGCAAAGGTCAAAGTACATTATCCCATCCTTTGTTTACATCAGGCAATAATTTAAAACAATTTGATTACGCAGTATCGAACCCACCATTTTCAAGTAAGAATTGGATGGATGGGTTTAACCCGTCTGATGACATTTACCAACGATTTACCGGTTATGGAATACCTCCCACAAAAAACGGCGATTATGCTTTCTTACTTCATATCATCAAATCGCTAAAGAGCAACGGAAAAGGTGCTGTTATTTTGCCACATGGTGTATTATTTCGTGGAGGTTCAGAAGCGATGATTCGGAAAGCTCTTGTAGAGAAAGGATATATTAAAGGAATTATCGGCCTGCCGGCAAATCTTTTTTATGGCACAGGCATCCCTGCCTGCATTATTATGATGGATAAGGAAAATGCAGAGGGGCGAAAAGGTATATTCATGATTGATGCCAGCAAAGGTTTTGTAAAAGATGGTAATAAAAACAGGTTGCGGGAGCAGGACATCCATAAGATAGTTGATGTATTTAATAAGCAAACGCCTGTTTATGGATATTCCAGGATGATCCCTCTTGCCGAAATAAGGAAGAACGAGTTTAACCTGAATATACCCCGTTATATAGACAGCCAGGAAACCGAGGACATACAGGATATAGAAGCGCATTTGTTAGGGGGTATACCCAATTTTGATATTGATGCTTTACAGCTATACTGGGATGTTTATCCTTCTTTGAGAAAAGAATTGTTTAAAACAAGTAAGCGTAGCAACAAGTATAGTGAACTGAAAGTTGAAGCCAAACATATTCGGGTTACAATTTTCGGGCATCCGGAATTTACCGGCTATGCAAATGGTATCAATAATCTTTTCAATAGGTGGAAGCAAAAAAGCATTCCATCACTCACAGCTATAAAAATTGGAGACAAACCAAAGAAAATAATTCACGAGTTATCCGAGGATCTTCTTGCAACATTTTCAGGAAAAAAACTACTTGACAACTACGACATCTACCAACACCTTATGACTTATTGGGCGGATGTGATGCAGGACGATGTTTACATACTGGTGACAGATGGGTGGAAAGCCGGTAACGGTGTTGAAAACGATAAGAAGAAAAAAACATGGGAAGGCCGGTTGATGCCAAAGAACATTATCATAAATGAGTATTTCTCCAATGACAAAAAGGCCATAGAGGAACTTGAATTGCAAAGAGATGAAGTGGCCCGAAAAATAGAGGAAATGGATGAAGAACATACAGGAGAGGATGGCGCTTTATCAGAAGTATTAAATGATAAGGGGAAGCCAACCAAGGCTCTCATTCAAAAAAGGATTAAAACACTTGAAAAAGAGGAGAATACTTTATTAGTTGCTGATGAGCCGGAACCCGTATATGGGGAGCCTGAAGAAGATGAGCTAAATATTTTAATAAACTACCTTTCATTATTGGAGCAAGAGTCTGCATTGAATAAGTCAATAAAAACGGCAGAAACTGCATTGGACAAGAGGGCTCTAATCCAATATCCCAAACTAAAAGAAGCGGACATAAAGCATCTGGTTATTGAACAAAAATGGATGAACACCGTTCAATTGGAGGTACAAAATGAAATGGATAGAATAAGCCATCGGCTGGCTGAACGTATTAAAGAACTCGCTGAACGATATGAAACCACATTGCCGCAATTATCTTATGAAACAGATGAACTAACACATAAAGTAAATGCTCACCTAAAGAAAATGGGGTTTGTATGGAAATAGGAAAGGGTTATAAGGCAACGGAAATTGGTATTATTCCCAATGATTGGAATATTAAAGAAATTGGCTCTATTGCTATAATAAAAACAGGCGCAAAAAACACCCAAGATAAAATAGATAATGGCGTGTATCCATTTTTTGTCAGGTCTCAAATTGTAGAAAGAATCAATTCTTATTCATTCGATGGCGAGGCTGTTTTGACAGCGGGTGACGGAGTGGGTACCGGAAAGGTCTTTCATTATATCAATGGAAAATTTGACTATCATCAAAGAGTTTACTGTATAAGGGGTTTTGACAATACTGTAAATGGTTATTATTTTTTCATTTATTTCAGCAATAACTTCTACAGTAGAATTATGCAAATGACAGCAAAGTCATCTGTTGATTCCGTGCGTATGGAGATGATTGCAAAAATGAAAATACCGCTTCCTTCACTTGAAGAACAAAGTGCTATTGCTATTTCTCTCCGTAATGCAGATTCACTTATTAGGAGTTTGGAAAAACTCATTACCAAGAAGCGCAATGTCAGACAGGGAATCCTACATCAACTGATGCAACCGAAGAAAGAATGGGAGGTGAAAAATTTGAGCGAAATTGCAATAGTGCGTGATGGTACACATCAAACACCTAAATATGTTGAATCAGGCATCCCTTTTTACAGTGTTGAAAATGTTACAAATAATGATTTTACAAATACAAAATTCATATCGCCAGTTGAACATGCGTTACTAACAAGGAGTTTTCGAATAGAGAAAGGAGATATTTTAATGACCAGAATTGGTTCCATTGGAGATTTTAAACTAATCGACTGGGATGTTAACGCAAGCTTTTATGTAAGTCTGGCGTTGCTCAAAGTAAAAAGAGGTGTATCAGCATCATTTTTATGCCACTATTCAAAGACAGATGAATTTAAAAAAGAAATCGAGTGGAATTCCTTACAGTTTGCTATACCCAAAAAAATTAATTTAGGCCAAATATCTATGATTAAAGTACAACTGCCACCTTTAGGAGAACAAATAAGAATCACCAACATTCTTACAGACATAGATACGGAAATAGCTGCATTGGATGCAAAACTTGAAAAGTATAGGCAAATAAAGCAGGGAATAATGCAACAACTCTTAACCGGTAAAATCAGATTAATATGACATCAATAGGCCAAATAGAGCGGAAGACACAGAACCGGATTGCTAAACTGTTTAATGAGCAGTTAGGATACCATTATTTGGGTAATTGGGATGAAAGAGGCGGCAGTAATATAGAGGAAGGTGTTCTAAGAAAGTATCTGACAGAAACCAAAAAGTATTCATCTGAACTAATTGAAAAGGTAATCTTTGAACTAAGTAAAGCTGCGGGTAATCAAAGCGAAAGCTTATACGATATAAATAAGGCGGTGTACCTGATGCTAAGGTATGGAGTAAAGGTAAGGCCGGAAGCCGGGGCAAATACTGAAACTGTAGATGTAATAAACTGGAAGCAATGGAATAAAAATGATTTTGCAATTGCTGAAGAAGTAACTGTAAAAGGAGAGCATCATAAACGGCCAGACATAGTATTATACATTAACGGTATTGCAATCGGCGTCATTGAGCTAAAGCGAAGCACTATATCCATATCCGAAGGAATCCGCCAGAACTTGGATAATCAGAAGGGTACATTTATCAGGAACTTTTTTGCAACTGTCCAGCTTGTAATGGCTGGCAATGATATTGAGGGATTAAAATACGGTTGTATTGAAACGAAAGAAAAATATTACCTGGGCTGGAAAGAAGAGAGTGATATTGAAAATCCGTTAGACCGTGGTATTTTACAAATGTGCAATAAGCAAAGGTTGGTTGAGTTGTTGCACGATTTTGTTGTTTATGACAGAGGAATTAAAAAGTTATGCAGGCCTAACCAGTATTTTGGTGTAAAAGCAGCCCAGGAGCATATCAGAAGACGTGAAGGTGGAATTATCTGGCATACTCAGGGAAGTGGGAAAAGTCTCACAATGGTATGGCTCACCAAATGGATAAAGGAAAATGTAACCAACTCCCGTGTATTAGTAATTACAGACCGGGAGGAATTGGACGAGCAGATTGAAAAAGTTTATACAGGTGTTGGAGAAACCATTGTGCGTACAAAAAGCGGCAAAGATTTAATTGATAAACTAAATACTGTCAATCCGTGGTTGCTATGCTCATTAATTCACAAGTTTGGAAAAAAGGATGAAGGAAATATTGATGAATATGTTGAAGAATTAGAAAGAAACCTGCCGGCAGACTTTAAAGCAAAGGGGGATATTTATGTATTTGTAGATGAATGTCACCGGACTCAAAGCGGTAAGCTTCATGGGGCGATGAAAAAAATCTTGCCGAATGCACTATTTATTGGTTTTACTGGTACCCCATTGCTGAAAAAGGATAAAGAAAGCAGCATGGAAGTTTTCGGCACATACATTCATACATACAAGTTTGACGAAGCTGTAAAGGACAAAGTGGTACTTGATTTGCGATATGAGGCCAGAAATGTTGATCAACAGATAACATCACAGGAAGGAATAGACCGATGGTTTAATGCCAAGACAAGAGGGCTTACCAATTATGCACTCACTGAACTAAAAAAGCGGTGGGGCACGCTGCAAAAAGTTCTAAGTTCAAGAACCCGCATCTCTCGGATCATGGCCGATATCCTAATGGATATGGAAGAAAGAGAGCGGTTACAAAATGGTCGCGGAAATGCGATGCTTGTTGCCGGAAGTATTTACCAGGCCTGCCGTTACTATGAGTTATTTCAGGAAGCCGGATTTACCAAGTGTGCAATTATTACCTCTTATAATCCTTCCATCTCCGACATAAAAGGAGAATCAGTAGTTGAAGAGCCAGACACAGAGAATGTATTTAAGTATGACACGTATGTAAAAATGCTCAATGGTAAAACACCTGAGCAGTTTGAAATGGAGGTAAAAAGGAAATTTATTGAGGAGCCTGCCCAAATGAAATTGCTGATAGTGGTGGATAAACTTTTGACAGGTTTTGATGCTCCTCCAGCCACATACTTATATATTGATAGCTCTATGCAAGACCACGGCTTATTTCAGGCTATATGTAGGGTAAACAGGCTTGATGGAGATGATAAAGAATATGGGTACGTTGTCGACTATAAAGATTTATTCAAGCGACTGGAGAAAGCTGTGTCGGATTACACTTCCGATGCTTTCGATGCTTTTGAGAAAGAGGATGTAGAAGGTCTGTTAGCAGATAGGTTACAAAAAGGAAAAGAAAGATTAGACGAGTGCCTTGAATCAATAAAGGCATTGATAGAGCCTATCGGCAATGCAAAAGACCAGTTACAGTGCATCCGGTATTTTTGTGGCAACCCGGAGAACCCGGAAGATTTAAAGAACACCGAGCAAAGAAGAATTTCCCTTTATAAGCAGACTGTTGCGTTAATTAGAGCTTTTGCCAATATCGCCAATGAAATGGAAGAAGCCGGATATACTATAAAACAGACAGAACAAATAAAGGAGGATATGAAATTTTTTGAGAACCTGAGACAAGAAATAAAACTTGCCAGCCGGGATTATATTGATCTAAAACAGTATGAGCCTGCAATGAGGCATTTAATTGACACTTATATAAGTGCTACTGATAGCACTGTTGTATCTGCTTTTGATGACATCACATTATTGCAGTTGATCGCTGAAAAGGGAATGGATGTAGCAGCTAATAGCCTGCCATCCGGTATCAGAAAGAACAAAAATGCAATGGCTGAAACCATTGAGAACAATATCCGCAGGTTGATTATTGATGAAATGCCTACAAATCCAAAGTACTATGAGAAAATGTCCGTTCTACTTGATGAACTAATAAGACAAAGAAAGGAAGAGGCACAGGAATATAAAAAATATTTGGCAGCTTTAGCCAAGTTAATTAAAAATGTAACAAAGCCGGAGGACTCGAAGGATTATCCAAAAGCGATGAACACCCCGGGTAAACGAGCTTTATTCGACAACCTGAATCGGGATGCAAACCTTGCTTTGCAGGTAGATGCAGCCATAATTTCGGTTAAAAAAGATGATTGGCGGGGAAATAAACAGAAGGAAAAGGAAATTAGAATTGCTATTGGTGAATATATTGAAGACGAAGAAGAGGTGAACAGGGTATATGAAATTGTCAGAGCCCAAACGCAGGATTATTAGGATGCAAAGAATAGTCGTTGGTAATATCAGCATTGATGTGGAGAAGAAAGACATCAAAAATCTGCATCTGGGAGTGTATCCGCCTAACGGGCGGGTAAGGATTGCAGCGCCCTTACGGGTAAATGACGATGCAATCCGGTTGTTTGCCGTATCAAAACTGGGTTGGATTAAAAAGCAGCAACGCCTTTTTGAAGGTCAGGAACGAGAAGCGGCGAGAGAATATATTTCCGGCGAGAGCCACTACTTTAATGGCAGGCGGTATTTACTAAACATTCTACCGACAGCCGGGAAGCATACTGTAGAGTTACGGCATAAGCATATTGACCTATATATTAAGAAAGGTACTCCGATTAAAAACAGGGCAGCGGTGATGGCAAAATTTTATAGGGAGTATCTGCAAAATCAAATAACTGACTTAATAGCAAAGTGGGAAAAGAGGATGAAGGTAAAGGTGTCCGGGTATGGGATAAAGAAAATGAAAACTAAGTGGGGTACTTGCAATATTGAAGCTAAGCGAATATGGGTAAACCTTGAGTTGGCAAAGAAACCGCAGGCTTGTTTAGAATATATTGTTGTTCATGAAATGGTTCACTTATTAGAGAGACATCACAACGATATATTCATTGCTTACATGGATAAATTTTTGCCGCAATGGAGAATGTTGAAAACCGAACTAAACAAATCCCCAATCAGTCATTCTGATTGGGAGTATTGATTAGAAAGAACGTTGAAAATAAAAACTGGTTACGCGATTAAAAATATCTAATAAATGAGCCTTCCCGTAAATATCGAACAAATCCTGAACGGCCAAACGGTTGAATGGGAACGTGTTGAATGTAAGCAGGGCTGGAACCCAGAAGATATAGTACACACGATTGGCGCCTTCGCAAATGATATCAATAATTGGGGCGGGGGCTATATTTTTATTGGAGTAGCAGAAAAAGATGGCATACCCCAATTACCACCCGTAGGTTTGCAAGCGAGAAGCCTGGACGGTATTCAAAAAGAGCTGTTGAATCTAAGCCATAAAATACAGCCTTATTATGCCCCTATTTATCAACCCTATATGCTTGACGGCAAACATATTTTAGCCATATGGGTTCCTGGTGGTGATAACCGGCCTTATAAGGTGCCTACAACATTGGGAGCTAAAGGGCAACACAGATATTATGTAAGGAGAGGCTCAAGCTCTGTAATGGCTAACCAGCAGGAAGAGCGTTTGTTGCTTGAAATGGCAAAACGCATTCCTTTTGATGACCGGGTCAATCATCATTCGAAAATCGAAGACTTGCATTTTGGACTAATCAGGTCGTTTCTTGAGGAAATAAAGAGCGATTTAGCAAAGGAAGCCGCCCACATGCCGTTAAGTGAATTGGCTCAGCAAATGCGCATTGCCGGTGGACTACCTGAGGCCTTGTTGCCATTGAATGTGGGGCTTCTGTTTTTTTCTGACAAGCCGGATAAATATTTCCCGGGCGCCAAAACTGATCTTGTTATTCATCAGGATAATTCGGGCACTGTTTTTACCGAAAAAATACTTACCGGGCCTGTTCAGCAGCAGTTGAGAAATGTGCTGTCATTCATTCAAACCAATGTCATCAAAGAAAAAGTCATCAAAGTATCTGCAAGGGTTGAGGTGGAAAGAGTATACAACTTTCCTTTGGCTGCTGTAGAGGAAGTTGTAGCTAACGCCTTTTATCACAGGAGCTATGAACAGGACAGCCCTATAGAAATAAATTGTTTTCCTGATCGTATTGAGGTGTTAAGTTTTCCCGGCCCCTTGCCGCCGGTTACAAAGGCTATTCTTAAAAAAGAAAAGAGAATTGTAGCGAGGAAATATCGTAATCGCAGGGTAGGTGATTTTTTAAAAGAATTGAGACTTACGGAAGGTAGGGCAACAGGGTTCCCTACTATTTATAATAGCATGCAGCAAAATGGTTCGCCGGAGCCGGTATTTGATACAGATGAGGAGTACACTTATTTTCTGGCCGTATTACCCATACACGCTGCATTTATGGCAAGTGCTGAAGAGCTTACAGAAAAGGATATTCAGATTTTGTCGTATTGTGTGAAGCCTAAAAAACGGACAGCTATTTTGAAAAAAATAAAGTTAAGTAATCATGCCAAGAATTACCAAAGGTATATAGTGCCGCTGATTGAAAAAGGGTGGCTTGCTTATACACTTCCAGATACTCCTACCAGTCCCAAACAGGAGTATGTAACTACAGAAAAAGGGAAGCAGGCATTAAAACAATAGCTTATGCACAAACGAGTGTATAAGAAGTGTATAAGATAATAGACAACATATAGTAGTAGGAAATAGATTGTTTATGAACTTATACACAAACGAGTGTACAAGCAGTGTACAGGTTCAATGAATTGGATGAGTAGATATGGGATCCACCAATATTGACGGGGCTAAATGACATCAATGCATCTCAACAAATAACATGATAATAAAATAAAAGGTAATTTCTAATTAGTTATGTGCTTATAATGCCAGAAAAAAGAAAGGTAATGATTAACTATTTCATGAAATATGGCGTTTTGGAGACTGCACGATTACTTGAGGTAGATCGAGACACTATAAAAAAGTGGGCATACATTTTTTCCAATTACCTAAGCTCAGAAGCTAATCCCGAAAAAGGTAAGCCCCGCCGATTTACAATAAATGATGTTAGAGTTTTTGCTTACGTTTTAATGTATTGGGAAGATGATCCGGATATTGAATACATCAAAATAGGATTAAATTCAAACAGTCAATTTGAAGATGAATCAATAGATAATCTTATAACTTCTATCACGCCCTTATTCAGAGCGATGCCGGAAGATATAGACGAGACATGGAGCGGAGTTGTTTTTGGTGGTGAATTTGAGCTGGGAGATATCTTTTCAACTGCCGATTCATTCAAACTGGCAGGGGACAAACTGGTAGAAATTGCACATAAAAGCCATGAAGAACAAGAACTATTTCAACCCGCTATATACAATTACCGGCATGCCACAGAATTGTATATCAAATCCATTACCGGAGAGGAAATTAATCATAATCTACACGATCTGTTGATAAAACTCAAAGTTGTTTTAAAAAACGAATTTAACGCAAGCCCTCCGGAATGGTTTGAAAATATTATTGAAGCCTTTCATTACTCAGACCCCAATGGAGAAGCATTTAGATATGGAATTACTGTACCGAAAGAGGAATTGTATGCAGATATGCATCAGATTAAGGTTTTAATGAATTGGCTTTCGGCTTCTTTTAAAAAAATAAAAGTTGAACGGTTAAAAACGAATTACTGATTTGCCAGAAATTAGTATCGATAGAAAATTACAGTTATTCCGTTCCCTTTTCAAGGGTCGCGAGGATGTATTTGCAACCCGTTGGGAAATTCCATCCGGCTCAGGCAAGGAAGCTAAAAGCGGCTATATGCCCGCCTATTTATATGATCCCTACCGATACAGGGCACATAAAATGAAAGGCGGTACTTTTCAAAACTATGCAGATAAAAAATATTTGCCGCTCACAGACGACCAGCTCGTAAAACATTTAAATGGTGAACAATTAGTAGGCTTATACCCATTATTACCCGATAACACTTCATGGTTCATTGCCGCGGATTTTGATGAACAAAATTGGTTATCCGACAGCCAGAAATTTATTGAATGCTGTGCAGCAAAAAAAATACCGGCTTACCTCGAACGCTCTCGCTCAGGAAAGGGCGGACATGTATGGATATTTTTCAAAGAACCTTATCCAGCCATCAAAAGCAGGAAGATATTCCTGTCGCTCCTCAATGAATCCGGAACGGTTTCTGTTTTTGATAAAAACTCAAGCTTTGACCGGTTATTTCCAAACCAGGACAGGCTTTCAGGAAAAGGATTGGGCAACCTGATCGCATTACCACTACATAAGACCGCTTTAGATCAGGGAAACAGTTGCTTTATTGATCCGCAAACCTTGCTGCCATTCCCTGATCAATGGGATTTTCTGTCCGGAATTCAAAAAGTGGGTACCGGGGCGCTGGATGATATCTATCATTCAATATCCGCTGAAAAATCAGTTGCTGCAACAGTTGATCAAAAAGAAACCACTGACCATTTAACAATATTCTTAAACGATAGGCTACAATTAAACCGATCGGCAATACCTGTTCCCCTCATCAATTTTCTTAAAGAAGAATTGAATTTTTCGAATTCAGCATTCCTCATCAAAAAGAAGATTGGAAAGAACACTTATGGCACGGAACGGTATTTTCGACTTATAGAAGAGACAGAACGAGCTGTTATTATACCCAAAGGGTTTGCCGGCAGGTTGTTGCGATTTTGCAGAAATGCCAATATCCATTTTAGTTTTGAGGACCATAGAACGAAGAAGGCTTCTGCTCTCTTTACTTTTCAAGCGGGCTTAAGATATTACCAGGTTCCGGCGATGGAAGCTGCGGCCAAAAAAGATATGGGCGTAATTGTGGCCCCACCTGGAGCCGGTAAAACGATCATCGGCTTAAAGATTATTGCAGAAAAGCAACAACCGGCTTTAATTGTTGTGCACCGGAAACAGTTGATGGATCAATGGATGGACCGGATTGAAGCATTCCTTGGAATACCTAAACAGAAAATCGGGAAAATTGGCCAGGGGAAATCAACGATTGGGGAACATATTACAGTTGCTACCATTCAAAGTCTGGTAAAAGAATTAACGAAAACAGAAGGCGCTGAAATAAAAGATTCGTTCGGAACGATACTGATAGATGAATGCCATCATATTCCTGCAGAAAGCTATCGAAACACCATCCAACAATTCAATAGTTATTACTTATATGGCTTTACAGCAACACCTTTTAGAAAATACAATGATGGAAGACTGATTTTTATTCACCTGGGAGAAATCATTGCAGAAATAACGGCACAACAAACCGGCAGACACAAACAGGCCACCGTTATAGTACGAAATACGGACTTGGATGTGCCTTTCAATTCAAAGACAGACCGGTTTGAAACATTGTCAAAAATCCTGGTACATGATTCCGGCCGGAACAAACTGATTTTGCAGGACATTACCAATGAATTGAATTGCGGAAAAAAAGTGGTTATTCTTACGGAACGTAAAGAGCACATCGATTCTTTACAGCAATACCTGAAGCAATCTTATGAAGTCGTCACATTAAGCGGTGACGATACGGAGAGTAGTCGAACAGCCAAATGGAAATTACTAAATACATGTAGTTATCAGGCGTTGATAACTACCGCGCAATTCTTTGGTGAGGGAACAGACCTGCAAAATGCCAACTGCCTATTCCTAGTGTATCCTTTTTCTTTTGAGGGAAAACTCATACAATATATAGGGAGGGTGCAACGATCTGAGCTTACACCTGTAATATACGATTACCGCGACATTAAAATTGACTACCTGAACAGAATGTTCCTGAAGCGTAATACTTATTACAGGAAACTAATACGCCAGGCAAACTTGTTCGATGATCCGGTTGAAGAGGAAGTCCCCATTGCAGAAAAAAGCACGCTGGTGATGCTTGACAAGGAAATTAGCGTGCCTATTGAGTTACTGGAGTTCAGATATGGAAGCATTGCTTTTACTTATTCAATCGATGCAGCTATAAAACTGGAATTTGAAATTCAGCATGATGATATGCGGCCCGAGTTTGAAGTGCTGAAGCCTTATTTTACAAAGGCACTGAAATCTAAGCATATTAAAGTGGCTGTTTACGCGGAAATAGAAAAAGGACAACTGGTCTCTCAATTAGCATCCTCTGATGATATAAAAAAGATAGACAGGCAAATTATTGACGGTGTCAGATTCCAATTCATCACTAGACCTCTGCTTGGAAGGATAAATCCGGATAACAAAAATGAATCCGATCAACAGCTCCAAACGAAACATCCTTTATATGAATCGGGCAAAGAACTGCTGGAAGATGCATTAAAGTATGCCCAATTTAAACATCATAGACACCTGCGTTATCTGGCCGATAACCATGTAGGACATTTGGTGAAAATCCGATTTGTATTGCAGCCATTTTCTTTTGTATTTCTTCTGGAAGGCCCAGAGCAATTTCATATCATCCTGGAAACGCTGGATACAGAAGAGGCCAGCTACCTCTGGCATATTCCAAAAAGAGTCTCCGAATTGCCGAAAAGTTTAGTAGCAATTGACAGAGATCTGGATATTATCCGGAAACAAGGCCGGCAAGGATTTTTAACCGCCCCGCCGGAAAACTTTAACCGGATATTGCATGATTATTCAGATGACCAGAAAGGATTTATTCTCTGGAAACATGCGCTGGAAGAGCGGTTGGTTTGAAACAAATAGGCTATCCGAATTTGCAATGTGCAAACTTTGCACATTGCTCTCACTACACTTCCGTCTTAAAATAATTGCTGTAAAATGGAGATTGGTTAAATTTTGCGACAAGCTGTTGCACAATTATACCTGATTGATTTTCAGTTTTTTTTGAGAAACGTCTATTTGGACAACAACCTGTTGACCAATTAATCCAACAGCCTGTTGGACTACTTTCTTAATTTCTGAGATTAATTAAATTAACAACAACCTTTACCATCATTTCCATTTCTTCCGGTTTACTTTCAGCAATCATCAGTGTAAGCGCCACCAGGGCATTATCTGCAATCCGGCGGGAGCCGTCTTCCTTATAAAGCAATTTGTTTTTTTCCAGGAACCATACAAATAAAAATGCGGCAATTCTTTTGTTACCGTCACTAAAGGAGTGGTTTTTTATTACAAAGTACAACAGGTGAGCGGCCTTTTCCTCCACACTCCGGTACAGGTCTTCTCCTCCAAATGTCTGATAAATGGCTGCCAGTGATCCCTGGAAAGATTCGTCTTTTTCATTGCCAAATAAAGAACTGCCGCCAAACTTTTCCCGCAGCTCGTTAATAGCAGCCATAGCTTCTTCATAACTGATCCGGAAGAACTCGTCTTTAGTTGTTTCCCTAATTTCCAAAACCTGGTGATCGTACTGATCCAACACATCCAGCGCGTAGGTATAATCGGTAATTACTTTAAGCAATCCGCTGGCCTGGTCTGAATTAAGGGGGTGGTTTTCGAGCACATTGCCCAAAAGTTTAACGGTTTGCTTTAACTGCTCCAGCTGCTGGCTTTGTTCCTCCAGCCGCTTTTCGTTAACGGTATAGCCTTTAACCAGGTATTCTTTCAGTATGGTATTGGCCCAGATACGGAATTGTGTACCTTTTGGGGATTTTACCCTGTAACCGACTGAAATAATAACATCCAGGCTGAAAAAAGCAACAGGTCTATCCGAATTTGCAATGTGCAAATTTTGCACATTGCTTTCCCTGCTTAATTCCTTTTCCTTAAAAACATTGTTGATATGTTTGGTAATAACAGATCGCTCACGATCAAATAATTGAGCAATCTGTTCCCGCCGAAGCCAAATTGTTTCTTTTTCTAATCTGACGTCAATGGAGGTTTGTCCATCCTGTGCCTGATAAATGACTATTTCTCCTGTTTCCATAGTTGAATTTAAAGTATTTGAGTAAAAGAATATGTTTTAAGCCGGAGCATTATCCAAAATCGACCAATGCTTTCATCATTTTCTTTTTGGCCTCCAGATCAAAGCCGCCAAGATAAAATTGCGTTGTTTTTATGTCGCTATGCCCCAGGCTTTCTGAAATAAATTCCACGCTTGCCCCACTTCTTAAAAGCATGGTTGAAAAGGAATGACGCGCTACATAAGTAGTCAGGGATAATCCAAATCCTAACTCTGTGCCGATTCTTTTCATCCATTTGTTGGTAACCTTGATGAACTGTAGCACTTTATCCATCCTGATTTGGGCATCATCCGTAGCATCAACAATATTAAACACCAACTCTTGCGGCTTTCCGGGCTTATTACCCCACTGACCGATAATATTATTAATGATCTTATTTCTGATAACGGTGATTCTTTTAGGCCGCTGCCGGTTGAGTCGTTTTGTTTTTTCATGGTACACCACAATAATGTCGTCCTGCAAGTTTTCCCACCTAAGATTGGCAATATCCCGCATATTTAGTCCATTTGCGAGGTATGATAGTTTCCAGAACGCAAGTGACCGGTTAACAAAATAGTCATCCGACGCAGCTTGGTATTCAAATATTTTTTTTAACTGCTCTTTACTTAATGACCGTTTAGTTCCCAGCGTAGTAGGGATCTGGTATTTATTACGTCCAAAGGGGTAAAATTTTGGATTAAAGTAGCCGTCTGCAATGGCTTTATTAACAACAGCCCTGACGTTGCGCAGGTAAATGCCTACCGTTGTAAGGCTATTATTCCGGGCAAGCATATCATTTTCAAAATCCTGAAGATATTTTATAGTAACATTTTCCAGTCGCATGTTGGGCCGAAATATCTCTAACGCATTGATGGTTGTCTGATAGTTGGTGGCGGTTCCAACCCGGTCTTCCTTTTTGAGCTGGGCGATGAGTTCATCAAACGCATTTTTCAATGTCTGGTACTTTATGGGCTTTTCAAAAAACTCTTCCTGGAATTCCCGGAAAGAGAAAGGCACAATTTTTTTAACCAGCTCCATTGCTTTGGTTTCTATAGCTACGATTTCATTGCGAGTGGTTTTATATTTTCCCCGCGGATTTGGATCATTTATTAGCTCCCATTCTTTTTTATTGGCGGTGTACCCCGTTCCGTAATATCTTCGTTCTCCCTTATAGGTAATTTTAAGTTTTAAAGGGTAGCGATCATCTTGCATAGTACGTCTGTAATCCGGGATGATTTGAGTAAAAATATGCTGTTTATTCATAGCTAAAATTTGAGACATCATTTGAGACATGTATTGTCAAAAACAAGTGTTTTCAACTTTAAGCTAAAATAAAGATTAATCCTTTGAAACGCAGTACAGCAAAGGGTTTCAGGCAGTAACTGAATGTGAATAACACTAACTGAAAGGATAATTTTAGCGGCTGTTAATCAGAGGGTCGCTGGTTCAAGTCCAGCAGGGGGAGCTGAAGACGAATTAAAAAAACGTCAACGAACGCTGAAACCCGCTATAGTAGCGGGTTTCGTCATTTTGGCACCTTGTGTCATTTCCGCTGAAATCCGCCCATTTCCGTTGGTTTATTTGCCATTTTCTTTGCCGTTTTGTTTGCCATTTGCACGGGTTTTGATACTCCCTGTCTGAAAAATGCAGGAATAAGCCCGGCAATTGTGAACCAAAGAGAAGACATCATGGCAGTATCCATCGGCATCTTAATAAATTATCGTAACCGGAAAAACAAGAAAGGGCTTTACCCTATCCATATCCGTGTTACAATTGATAATAATCCCCAGTATTACCTGGTGGATCTTCCCGTAAAGGTGAGCATGAAAGATTGGACGGGCAATGATCTTTTCTGGGTGGCCGAAACTAACCCCTATAATCTTGAAATTAATGAAGCCATTAATCAAATGCGCACTAAGATTATTGATTTACACCGGAGTTTGTATTCCCAGAAAAGAAAGTTCTCCTTTTACCATATTGATAAAGTCCTCGGTTTTAAAGGAAACGGGGAGATTTTCAACGATTATTTCAAAAACTATATGAGAAAGCCGCCGCCAACGGTGGTTATTACCGATGTTACCTGGGAGAAATATGATGCCTTTATGAAGCACCTGGATAAGTTTAACCCTGCCCTGCGCTTTGATGAGATCGACTGGGAGATGGTAGCCCGTATCCGTAATTATCTTGCAGAGCAGCGTGGGAGAAAAGGCGATTTACTCGCCCCGGCAACCATAAAATCTTACTTTGACAAGTTTAAAGTGGTACTGGAATATGCGGCCAAGCGAGACGGGATGCTGGATGTTAAACAAGTGGAATCCTTTTTTGAGGACGTAAAAATCTCCGTACCGGATAAAGAAGAGGGACTGCACCTGGAAATTACCGAAATCCAGGCTTTCAAGAAAGTGGTAACGGATAAACAATACCCCGTCCAAAAGCGGGATCAGAAGTTATTCCTTTTCCAGATTTATACCGGCTATTATTACAACGACCTGAAAACTTTAAAACGAAAACACGTACGGAGAGATTTTGAACATGGGTATTACATCATCGGCGAACGCGATAAAAACGGGAACGCTACGATCATCCCGCTATGGAAGTTCCCGGATGGCGTTGCCACGCTGGAAGAATTTATGGATCCCAATACAGAAAGCGAGTACTGGTTCCGCAGGAATATTTTTGTAGACCCGCAGGTGTATAACCGGAATGTAAAGGTGATTGCCAAGGCTGCCGGAATTAAAAGGGAGATTTCTAATAAAATTGCCCGTCATACCAATATACAAATGTGGATCCGCCTGGGCGCAAAACGGCCGGTAGTTTCCAAAATGGCCGGACATGAAAAAGAAGCTACTACCGAAAATTACTATAAAGTAAATATTGCTGAAGTGATTGCCGGAACCGAAAATGTAAGCTTTACTGCACTAGGGATATAAAAAATGCCAAACGATAATGCTTTCGTTTGGCATTTCCTGTTTTCTGAAAACAGCTATGCAAGATGTGCTTTAAAGAATGGAATAATCTGTTCCAATGCTTTAGATGTATATTCTGGCGTATCATACAGATTATAGTGGCTTGCTCCCTGAACAACCTGGATACTCTTTTGTTTTGATGCTGCTTTATCAAACAACTCAAAACCGTCCCTGTACGAACCAAAAGCACCCACTTTATCGCCAACTACCACGTGCAGTGGTTGTGTAAGTAATAATTCTGCCAGATGGAAGGCGTCAAAAGCCATTGCTTTATCCAAACTATCCACACGCAGATGGTTGGGAGAGTTCTGGTGTTGTCCTCTTGGTGTCTGGTAGTAATCAACGGCTTCTATGATATCGATATCATTTAATCCTGCTGCTTTTCTATCTTCCTGTGAATTGGGTCTGTAAACGGTAACCGCTGGTTCAGCACCTCTTGCCTGTGCGGTACGTTGTTTGGCAATTCCCTCCAAAGTTTTTATAGCTGCATCAGCAGTAAAATCTCCCTCACGAAGCAAACGCCCGTAATTGGCACCAACAACGGTTACTACGGCTTTAAACCGTCTTTCGGTCATTGCCGCATTAGCAGCATACCCGCCACCGCCACAAACACCCAAAACACCAATTTTTTCTTCGTCTATATAATCTAAAGTTGTCAGAAAGTCTGCTGCACAACGGAAATCTTCTACGCGGGTTGCCGGGTCTTCTAAAAACCGCACTTCGCCACCGCTTTCGCCCTGATTGGACGCATCAAACGCCAACGTAACAAATCCCGCTTCTGCTAATGCCTTACCGTAAATATTTCCGGCTGTCTGCTCTTTACAACTGCTTATAGGGTGCGCACAAACAATCGCCGGGTATCTTTTAGTTTCGTCAAAGTCTTTCGGGAATTGCAAAATACCTGCCACATCCCAATTCCTGTTTTTGAATTTTACTGCTTTCATCACTATTTATCTTTAAAAGTTATTTGAACAATGCAAAGATATTTTGGCTTAAAAGCACTACCCTTAAAGTAATTACGGGAAGACTTTAACTATTTACTGATTACGGAAAACGCTTGGAGAAATACCGGTTTCCTTTTTGAAAAAAGTAGCGAAGTAGGATGGATATTCAAATCCCAGACTAAAGGCAATTTCGCTAATAGATAAAGAAGTTGTTCTTAGTTTGTTTTTTGCTACCTGGATAAGCAATTGATGAATATGTTCCTGTGGCGAACGCCCTGTATAGTGCTTAATAAGGTCGCCGAAATAATTGGAAGACAAATTCGCCCTATCTGAAAAGTAAGAAACCGAGGGCATTTTCAGAGCACGCTGCGCATCGTCATAATACGCTTCGAGATTCTTGTAAAAATCCGCTACAGTAGTATTGTATAGTTCTTCCCTCGTATCAAATTGCCTGCTATAAAATTTTTGGATATAGGACAGGATCAACGAAGCATAGGAAATTACAATGTCTTTAGAAAAGTGCTCACTCGCGTCAAATTCTTTTAGTGCCTTTTTAAAAAGGTCAGTAATTGTTTTCTCTTCCTCTTTAGTTATAAAGAGCGCCTCGTGATTATTGTAATAAGTAAAACTGTATTCTTTGGCTATTTTTCTGAACAGCCCCGCATCAATAAGAATATGATACCCTGAAATCTGATGTTCTATGTCCCATTGAAGAAAATCTCCGGGCTGGTCGAGATACACAAAAGCATCTGCCTGGTCGAATATTGTCTGACCAAAATTCTTGTCTTTGTCAAAGTTCAGCTTAATTGCCAGGAGATAAAAATCGAGCTCAATAGGAGCAGATTTTCTTCTCATATCCTGTTGCTTGTGGTATTCCACCAAATGAATATGATTATTTTTAAAGCCGCTTATATTGGTATATTCAAGAAATTCTTTTATGTTATACTTTTTCTTCAATGCTTTATCAATTACAAAGCACAAATTTAAAAATTAACAGGGAGGCGAGCTTTAAGTTTTTACTGAAATGTTTTCGCTTTTTACAGCTTAATACTAATAAATATCCTATTAAAATGCAAGCGATGATTACGAAACAAAGAATGATAGCTTTGCTGCGTTGGGTATATAATGGCTAAAAGTCCCAGATAACAATATCTCACCTGTTTGATTTTTGATAGGGAATAGTTTGCGGGTTTAAATGCAAACCTGAAGATGAACCCGGCAAAGCCTTATACATTGGTAATGATCCCTGCGGAAGAATGGCAGGCCCTAAAGGATCAGCTGCAGCAAATCCGGGAAGAACTACGCCATCAAAGGGAACAATACAAAGAACCGGGAATTACTGCCGATTATATCCTTGCTTCGGTATTTATGAAAGCGGTAGACATCAAAAAAAGCAAATTGTACGAACTGATTGCTGAAAACAAAATTAAGACCGTGAAAAAAAGCAGGCATTTATATGTACTTGCCACGGAAGTAAAAAGGTATTTTACTGATCCGGATATCCGGTAATTATTCTGAACAAACCCCTTTCTTAGCAGTATAATGGTTGAAGGTTTCTGTCACAATGATAAGGAATACGACAACAGTTTTCCGGAGTTGTGCCGCGCCACCAGCTGGTTGGGTGCAACAAATTTTAATTCCTCAAGGTCTGATGCATAATCATAAATCTTTTCGGGATCCTGGGTTTCTTGTCCTCTTTCATCATAGCCTTTCGGTTCCAGTTCCTGCAGGGTTAATTCCGTTACTATCTTTCGGGAGTCGATATTAATTAACAGCAAACGCCCAAATCTTGTTAAAGCAACAATTATCTTATCTGTAATAAAAAAGGTTTGATAATTTAATGAATCCGGTTCTTCCGCCGGCAGCGGATCTACATTGTCAAAGATCTCGGACTGGGAAATTTCTCCTGCATGGTTTACCAACGGAAAGGAATACCATTCAATACCTTCATCATAATGTGGGGCAGTAACAAACAGGCTCTCATCAGGAGAAAAGCCGCCCATGATCCGGTCATTGCAGGCTTTTAGTTTTCTCTATTGTTATATTTCCTTCGGATTGTTTAATAAGAAACAGTATACAATCATCCTGCCCCGCGGCGGCTTCCAGCAATATCATTTCAGGAGCTGGTGTACGATGGAACGTATAATTGTTTTCCTGCTTACTGGTAAGATCAACGGTCGAAATAATTTCAAAATTTGAAAGATCCATCATTGTCAGCCGGTCTTTTTCCGGTCCGGGGGTTATAAAAAACACATGGGTTTCTGTAAAAAACAGATCTCCTCCCAGGAAAGCATCCCAGGCTTCGTGCTTCTGCCGGAAGAGTACAGTTCCGTCATTGTGGCCAACCGTACGGCGTTTATTTCCGCAATTCCGATTAATAAGCCATCTGGGCTAATGGTAATACGTGGCGGAACATATTTACCCCAATGCAACAAAAAGTTGCGTTTCCAAAGAAATGTAGTATAGGCCAGGTTGCCATAGTAAGAAATGTACCGGTTCAGCGTCGCTGCAAAAGATTCTCCATTGGGGATAGTTGTTTTAGTGCCCCGGATGTAAGTGGGAAAGCGTGTTACATAATCTACCGGCACGGAAGTTAAAATAGCATCATCATAACCATATACCCTGCTGCCACTGCCCTCGTTTTTTACCTGCCGCACTTCGGCTCCTGTTAGTATAGTCAACCGGTGGTTGGTCCAGTTCCGGGAGAAATTAAGCTGGCCGCGCAGCGCCTGTGCAGTTAACATGTTTTCAGATGCATCCAGGATAGCGCCTTT
Organism: Niabella ginsenosidivorans; assembly: GCF_001654455.1. Taxonomy (NCBI): domain Bacteria; kingdom Pseudomonadati; phylum Bacteroidota; class Chitinophagia; order Chitinophagales; family Chitinophagaceae; genus Niabella; species Niabella ginsenosidivorans. Next base: position 5,047,509 of record NZ_CP015772.1, read on the forward strand.
AGGAACGGGATAGGTAACCATACCGGAGACTTTTTTGAAGAAGTAATTCTTCTTAAACTTCAACAATGGCTAAAGACACCTTCAAGTTGTCACAATTGCACCTTAGCGGGGCATTTTATCCATCCTAATTTTGGGTAACACAATTAAAAAAAATGAAATGAGAAAGATCAGAATTTTCGAACATATCTCGCTTGATGGCGTGATAGAGCACGACGGGGATTACACCTATGGTGCCTGGACAACTCCCTATCGAAGTCCTGCTGGGGCCGCAACTCTCCTTGAGGCATATGGGGCCAGCTTTGACCTGCTGCTTGGCCGCCATACCTACGATATATTTAGTGGCTTTTGGCCCAATGCAGGAGATTTTCCCATGGCAAATGCTATAAACGCTGCAACAAAGTTCATCGTAACCCACAGGCCAGAAAGCCTGGAATGGGGTCCGATGCAGCATTTGGGCGGGGATGTGGTAGCGGCAGTTCGCGATCTCAAGTCAACAGAAGGGCCCGACCTGATCGTTGTGGGAAGCTCAACGCTAACATCTGTATTACTTGACAAGGACCTGGCTGACGAGGTGGTGCTGATCACTTATCCCGTTTTGCTTGGCCGGGGTAAACGTTTATTATCCGACAGTATTGATGCCCGGGAGCTTGCTTTTATTGATTCAAAGAGCACGCCCGCGGGTTTGCTCATCAACACCTATAAACATCTTGGTTCGCTGAAAAAATAATTCATAAAAAAGGCCTGCCTTTTCAAAAACAAATACAATGGCAAAAAAAATAACCCCCTGTCTATGGGTAGAAAAAGACGCTAAAAAAGTGGCTCAATATTATTTATCCATTTTTAAAAATGGTAAACTGAAATCCTACCAGGCATATAAAAACGCATCAAACGGTGGTTTTGATTTTGCCACGATGGAGCTATTGGGATTTGAGTTTCAAATACTGGCCGCCGGGCCGCATTTCAAATTCAATGAAGCGGTTTCGTTCAGCATTGCCTGTAAAGACCAGGCAGAAGTTGATTACTATTGGAAAGCCCTTACCGCTAAAGGGGGTAGTGAAGGCCCTTGCGGCTGGGTAAAAGGCAAATATGGCCTTTCGTGGCAGGTTAACCCGGTGCAGTTAACCAGGCTTATTACGCATAAAGATAAAGCCAAGCGGACTTTCGCGTTGAACGCAATGATGAAAATGAAAAAAATTATTATCGCCGACCTGGAGGAAGCCAAATGATATAGTAACTAAAGATCAAACCCTGACGGGGATCAGACATGAACACATATTTTTGATTTATATCAATCCAGTTTTTCTCACAATGATGGTGGCAGCGGTCATTTTACTGTTGTTTCTGTGGCGATTGATTCGCTTTGGTTCTAAGCATTTCGGCCTCTTTTACTTATAATATGACATTCTAGTTGGGAAGATTGAGTCGGTATAAAGGAAAAGTTGAATACCCGTATTATCTAATCATTGTAACATTTTTTTATGAAATGCGACTATTATCATTAGGGCATACAATTAGCAATACAAGGCGACAAGTTAGTTCGATTATAATAGGAAACCCCTAAAAAGTTTTTTAAAGTTAACTTTTCGTCAATGAGGTATGCAAAAATTTAATTTTATGATTAGACATTTGTTTAAAGAGGAGCGAAGGATGATAATATTAGATGAGCTAAAAACAAAGAAAAGGGTTGTTAATAAAGAGCTTGCTGATTTTCTTCAAGTTTCATGTAACACAATAAGGCAGGATATTAAAGATTTAGCGAGGGTCAATAGACTTACTATTGTGCATGGAGGCGCGCTACCCATTGAACCAAATAGTGTACGATGAAATTGTTACAAAAACTCCTCATAGTGCCATTCTTTCTTTCACTTTCTATTTCAGTAGAGGCACAGGAACAAAGAATAACCGTTAGAGTTGAAAACGTTCTCATAGACTCTGTATTTAAAAAAATTATGGATTCAAGTAGGTATACAATATTACACGATCATTTACTGAATAAAGATTCAATACATATTACCTACAATGCTATAAATAGTCCTGTTTTTAAAGTGCTAAACGATATTTTGGCAAAAACAGATCTTTCCTATAGACTTATAGGAAACGACTCGATCCAAATTGAAAACAAACTTACCCTCTCTGACAGATTAACCAATGATACTTCCCTTAGAAAATTGTATGGCAATATAATAGATGATCATAATATAGCACTCCCATATGCGACTGTCACATGTTATCAAGGCAAGACCCTATTTTCTAGAATCAAAGCCAACCAACAAGGCGAATTTCTATTAAACCGCCCTCTTCAAGTTGATAGTAATTATATATTTGAGATATCTTCAGTTGGATATAAAACGAAATATATTTACCTGACGTACCCAGAAGGGTTTCCATTGACTAATATAGTTTTATCAACAGATAATCCGGCAATGCAAAATGTCACTGTCGTGGGAAAGAGACCTTTAATTGAGCGGAAAGTTGATCGAATTGTATTTAATGTAGAAAATTCAATAACTGCATTGGGTGGTGATGCAATTGATGCACTCCGTGTCACGCCTAACATACAACTACAGAATGATGTAATAGGGTTAGTGGGAAAGAGTTCTGTTAGAGTAATGATTAATGACAAAATAATACCTTTATCAGGCAATGAATTATTGAACTACCTGAGGTCAATCCCAGCATCTAATATTCAGAAAATAGAAGTCATAAGTTCGCCACCCTCTAAATATGATGCGGAAGGAGATAGCGGGCTGATTAATATCCAACTGAAGCAGGCTACAACAGATTCATGGAGTACAAGCATTAGAAGTTCTTATACTCAAGCTTTCTACCCTTCATTTGACGGGGGAGTAAATTATTCATATCAAAAAAATAAAATATCGATTCTTACAGATATTTCAGCTGGCGCTCAAAGAAAAACCTATTCGAATGACATTCACTATACTTATCCCTCGGAATTGTGGTATAATGAAGTGAATAATACGAATTCGGTGAAGAACTATGGAGCCTTAGTGAAATTACAGTATGATATCTCTAAATTGCAAACCATAGGGTTTCAGTATTCTGGTAATTTTAACCGTCAAAATAACGTTGAAATAAATAGATCGCGTAGCTATTTCAACGGCAACCAATTGAAGGATTATTCAACTGACGGCGTAACATCTATGAAACCGACCAGCACGGCTTTAAATCTCAACTACGAAAAGAAAATAGATTCATCAGGTAAAAAGTTGTCAATTGATCTCGACTACTTTAATTCGAGACTACCAAGAGATAATGAGTTCACTTCAAATCTTAGGGATATTAGCGATGGGACTGCAGAGTATAATTTTGCTAACAATAGAAGCGGCCAAAATATCCAAAATTATTCTGCAAAATTGGATATGTTTATGCCATATAAATGGGGAATAATGGAGTATGGGCTGAAAGCCACCGCAACCAAGACCAAAAATGATGTAATTGTCGACTTTTATAACAATCCCAATCATCTAGTTCCATACCTTTCTCAACATGATATTTTTCAATACAAGGAAAAGGTTCAAGCCATTTATCTTTCGGCCTTGAAAAAGGTTGGCTCAAACTTGGAAATAAAAGCAGGGTTACGCGGTGAATTCACTCAAACATTAGGAAATTCTATTACCTCCGATAGTAGCATAAAGAAGGACTATTTCAAGCTCTTCCCAACAGCATACTTGCTATATAGGCCTACTCCTAAAAGTACAATTATTCTGAATTTCAGTCGTAGAATCGGACGACCTGATTTCGCGTACCTAAATCCTGCAAGATGGTATTTTAATCCTCGATCATATGCTGAAGGTAATCCATTCTTGCAGCCATCGTTTACTTATAATTTGTCACTTAACTACAGCTACAGAAATATTATAAATGTGGAAGGATATTATTTAAGAAAGACTAATGGTTATAGTCAAATTGTATTCCATGACACGATTTCTGATTACCAAATTTTTAGACGACTAAATTTTTATAATTATAGTGGATGGGGAATGAATGTGAATCTGGCATTAAAAATCTCATCGTGGTGGGAGAGTTATACGGAGGGAAATGCCAGTTGGTCGAGAGCTCAGAATTTTATACCTATTGTTGAAAAGGAATATAAGGGATATGCAAGAAGTATCTCAACCACACAAACGTTGACAATAAACCCATCAAAGACTCTCATTTCAACAATATATTTTCGGTATCGATTTCCGTCAAGGGAAAACATTTATAATACAAGTAATAGTTCTACTTTAGATGTCGGATTTAAATATCTATTATCAAAAGGGAAATTTATTTTGGGACTCAATTTTAGTGATATTCTAAAAAAGGATTATTCGACAATAACTACATTCTCTGAAGGGATAGCTCAATCGTTCACTCAGTACTATGATACCCGAAGAGTCAGGCTTTCAATTAGTTACAAATTCGGAAATAAAAATCTATCAATCAAAACCCACAAGGGAGGAAATGAAGAGGAGAAGAATAGATCAAAGTAGTTTCAACTTATAGTTGAATTGTAAAAATAATTAAAATTAAATTGTAATAGTTAGTACTTAATCAGACAATCAAGGATTAAAAGAAAAATACTCAACTTATAGCTGTCTGAAAAAGGGGGTACTTACAATAGAGCACGATTAAACAGTTAAAAATTAATATGAGTCTTTTTGTTTACTGTTGAGCTGATTATAGCAAGCATGTTCAAAACGATAATGATTGGACACTTAGGAATAAGATTTTTGTGGACTGGGTGGTGGCAATATCAGAAAGTGAGTTGGCAGGAAAGTAAATTAACCGGCTCTTAAAGAGGAGGTTTATTTACTTAGAATGAGTAATCCTAACTATCTTATGATCTGATCTTCTTAACTCAATATATACTGTGCCGCCATCTGAACCTTTTGGTAAAGAGCCTTCTACTATCCATATAGAATCTCCTATCAACTGCGCTTTTAAAGGTAGCTCTCCTTTTATTATTGCTCCATACTTTTTGATTGCAATATCTTCTGCAATACTTATCACTTTTGCTTTCTCTAAAACATTTAACGAATCAGAGTTCACAAGTTTTTGATTTTTGTCCGGGTGATTTCCACAATTTAAATTTATAATGCCACATGCAAACAATACCATATAAACACAGTAAACTGATTTCTTTTTCATGTTTTAACCTTTAATTTTAGATACGCCTATTAATGTTGGCAAAATAATATTGCGCTTTATCCAGTCCCAAGTATTATAGGTGGGTTCATTTTTGGGCAATGTAGCCGGGTTAACTGAATTTTGTCGATCCGGATCTCGGGGGTCACTCGGTATTGCTGTACTTATTACTGAGATGGCCCCAGTTGACTTCTTAAATTTTTGTAGTGTCCCATTAGGTGTAGCGACATAGCTATCTACTCCCTGGAGTTGTGCATTATCTATATCTGTTGTCGAAAATACATTGTTTTCATATTGGGAATCGTAGGATCCATGAGTATGGGCTCGTGCCACAATGGTTGCATCTCCTTCATTTGATCGCCCTAGACCTTCTGGTTTTGATGATGCTTCAGATCCCTCACTAGGTTTTAGATATGTATAAAAAACTTGTTTCCCTGCCTTTATTTCAACGATGTATGTTGCAAATTCTTTTCCTTTTATAATTGAATTATCGTTGTAAAGCTTTGCAAAATCAAGCGCAGCAGCATTTGCCGTTCTAAATCTGTCACCTGGATTAATAACCATTTTGCCATCTGGGTCTATAAATCGCATTGGATTATCAAAAGCGTAATTGTATGGTGAATGTCTCCGCATAGAATCTGCCAACGGATCCACCACATGCCACCTGCCAATCACCGGATCATAGAACCTTGCCCCATAATCATACTGCCCTCCGTCTGTACCACCCAATTCCTGCTGCTGCTCCTTGCCATTATATAAATACTTGTTTGGAAGGTATGGCTGTTTTGAAAAGCTCATCCCATACGGATAATAATCCGTTTGCTGTAATACAGTACCCGCTTTGTTAAGCACGATCCGGGTATTGCCCAGATGATCTTTCAGGAAATACTCGTAATTGTAGGCTGTTCCGCTTTTTCTTGCAACACCTTCTGCGGTATGTAAAAGATCTACAGCCGGGCTGGGAGTTGTGGAGTTAGTAATGTATTCAATACCATCAATATACCACCTTGTTTCTGTTGCAGAAGTCTTTTTTAACTTGTTTCCATCAGCATCATACACATAACTTACAGCAGCACTCCCGGTTACCGTCTTTGGTAAATTTAATGCATTATAAACAATCGTCAAAGGATTTGTGCCCGTCATGGTGGCTACACTACCGTTGCCATTGTAGGTGTATCCTCTTGCATACCCCCCTGAGACACTTTGCAGCTGGTTACCCTTGGCCCCGTAATTGTAGGTAATGGCCGTAGCGCTGTTCTTGGGACGGGTAAGGGCTGTAATATTGCCCATCTTGTCATAGGTAATCCCCTGTTCATTATAGCCTTCATCACTGGCGCCGCTGGTAATGCGGTTGGCCCGGTCATAAACATAGGTATAGGTGCGTTGGGTTTGGGTGCCGGCACCGCTCTTCCACAGCTGCTGACCGATATTGCCGTTGTACTGCTTATTCGCCGCTGCGGCTGTACTGTCATACTTTAGCTCCATCGTAAACAAAGGAGCCGATTGCTTTTTGACCCATCCACGTGCATTAAAGAAGGTCCCGATTGTCTGATTTCCTACCTTTTTTTGAGAAAGCTGCCCTACCTGGTTATAGGCATAGGTAATGGTATCCGGAGCCTGGGTATTGATCTTTTCTATAGCCCGGATAATTCTACCCGCGTGATCATACTGATTGGTGGTGGCAATGGTAACAACAGGAGTGGTGGTATTGCCATTTGCAAAATGCTTCCGGGTGCTGATGGTAACTTCCCCCACAAAATTCAGGGTATTAGTAACTACATCTGCTCCATTTAAGAGATGTTGTTTGACTATTTTGGTCACCCGTTCTTTGGCGTCATAATAGGTAGCAGCATACAAATACTTTGCGCTATCCAGCACATTGGTTACGGTGATCGTCGGAAGCCCCCTTACATTGCTCCTTTCCAGCGTGCTGGTATCATTGGGCACATTAAATAAAGCAGCATAAGGATTTGCATTGACCGTACTGTTCAAAAAACTGTAATCATCATAGAAACTCATGGTAAACAGGGTAGTTAAAGCAGTAGGGATAGCGGTATTGGTATAGCCCCAGGATTTGGTATTGTCCCGTATCTCGAACAACTTGTTTTGATTGCCGGCCAGCGTTTCCAGGCTGGGCCTGGTGGACGCGTTACTGGTTTCCCCTGTCATGATCAGCCTGCCCAATGTATCATATTTCATAAATCCCCATACATTACGGGCTCTTTGCAGGGAGTCCTGGGTAAAGATGGGATAATCGGCTTTATTATAGACCGTGTACTCCCAGCCCTTACCCGGGATCTTTTTCTCAATTACCCTTCTCCGCCCATCATAATGATACGCATAGATATAATTTAAAAAATTGGCATCTTTTTCCGTAAAGCTGGTAATTGTTTCCAGCGCCGGTGGTACTACATAGGCCAGCTGGTTCAGGTCATCATAAATATATTGCGTAACCATATAAGTAGGCGCATTGAGTGTATCGCCCCCATCCTGTACTTTCCTGCATACTACTAACCCTTCTTTGTCCTTATATTCAATCACCCGGTTGCGGTTCTCATCCCAGGTCACATTTTTATACAACTGCCCGGCACCATAATAGCCCGGGCTGCCGGCGCCGATATTGACACCACCCGATTGCGTTATATTCCACAGTCTCACCTCATTGGCAATATTGATCTCGTAATTGTTTCTTATCGTATGGCCGGCTCCCAGCTTCCAGCTATCGCCCGGGGCGGCCGTTTCCAGCACCCGGTCCAGCGGGGAAGCTTCAAATACTGTCTGGCTGAACGGGTTGGAGGCTATTTTGGGTATGGAGCCACTGCCGGCACTGCTGTAAAAAGAAGCCTGGGCTGTCACAGCTGTTGGTTGATAAGCCCCCGTTTGGCTGTTGTGCTCATAGGGCAAGTAATTTTTATCCTGCCTCCCAAGAGCATCATACACAATTGGAATAATAACATCCTTTTTGCTAGGAGAATTCCGTACAGCTATATTTTGTAATGGTCTTCCCAGCCCGTCAAAATATTGGATCTCGGCCCGCATGCTATCCACCGGAAGTGCTGCCAGATCAGCCGCTGTTTTTACTCCTTCTTTTACGATTGTTCGCGTATAAATGAAATTCTGGCTGGCGGAAGGGGTGACCTGGGCTCTTGTAACTGCAAATGAGAAGGCAAACAGCACAGAAAATACTATATATCTATATATCCTTGAACAGGATCCGGTTTGATTTGAAAATGGCATAGTGTTGGTTTTAAAGTTATTGGTAACAGTTGACCACCTGGCTTGCATAATTATAAGAGATCTTCTTTAAAATATTTCCCTTTTCATCCTTTACAAAAAACAATCGTTCAAATCCATCGTACTCATAAAAAGTTATCGTTCCAGTTGGCACTGTCTTCGATGAAACGCCAATAAACGGCATATAGGTATAAGTGGTAGTAACAGCATTTGCAATATTTCTTAACGGAGAGAGGATGATTTGTAACGTATTCTCATCAAAATCAGTATAATTAGGAATAGGGGTCCCACTGCCCGCGCCTGCCTGGCAAAAAGCTTTACTGTTAAGTAGAAACAATAGTATAATTAAACTATTCATAAGCGGTTTTTAAGATTATGACATTAAGGTCTTGAGATGTTTTATATTATTAAATAGAAATAAATACGGCAAGTCCTAAAATCTAATCAAACGATTACTCCAAATTTACCTATGCTGATATATGTTAAGCTAACTGGCTGCACTTCATAACATCGAGATTTATACTATCACATCCAGAATTGCTTTATTTTGAATTACTATCCTATTAATAAACATAATCCGACGGCTGATATCCTTTATATTGAGATTCGTAATAAATCTCTTAAGTAGTCTCTCATGTGATATTTATTTATTGCCATTTGTAGTGGTAATCAAACGCTTTAATTATGTTGCCGGTTTGATCTTTAATACACTTTAAGTGCTGAAAGTTGTCGTACTCGTAATATGTCACTATCCCTTTGGCATCCGTTGAACTGGTAATCCCCGCCAATGGTTCGTAGGTATATGTCGTCATTTGAGCATCTGCGGGGTATATTCTTATATCATCATAACCACTGCCTCCTGTCAATGTAATTGAAGGTCCTGAGTATGCTTGTTCTGCTTTATATTTCCATTGGTTATTGCTTAAATACCAATAACTAATCACGTAATTACGTAAATTTGGCCTGGACCAGGTAACAGTGTAGGACGAAACATATTTGTTTCCAGTGTGGGCTCCACCACTTACAACGTTTGCTCCAGAAAGGCCTTCGAAGCCTTCGAAATAAAATTCCGTATTATCCGCGTTGTCAATAGAAGCCATAAGCATTTCCCCTGCATTATCCCATTTGATGGTTTTCCTATAACCATTGGGTTTCTGTTGTTCTATCAAATTGGCGTAAACATCGTAATTGGTATAATTAACCGTTGTATAACTAGCCATGTTAAGATTTTGATTATCAACAGACACAGGAAGGAGCAAATTGCCAGAATTAAACTTTGCATAGTTCTGCTTAATTCTTCTTGTCTGGGTACCACTGATAGTCTCTTTCAATTCAATCAAAGGACTAATCATATTAGCTGCAACCATTGCCTGATAAGTGCCAGTTGGATCTAATGTTTGCGAAATCATATTCTTTGGATAGCTATATTGAAAGAGTTGATCTCTTCCTTTACTATCAGTCTTCCTTTCAGATATAGTCAGGTAATCATAGGGGTCATAAGTATAAGAGGTTTCGACGTTGATTGCTGGATTTCCTGCGACGTAATCCACAACCTTAGTGTGACTCAGTTCTGACCGACCGGCATACGGAAAATATTGTGATGATAGTATAAAAATACAATCTTTGTTTTACAGAATGACTGACAGGGATTAAACATTTTTCTAGTAAAATGTCGGGTTTTAATCGTTTTACAGGTTTTTGCCTGTAATATTTAGCAGAAAGATCAATGCATTAAAATGCTGCCAGTTCGTAATTTGTACTGCGGCCACCACCCTGCTCCTGCTGTAAAATGCCTTTTTCTATTAAGTCCTTTATATCCCGTAAAGCGGTATCGGGAGAGCATTTTGCTATTTTCGCCCATTTGTAAGATTTTAATTTTCCATCAAACCCATCCAGGAGCTTGATCAACACCAGGCGCTGTCTTTCGTTTAAGCGGGTATGCTCGTGTACTTTCCAAAACGTAGCTTTCTGCAGAATTTTTTGTATTGTTTTTTCCGTAGTCAACAACGCGTTTTTGAGACAATGAAGAAACCAGCTTAACCATTCCGTAATGTTTCCGTTGCTGTGTTGAACTTTTTGTAATACCGCATAATATTGTTTTCTTTCGATCATTATCTGGCTTGGCATACTATAGAATCGTTCAGCGCTATTTTCTGCACGGGCCAGAAATAGATCTGTAATGGCTCTTGCTATCCTTCCGTTGCCATCATCAAATGGGTGAATGATGATAAACCAAAAATGGGCAATTGCTGCTTTGCATTAGGCAGTGTCACCTTTGAGCCGGGCGCAAGAACCCACTGGCATACCCACCCTAAAGGGCAGGTGCTTATTGTAACTGAAGGGGTTGGGTGGTACCAGGAAGAAGGTAAACCCGCACAAGCCATAAAAAAGACGACGTGGTGAATATTCCGGAAGGTGTGGTTCATTGGCATGGTGCATCTGCAACCTGTAAGATGGTACATATAGCTATAACCAACTTTAAGGAAGAAGATAATGTAACCTGGTTAAACCCGGTTACCGATGAAGAATACAAAAAAGTAAAGGAACATTAAAAGAACGATAATGAACAAAAACAAATTTACAAAATGGATCTTGCTTTTTGTTCTGGCCTTTATTACAATGAATATGAATGCTCAAAATACCGGTAACGATGGCCCGGCATTAAATACGAGGCAACAGCATATCGTTGCGATTTCATCGTTAACCGCAGCTGGTAATCTGGACAACTTAAAGTCCTGTCTGAACACCGGCCTTGATACCGGGCTTACAATAACGAGATAAAAGAAGTTTTGGTACAGCTCTATGCTTATTGAGGCTTTCCTAAAAGCCTGAATGCAATGGGCTCTTTTATGAATGTTCTGGAGGAAAGAAAAACAAAAGGGATGACAGACAGCATAGGAGAAACAATTGTAGTTGAAAATAATGTTTTGGATAAGTATGAACAGGGCAGAAAAGTATTGGAAACGCTGAACAAAACTCCACAATCAAAACCGGCTCCTGATTTTGGAGCATTTGCACCCCCGCATCGATGCCTTTTTCAAAGGGCATCTATTTGCGGACATTTTCGCAAGTGATGTGCTCAGCTTTCAGCAGAGAGAGAGCTGGTAACTATAGCTGCGCTGGTCGCTTTCCCTGGAGTAGAGCCGCAGTTACAAGCCCACATCTCTATGGGAAAAATACCAGAGTTGCCGAAGATCAGTTGATACAGGTTGCAGACCTGATAGAAAAAAACGTTTCCAGAACACAGGCGAATGTGTTAAGAACAATTCTTTCAAAACCTCTACAGCTCTCCCGATGTATCAGCAGGAAAACCCGACACAGGTACGAATTATAGAAATTTATGCAAATAAGAATGCCTTTCAGCAGTACAAAACTGCTGCTTTGAAAATGGTAAAATAACTGAAGCTGGCAGATATGAATAGTATTGACAAAGAAATAATGTCTGAAATCTTTAAAAAGCCCGGGATGTAAGTGGGCTAAAGTGTATCTGCAGATTATAACCAGGTACATATAGCCGAATCCTAAAACCACTTTTGTCCGGGTGAAGTTTTGTTTACGCAGCGCACCGGACGGAACCCAAAGCATTTTTTAAAAGGATTAATAAAAATGAGTTAGCAGCGGAACCCTGTAAGTCCGGTGGTTTCTTTAATGGACATACCTATGCTAAGCATAAGGTGCGTCGCTTTTAATATTCTGTATTTTTAATCCGCTGTATCTGCTTGAGTTGAAAAGTCTCCTCACTCCTTTCTTAGCTTAAATTCATTTTTACCAACCATAAATGTTGGGCTGGTTGGTAAGAAGATCTGTCCGGGTTGGTTGTTGCGCCGGAAGTCCGGAGACGCTTCCTTTTCCAGGTGCAGATACTGATGCCTGTCATTACCCGTACGGCCCGGTGTTTTGTACATGACGCAGCAGGACAGTCTGGATTATATTATAACATAATTTTGAAATTAACGATGTGATTTGAGAAGCTGGTTGAGAACGGTCATTTCAGTTTTCAAGAAAATTTTATATAATTTCCATAGCGAATAATCAGGGTTAATAATTTTAAAGGGTTGGAAATTTCCTGGACAGATATTGAAGTTGGGGATAAGGAAGCTTATTCCAAAGCTTACCGGCAGCTGTATGCGCGTTTTTACAATTATGGCGTAAAATTGGTGAGGGATGCCGAACTGGTTGAGGATGTAATTCAGGAAGTTCTGATGTTATTATGGGTAAACAGAAAAGAATTAGGGGTAATAAAAAACCCTGATGGATATTATTATGTGCTTTTCAGAAGGGCCCTGAGCAAACGGATGGCGTCGTTGGCAAAAGCTAAAGCCATAGGTGGTATTGAGTCCGACCCTGAATTTTCTGTTGATGCGGTTATTATTAAAAGGGAAACCGATACTGCGCTCAGAGAAAAGCTAACGGCAGCTATCAATACCCTTTCATCCAGGCAGCGGGAAGCGCTGTTTTTACGTTTTTATGAAGGATTTTCTTATGAGGAAACGGCCTCTATTCTGGGCATTTCAGTAAAAGCAACCTACAAGCTTATGGCAAGAAGCCTTCTTACCTTGCGCGACAAAATCTCGGTTCCCCTTGTCTGCATTTTTTTCTTACTAAAATAATTTTTATTAAGGGTGGGGTAATTTTTTGCTTTTTTTACTCATTTATATTCAGAGGCATGAAAAAAGCAGGAAATTACAGGCAATACGTACTTAAGGATTTTTTATGTGATGAATATTTCCAGGATTGGATCTTAAAACCCAATAAAGAAAATAATGCCTTTTGGGAAGAATGGCTGCGGGCAAACCCGGGCAAGAAAAAGGAGGTTGAATTAGCAAAGAGCATTTTATTAAATATTGATTTTAAGTATAGCAAGCCGGATCAGTTAAAGATACAAACCTCTTTAGACCAGGCATTAATCACAATTGAAGCCCTGGAACAAAAGCCAGTCAACCCAGGCCGTTTTTTAAAATTTGCCAGAAGCTGGAAGGTTGCTGCTGTCCTGATTCCATTAGCAGTGATCAGTTCACTGATTTTTTGGCGGATAACCCCCCGGGGTTTTTATGATATTAAAACCGGGTATGGGAAGATTTCACGACTGACGTTACCAGACAGTTCAATTGTAATATTAAATGCTAATTCCTCAGTAAGATATGGCAAAAAATGGCACAAAGGGTCCCCCAGGGAATTGTGGTTGAACGGAGAGGCTTTTTTTGAGGTGAAACACCTTGACAGCGATCATAAAATAGAGAATTTCGAACGGTTTATTGTTCATACAGAAAACACAATTGTTGAAGTATTGGGTACGTCGTTTGATATCCGGGAAAGAAGAGGAAAAACTGAAATTTCCTTACAAAAAGGATCTATTAAGGTAAGGTTTACAAAGACCGAAAGGCAACCGGTATTTATGAAGCCGGGAGATATGCTGCTGGTGGATTCGGTGAATGTGATCCATCGTTCTTCCAATATCGAGAATGCCTTAAATGCATCCTCCTGGAAAGAAAAAGAGCTGATACTTTCCAATCCAACCCTGTCTGAAATTTTCAGATACCTGGAAGATGCCTATGGTAAGTCATTTATTTTGGAAGATCCGCGGTTGGCCAATAAAAGACTGAACGGCCCTATATTGATAGAATCATTGGATGACGCGCTTTTTGTAATGTCTACTGCTTTAAATATATCATTCACTAACGAGGGTGATAGCATAAGAGTAAACTTTAAATAGTTTTTCACTCATAATAAAAGTCCATATGTTAAAAAAACGCTTGCTTATTGCATCCCTGTGCCTGTTGGGGTGTATGTTCAACTGTCCGGCTGTGCAGGCACAGGCCGGAGGTAAAAAGGTTTCCATTGAGGAAGCTTTAAGCCAGGTAAAAAAAATATATGGTACACAATTCGTGTACGATCCTGACCTGTTAAAAGGCAAAACAACCTCCTATTCGCTGGATAATTTAAAGTCAAAGAATGTGGAAGATGTGTTGAAAGGAATCTTATACCCTAATAACCTGGTCTTTTTGTATGTAAAAAGGAATTACTATACCATCGTTCCAAAAGAACGGCTGGGTGAGTTTCCTTCTGTAAAGGCCCCCGTTACTGAAAAAGAAAGAGAGCGGGAACCGGCGCCCGGAGCAGAGGTTCGGATGCTTTCCGGTGTCGTGCTCTCAGATGCTGGCAACCCCGTTGCCGGAGCCAGTATTACGGCCCGGAACACGGGGAAAGGAACCGCCACCAACTCAAAAGGGGAATTCACTATAAGTGTAAGCAGCCGTAATGATGTAGTAACCATTTCCAGTGTCGGGTTCAAAACGCAGGAGGTACCCATTGGCAGTCAGCCTGTAATAAAAGTAAGTTTATCTGCAGCAACCGCACAGATGGATGAGGTGGTAGTAATCGGATATGGTACTGCAAAACGTAAGGATTTTACCGGTGCGGTAGCCTCCGTAAAGGTGGAAGACGGGCCGGTGAGCATGCTACCCAGTTCCAGTCCTCTAGACGTATTGAGAGGAAATGTTTCGGGCTTAAATATAGGGGTCGCCAATTCTGCGGGTAGCCAGCCGTCGATGCTGATAAGGGGCCAGAACTCACTAAGTGGCGATCTTAATCCGCTAATTGTACTGGACGGCGTCATTTACCTTGGTAGCCTTAATGATATTAACCCCAATGATATTGCCACAGTGGATGTTCTGAAAGATGCCGTTTCCGCTTCGGTATATGGATCAAGGTCTGCAAATGGTGTTATCGCTATTACAACCAAAAAGGGCAAAAGAGGGAAGCCTTCTATTAACCTGAACGCCTCCTACGGGGTTCAGCGCTGGCAGAACCGGCCGGTAATGATGAATGGAGAGCAATGGATCCGATCAGTAAACGACCGGAACAGTTATACGGCAGGCTCTACAAACTGGATGAAGACTGGGGAGCTTGAAAATTACAATAACGGCAGGGAAACGAACTGGCTGGATGCCATTACCCGCACGGGAACTTTTGAAAATTACCAGGCAGCTGTTTCCGGGGCTTCAGAAAATGTAAATTATTACCTGTCGTCCTCCTATAACAATAACCGGGGCATTATAATCGGTGATCAGTACGACCGGATCTCTGTTTTAAGCAAAGTGAATGCAAAGATTACCAAATGGCTGGAGCTGGGTCTGGATGGAGCCTATAATGTATTAGACTATTCAGGGATACCTGCAAATGTACTTTCTGCGGAGCAAATGTCTCCTTATGGCGTCATGTACAGGGATGACCAGGGCCACCTGGAAAAATATCCGTACACCCAGTCGGCTGTAAACCCATTATGGGGGGTGCAGGATGGTACAACCGGCAACTTGGACAGGCGCCAGAATTTCAGATTAAATACCTATGCTTTGGTTTCTGTACCCTGGGTAAAAGGGTTAAGCTACCGGTTAAATTATTCAGCGAACCTGGACAAGAATGAATCCGGTGCCTTTTATTATGAAAATTATTATGTAGCAGAAGGAGAAGGAATAGAACGATATAGTACTGCTGTGCTTAACGGGCTCCTTTCCAAGGCCAATGGTAACTTGCAGAATACGACCAACTTCAACTATGTTATTGACAATATCCTGAATTATAAGAACACGTTTGGCCGGCATAATATTGATCTGACCGCAGTGGCAACAAGAGATTTTACAAGAAACGAAAGCGCCAATATCATTGGCTCTGATTTTGCAGCAAACGGCAACTCCTTATTAGGTATCTGGGGCCTGTCCAAAGCTACGGTGCAACAAAACGCACAGGATGTAAAGCAAAGGGCTAATATCGGGTATCTTGCCCGGCTGAACTATGAATACGCCAATAAATACATGCTGAATGCGTCGATCAGAAGAGACGGGGCTTCGGTTTTCGGGTCGAATACAAAGTGGGGGAATTTTGGCGCCGTGGGTGTTGCCTGGCGCATTTCCGGTGAAGAATTTATGAAGAATCTTTCCTTAGTGAACGATCTTAAGATAAAGCTTTCCTGGGGGCAGAACGGGAACCAGGGCATAGGTCCTTATGGTACCCTGGCTACCGTAGTCAATGGTCTGTCCGGCGGTTACCGGTATGAATTTTCCAATACCGGGAGCAGCATACTATATGGCCTGGCACAATCAGCGCTCGGTAATAACGATCTGGGTTGGGAAAAAACAGCCGCCTGGAATTTTGGCATTGAAGCGGCCTTGTTACAAAGGAGGATATTTGTTGACCTGAACCTGTATACCTCAAAGACCACTGATGAGTTGTTTGTCCGGGAAATTCCTATTATGACGGGCTTTAAATCCATTAATGCATCAATGGGTGAGGTAGACAACAAAGGCCTGGAGCTTTCAGTGACTTCCGTAAATGTTCAAAGAAAAGACTTTAACTGGTCTACCACCTTAAACTACTGGATCAACAGGAATAAGCTGGTGCACCTGTATGGTACAGACAGTGACGGGGACGGAAAGGAAGATGATGATATTGCCAACAGCCTTTTCATTGGTAAATCGTTGGGCGCCATTTATGGGTACGAACAAATCGGGATCGTTCAGACCGCTGACAAGGATTATATAGCATTGAACGGTGCTGCCCCCGGCGATCCTAAATACAATGATATTGACGGTGTTCCCGGTATTTCCGTTAATGACCGCAAAATTCTGGGGTACACCAAAGAGAATTTCAGAATGAGCCTGGGCAACACGGTTTCCTATAAAAACTTTGAGTTGTACGCATTGGTTTCCGGTATTTTCGGCGGTAATGATTTTTATCTTAAAAGCAATACGGGGGCATACCTGTCAAGGACCAACCGGTTTAATGATAACTCCATATATGTTCCCTACTGGACACCGGAAAACCCCGGTAACGTTTATCCTTCAGCCACCTATTCCGCAGACTCCAGATTTCTGGGACTGCAGTCAAGAGGTTTTGTACGGCTTCAGGATGTAGTGCTTTCCTATACATTTCGTCAGCCATGGATGCAGCACCTGCATTTGTCCAACCTGCGGTTGTTTGTTTCCGGAAAAAATCTGGCAACATTCACCCACTGGGAAGGGGGTGATCCTGAATTGGGGAATACTGTGAAAGATAATACCATTCCTGTTCCCACAACGTACTCCTTTGGTTTTACTGCAAGATTTTAAATTCATTTAAACTGATTACCATGAAACGGTCTTTAAATATTTTAACGGCATTCTTTATTTGTTTTTTATGGCACTCCTGTAAACCGGATAAGGAGTTTCTTACGGAGAAGCCTGAAACTTTTTATACGGTTGATAATGCTTTTTCAAGTTCGGCACAGGTAGACCAGGTGCTGATCAGTATTTACTCAAATATCAGGGAGGCCTGGACCAACCCGAATGAGCAGGGATGGATGTTTATTTTTAAGGGAAACGGGACCGATGAATTTGATGTAGCAAGCATCAGAAGAGGCGGCACATTTAATAACTATGCAAATATCAATCCGGACAATGGCAGCTTTTATGCTATCTACAGTTTCTGGTACGATCTCATCAGCAAGGCTAATCTGGCCATTTATGCGGCTAACCTGCCACAGGTGAAGTGGAATTCTGATGATGAAAAGAACTATGCCCTGGCACAAGCCCGCTTTTTCAGGGCGTTTGCTTACAGAAACCTGGGCGAAGAATTTGGCGGGGTACCCATTGTTACCGAAGTTTCCACTACTCCCAAATATGATTTCACCCGCTCCACCCGGGTTGAAACATACGATTTTGCTATTACGGAAATGGAGGCAATATTAAATGACCTGCCGGCCACTACGGTGGCTGGAGGGCGTCTGGTAAAGGGCGCTGCCCAGCACAATCTTTGTGAACTTTATCTTGCAAAAGGAATAGAACTGGAGGCCGCATCAAAAACAGCAGAAGCCCAAAATGCATACAGCAAATCCATTCAGTATGGAAATGATGTAATAGACGGCGGGGTTTATTCATTAATGCAAAGCCGGTTTGGGAAACGGGCTGGTGAGGGCACTATCAGCATCCCGGTCTACAAAGGGGGCGTTTATGGTACGGCGAACATTGTAGACACCGTTCAGCAGGCAACCAATGTTTTTTGGGACCTGTTTCAGGAGGGCAATGTCAATTACCAGGACGGAAATAAGGAATGCATCTGGGCGGCCCAGATTGATTATGCGGCTTATAAGGCGGGGGACGGAGAATCGAAGCTTCCGTACTCAAGAACCTATGGGCCTGTATTCAGAGATGGAGCAACGAGTAACTTAACCGGAACGAATGAAGACGTTGGTGGTCGCGGAATTTCACAAATAATGCCCACCTTTTATACAAGAGACGAAATATACAGTTCCCAATGGGGTACCGACATGCGCAACAGCGATGCGGTTTTTCGCCGCAGGTTTAAGGGAAACGTTGCCGCTTCACCCTATTACAGGAAAGATGTTCCATGGGCCGCATTGTACAATGGCAGTTCAGACAATACCACCAATATGAACAACAGCAGCCTTTGCTATCCGGTTTCCTGCAAAATAGCTACTGATAAATATACAGGTATTGCCGACGGGGAGAATATGAGCAACCTTTTTCGCGATGATTATATTATCCGTCTTCCTGAAACGATCCTGCTAAGGGCTGAAGCGAAGCAGCGAAGTGGCGATAAAGCCGGTGCCGCCAGTGATATTAATCTGCTCAGAACCCGTGCCCAATGCGCTTATAAAGTTACCGCCGCAGACATGGACGATAATTTTAATTTAATTCTTGATGAGCGGGCACGGGAATTAATATATGAGGAATGCAGATGGAATACATTGCTGAGAATGGGCAAAAACATTGCTGTTGATCGGATTAAAAAATATGCCTATTGGCCGGAAGCACAGGCCACTTTGACCTTTAATTTTAACCTTTGGCCCATTCCGCAAAAGGTTATAGAAACCAATAAAGATGCGGTAATAGAACAAAACCCTGATTGGATCAATAAATAACCCGGAAGCAATACAAATCTTATAAAATGGTTTCAATAAAAAAGATCCGCCGGATCCTCTTCGTAAATATTATTCTTATTGCCGGAACGCAATTCCTGAACGGGCAGACTGCCGGTTATGATTTGCATACCAGTAAAAGCACTTCCATTGAGCAGATCAGAGAGGGGTTTATTACGCCGCCGGCCGAAGCCAGATTGCGCTGCTACTGGTGGTGGCTGAATAGTATGGCCACTAAAGCATCCATCACAAGAGATCTGGAGGAAATGAAAAAAATGGGCTATGGAGGCGCCTCGCTTGTAGATGCCGGCAGTTCTAATTATCAACAGGCACTAAAGACGGCGGCTGGGCCTGTTTTTATGACGCCTGCCTGGATGGATTTATACCGGCATGCGGTGAAAGAAGCCGATCGGGTCGGTATCGAACTAAGCGTTAACATACAAAGCGGATGGAATCCCGGCGGTCCTTTTGTAACACCCGAATACGCACTAAAAAAAATAGTAACGGCAGATACGGTTATAAAAGGCGGAAAAATGATAACGATATCACTGCCTCATCCGCCGGTAAAGCTCCTGTACCGCGATGTACTGGTACAGGCCATTCCGAAACCACCCCGGCTCCTCCCTTTAAAAGACCGTGCAGTTGCCTGCTGGTCATTAAAAACATTTAATCAGTCCATGGGCGGCGCCGGCATCTATCCGTTATACAAATTCAAAGCAGGTTTTGATACGGCAGTTGAGGTAAACAGGATTGAACAGAAGAAGATCATTGACATTACCCGGTTTTTTGATGGCAAACAACTGAAATGGAATGCCCCGGCAGGTGACTGGATCATCATACGTTATGGGTGGACCAATACCGGGGTAACCACCTCTACTACGAGCGATGGATGGGGCGGCCTTTCCCTGGATCATATGAGCGCTGCCGCTTTCAATTTATTTGATCAGCAGGTGATCCACCCTTTGATCAATGCCGCAAAATCGGCTGGTAACAGTGTCCGGTATCTTCAAACAGATAGTTGGGAAATGGGGGTTATTAACTGGACACAGAATTTTCCACAGGATTTTGCACGGTTGCGGGGATATGACATCCGGCCTTTTATGCCGGTGCTGGCAGGCTATGTGGTGGAAAGCCAGCAGGTAACCAATCGTTTCCTGTACGATTTCAGGAAAACCGTAGGGGATTGTATCCTGCAAAATCATTACCAGTTGCTTTATAATACGGCACATAAAAACGGAATGGGGATCCACCCGGAGTCAGGCGGCCCCCATTCAGCCCCGATCGATGCCTTGCAGCTAATGGGAATTAATGATTTTCCACAGGGTGAATTTTGGGCGATGTCTAACACGCACCGGGTATCGGATGCCGCCCGGCTGGTTGTAAAACAGAGTGCCTGCGTGGCACATACCAACGGTAAACGGTTTGTAGCTGCGGAAGGGCCTACCAGCATCGGCCCGCAGTGGGAACGCTCCCCGCGGGAGCTGAAGAGTAATATTGACCGCGTTTTTTGCTCAGGCGTAAACCGCATTGTATGGCATACGTTTACATCTTCACCACAGGAATACGGGCTACCCGGTAATGAATATTTTGCAGGCACACACATGAACCCCAACGTTACCTGGTGGAAAGAGGCCGGAGCCTTTGTGAACTATCTGAATCGCTGCAGTTATTTGTTGCAGCAGGGATTATTTACGGCGGATGTTTTGTATTATTATGGAGATGACGTGCCCAATTTTGTATTTCTGAAGGACGAATTTCCTCAGTTGCATTTCGGATATGACTGGGACAAATGTTCCCGCGATGTGGTGCTGAAAAGGCTTTCTGTACAAAATGGAAAGCTCGTATTGCCGGATGGTATGCAATACCGGTTATTGGTATTGCCTCCGGACAAGGAGATCAGTCTTGATGTTTTGAAAAAAATAGAGCGGCTGATAAAAGAAGGGCTTACGGTTTATGGTCCCCGCCCCATAGAAGCAACAGGATTAACAGGGTACCCTCATAGCGACAGGGAATTGAAATTGATCGCAGATCGTTTGTGGGGCAGCATTGATGGGACAGCTATTACGGAAAAGAGCACCGGCAAAGGTAAAGTAATATGGGGCAGGGATATTAATGATGTGCTGGCGGCTATGAAAGTGATGCCCGACTTTGCTTTTGTAAGCAATAATCCGCAGGCTTCCTTCGATTATATTCACAGAAGCACCAATGATGCCGATATTTATTTTCTGTCAAACCGCTTTGAATACCGGCAGTATAATGACTTTGAGTACCGGTACCTGCCCACAATCCCGGATCGCTATGAACAGATCGATGCAAAATTCCGGGTTACGGGCAGCCAGCCGCAGTTATGGAACCCCATGACCGGATCGGTTACTGATATTGCAGACTACCGGGAAGAAAACGGATATACCATTATTCCCCTGCATTTTGAACCAGGCGGATCTAAATTTATTGTTTTTAAAAAAAGATCAGAAACCCCTGCGCATATTATAAGCGTTGAACGGAACGGCGAAAAGCTCAGTAACAGCGTACCGGAACAAACGCCATCCCTTCCCCCTGTAACTTTTGTAAAAGAGGCCGGTCATGTAAAAGCCCGCTTTTTTGAACAGGGCCATTATACGGTAAACTGGACCGATGGCAGGCAGGACCGGTTATTCAGCGATGGAGCAAAAATACAAAAGATCTCCGGAAACTGGCAGTTAAGCCTGGACCCACATTGGGGAACAGACCGGAAGCTGGTTCTTGATACCCTCAGGTCCTGGACGGATTTTGACGATCCGAAAGTGAAATACTATTCAGGAAAAGGAACCTACACTACCCGTTTTTTTATTGAGAGATCCGCAACAGAAAAAAAGCGGATCTTCCTTGATCTTGGAAATGTACAGGATCTTGCCGTGGTTCGTATAAACGGAAGTACAGCAAAAACCCTGTGGTATTTTCCTTTCCGGTATGATATTACGGACGAGATAAAACAGGGAGAGAATATATTATCGGTAGACGTGGTCAACCTTTGGGCCAACCGGTTGATCGGTGATCGCGGGCTTCCTGCGGAACAACGGCTTACCCGCACCAATATAGTAAAATTTGAAACGGACGGAGCTGAAAAATTACTGCGGGTATCCGGCCTGCTGGGACCGGTGCAATTAGTGCTGGTGCCTGAAGTGGTCATTAATTGACGCAATGCCACCGGAATGAGGCTGCCAGGCTGGCCTGCCTAAACCAGGCGTGTGAAGGTATTTCCGTCTGGTAACAGGCCTATACCGGCCTGAATAATAGTGCTGTTTCGTATAACATCTGCTATATTTCATAAAAAATGCGGAGTTTTGTATACAGTTAGCACAATTTAACAGCAGGGTTAGTGAAGATTCATAATAAAAAAAAGTATCTCAGTTTTCTAAAATTTAAACGGAATTTTCAAAAGTACGGGCTCGAAAAAGTACGTAGTTATGAGCTTGTTCTGTACTGGTTAAAAAACAGGTTAAACCGCAATCAGTTTTTAATTCTGTCAGGTATTTTGGTGGGGTGTACTGCAGGCATGGCCGGGGTATTATTGAAAGCGCTGGTTCATTATATACACCACCTCATCGTAACCAAAGTGCATTTTGAATATCAGATCTTTTTTTATATTGTTTTCCCCTTTTTGGGCATTGTGCTTACTACGGTTATTGTTCTTGCGGTATTTAAAGGGCAGGACCGGAAGGGGATCGGGGCAATCCTGTATGAGATTGCCCAAAATTCCAGTATTGTTTCAGGGGTGAAAATGTATTCCCAGATCATTCAAAGCGCCATAACAGTAGGATTGGGCGGCTCTGCGGGTTTGGAAAGCCCGATAGCCGTTACGGGAGCGGCAATAGGGTCTAATTACGCACAAACCTATAAACTGGGTTATAAAGAGCGCACTTTATTATTGGCGGCAGGTGCCACAGCCGGCATCGCATCGGCATTTAACGCCCCCATTGCCGGCATCATGTTTGCCTTTGAAATACTGCTTACCGGTGTGGTCTTTTCTGATTTTATACCATTAGTGGTTGCAGCTGTTTGCGGTAGCTTACTCTCCAGGGTATTGCTTCAGGAAGATGTGCTTTTCCGGTTCTATGCACGGGAATCTTTTAACTATCATAATATCCCCTACTACCTTATATTAGGCTTAATAGCGGGTTTATATGCCCGGTATTTTGTAATTATTTCGCAAAAGGTTGAGCATTTTATTAATGCGCTTAAGGCTTCCCGCCTGAGAAAGGCAATGTTGGGCGGCGCCGCCCTGTCTTTGTTATGCGTATTATTACCTCCTTTATTCGGAGAGGGGTATGAAGTTGTAAAAGCTTTTGTAGATGGCAATGCCCAGGGGATTCTTCACAACAGCTTTTTCAGATATTTTGATATCGGGCACTGGGCGCTTATTGTTTTTTTGGTAATGATCTGCCTGTTAAAGGCGTTTGCCACGCCAATAACTATTTACAGTGGTGGCAATGGCGGCAATTTTGCACCCTCTCTGTTTGCAGGCGGTACCCTCGGGTTTTTATTTGCCATTATCTGTAAGCAGATCGGTTTTTCAGATGTGCCGGTCTCTAATCTTGTTCTGGTGGGCATGGCAGGCGTTATGAGTGGTGTTATGTATGCCCCGTTAACGGCTATTTTCCTGATCGCAGAATCCAGCCTGGGATTTGATTTATTTATTCCGTTGATGATTGTCTCTGTCATGTCCTATCTGATTGCCAGATGGTTTTCCATCATACCACCTGATTTCAGAACACTGGCAGATGAAGGAAAAATATTTACCCATGAACACGATAAGAACCTTTTGTCTATCCTGCATACCCGGGATCTTATTGATATGCAGTCGCAGACAATAAACATCCACGGGTCAATTGCTGACCTGCAGGAGATGATCAGGAACGGGAAGAAAAACATTTTTGCGGTTATTGATAATAACCGGCATCTGAAAGGCGTGTTAACACTGGATGATATCCGTCCCTTGCTTTTTAAGAAGGACCTGGGCGGAGCAAGCGCGGTACAGCAATTAATGAAAGCACCCGCAGCTACTATTCATCCGGAAGACCCGCTTCCTGAAGTAATTCAGATCTTTGATGATACCGGGGTCTGGCATTTGCCGGTATTGGATGCAAACGATGGATTTATCGGGTTTATTTCCAAATCGGCCATCCTGACCAATTACCGGCAGCTTTTAAAGGAATATTCCGTTTAACAGCTCCGGAACACGGAACATCCAACGCTAAAAAACAATATAAAGAAGCCTTCAATTGAGGTAATATGACAATAATTATTGCCAACAGGCGCAATCTTGGAAATTGAAGATATTTTAGATATATACCGGGCCAACAGGTGAGTTCCGCTAACAAACCGGAAGCCCTTTATAAAGCATTGATGCGCTCACAATCTTGTTCTCCGCCCGGGACAATAATAAACCCGTAGGTCTTGGTAATGTCATTTGGATAGATGTCTGGTAGTATATTATCTTCACCCGCTTGTTCATCCGGACCACAAGGGCAAAGGCATTGCTTTCACATGCAAATGCTGACAGCTGATGGTAAGACGGGTTTTGAGCGGGCAGGCCGAACGGAACCGATGTGGATTAATAAAGAAGGAGAACACCTGTGTCCCCATCTTTAAAAACCGCACCATTACAGAAACAGTAACCACCGGATTGTCTTTGTTTCGGATAAATTGCTTATCTTTACATTCTTGTATGTTATCCTAACACTGGATTTGTCTTCTTCCTCCATTCAAATATAGTGATCGATTAACGTAAGGCCGGTATCGTATTTGCATTTGTTTGTGAGTAGCCTTACCGTATTTTATCATTTTTTAATTGTATTTAATTTGTCATTTAACAGTTTACAGCTTATTGCGCCCTTATTAAAAGCGCTGAGCGAGGCAGGCTATACGCTGCCCACTCCGGTACAGGAAAAATCCATCCCGGTAATTTTACAGAAAAAAGATGTTCTGGCCTGTGCACAAACAGGTACCGGCAAAACGGCTTCCTTTGCCCTGCCGCTGCTGCAACTGCTGCACCAGCAGGAGCCGGAGGGTTTTAATTCCAGCTGCCGGGCATTGATCCTGGTGCCAACCAGAGAGCTGGCATTACAGGTGGCAGATAGTTTTACCGTTTACGGCAAATACCTGTCATTAAAACACCTGGCCATTTTTGGAGGAGTATCTCAATTCAACCAGGTAAAAGCATTGCGACAAAAGGTGGATGTTCTTATTGCTACACCGGGTCGCCTGCTTGATCTGCTCCATCAGCGGCATCTTTCATTACAGCAGATCAAATTCCTGGTACTGGATGAAGCAGACCGTATGCTGGATATGGGCTTTATCAATGATGTAAAGAAAATCCTTTCAAAATTACCGCTACAGCGGCAGACCATTTTATTCTCTGCAACAATGCCGCCGGAAATTCAGCAACTGGCAGATACGCTGCTAAAGCAGCCCGTAAAAATCGCTATTACACCCCCTGCAACAACCGTTGACCGCATACAGCAATCTTTGTATTATACAGAAAAACAGCATAAGCCCTCTTTATTGCTGCACCTGTTAAAAGATGAGGATATTAAAACCGCGCTGGTCTTTGCAAGAACAAAGCACGGGGCCGATAAAATCGCAAAAAATCTTACAAGGGCTGGTATAAAAGCGGCGGCTATACATGGCAACAAATCGCAGTCTGCAAGGCAATCCTCCCTTCTGAATTTTAAAACGGGAACAATAAGGGTATTAGTGGCTACAGATATTGCCGCCAGGGGCATCGATATAGACCAGATGGGCCATGTGATCAATTATGAATTGCCGAATATTCCGGAAACGTATGTACACCGTATAGGCCGTACCGGCCGGGCAGGAGCCGATGGAATGGCCATTTCTTTTTGTGATTACGAAGAGAAGCTGTATTTACGTGATATTCAGAAACTGATCAGGAAAACAATACCGGTTGTAAAAGATCACCCCTTTGATGTGCCGCTGATGCATGGTAACGAGCAGTTACCGGCACAACCCGCAGCCTGGGGTAGCAGGCAGAACGGATTCAAAAAACGGAAAGGAAAAGTATTCTTACAAACCGTCTGAGCAGGCATAATAAAAAAGCACTCCGGTATAAGAACCCGGAGTGCTTTTTTGTTTAAAAACAGGAACTATTTTGCTTTTAATATCCTTTATATGGAAGTGACATTTTAATCAGACTAAAAAGTTTTCCACAAAAACGCAACCTTTGTTATTGGGCTGTAAGGAATCTTACTTCATATTATGTCCCGCTGTTCCGAACCTTCGGAACGCAGCCTTCCGCCAATAGCGGAAGCGCAGATGGGCAATTATCAGCGCTATTAGCAATTTCTGCGGGAGCATTTACCGCACGGGCCTTTTCTTTTGGTGCTTCCCGGAAATAGGAAGGTGTTGAGAATAAATAGATCCTCTCTGCTTTGGAAGACTTTTAATGCTCCGGTTATTTAGTAGCAATGCTTAGATCTATAATAAATTTCATTTTCGTATTAGACTTTTAAATGGCACCAGGTGAAGGTATGTCGGGCTGAGCTAGCCGAAGGATAAGATTATAATCGAATCATGCCGCCTGAACGGAACGGGGTTCGTCAGGCTGTTCATGACAGGTATCTTATTGTATTGAAAGCCAATAATATACAAGATCATCGTCTCAGCCGAGTTCGGAGAACGAGCGGAGAGATCCCTGTAACAGATGAGATCCCTCTGCGCATCCGCTGAAAGCGGGTTTGGTCGGGATGACGATTAAAAAACTTGTCATCCCAATAGACTTAAATGCAACGTTTTTATTATTGCCTTGTTAATGACAAGTGCTGTAATTTGTTTGAATTGAATATACAGAGAAGCGTCATCCGGATGATCGGACCCGACCGAACGGAGCCTGGCGGCCCCGGAAGCTTTCGGAAGAGCGAAGCAATTTCTACAAAATTAGATACCTCTCGGTTTCGCGGTGCTTTACTCAGGATGGCGATTGGAAGGAGCCTGTCATTTTAAAGAACCTAATCCTGTTTATTGGGGGCTGCCAATGACAGATTACATGATACGTTGAAACCAATCCTGCTTTAGTTATGTCGAACTTGTTTCGGCATCTATGGATAGTATTGCTCAACAGACGCTGAAACAAAAACAGATCCCGGAACAAGTCCGGGGTGAGATCTTCAGAGTAACCCCTAGGAAGGATTGTCATCGCCTTATTGATTTTGTTTTTGCAAATGGAAAGCTTTGGATGACAGTGTTGTTTTAATCTAAATGGTATTATACTTCTTCGCAGCTATATTCCGGCCGATTTTTTGAAATACAGTCCGTATGATCTTTTAACCGATAATGTAAACTGCGTCATTCCGGCTGCATGTAAAAAAGAAAGGGCCCTCAGGCCCCTCCGGTATTGCGTTACCATTTTCTTCTGGCAGAACGGTCTTCCCGCTCCTTGGCAGCAGAGACGTTAATTCTCCTTCCGTCCACATCCTTGCCATCCAGCTCTCTTATAGCTAAAGAGGCATCCCCGGCGGAGGACATTTCCACAAAACCGAAACCACGGCTTTTACCGGTAAATCTGTCTGTAATCACCTTGGCAGAGGATACCTGCCCGAACGGTCTGAAAAGTTCGCGTAAATCTGCATCAGAGGCATGAAAGCCCAGATTAGAAACATACATGTTCATTGTAATAAATTTTTTTATTAAAAATAGAGGCCAAATGCAAGCAGCAAAAAAAGAAGAAGGAGAAAAATAAATGCTAATGTTGTGTAGTAGATATTGTAACTGGTCCTGCCTTGAAGTGATGGAGTATTTATGCCTGTCTGTATAAAGATAGGGCTTTTTATGCAAAAGGGAGGAAGTTTTTTCCTGACGCAGGCTTTATTCCTGCATTTTTCTGAAAAGGATCTTTCGGATGTCTGCAAATAATAGATTCAGGGAAACCCGCATTAAACGGGTAGGCTCATTTCTTTAATATTGGTAACAATATAACAAACGGCCCCGCTTCTCAGTTCCTTATACCAGTCCCAATCATCTAAATGTAAGCTCTTTCCGGTCGTTGCATAATTGTTCAGCAATGCAATGGCATCTCCGGTAAAACAGATATTGTTGGATATGATTTCTTTATCTGCCCCGAGGATTTTCAACATATGAAATGGATTTTTAGACATAAAAATTGTTTTAATTATACGCAAAGCGACCCGGAAAAAAGCGGAACCGGCTATTCTTATGGAATAGTTATCGAAAGAGAAACCATTATTTTGAGTAAGGAGAAAAGGAAGGATGAGCCTGACTCAGAAAATGTTTAGCTATATCCGTATAGCATTTAAAGATACACTTTATCAGCGGAACAAACAAATAATACTTTATGTGAAAATTATGTCTTGAATGCGCAGGCATCGGGGCGCAATAAATGATTGCTATGCCTGAACAGCTTTTTTTCAAAGCAACTGTTTTTTATGCGGCTCTTTCTCCATGATCCTTTGTGTACGTTGCTTCATCAGGAGAATGGCCTGTTCCCTGGTTTCAAACATATTATTGATATTAACCAGGTTACCGGCAAGCTTGTTATATTGCTTGGTCATTAAATAATAAAAAATATGCAGGTAGTGAATACCATCAAATACAATAGCCTTTTGACGGGCAAATTCATGCTGCCGTTTTAAAAATTCCTGTGGCATTTCTGTATAGTGCATACCCGGTCTTAAATGATGGATGATATGATAGCCGTCATTCCAGCAAATATGATTATAGGGAGTGTTAATACAGTTAATAGAATTGGTGTAAATATTTTCAGGGTCACTGCTATCTATGAATGAATGCTGTGTCCAGTTTCCCAGCATCATCACAAATCGTGCAAAAAGTAAGGGAAATACACATACTACTAACGTAGCTTTCAGGTTGACAAAACAAAGCAGCACACAAAATGCAATGTACGTCCACTCTCCGACCGTTAGGCGGGTATACAGTTTTTTCCGTTTTCGTGCATACAAATACTGGAAGGTTTGTACGACTCCTAAAAAGAGGAAATTAAAGAAATAAGATAAGAAGCTTTTAAAACTGTCCCGTTGGTAATGCATGGTGCTGCTGGAATCGTGCTCATTATTATTTTCAACATGATGCATGCCCATATGGTGGCTAAAGTAGCTTTCCGGCGTATGGCCAAAAAAGGGACAAATGATCCAACTGATGTATCCGTGGATCTTTTGCTGGTAAGCAGGTTTAAACGTTTTCCGGTGGCACAGGCAGTGAAACATCAGTCCAAACCGGCCCTTAAAATAAAACTGGGAAAAATAGAAATAAACAATCGCTACGGCCCACCATACCCATCCGTGTAAAAGCGGTGTAAATAATAACAGGGCAACGGGAATGATAAAAATATGGATCCGGGAAAGCAGGTATATAAAAGGCAGGTCTCTTTTGTCGTTCATAAAGCGCAGCCAGAATTTTTCATAGCCATTAAAACGGGTCTTGTGCGTATAGACAGGATCTGTCAACGCAGATAAAATTTTCATTCGTATATTTTTTGTTGGCCACTATTTATCCGAAAGATCCGGATGCATGTAAAGCGGACAGTTGTGATGGTCAAACGGAACTAAGTATGTATATAGTTTTTTGTGGAAGCTATTTATCATGTTTCGCTTCATGCAGACCTTAAAGTGCAATTATAATATTTTTGTAAGATACTCTTTTAAACGGATATGCCCGGAAGTTTGCCAGCCGGCAGTTGTTAAATATTAGCCATTGTTTATAATTAATGCCCGTAGCGGCCTTCATCTGGGTGGCAATGATCCTTGCAGACCCAATGCCGGAACACAGACCGGGCGTATATTTCCGGATTGCTTATATTCTGTGTCCTGCCTGTATAAACTATTTAACAGGAGCACTTCCGGGGTTGGGCGGGTAACGGTTTTATAAAAGCCATTCATTAAACAAGCCCTTATTGCTGGCCTGGGTGTCTCAGATTTAAACGACAGGATGATTTCCCGGCACCGGATTATTTTAATCAAATGATTAAAATATTTGGTTAAATCAGCGAATAACTCCTATATTTGCTTTAAAAACAGATAGAGGAACATGCCTAAGGCCAAGCATACACAAAAGCTGGATGTGACCACGGAGGAAAAAATAAAGGCTGCCGCCCGTGCCGTGTTTCATAAGAAAGGGTTTGCTGCTACACGTACAAGAGATATTGCCGAGGAAGCCGGGATCAACCTGGCCTTGCTCAACTATTACTTTAGAAGTAAGGAAAAACTGTTTAATATCATAATGACAGAAACTTTATCGGGGTTTGTGCTGAGTATGACCGGTGTGCTTAATGACGAAACAACTGAGTTGGATAAGAAAGTGGAACTGATCGCTTCCAGCTATATTGATCTTATTTCCAAAGAACCTGAAATTCCGGTCTTCATCGTAAGTGAGATTCGTAATAACCCCAACAGTTTACTGGAAAAATTGCCTGTACAGCCATTAGTGCATCACTCAGTTTTTGTGAAACAGCATCAGACAGCAGTGGCAGCAGGAAAGATCACAGAACCCAATCCTCTGCATTTTTTAATGAATTTAATGGGGCTGATCGTTTTTCCGTTTGTAGGTAAACCATTAATACAGGGCATTTTCGGATTAAAGAATGCGCAATTCAATCAATTGATGCAGGAACGAAAAAAGCGGATCCCGATCTGGATAAAAGCAATGATGAAAGCGAAATAATTTTTTTGACCGGCAACTAATCAATTGATTAAATCAATGTTTCAAATAATCAGCAGAAGAATGTATATAAAGACAACATTTGAAAAACCATTTAATTTATCAGGTTATGGTTATTAAAAGATCCAGGCATTTCATTGCATTTTTAGTGGTATGCTGTCTGGCGCACAGAAGCAGCGCACAGACAGATAAACTTACACTGGACGAATGTTACCGGCTGGCAAGAGCCAATTATCCGGCTATTAAGAAAATGAACTTAATTACCAGGGCCAGCGCGTATGACATTCAGAATGCCAATAAAAGGTTTCTTCCACAGGTAAATTTTTCAGGACAGGCGACCTACCAGTCGCAAACAGTGAATTTTTCGGATGCTGTGGGTACGTTGCCGGGCGTATCCTTTCCTTCTGTCAGCAAGGACCAGTATAGGGTCCAGGGAGAGGTCAGCCAGCTATTGTATGATGGTAACAACACCCGTTATCAGAAAGAACTTATAACCGCTGATAAAGATCTGCAGGAGCAAAACCTGGAAACCGGTCTGTATGCAATAAAAAACAGGATCAACAACATCTATTTCTCCGTGTTGCTGATGGAGGCACAGTTAAAACAAAATGAACTGAACAAGGCCAATCTGCAGACACAGGTGCAGAAAACAGAAGCCGCTCTTGAAAATGGCACTGCCTTCCGTAGCAGCCTGGATGAACTGAAAGCAGAGATCGTTAATATAGAAATGGCAGGCACAGAGTATCGGGCCAACAGAATTGCCTGTCTGAAAATGCTTTCCCTGTTTATTGGTAAAGAGCTTCAGGATTCCATACAATTAGAAATTCCTGAAACAACCAATATTCAAACATCTATCAACAGGCCGGAGCTAAAGCTGTATGACCTGCAGCGGTCTGTGTATGATGTGCAGAGAAAACAATTAAGATCCGGTTATCTTCCACAGGTGAGCGCCTTTTTGCAGGGGGCATATGGAAGGCCCACGCTGAATATTATTGACAATAAATTTGGCCCGTGGTATGTTGCCGGCTTAAAGTTCAACTGGTCGTTGGGCAGCCTGTACAGTTTGGCCAATAAGAAAAATATGCTGATCCTCAATCAAAGATCAGTAGATACGGACCGGGAAACCTTTCTGCTGAACACCCGGCTGGATCTGACCCAGCAAGACGAACAGGTAAAGAAGTTTACGGAGCTGATACAGCAGGATGAGGAGGCCATCGCCTTGCGGGCAGCCGTAACCCGGTCAGCAGAAGCCCAGCTAAACAACGGGGTCATTACGATACATGAGTATATACAAAAAGTAAATGCAGAACATCTTGCAAGGCAAAATGAGCTACTGCATAAAATACAATTATTACAGGCCAGGTACAATCAAAAATTTATTTCCGGCAATTAATTATAAAACGACCACAATGAAAAAGTTTATTGTTTTTATCTTCATGGCATTGGCACTGAACGCCTGCAAACGGGAAAAGGAGTATGATGCTTCCGGAAACTTTGAGGCAGATGAAGTAATTGTGTCTGCGCAGCAAAACGGTGCACTGCTTTCATACAAAGTTAATGAAGGGGACCAGCTGAATGCAGGCGCTATTGTCGGGCAGATTGATGTGAAACTGGCTGAGTTGCAGAAACAGCAAACGGAAGCGACCATTGCATCTCTAAATCAGAAAACAAGCAACCCCGGCAATCAGGCAGAACTGGTGCGTCGCCAGCTTGCCGTACAGAAGGCGCAATTAGCGCAACAATTGCGTGAACGCAACCGTACTGAAAACCTGGTAAAGGCAGATGCGGCTACCCGTAAACAACTGGATGATATTAATGCTTTGATTGACCAGCTAAGCAAACAAATCGCCGTAACACAGCAGCAGCTAAAGCTGAACACATATAATACCAACACGCAAAACAGGAGCATCCTCAGTGAGCAGGCTCCCCTGGAAAAAACAGCCGCGCAATACCAGGAACAGATCAATAAAGGCCGGATCATTAATCCGGCGAACGGAACGGTGCTGGTAAATTATGCGCTTCAGGGGGAAATGCAGGTTGTTGGCAAACCGCTGTATAAAATTGCCAATACTGATACATTGGATCTGAGGGCATATATAACCGGAACACAGCTGCCACAGATCAGGATCGGGCAGCAGGTAAAGGTAAGGATCGACCAGGGAAAAGATAACTATAAGGAGTACAACGGAACCATTGTCTGGATTTCCGACAAATCTGAATTTTCACCCAAAACCATCCAGACCCGGGATGAAAGAGCCAATCTTGTTTATGCCATTAAAGTAAGGGTGAAGAATGACGGGTATTTAAAAATAGGCATGTACGGTGAAGTACTTTGGTCAAAAGAATAAGATGATGTATTCAGTAAGCGTAAAAAATATTGTCAAGAACTATGGCAGCGTAAAGGCGGTTGATGCAGTTTCATTTGATGTGAACAAAGGGGAGCTGTTTGGTCTTATTGGTCCGGATGGCGCAGGCAAAACATCTGTCTTTCGTATTCTGACAACTTTATTGCTTGCTGATAGCGGAACGGCAACAGTAGAAGGTTTTGACGTGGTAAAAGATTACCGGGCTATTCGCAATAAGGTGGGTTATATGCCTGGCCGCTTTTCATTATACCAGGATCTGACAGTAGAGGAGAACCTGAATTTCTTTGCAACGGTGTTCGGTACGACCTTACAGGAGAATTATGTGCTCATTAAAGATATATATGAACAGATAAAACCGTTTAGCAGCCGCAGGGCCGGAAAACTTTCAGGCGGTATGAAACAGAAGCTGGCTTTATGCTGCGCGTTGATTCATAAACCGGATGTATTGTTCCTGGATGAACCAACCACTGGTGTGGACGTGGTTTCAAGAAAAGAGTTTTGGGACATGCTGGCAAGGCTGAAACAGCAGCAGATTACTATTGTAGTTTCCACACCCTATATGGATGAAGCCAACCTTTGTGACCGCATCGCGCTTATTCAGGCAGGCCGTATCATGTCCATTGACCAGCCGGGGCATATTGTACAAAGTTTCCCCAAACAATTGTTTGCCGCCAAAGCTGATAATATCTATAAGTTATTGCAGGATCTGCGTTCAGATACGGATATAGAGAGCTGTTATACTTTTGGCGAATATTTACATTTTACGCTTCATGCAGCTGATAGCAGCGAACAAGGGGTAGCAGAAATTGCCGGCAAATACCACCCGGAGGGCTTTGAAGTAAAAAAAGTGACCCCCAATATTGAAGACTGCTTTATCCGCCTGATGCAGGCGCAGCAGAACAAAGGCACATTAAAAATGACAGCCGATGAATAATAAAGTAATTATCTGTAAAGAGCTGACCAAGCAGTTTGGCGACTTTAAAGCTGTGAACGGGATTTCGTTTGATGTGGAACAGGGAGAAATATTCGGGTTTCTTGGAGCGAACGGGGCCGGGAAAACCACGGCAATGCGCATCCTTTGCGGGCTTTCTTACCCCACATCCGGCGAGGCGATGGTTGCCGGCTTTAATGTTTATAAACAACAGGAACAGATTAAACAGAATATTGGCTATATGAGTCAGAAATTCTCTTTATATGACAACCTGACCATACTGGAGAATATAACATTTTATGGTGGAGTATATGGTGTTCCCCGCCCTGAAATCAGGAGGCGCAGTAATGAACTGGTTGCTACATTAGGATTGGAGCAGGAGGCCAAAAAGCTGGTGGGGGCATTGCCGTTGGGCTGGAAGCAGAAGCTGGCTTTTTCGGTAGCCATTTTTCATCGTCCGCAAATTGTTTTTTTGGATGAACCAACGGGAGGCGTTGACCCCCTGACCCGGCGGCAGTTCTGGGATATGATTTATGAAGCGGCAAAAAACGGGATCACGGTTTTTGTAACCACGCACTATATGGATGAAGCAGAGTATTGCAACCGGATCAGCGTAATGGTGGACGGACGTGTGGAAGCGATGGACACCCCGGCCAATTTGAAAAAACAGTTTCAGGCGCACTCAATGGATGATGTTTTCTATAAACTGGCAAGAGGGGCAAAACGTAAGGGGGATTAATAAAGCGTGAAGCATAAAACGACCGGCTGCCGATAAAAAACAGGGAACGAAGTCTGTCCTTTTTTCCTGCATAAGAAGCGCATACAGCTCTAAGGGCCAAAATAAAATCCGTTTCGTATAAGAATATAACAGATGAAACAATTACTCGCCTTCATACAAAAAGAGTTTTACCACGTATTCAGGGATCGCAGAACGCTGCTCATTCTTTTTGGACTGCCTGTTGTGCAGATCGTTCTCTTTGGCTTTGCCCTGAGCAGCGAAGTAAAAAACATCAGCATAGCCATTCTGGATAATGCGCATGATGTGCGGTCAGAACAGATCATTTCAAAAATAAGTGCAAGTGCTTATTTTCACATAAAACGTCCCGCGCTTAATTACAGGGAAATTGAACAGCGTTTTAAGGAAGGTGATATCAAATGTGCCTTATTATTCCCGCCGGGTTTCGGCTCAGATGTTTACCATCCCGGTGGTGCTGAAGTACAGATTATTGCGGATGCATCTGATCCCAATACTGCCACCACTTTAACGAACTACCTTACATCTGTTATTAACGATTATCAGCAGCAACTGAACCCGGCGTCAAAACCGGTTTACCAGATCATTCCGGAAGTGAGGTTGTTGTATAATGAGGAGCAAAACGGTTCGCTCAATTTTATTCCGGGTGTGATCGCATTGATCTTTATGATTGTCAGTACAGCACTTACATCCGTTTCGGTAGTACGGGAAAAGGAAATGGGAACAATGGAAATTCTGCTGGTATCGCCCTTTAAGCCAATAATGGTGCTGATAGCAAAAGCAATTCCTTATCTCGTGCTGTCGCTTGTCAATTTTATCATTATCTTATTATTATCGGTATTCCTGCTCAATGTTGAAATAAAAGGCAGTATCGCGCTTATCTTTGCTGAAAGCATATTGTTTATCATTACCTGCCTTTCGTTAGGATTGCTTATTTCAAACATAACTGCTTCACAGCAAACAGCTATGCTGATATCTATGATGGGGATGATGTTGCCTACGATGCTGCTTACGGGGTTTATGTTCCCGCTGGAAAATATGCCCTGGATATTCCGTGCCCTTTCACATATCCTTCCCTCAAGATATTATTACAATATCATTAAAGCGGTTATGCTGAAGGGGCTTGGCTTTAGTTTCGTATGGAAGGAAACGCTCATTTTACTGGGAATGGCAACCGTGCTGTTAACCCTTGCGTTGAAAAACTTTAAAATAAGGCTGTCATGAAGGTTTTACGTTTTATATTACAGAAAGAGTTTCGCCAGATATTCAGGGATAAAACTATACTGGCGATGATGTTTGCAGCGCCCACTATCCAGCTTATCATATTGCCGTTAGCAGCCAATTTTGAAGTTAAGAATGTAAGTGTGGCATACGTTGATCATGATCATAGCACTTATTCTAAAAAACTGATCCATAAAATCGGCTCATCCGGC
The DNA here is from genome assembly GCF_001654455.1 of Niabella ginsenosidivorans. Classification (NCBI taxonomy): domain Bacteria; kingdom Pseudomonadati; phylum Bacteroidota; class Chitinophagia; order Chitinophagales; family Chitinophagaceae; genus Niabella; species Niabella ginsenosidivorans. The sequence continues at coordinate 5,083,975 of NZ_CP015772.1, forward strand.
TACTTTCACATTACGGGAGACCCGCATTCTTATAAGGACGGTTTAAAACTGATTGAAGAGGGGGCCGCAGATCTGGTATTGGAAATTCCCCCGGGCTTTGAGCGTAACCTGGTGCGTGAAGGCAGTCAGAAGGTCAACCTTTCGGTTGATGCCATCAATGGTACCAAAGCCTCTATTGGCGGAGCTTACCTGGTTGCAGTGCTGTCGGATTTCAACAGCGGCCTTGATGTAAATATAAAAGCAGCCAATAGCACGGTGATGATGCCTTCTGCTAAAATTACAATTGCGAGCACTAACTGGTATAATCCACGGGCCGAATACAAGTACTATATGGTACCGGGCATTTTGGTTTTATTGCTTACGCTGATCGGCGGCTTTATTACAGCGCTCAATATTGTGCGGGAAAAAGAGATAGGCACTATTGAACAGATCAATGTAACGCCAATCAAAAAATGGCAGTTCATTTTGGGCAAGCTCATTCCGTTCTGGATAGTGGGAATGATTGTTTTTACCATCGGGCTGATGGTGATGTATGTTGTCTATGGTATTTTTACTGCAGGAAGTCTATTGGTCCTGTATCTTTTTGCCGGGGTCTACCTGGTGGCTTTATTGGGTTTGGGGTTACTGATTTCCACGTTTGCAGATACACAATTACAGGCCATGTTCATTGCATTTTTCTTTATGATGGTTTTTATGCTGATGAGCGGGTTCTTTACCAGCACTGATAGTATGCCTGACTGGGCAAAGACCATTTCAGATCTTACGCCGGTAACGCACTTTATTAAAGTGGTGCGCCTTATTGTTTTGAAAGGGAGCGGATTGCCTGAAATAAAAAATGAGTTGGGCTGTTTAGCCGTTTTTGCGGTTGTACTGAACGGGCTGGCAATTTTTAATTACCGGAAAACAAGTTAGATAATACTGCTGCCTCAGCTTACAAACCTGTATAATATGCACTGTGCCAATACGGTTGAGCCTGACGTTGGTCGACCTTACATGTTGTATGTACGGATTACCCTTCTTTTGTCGACAGGCTTTTGTGTTCCCCATTGTTTAAGATAGTTTAGCCCCGGGCATGACCATAAAGACAGACGCTTTTCACATCCGAAAACGATGAAAAGCGTTATCCGGAAAGTTTAAATTACAACATATATGGAAAAAACAATTATAAACCCGGTCATTAAAGACCAGGTAACATTTACGCAAACAGCCAGGGCAACAAATGGAAGAATTACCACATTACAGGTTACATTAATGCCGGGCGGTGGCACTCCGCTTCATTATCACAAAAACTTTTCAGAAACATTTATAGTAGTAACCGGTGAGCTGACAATTACTTTAAAAAACAAGGCGCTGCCTCTTTATGCAGGCCAGAAACTTACAGTTGAACCGGGACAATTGCACCGGTTTTCCAATACATCTTCCGGTCCGGTTGTTTTTACTACGGTCATCCTCCCGGGCTCTGAAGGATTTGAAAATGCTTTACGGATATTATACGGATTGGCAGGCGACCAGAAAACCGACAGGAAGGGAATTCCTAAAAGCCTGCTGGCATTGGCGGTTGTTTCAAAAATAAGCGATATGCGACCCGCCGGCACCGGAGCGCTGATGATCCCGTTTTTTGGATTGCTAAACTTTATTGCCGGAATCTCCGGATTCCATAAAAAACTGGTGAACCGGTATTGCAAAATGCCTGAAGTGCAAAAATGCTAAAGCGGCTCACGTTGGCCCCATAAAAACAACCCCGGGTTAACCCGGGGTTGTTAAAAGATAATAATGAAAGTGCTTATGAAGCGGAAGGTTTGAAATAAAGCTTCAGGGTGATGTCCACATCCGGCAGGATATACAGGTCAGCTTCGGGGTCGTTAAAGCTGCTCATGCCCCATTGCAGCCGGTTCAGCTTAAAGCTGCCTTCCACGGTGATTTTATTTTTTTCCGTTTTTATTACCGCCGGTATCTGGATGCTGTGCGTTTGCCCGATCATTGTAAAATCGCCGGTGATCATCGTATTGGCAGAGGAAGCCGGGTTATTGTAGGGCGCTGCCTTTGTAATATGGAAACGGGCTTCCGGATGCACTGCCATATTGAAAAAGTCCGGGCTTTTCAGGTGGTTCAGCAGTTGTTCCCGTTCTGCTGTATTGGTAAGATCGAAATTGCTGATGCTGGCAACCGGGATGGAGAAATCACCGCCGGTTATTTTACCCTTCCCGTCTGTTTGCAGGTTGCCGGATACTTTAAAAGCGCCTCTGTGAAAATGAGTGGGCGCACTGCCTTTCCATTCTACGGCGGAGCTGTCTTCATCTGCATTAAAATCAGTTAGGGATATGGTTCCTTTGTTGGAGCATGCGGTCAGCACAGATAGCGCCATAAATGCACAATAGATTTTTTGTTTCATTTTTGTTTGTCTGTTATGGAGTTATAAAAATTTTACATGGTATATATTGGTGATCACGTCCTGCATTGCTTTCCGTTTTTCTGCTGGAAGCATAGCAGGCGTTGCCACTGTAGCAGGTGGTTCCGGAAGTGGTTCGCTGAATTCAATAAAATAATTCCAGAGCACTCCGGGCGTGATCAGGTTCATGAGCGTTGCTTTTTCTGTAAGTATTTTAAAGAAATGCGGAATGTTCCGGGGTGCAAACAGGGCGTCTCCCCGTTTCAGTATCGTTGCCTTATCAGCAACAGTTACGCTTATTTCACCGTCCAGTACATAAAAGGCTTCATCTTCCTGTGTATGGATATGCGGTGGTGGTTCAGACCCTTTGGGCAGGGTCAGTTCCAGCAATGCCAGGGCGTTGCCGGTTTGTTCCGGTGCAATCAACGTCTGAAAATAGCCACCCTGGTAACTCCTGTACCGGGTTGTTGTTAATGGGTTCATTTGCGGTATTTATTTAATTTTTACAAAGCACGGTTCGGTGATGGTTTTAAAGGAAGAAATCTGGCAGGTTTTAATGCGCGGCAGCGCCGCAATACTGGCTGCGTCGCCTGCATGAACGGTATTGCCAGGATATTTAATCTTTTTACTATAGCTGGCTTTTGGGTTTTTAACCGGTAACCGGTCATTGCAATTTCAGGGAACTGTTTATCCTCTTTAGTATACAAGCGGATGACAGTATAGGGATTAGAACGCGGACCGGTTTCGGTTACCCGGTAGTTATTATGGTTTTCCGGTGCAACAGGCGTGGCGCTTAAGCCGGCTGTGAACAATAAAAGGGCGCAGGCGATAATGATCATTCTTTTCATATGCATATTTTTTGTTTTAAGAAGTGCATTTCATTTTTGCCGGGAAAATGCAAGATTGAAGCTATTTCGGTATCCCGGCAAATAACAGCGATGTACGTCCGCTTTCATCGTTATAAGACCGATTTTAATGACGAATGTTGTTGCCGAAAAAACATCCCCGGGGTGGGCCGGGAAAAAATGATTCTGATCCGGTTCCTTTTTTAAGCAATGCCTGTTCCCTGGTTTTTTAACGCGGTCACCATCGTGCCGTTCTTCGCCTGTTATGGCGTTAACCGGGCTTTCTGTCGTTGTAAACCTTTCCCTGTCGATAGCATTTGCAGGAGCCTTCTGTGATGTTTAGCATTGCATTTTTTAACTTAAAAAGACAAAATGAAACCGTTAAAAGAATGTTTTACAAACATCCCGATTTTATTATTACTGCTTGTTTTAAGCGTTACAGGCAAAGCCGAATCTCCTTTTATAACCCGCTGGAACCTTACTGCACCTGCTTTCGTATATCCCGGTATCGGGCAGCAATATACCATTGAGTGGGAGCTGGTAAATGACCCGCAGGTAAAGGGCGTTATTGAAGATGCCGGTTCGCAGCAGGAAATTCCAATCCCCGCAAATGGCGAATACCGCATCAAAGCGTATAACGGGAATGGCGTGTTATCGGGTTTTTTAATAGCCAGTAATAACTATACCCGGTTACTGGCTATTGAGCAATGGGGTACGATACAATGGACGAAGCTGGATCGTGCCTTCACTACCTCCATTAATATGGATGTAACCGCTACAGATGTTCCTGATCTTTCACAGGTTACCAGCCTTTCCGGCATATTTATGAATTGCCCTAAACTGGTAGGGAACGCCTCCTTTGCGCGATGGAATACAGCATCGGTAAGGGATATGTCATGGATGTTTTCCGGTGCGGTTCTTTTTGACCAGGATATCAGCAGCTGGAATACGGAAAATGTTACTACCATGAGGGGGATGTTCCAGGATGCAAAATCATTTAATCAACCCATTGGCGCCTGGAAAACGCAGAACGTAAATTCAATGGAAAATATGTTTTACAACGCAGAGCAGTTTAATAAGCCAATTGGTGATTGGAATACAGGAAGAGTGGTGTACATGAGCGCCATGTTTTGCAACGCTTTTTCATTTAACCAACCCATTGGTAGCTGGAATGTGGAAAGTGTCAGAACAATTGACAATATATTTTTAAATGCAAAAAAGTTTAACCAGAACATTAATGCCTGGCATACCATCAGCCTGCAAACAATGGCAAGCGCCTTCAAAGGCGACTCTGCATTTAATCAGCCCATAGGAAACTGGGTGCTTCAAAACCTGTACGATAAGCGCATTCTGAGCGTCTTTAACGGCACATCTATGGATTGTGAGAATTATGCGGCCACACTTGCCGGTTGGGCAGATAATCCATTAACCCCGGATGGGATAACCCTTGATGCATCAGGATTAAGTTATAATGCGGCGGCCATTCCCATCCGGGAAAAACTGGTCAGCGAAAAGGGCTGGACGATCAATAACGACCAGTATACCGAGGTATGCGGTGTGCTGCCGGTAACTTTTGGCCCTGTTACTGCCGTCCAAACCAACAACAGCATAATCGTTTCCTGGAAAACGTTTAGCGAGGCAGGCTGTGACCGGTTTATTATCCAGGCTTCTGTGGATGGCAAGAAATTTACCGATATGGGTACGGTAAAATCCAAAAGCAGGGATGGGAACAGCAGCGAAACGCTTTCATACGATTATGAGCTGCCGCTTTTGCCCATGACAGCCGCATTTAATATCGCCCTGCTGACGGGTTGCTTCTTTGTGCGCAAAAGAAGGCTATTGCTGGTTTTCTGTTCGCTCATAGCGCTTATATGGCTAAGCTGTGCGCGGAACAAAACAGAAATAGCGGCAAATTCAAAGCAGCACAAATTTATACGCATTGCGCAGATAGATAAAGATCGTTCTTACAGGTATTCTAAAGTTGTGAAGGTAACAGAGAAATAATTGCCTGGCATTGCGATACAGCGTATGCGGGGCGGACAGGCTTCGCATGCGCTATTTAATACCGGTTAGACTTTTAAATAGCACCAGGTGAAGGTATATCAGGTTCACCATGACATTTGCTTTTGGTAAAGTCCCGGCTTATTTGTCATTTCATAGAGCATAAATGCAACGCTTTTATAAGCAAGTGTTGTAAATAATTGAAAATGAGCGTAATATGAATGTCATTTCGTAAGCGAAGCGGAGGGGAGAACCATTTCACCGAAGCGCCATTCAGGGTGACGCTAAAAAAGTTGATCATTTTAAAGAACTTAATTTCTCTATTATTTGTGCCTCTGGGTAACAGTGTTCTTTTAATGTCGGAACAGTATAATATAGAAGTATGCTCCAGTTTCTGCAAGCAAGTATTGCCATTCTACCCTGGGGGGCAGGTTATACTGCAAAAATTAATACAATAAGGACGACGGCCTAAATTGAGGAGAGGCCGGAATGATGAAGATAAAGAAACGGATCTGCAATAAAGACTTCGGTAAGCCGGTATAAAATAGCTATCAGCAGTACAAGGAGAAATGTTTCCATGTATTTTCCCCTGAAATAATAACGGGCAATGCCCAGTAGCACATATGAACCGGCAGCTGGATCAGGATCACCCGTACTCCTACAATTATAGCTCCCGTATGCCGTACTGTAAATAAATACGAGTAAACTAAAGGCGATCAGCCAATAAAACAACTGTTTTAGTATCGGGTATTTTGCTGTCAATCAGCTCGTTTTTAGTAATTTAAGGATACGCCTGAAGACCGGAATTCGGGTTATTGGTAGATAAATGAATTGTTTTTTGTTGATGAACAGCAGGGTAAAACGCTTTTGGGCCTGTCTTTATTTTTTGAATTTAACAATTAAGGGCGCCCTGTATGAAAGGCCTACCGGTATGCTCGGGTTTCAGGCAGCAGCACAGTATCCAGCATTTTTAGGGTTGCCCGTTGAAGGAAGTTCCTGTCTGTAAGATGAATTTTCATATAATCGCCCGGCGCCTCGATATATAGTATTGTACTGTATTAATCTTTGCTCAGGGCAAACCGATTTATCACAGTCAGGGCTGTATATAACAAACACGAAGTGCATAAATATAAAAACCCGGAACATTTGTTGCTGCTCCGGGTCTTTGTGGTGTGGGCCGGCCCCGAAACTTCGGGGGAACCGGCGCACTACCTGATTTTAATGGAAAACTTTTCTTCAACAATTTCTTTGAACCGAGATAAAAAGTCCTCGTGAGAAACGAGCTTTTGTAAAAAAATCTTTGATTTCATTGATTTTATAAATTGTTCAACCTTTATAGCTTCTATACGATTGTTCAATTCTAAAATGAGTTCGATACTCCAGTCTGAGGTAAAGGCAGTGCTTGCAGCGGCATAAAATCCGGTGTTGTGCTGGATCAATCTTTGCTCAGGGCATAAGGTTTCCCCGATATAAAATTTATCGTAAGCGGTGCTGTATATAATATACACAAAGTGCATAAATATAAAAACCCGGAACATTTGTTGCTGCTCCGGGTCTTTGTGGTGTGGGCCGGGATCGAACCGGCGACACAAGGATTTTCAGTCCTTTGCTCTACCGACTGAGCTACCGCACCTTAACATCCGCCAAAGCGGGCTGCAAATATAGCGTATTTGTGAATATTTAAAGCAATTTACAGAAAAGATATTTTCAGTATCCCCTACATACCATATTCACTTAAAAACCGTATTCTCATTATTTTCAGTTGCTCCCAGTTAAAATCATATTCGGCCAGCTCTTCCTGGGCCAGTTGCAAAGAAGAGGTTTCGCAGCTTTTAAAGTATTCAATGATCTCATCCTGGTCTTCTTCGTCCAGCATTTCGTCAATGGCATACCCTAAGTTCAGTTTGGTGCCGCTTGCTGCAATAGTTTCCATTTCTTCCAGCAGCTCATCAATTTTCCAGCCTTTATTTTTTGCAATGGTTTCCAGGGGGATTTTTTTGTCGGTTTGCTGGATGATGTAGACCTTATTCCCGCTTTTGTTCACCACGCTCTTCATTACAAAATCATCCGGCTTCTGAATGTTATTGTCTTCGACATAACGCGCAATCAGGTCAACAAACGGCTTTCCATAGCGGATGGCCTTTCCCTTGCTCACTCCCTGGCATTTTTCCAGCTCTGCAATGGTTGTAGGATAAAGCGTGGCCATATCCATCAGCGAATTTTCCAGAAAAATTACAAAAGGAGGCAGGCTTTTTCTCCGGGCTTCCTTTTGCCGCAGTTCCTTCAGCATTTCAAATAGCTGCTGGTCCGTTGCTGCTCCACCCCCATCCTCAGCGGCTGGTGCTTCATCATCGTCCCAGGCTTCCTCAAATTTATTGTTCAGCACAATCGTGAAGGCTTTGGGTTTTTTCAAAAACGCGGTTCCTTCCGGCGTCAGCTTCAGTACGCCATATTCTTCAATATCTTTTTTCAGCAGGTTCTCCAGCAGCATCTGGCGGATCAAAGAATTCCAGAACAGGGAATCGTGATCTTTGCCTGCCCCAAAGCTGGAAAGGCCTTCATGCCGGAACATTTTTACCTGCGGAGTAAGTTTCCCTATCAGTATATTAACAGTATAGTCTGTTGCAAAACGCTCATCCAGTTCTTTAATGGTTTTTAAGACCAGCACCGCCTGTTCTTTTGCCTCCAGGCGTTCTTTGGGGTGCTTGCAGTTATCGCATTGTCCGCAGTTCTCCACATCATATTGTTCCCCAAAATAGCTGAGGATCACTTTACGCCGGCAAACGCCGCTTTCAGCATAGGCAACGGTTTCATTGATCAGCTGTGCCCCTACCTCCCGCTCGCTTAACGGCTTATCGCGCATCAGGTGCTCCAGCTTGCTCACATCCTTATGGGAATAATATAATAAGCATTTTCCTTCCAGCCCATCGCGCCCGGCGCGCCCGGTTTCCTGATAATAATTTTCTATTGATTTGGAGATATTGTAATGGATAACAAAACGGATATCCGGCTTATCAATACCCATTCCAAACGCAATGGTAGCCACAATTACCTGTACATCCTCATTCAAAAACTGGTCCTGGCGCTCTGCACGGAGCTTGCTGTCGAGGCCGGCATGGTAAGCAACCGCTTTAATGCCGTTGGCCATCAATATATCAGCCAGCTCCTCAGTGGTTTTCCTGTTTAAGGTGTATATAATGCCGCTTTTGTTTTTCATGCTTTTGATAAAGCGGACAATACTTTCATTGGTCTGCTTCTTACTGATCTTTGGCACGATCTCATAGTAAAGATTGTCCCGGTTAAAGGAAGATATGAAAATATTGGCATCCTTTAATCCCAGGTTCTTAATTATATCGCTCTGCACTTTGGGGGTAGCGGTGGCGGTTAAGGCAATAACGGCCGCGTTCGGGTTGATCTGATTCATCATTTCGCGCAGGCGACGGTATTCCGGCCGGAAATCATGCCCCCATTCTGAAATACAGTGTGCCTCATCCACGGCAAAGAAAGAAATATTCAGATCACTGAAAAAAGTCAGGTTTTCCTGTTTGGTCAGTGTTTCCGGTGCAACATATAATAATTTTGTTTTACCTGACAGCAGGTCATCATGCACTTCCTTTATTTCTTTTTTTGTTAATGTGGAATTTAAAAAGTGCGCTACCTCATCATTGCTGTTATAGCCCCTTACAAGGTCTACCTGGTTCTTCATCAACGCAATAAGGGGAGAAACGATGATGGCAACTCCTTCCATAATCACTGCCGGAAGTTGGTAGCAAAGGCTTTTACCACCTCCCGTAGGCATAATAACAAAAGTGTCTTTTCCTGATAAAAGTGATTCAATAATGGCTTCCTGTTTTCCTTTAAATTTCTGAAACCCAAAGTTTTTAAGCAGCTCTCCATGTAAATCGATCCCTCCTTTTGTTTTTTTCGTACTCTTTACTGCCGGTTGTTTTGTTTTGGTAGCTTTCTTTTCACTTTTCACTGCCATTTTAAAATATATAATTATGATGGAACATCGGTTTAAAAATATCTTTAAAAGTTACGCCGGATATTTTTAATAAAAAAATTAAAAAAAAATTCGGGGACGCGAATTTAATCAAGCTTTTTGGCGTTTTAAAATAATAATGGTTAAAGTTTTTATGAGGAATATGCAATATTTTTGCGCTTTATTCATGCAGGCGGATATATATAAATGAATGACAATATTTTACAACGCGCCAGGAAAACCTTTCAGTTAGAGGCCGATGCGCTTAATAATGTCCGGCAATTATTAAACAACGACTTTCAGCAGGCAGTTCTGCTGATTAAGGATTGTGCGGGCCGGGTTGTTTTCAGTGGCATCGGAAAAAGCGCGCTGGTAGCTCAAAAGATCGTGGCAACGTTTAACTCAACAGGAACGCCTTCGATTTTTATGCATGCGGCAGACGCATTGCATGGAGATCTGGGTATGGTGCAGGAATCGGATATTGTGGTCGTTCTCAGCAAAAGCGGTTTCAGCCCCGAAATAAAAGCGCTGCTGCCGCTGGTGAAGAATTTTGGCAATAAGATCATTGCTATTGTTGGCAATACTGATTCTTACCTGGCGCAGCAGGCAGATCTTGTTTTAAATACGACGGTTGACCAGGAAGCCTGTCCCAACAACCTGGCTCCTACATCCAGCACTACTGCACAAATGGTAATGGGTGATGCACTGGCTTCCTGCCTGATGGATCTGAAAGGGTTTAAAGATAATGACTTTGCAAAATTTCATCCGGGGGGAACACTCGGAAAAAAATTGTACCTCAGCGTAAGCGATGTGTTCCTGCAGAATGAAAAACCAAAAGTTTTGGAGCACCAGTCATTGAAAGAGGTTATTGTTGAGATCACCAAAAAAAGATTGGGAGTTACTGCTGTTGTAAATGAACAAAATGAACTGTTAGGCATTATAACAGATGGAGACCTCCGGCGTATGCTGGAAAAGAATACCGATATTGAACACACGGTTGCCGGAGATATTATGACAAAAAGACCAAAAACAATTGAACCGCGCGAACTGGCTGTTTCGGCATTAGACATGATGCGGAAAAACTCCATTACGCAGCTGGCTGTGACAGAAGGAAATGTATACCTTGGAATCATTCATATACACGATTTATTAAAAGAAGGGCTGATTTAAATAAAAAGACATGAATAGTAATTATGTTGTAATAATGGCCGGGGGTATTGGTAGCCGTTTCTGGCCAAAAAGCAGGACCAACTATCCAAAGCAGTTCTTAGATATTCTCAATACCGGCAGAACGCTGATCCAGTCTACGTTCTCAAGATATAACAAAATTGTACCGGTAGAAAACATATTTGTTGTTACATCAGAAGAATACGAAGAAATTGTAGCGCATCAGCTGCCCGACCTGCCTCCGGAAAATATCGTTACAGAGCCTTTCCGGAAAAATACGGCACCCTGCATCGCATACGTTGCCTTTAAGATTTTTAAAAAGAATCCTGATGCGGTGATGATCGCAGCTCCTTCTGACAATCTTATTTTAGAGGATGACGCGTTTGGAGAAACCGTACAGAACGCATCGCAGTTCGTTGAGTCTGTGAATGCCCTGGTTACCCTTGGTATTAAACCCCGAAACCCGAATACCGGTTATGGGTATATTCAGCGCGATGATGTGGAAGCGGCTCCGGGAATTTATAAGGTTAGAACATTTACGGAAAAACCGAACCTTGAACTGGCAAAAGTATTTGTAAAAAGCGGCGACTTTCTATGGAATGCGGGCATCTTTATATGGAAGGTAAAAAATATTATTGCCGCATTTGAGAAATTCCTTCCTGAAATACATGAAGTGTTTGCTGCAGAAATTGATAAATTCAATACCCCTTTAGAAAAGAAGATCATTGGTGAAATATATGCCCAGTGCCCCAGCATTTCCATAGATTTCGGCATTATGGAAAAGGCGCCCAATGTATATGTAATTCCGGCGTCTTTTACCTGGAGCGACCTTGGGACCTGGAACAGCGCCTATGAAAACATGGCAAAGGATTATTTTGAAAATGCCGTCGTGGGCGAAGACGTAATGGTATATGATACGCACAATTGCGTGGTGCATGTGCCGGATAATAAGCTGGTACTGTTACAGGGGCTCGAAGATTTTATTATAGTAGACACCCGGGATGTTTTGCTGATCTGTAAAAAAGATAAAGAACAGGAGATAAAAGATTATGTGGCAGATGTAAAAAGAAACAAAGATGAAAAATACCTTTAGTTATGCTGGAACAATACCCCGTTAGCTCCATACTCTTTTTAGACATAGAAACTGTTCCGCAATACGCATCCTTCAGTGAAGTTCCGGAATCATGGAAGCATTTGTGGGAAATAAAAGCCGGCGCCCTGTTAAAGAACCGGGAAGAAGAAACGGTTGAAAGCATTTATGAAAGAGCCGGTATTTACGCGGAATTCGGAAAGATCATCTGCATCAGTTGCGGTGTGGTACAGGGTGCGCCGGACCAGAGAAAGATTATTTTAAAATCGTTTTATGGCGATGATGAAAAAAAACTGCTACAGTCTTTTTCCGAAATGCTGCAGAAGTTTACCGCCAATGAACAACGGTATCTTTGCGCGCATAACGGAAAGGAGTTTGATTTTCCCTATATATGCCGCCGCCTGCTCATTAACCGGCTTCCGATACCTGTTATTTTAAACACGGCCGGCAGGAAACCGTGGGAAGTGAGCCACCTGGATACCATGGAGTTCTGGAAATTCGGCGATTTTAAAAGCTATACCACGCTGAACCTTCTGGCTCATTCCCTGGATGTGCCTACACCAAAAGATGATATTGACGGCAGTATGGTAGCGGGGGTCTTTTATAAAGAAAAGAATATTGAACGGATTGTTACCTATTGCCAGAAAGATGTGGTAACCGTTGCGCAGGTTTTTTTACGTATGAACGGCGAAGAGTTGATAACAGAAAGTAATATAGAATACAGGTAGGCAGTAGTAATTTATTTTTTTATATTAAAGGAATGTTTGAGATGCGGCAGCTTTTTTCATCAGGCGCGGTTTGGGAGCAGGAAGTGGGTTACAGCCGTGCTGTAAAAATAGGCAATACGATTGAAGTAAGCGGAACCGTGGCAGTGGATGCGCAAAATAATATTGTAGGAGAGGGCGATGCATATGCACAAACCATCTATATCCTGCAAAAGATACAAAAAGTGCTGGAAGAAGCCGGTGCCGCATTGAATGACGTGGTGCGTACAAGAATGTTTGTTACAGATATAAACCGGTGGCAGGAATACGGAAGAGCTCACGGCACATTCTTTGGAAATATAAAGCCCTGTGCTTCTATGGTGGAAGTAAGCCGTCTTATTCACCCGGGGTATCTTATAGAAATAGAAGCAACAGCAATTTTACAACCATGAACATTGAAGATATAAGGAACTATTGCCTGCAGCACAGCGCGGTTGAAGAGGGATTTCCTTTTGGGCCGGATACGCTTGTTTTTAAAGTAAAGGGGAAGATTTTTTTGCTGATGGGACTGGAAAATGACCCGCTGCAGTTTAATGTAAAATGTGATCCCGGAAAAGCCATCGAGCTGAGAGAGCAATATAATGCCGTGCAGCCGGGTTACCACATGAATAAAAAGCACTGGAACACGATCCTGGTAGATGGGTCTGTTTCCAGCAAGCTGTTAAAAGAATGGATCACGGATTCCTATAACCTGGTGGCAAAGGTCAGGAAATAACGCCTTGTTGCTTCTGGTTGTAAAGCAGCAGCAGGTCTTCAAGTATTTTTCTGTCATTGCTCAGCCGCGGCACCTTGTGCTGCCCGCCCAGTTTGCCTTTATGATGCAGCCACTCAACAAAAAAACCTTTGGGCAATGCATGTACAACAGGCATGCGCAATGCAATATCCTTATGGCGCTTTGCTTCGTAATCGCTATTAATGGATTTCAGGGACGCATCTAAAATGGTTGTAAAAGCTTCCAGGTTATAAGGCGGCTTTTCAAATTCAATCAGCCACTCGTGGCCGCCGTTCCCTTCATCAGAAAAGTAGATCGGCGCAGCGGTATAATCGTTTACGATCGCGCCGGTATCCATACAGGCCATACTGATGGCCTTGTCGGTATTATCAATGATCACTTCTTCACCAAAGGCATTGATAAAATGCCGGATCCTTCCGGAAACAATGATTTTAAACGGATCTTTGGAGATGAACTGGATAGTATCACCCAGTAAATAGCGCCACAATCCCCCGTTGGTGCTGATAACAGGGGCATAATTTGCATACAGCTCTACGTCTTTTAGCCCGATAGTTCTGGGATCAGCTTTGCCATATTCACTTACCGGCATAAACTCCATAAAAATGCCGTGGTCTGTAAATAAAAGCATTCCCTCATCGCCTGGTATTTGCTGTGCACCGAAAAAGCCTTCGCTGGCATTATAGGTTTCAAGATAATTGATGTGCTTTCCGATAATTTGCTGGAACTGCTCTTTATAAGGAGTAAAGGAAACCCCGCCATGCATATACAACTCCAGGCCCGGCCATACTTCCGCAATTGTTTTCCTGCCTGTCAGCTCCAGGATGCGTTTTAGTAAAACAAGTGTCCAGGTAGGCACCCCGCTGATCGAAGTAACATTTTCACTGATCGTTTGTGCCGCAATCTTTTCAAGTTTGGTCTCCCAATCGTCCATTAAAGCAATGCTTAGCTCCGGTGTTCTTAACCAGTGGCCCCAAAACGGGCTGTTCTGTAACAGCACTGCGCTTAAATCGCCAAACTGCGCCTCTTCGTTCACCGCATGGATATTATGGCTTCCTCCGAGCACCAGCCCTTTGCCTGTGAGCATCGTACTGTCCGGGTTGAACAGGTAATACATGGTCAGCACATCCTTTGCGGCTTTATAATGGCAATCTTCCAGGCTTTCTTCGCTGATGGGGATGAATTTACTCTTGTCGCCGCTGGTACCGCTGCTTTTGGCAAACCAGGCAATGGGCGAATTCCAAAGCAGGTTTTGCTCGCCATTCATACAACGTTCAATATAGGACTTCAGATCGTTATATTCATGAATGGGAACAGCCTTTTTAAAGTCCCGGATATTATAAAGCCTGTTAAAGCCGTATTTTCTTCCAAACTCTGTGTACTGGGCGGAGGAAACAAGATTCTGCAACACCTCACGCTGTGTGTCTAAGGGATGGCTGCGCCAGCCATCAATGCGCCATTGACGCATGCGGGCCAGGGACGATATTGCGGGGCTTAACAGTGGCATATGCAATCTGCAATATACTCACAATGTGGGAAAAAAGAACAGCGGGGTTACCGGATTTAAAAGAAAAGAAGCGTGCTGCTTTCAAAAGCCCTTCGTTCCGGCGAAAACGCAGTTTCAATGACGCGAAGCGCGGTACAGGCTGCGTGGTGTGCCCCTTCATACAGATATGCCACGCGTATATTTTATTCCTGCTGTAAATAAAATGCGGCTAAATTTACAGTCATGAAAAAGATATGTGTACTACTCCTTGTTTTTGTCATAATCCTTATTAAAAGTGGTGCTGCACAGGAAAACTTCCTGCAATATGTAAATCCGCTGATCGGCACAAAAAAAATGGGGCATACTTTTCCGGGAGCAACGGTCCCGTTTGGTGCTGTGCAATTAAGCCCCGATACAGATACGCTTCCGTATGAAATGGGTGGAAAATACAACCCGGATGTTTACAAATATTGCGCCGGCTACCAGTATGATGATCCAACCATTGTTGGCTTCAGCCATACCCATTTCAGCGGAACGGGCCATTCTGATCTGGGCGATTTTCTGATCATGCCAACAACAGGCAGGCTACAATTAAACCCCGGCACGGCCGATAAGCCTGAAACCGGATACAGGAGCCGCTTCCGCCATGCCAGTGAACGGGCAGAACCTGATTATTACAGCGTGCTGCTGGATGATGATCATATTCTGGCAGAGCTGACCACCACCACCCGTGTAGGCGTGCATCAGTACACATTTCCAAAATCAGAGGATGCGCATATTATCCTGGACCTGATGCATGGCATTTATAATTATAAAGATAAAAACGTCTGGACCTTTGTACGGGTAGAAAATGATACCCTGGTTACGGGTTACCGGCAAACCAATGGCTGGGCGCGCACCCGCACGGTTTATTTTGCCATGACCTTTTCAAAGCCTGTTACGTCTTACGGATTTGCCAGTTTTAAATCGTATCCCTATAAAGGTTTCTGGAGGCGGTTCGACCAGTCAGATAATTTCCCCGAAATGGCCGGGGAGCAGCTCCGGGCACATTTCGATTTTAAAACCGGCGATCAGGAAAAGATCCTCATCAAGTTTGCTTTATCTCCCGTAAGTACAAAGAACGCGCTGGAAAACCTGCAAACAGAAACTCCCGGCAATGATTTTGAGGCCATTAAAAAGCAGGGGCAGCAAAAATGGAACAAAGAGCTGGCAAAGATTAAAATAGAGGCGTTGAATAAAGAGGATATGACCAGTTTTTATACAGCTATGTACCATGCCTTTTTAAGCCCAACAGTATATATGGATCAGAATGGGGAATATAAAGGCCTTGATCAGAATGTGCATAAAGCAGAGGGTTTTACCAATTATACAACGTTTTCCCTGTGGGATACCTATCGCGCGCTGCACCCGTTCTTTAACCTGATTCAGCCCAAACGGAATAATGATATGATCAGAAGCATGCTGGCGCACCAGCAGCAGAGCGTGCATAAAATGTTACCTGTATGGAGCCACTATGCCAATGAAAACTGGTGTATGAGCGGGTATCACAGCGTAGCGGTCATTGCTGATGCCATTGTAAAAGGGAATGTTTCGTTTGATGCAAACCAGGCGCTGAATGCCTGTATACAAACGGCCAATGTACGTTATTACGATGGCCTGGGAACCTACATCCGGCGCGGTTATGTGCCGGAGGATGAGCGCCCTAACTCCGTTTCCACGACCCTGGAATATGCTTTTGACGACTGGAGCATTGCCCAGGCGGCCAGAAGGCTGAACCGCATGGATGTGTATGATACATTTATGAAACGTTCACAGAACTGGAAAAATGTTTATGACCCTTCTACTGGTTTTATGCGCCCGAGGTTAAGTAATGGCAGCTTCCGGAAAGATTTTGATGTGCTTTCTACAAACGGCCAGGGCTTTATTGAAGGCAATTCCTGGAACTACAGCCTTTTTGTGCCCCAGGACCCAAAGGGAATGATTGCGCTGATGGGGGGAGAGAAAAAATTTCTTCCGCACCTGGACTCTTTGTTCACCATGCACTTGCCGGATCATTTTTTTGAAGAGACTGAAGATATTACGCGTGATGGAATTATTGGCAATTATGTGCATGGGAACGAGCCCTCGCACCATGTGGCGTATTTATACAACTTTACTGCCCAACCCTGGAAAACACAGGAGCGCATCCGCATGATCCTGAAAATGCAGTACAAACCGTCTGTTGACGGGCTGGGAGGTAATGATGACTGCGGCCAGATGAGCGCCTGGTATATTTTCAGCACACTGGGCTTCTATCCTTTTGCACCGGGCTCAGAGGAATACCAGCTGGGAAGCCCCGCCATAAAAAAAGCAGTATTGCAACTGGAAAATGGCAAAACGTTTACCATTGATGTACAGAACCAGAGTGATAAAAATGTGTATGTTTCAAAAGTTTTGCTGAACGGGCAACCGGTTAAAGGAACAACGATCAGGCATAGTGATATTCTGAAGGGGGGCGTGCTGCAGTTTGTAATGGCTGCCAGGCACCGGTAACCGGCGTGAGCTGAAAGATCCGTATTATAAACTAAAAACATATGAAAGGATTTTTACTGTTTTTTACAGCTTTCCTTTTTCTGCATTGTTCTGCCCAGCAGTTGCAGAAAGTGCCTGAAAAATTTTGGGTGGTTTGCGGCGATGATAAAGCCATGATCATTGACCCATCTAAAACAGTAAATGGGGCGCCCGGCATCGTATGGCAATGGGAAAACAGCGAAGCAAAAATATTGCCGCCCATATATCAGAAGCTGTTAAGACCGCTGGATGACTGTAAGCCGGTGGATGATGGTAAAATGCTGTTGCTGACCTCATCCGGAGGCGCAACCCTGCTGGTGGACGTAGCAACAAAAGCGGTGCGTTTCTATGCCCGTACGCCGATGGCTCACTCGGCAGCATTGTTACCGGGGGGGTATATTGCAGTAGCCAATTCCACGCATCCAGGAGGAAACAGTATAGAAATATACCATAGGGATCATCCGGAAAAAGTGATCTGTAAAGATTCCCTGTATTCAGGGCATGGTGTTTTGTGGAACAAAAAGAGAAAGCTGCTTTATGTGCTGGGTTTTGATGAGCTGCGGGCATACAACTTACATATCAGGGGTGAGGATGCCCGTTTGGTAAAAGTAAAGACCTGGAAGCTTCCGGCTCCGGGCGGGCATGATCTTTCCGGGGTTGATGAAGACCAGCTGCTTGTTTCAGCCCATGGCCATGTATGGGATTTTAGGATCAACGAGGGACGGTTTACGCCGTTTCAGCTGCTTGCGGAAATACCTGATGTGAAGTCGGTAAATTATAACAGCACCACAAAACAACTCGTTTATACGAAGGCCGAGGAAAGCTGGTGGACTTTTAATATCTATTCCAGGAATCCGGATAAAAAACTGCATATTCCGGGCACGAAGCTCTATAAGGTACGGGTAGCGGGCTGGGGCAGGTGATCCGGATCTGGTATTTTGACGTTAGGGAGAAGTAATGCCTTTCAGATATTAAACCCCCGTTCAATAAGTAATGTCATAGTGAAGCAGCTATTAAAGCGTTTGCATTTAAGTTCATTTAAATAACAGATTCTTTCAACCCGTCATTCCGGGTTTTCCATTTACAAAAACAAAATCATCCGAAAGTTCGGATGAGGCGATGACAATCCTTCTTAGGGGTTACCCTGAAGATGTCATCCTGTACCTGTTCCGGAATCTGTTTTTGTTTCAGGGCCTGTTGAGCGATACTATAGATGCTGAAATACCCGTCCGACGGAGGGCATCCGGGCGGGCATGATTCATTTAAAAAATATTCCAATAGTTATCGGGACCGCCGGGACAGGGCGACAATACGTTTTTAAAGTCTAACCTGGTATAAAATAAACACGTTTACATGCAACAGTTAACAGAGAAGATTGGAATTAAGCAATTCTTAAAAAAAAGAATAACCGGTTTGTTGGCTGGAACAATTACAGGCCTGATGTGGTTTTTGTATGGCCTGTCGTTTCTTTCGGCACCTCTTAATTTCATGTTGCTTATTCCTGGCATAGGCATTGGGATCTTTTATTTTTCCAGGATATTGGTCGTCCGGAAAATGAGCAGAGCACTTCCTGATCCGGATAATTCACAAAAAGCATCTGCCCGAAAGAATAGATTGTTATTTCTGCTAAACCTGATTGTAGAAATTCTTCTCTTAAATCTTGTATATTTTTATCTGATTCAGTTATACGATAGTGAAATTCATTACAGGCCAATAAAAAAGGGTTGCATTTTTGCGGGAAACTTTTTGGTCTGATTAAAATGTCATTTCCGTATTACAGCATAAAGGGCTCCTGCAATCAGCACTGTTGGCTCTTTTTATGCGTGTTAAGCAGTTTTATATGTGTGCCGTCATAATGATTCTGTCCGGGATCGTGTTTTTGCTGGTTAAAGAAAATGCGGAAAGATCAGCCGTGTTCCAATCGGTTATAAACGCCTGTGCACTGTGGCTGACAGTTGGTTGGTTCATTAAAGAGCTTTTTGAAAATAAGTTTTTTATTCACCCATAAGAGGCAGGTTTGTTTTGTACTACATATAATTTTTTACCTTCCAGGGAGCTTACACTGACAGCACCGTTACTTCAAGTCCCTTTGCTTCTAATTCTGTAACAATATGCGGTGATACGCCGCTATCTGTAATGATCTGTTCTATGCCATCCAGGTCACAGATTTTTCCGAAAGCTCTTTTCCCAAATTTGCTGGAGTCTGCCAGGATGATGGTTTTACGGGCCGCTGCAATCATCTTGCGGTTAAGCTGCGCCTCCTGGATATTGGAAGTGGTCAGCCCAAATTCAAGATCAATGCCATCCACGCCCAAAAACAATTTGCTACAGGAGAAATCTTCCAGTATTTTTTCCGCATAAACCCCTGTTACAGAAGAAGAAGTCTTCCTCATGATACCACCTAACTGGATCACTTCAATACCCGGGTGATGGGCTATTTCAATGGCAACGTTTAGCGCGCTCGTTAGTACGGTTACGTTTCCTTTCGGTTGTATATTTTTCGCAAGGTAAAAGACGGTTGTTCCAGAAGCGATCAGAATACTATCGTTTGGCTCTATTAAACTGGCACCATATTGGCCGATCTTTTCTTTTTCTGCCGATTTTATTCCTACTTTTTCAATAACAGAGCGGTCTCCTATATAGGGGTTTGTTAAGGTTGCGCCTCCGTGTGTCCTGAACAGTTGATTTTTATCTTCCAGAAACTGCAGGTCCTTACGAATGGTTACGGATGAAACGTTTAATTCCTGGCAAAGGTCTACAACCTGTACACTTCCCTTTTTTTTAAGGGCTCCCAGTATATGTTGGTGACGTTCAACAAGCGTGCTCATGGGATCAAAAATAATCATTATCTGCCCAAAATAAGGAAACAAAAAAAAACTACGATTTCTTATGAAATAATTGTTAATCCTTACGTTTTTAAATATTTTTTATTATTATTGCTTTCAGATTGTTTTGCTTTTGATTGAAATCAATAATAAAAGACCTCATACCCAAACAAAAAACAAGGCAGAATCCAAAAAGAAAAGGGATGGAAGTCGGAAATAAGCGCAGGAACCAATGAGCAACGGAATATTTAACAGGGAGCAGTTATTACAGGCCGCAACGAAGCCGGGAAAATTATGGGATGTAGTTGTGATCGGTGGTGGTGCTTCGGGTTTGGGTATTGCCCTGGAGGCAGTAACCCGTGGCTACCAGACCTTGCTGGTAGAGCAGGACGACTTTGCAAAAGGAACCTCCAGCCGCAGCACCAAGCTGGTGCATGGAGGCGTGCGTTACCTGGCCCAGGGAAATATTGCTCTGGTGCGTGAAGCGAGCATTGAACGGGGGCTTTTGCAAAAGAATGCACCGCACCTGGTAAAAAACCAGACCTTTATTATCCCCGTTTATTCATTCTGGGACCGGATCAAATATACTATTGGTCTGAAGCTTTATGACTGGATCGCAGGAAGGCTCTCTTTAGGCCCTTCGGTGTTTATATCCAAAAAGAAAACGATGGAAGCGCTGCCGGATATAAAGCAGGAAGGTCTGGTAGGAGGCGTACAATATCATGACGGGCAGTTCGATGATTCAAGGCTGGCATTAAACCTTGCACAAACGATCATTGAGCAGGGTGGTGTAGCGCTGAATTATGTAAAGGTGACCGGTCTGATCAAAAATGAACGGGGACAGCCATCCGGGATCATTGCAGAAGACCAGGAAACGGCTGCTGTTTACAGGATACATGCAAAGGCGGTTGTAAATGCCACGGGTGTTTTTGTAGATGATATTTTGAAAATGGACAATCCTTCCGCACCCAAAAGCGTGGTGGCCAGCCAGGGCGTTCACCTGGTATTGGATAAAGAGTTCTTTTCTTCCCCCCACGCATTAATGATTCCCGAAACCAGTGATGGCCGTGTATTGTTTGCCGTGCCCTGGCATAGTGAAGTAGTAGTAGGTACCACGGATACCCCGGTTGGCGCACCTTCTGCAGAACCCAGGCCCCTGGAGAAGGAAATCGAATTTATATTAAACACCTCCGGCCAGTATCTTGTAAAGCAACCCACCCGCAAAGATGTGCTGAGCGTATTTGCAGGGCTGCGGCCGCTGGCAGCACCTAAAGAAGGAACAGAAAAAACAAAAGAAATTTCGCGCAGCCATAAGATCATTATTTCCCCTACCCGCCTGTTTACTATTATTGGTGGCAAATGGACCACTTACCGGAAAATGGGACAGGACATGGTGGATGCTGTTGAAAAGCGGATGGGATGGGCTGCCACCCAAACACAAACCCGGCATTTGCAGGTTCATGGCTTTGCTAAAGGAATGGACTGGAATGATCCCTTTTATTTTTATGGAAGTGATGCGGAAAAGATAAAAGCCGCAAGTAACGGGCACTGGCTCAGTGAAAAGCTAAAACTGAACAAAGCGCAATTGCAATGGGCCGTGCAACAGGAAATGGCACGCACTGTGGAAGATTTCCTGGCGCGCAGAACAAGAGCGTTATTTCTGGATGCAAAGGAAAGCATACGCATTGCAGGGGAAACGGCAACGCTTATGGCCGAAGAGCTGCATAAGGACAAAGCCTGGGCAGATGCGGAAACAGAACGATTTACAACACTTGCAAAACAATACATTTTATAATAAAAACAAAAGGAGGCGCCATATGAAACAGTTTCCTGAAAAAAAAGAACACGCGTTAGATTATGTTTTGGTTAACAATCAGGCCGCGTATTATTTACCTTCTGACGCATGGATATATTTGCGGCCTCATTGCGATCAATCTGTTCGCGATCAATCTGAAAAATTAATTAAGTAAAGAACCTGTTAGCCAGATTTTAATCGATAAAGCTATAGGCTATCTTTTTATTAATTCATTAAATCTGAAAAGAATTAAAATGCAGCAAATGAGAAAAAAGAAATCATTAATAAACGGCTGTCTGCTGTTTTATTTACTGCTACTGATTCCCGTCCTTGCTCAGGCACAACGTAAAACAGTCAGTGGCATGGTAACCTCCAAAGAAACAACGGAGCCGGTTGCCAATGTGACCATATTGGTCAAAGGCACTTCCCGGGGAACCACAACCGGTGCAGACGGACATTATGCAATACCCGTAGCAACTGGTGAAACGCTTGTTTTTTCTTCTATTGGCTATAAAGAGCAGGAACGGAAAGTAGAACAACAAACAACAATTAATATATTGCTTGAGAGCGAAGGAAAACAGGAAAACGAGGTGGTGGTAACGGCATTGGGAATTAAAAAGCAAGATAAAGCCCTGGGGTATGCCCTTACAAAAATTGACAGCACCCAGCTAACGGACGCAGTGTCCTCTAACTGGACAGATGCACTTTCCGGAAAGGTTGCCGGGTTGAATTTAATACGCTCCGGCTCCGGGCCGGCGGGTTCTAACAAGATCATCCTTCGTGGTGAGAACAACCTTACCGGCGACAATGAAGCCCTGATTGTTGTAGACGGTGTTGTTATTAATAACAGTAGCGGCAAGCGTTCTGCAAACGCTTCCGATAATGTATATGCAACGGGCAGTGATAACCTGCCTGCTGATTATGGAAGCTCAATGAATGATATTAATCCGCAGGATATTGAAAGTGTATCGGTGCTGAAAGGCCCTGCTGCTGCTGCGTTGTACGGGCAAAGAGGGGCTAATGGCGCCATTATTATTACAACAAAATCCGCTTCTGCAAAAAGGAAAGGCCGGATTAATGTCCGGTATTCGATAAACGGGTCTTTGGAATCAATAAACAGGTCGCCTGATTTGCAGTATGAATACGGGCTTGGGCTGGATGGTCAGAGCGACTATGAGTACGGCAAATCAGCAAATAGTTCATCCAGCTCGGCATACGGGCCAAAGTTTGACGGGCAGCTGTTTTATCAGTACGATCCGGTTACTCAAACAAGAGCTACTGTAGCAACGCCCTGGGTGCCATATGATAATATTAATGATTTCTGGGATGTGGGCAAAAACCTCACTAATAATTTAAGTTTGGATGGAAAAATAGGAACTACTTCGTTTCGTGTTTCAGGCGGTATCCAAAGTAATAAATGGATTGTTCCCAATACCGGTTTTCATCGTAACTCTGCAAGTTTGTCGACAAATACAGATATTACCAAAAAGCTGAAGTTCTCAACCAAAATTAATTATGGTTACAGAACAAGCGATAATCTTCCTGCAGCCGGTTATGGAAACCAGTCGCTGATGTACTGGTACATTTTCTGGCAGCCTAATGCAGATTTTAACTGGCTCAGAAACTACTGGAGCGTTACTGACCCCTATAAAAAGATCAGGTATCCTTATAGCAGTTATCCGGAAAACCCCTTTGCTATTGTAAACGAATTTTTAAATAAAACAAGAAGAAATAATGTAACCGGTTCCGCACAGTTCAACTACCAGCTTACAAAAGAGCTTAGCTTTATGCTGCGTGGCAACCTCGACTGGTCGAATGATAAACGGGAACAGGACCGCCCGTATGATGCCGGCGCAAGGCTTCCGTTCGGGTCTGTAAGAAAACAAAATATCTATGCACGGGAGCTCAGCTATGATTTTCTTGCCAGGTACAATAAGAATCTGTCAAATGATGTAAAGCTGGGGGTTTCTGTAGGGGGCAGCCAGCTGAAAAATATGTACGACAAATCGGATATCAGAGCAGACGGCTTAAAATTTCCGGACTCATTGACAGGCTCGCCTTACCCCGGAATATATAGTCTGGATAACAGCCTGTATGGATTGATTTATATACCCGATACCAGCCGGTACCAGATAAACAGTATTTACGGAATTATTAATGTTAGTTATAAAGATTATTTATTTGCCGAGCTGACCGGAAGACAGGACTGGAACAGCGTTCTGGCTACCGCAGACAGAACAGATAACGTTGGTTTTTTCTATCCGTCCTTAAACACCAGCTTTGTTTTGTCTGATTTTACGAAGCTTCCTTCTTTTATCAACTACGCCAAATTAAGGGCTTCAATAGCTCAGGTGGGAAGCGGAAGCACCACACCTTACAGAACCGCGTATACGTATATGCTTGCTAATAACGGTATATTCCCGGACAGTGCTTTAATGAACCCCAAGATTTTGCCCAATGAGAACTTAAAACCCCTGAAGACCACAACCTTTGAGCTGGGAACCGAGGTTCAATTATTTAAAAACCGCCTGGGGTTTGATGTGGCTGTTTATTGGGGAAACACAAAAAACCAGATCCTGACAAGAACACTGGACCGTTCTTCCGGCTATGATGCGGCAGTGATCAATGCAGGACGGGTGAATAACACCGGTGTTGAAGTATCGCTTAACGGAAAACCCGTCGTAAACAAAAATGGTTTTAACTGGGAGGTATTTGCAACATTTGCTGCTAATAAAAATAAAATTGTTTCTATGCCCGACAGCACTGTTTTGCTAAGGTCTGGTCAGATTGCAAGCGGCCAGATTGTAGCCACTATAGGCGGTAGTATGGGTGATCTATATGGCCTGGGTTATCAGCGCAGCCCTGACGGGCAGGTGATCTTTGACCCGGCAACCGGCTTTCCGAAGATTACAAGCAATATTATTTATTTAGGGAATACAACGCCTAAATATAAAGTAAGCCTGGGGAATACATTCAGGTATAAGCAACTGAGTTTAAAAGTTTTGTTTGATGCCCAGGCCGGTGCAGTAGCCTATTCCTTAACCCATTATAAAATGGTGGAGCAGGGAAAGCTTAAGGTAACCCTGCCGGGAAGGTATAACGGAATTATTGGGAACGGCGTTCTGGAAGTACTGAATGATAAAGGCGAAGTAACCGGGTACCGGAAAAATGATGTGGTAGCCTATGATGTAGATCAATACTATCAGAATAGTATGGGGTCTCTCAATGCAGAAGGAAGCACTTTCAGTACCGACTTTATCAAGTTCCGTGAAGCGTCATTAAATTATGCCTTTAAACCGAGGCTTTTGAAAAAAATAGGATTGAGCTCCGCGATGATTGGGATTTACGGGCGTGATCTTTTTATATGGTCGCCCTGGCCGATATTCGACCCGGAATTTGGTACCTTAAGCGGAACAGATATTGTTACCGGCTTTGAAGTAGGGCAGTTCCCTTCCACACGCACTGTAGGGTTTAATTTATCAATCGGATTTTAATTTCTTTAAAATGAAAAAGCAACTACTTATTGCAGGCATTGTTTTGTTGGTGGTACCAACACTATACTCATGTAAAAAAGGATTCGAGAAGTTGAATGTGGATCCTATTAACATACTGCACACCACTTCCGATAAACTACTGGCGCCGGCACTGGTAAACTCGCTTTGGCCCGGCATGAGCCGGAACAGAAGCTTTAACAATGAGCTGATGCAGGTTACAGTTAATATAAGTGACGGGGAAAACACGGTATTCCGGTATGCTTTCAGAGCTACCCAATCGGATTATTTATGGAACTCCTGGTTTGTTCAGCTGACGAATTTCAAGGATGTAGACAGCCTGGCAAGTATCGGCGATAGTATTAACACCTCCTACCAGGGAATTGCAAGGATTTGTAAGGCCTGGCTGTTTGCGAACCTGACCGACACATATGGGGATATTCCTTACACAGAGGCGCTTAAAGGCTGGACGGGCGGCTCACAGGGAAACGTACAGCCCGTATTTGACCGGCAAAAGGATATTTACCTGGATTTATTTAAAAAACTGGAAGAGGCAAATGATTTGTTAACCAATAATACGCCGGTTGTTGTATCCAGCGATCCGGTGTACAGGGGAGATATTTCCAAATGGAGAAAATTTGGAAATTCATTGTATCTGCGCTTATTATTGCGCATTTCCGGAAAAGCTGAAGTACAGGATCAGTGTATTCAGAAAATAAAAGAAATAGTTGAAAATCCGGATAAATACCCCATAATGCAAAACAACAGCGATTGTGCCAGGGTGCTCTGGACCGGGGAAACCAGCAGTACAGACCCATATACATCGCCTTACGTAAACGGTATACGTGTGCAGGATTTCAGAGCTCCCGCCATTTGCAGTTATTTTCTGGACAGTTTGGTTACGTGGACGGACCCGCGGCTTGTTTCAGCAAAGCCCTACGGGTCCGGCAGTATCGGCCGCCTGGGCATTGCCCAGGCCAGTGGAGGCGGATGGCGTGGAGTGGCAAGCGGGTACCTGCCTGGCAAGGCTGAGCCCAAAGGATGCTATTTTCAAAGCTATGACAACAAAACAACGGGAGGTGTCTGGTCGCTTCAGCAAAACCCGTGGACAGGCATCATCATGCAATATGCCGAAGTACAGTTTATCCTGGCAGAAGCAGCCGTAAAAGGCTGGATCAGCGGTGATGCAAAGACCTATTTTTACCAGGGTATTGCATCTGCCATCAATTATTGGGTGCCGAATTTTCCCGAAAGCATTACTTCTAAAGAATTTGCGGATCATCTTGGAAATTTGAGCGCCGGCAGTGTAATTTGGGATGATGCGCTCCCTGCACGCAGAAAAATGGAAATGATACACCTGCAGAAATACTACGCACTGTTTATGACTGATCTGCAGCAATGGTTTGAGTACAGGCGTACCGGATATCCTAATTTACATTTGGATAAACTACCAGGTTTGCAAAACGGGGGCGTAATGCCCGCCCGCCTGGTGTACCCTGTATATGTGCAGTCGGCCAATCCAACCAATTATAAGGCCGCGGTAGCTGCACAGGGCCCCGATCAGATAAATACCAACGTGTGGTGGCAAAAGCCTTAATCAGAAAAAATGATAAAGATGAAACGCTCCTGTAAAATTTTGGCAGACAAGGGAATGTTTATCAGGCATTCCATCCGACTATTGAAAACAACAAAAAATATACGGATGAAATATATAGCAAATCTTTTTGTAATCATAAGCATAGCGGCCGCCATAAACAGCTGCACTAAAGATACATACAAGTATTATCCGGGAGGAGTGCCCTATGATGTGATTTCTGTTTTGGATGTGCGCCCTCTTTATAAAGGGCAGGATGTAACCCTTACCAAAGAGAACCTGTATGGTGCAACCAAACTGGCTGCGGTAGTTGTATCTGATCATACAGAAGGGAACCTTCCTGAGGGCTTGCTGGTGGTACAGGATAGCCGCCGCCTCAATACCTTAAGAGGTATTTCTGTAGATCTTGGTGCCGCCGCCGCCAAATACCATCCCGGAGACTCGGTAATGATCGATATTGCGGGCAGTATGCTAACCCGTAAGAACGGTATCTTAACCATTACCGGAGTAACGGAATCTAAAGTTAGCACTATGGGCAAAGGAATCCTTTCTGTAAATGCCATAAATGTATCAGAGCTGCTGGCTAATCCTGACAATTATGAAAGCACGCTTTGCATCATTAATAAATCCAGTTTCCACCCTTCCCTTGGGCCGGGAGAAGGAATCGGGGGCGCTAAAACGATCAATGATGGTTTTGGTGACCTTACATTATACACAGATCCGGGGGTAAGTTACGCCGATAATGCACCTTATGCCCTGGCTGCCTATGTGGGAATTCCCTTTACTACTACTGACGGCTCTGTGCAGCTCAGAACCAGGGATGGAGATGATATAGTGGATATGGGATCATCGGCACAGGACCTTATTATCAGCGGGTTTATGGGTGACCCGAAAGGAGGAGATGGCGGCAATGAATACGTACAGATGATAGCTACCAAAGACATCGATTTTGCCGAAACGCCCTACAGCATTGTATTTTGTAATAACGCCGGCGCTTCCACCCCTGAGCTTGATGCCGGATGGGCTACCGGCGGAATGCGTACCATTAAATGGAATATTACATCAGGCAAAGCACTCAAAGGAGAATTCTTTTACTTTGGCTTCCAGAACAGAAAAATCAACGGCAATGCAGGTACCGTTTCTTTCCCTGCTGAAACCAACTGGTATCAAAAAACATACAATACCAAAGATGGTACTACAAACCCCGGCGATGGGGGGCTTGTCCATGCAAGTGTGTTTGGTACTTCCGGCCCCTGGGCCAACAGCGGGAACGCCTGCGGGGTAGCCCTGTTTAAAGATACGATCGTTACTGAAACATCTGTACCGGAAGATGTATTGTTTGTAGCTGCAGGCGGTACCATTTATGACCCGGGCAGAACGCCTGTATTGGGCTACCGGATCTGTAATAACGACTGGTATTCCATGTATTCGGTTGCTATAGATCCTGCTACTTATAAGCCTGTTGTAGTGCCTTATTTGTATTATCGTTCTACCGGTAATACGACCAATATGCCGTATGCTGTAAATGAGGCGCACCCTACTGCCTCCACAGATGCCGGCTTGTTCAATATGATGGGGGGGGTATATAATATTACCCTGGGCCGGTGGACCACTGCAAGGAAGCAGGTGGTGGTAGAACTATTTCAGAAAACGGAAGATGGACATACTGCTGCTACCATTGCAGATATAGAAAGTGGCCGTGGCGGCCCTAATGACGCATCTGTTACAAAGATTGAGGAGTAGTGACTACGCGAGGTTTATTAATTGTGTAATTCATCTTTAAACCTGAAAAAATGAAAAAGGAAAAATCTTCGGTAACTATAGTTTCACTGATGCTATTGCAGAAAACGGCGGCTGGGGCCTGATCGAGGCCTCTGGTTTTGATATGTAAAGGATGAAAAATATTTATAAGATGCAATTAAAGACAATTGGGGCTGCCTTGCTGATCGTTTCAGCAATGGTAACCCGGGCACAGGGAAAAATCCGGCTTCCTGAAAAGTACAAAAAACTGGATATGGAGGCCCACCGTGGCGGCAGGGGGCTGATGCCGGAGAATACTATACCGGCAATGCTGCATGCTATTGATATGGGTGTAACCACGCTTGAAATGGATATGCAGGTAACCAAAGACGGACAGATTGTAGTGTCGCATGATGCCAATTTCAATGCAGGCTTTACCACAACTCCGGAAGGTGATACGCTTACAAAAGCGGAGGCAAAGAAGCGGCTCCTGTACACCATGCCCTATGATTCCATAAAAAAATATGATGTAGGTAAAAAGTTCTATGCCGACTTTCCCAAACAGGAAAAGATAGCTGTAGTAAAACCATTGTTAAAAGACCTGCTCACAGCAACAGAGGCTTATGCAAAAAAGAAAGGCGTAGCTGTTCAATACAATATCGAAATCAAATCGAACCCTAAAGGAGAAGGTGTTTCCTGTCCGCCGGTAGAAACGTTCACTGATCTGGCCATGCAAACGATTTTACCCTTTCATATGGGTAAGCGTCTGATCATTCAGTGCTTTGATGAGCGGGCATTAAAAATAATGCATCAGAAATACCCGCAGGTGCAAACCTCTCTTTTAATTGGAGATAAGGAAAAGCGGAGCCTGGATGAGCAGCTGAAAAGCCTGGGTTATACGCCGGAATATTATAGCCCGCATTATGCGCTGGTAACACCGGAGCTGGTTAAAGACTGCCACCGGCGGAATATGAAAATAGTGCCGTGGACACCGGATGATTTTACCACGATAAAGCGCCTGGCGGATATGGGTGTAGACGGGATCATTACCGATTATCCAGATTTGTTTTCCCAGTTAAAATAATTTTTTATTTTCGACACAGGGGCAGATACTATATCTGGCCGGGAGTAGAATATTAAATGCCGCTAATACACGAATAAAAATGAAATTTTCTTTCAAAATAACACCAATAATGCGCTTTTGGCGCCTGTTCGCGTATCATTTTGAAGTAATTGCTGCTAATGCTGTTGATGGGTGTTGCAAGAGTTATCAGAATGGCAGATTTATGCGTTCGCCCTGCGGTAGGCAGGTAACGCAAGACCGGTATTATAATTATTAACGACCTTTCAGAAAACCGCTGTAAGAGGTTTTGAAAGGAAAAAATTTTTTGCATGCCAAAATATGTTTTATCCCTTGACCAGGGAACTACCAGTTCCCGCGCTATTGTGTTTGACAAAGCGGGAAACATTGTTGCTACAGCACAAAAAGAATTTACACAGATCTTTCCCAGGCCAGGCTGGGTAGAGCATGACGCCAATGAAATATGGTCGACCCAACTGGGCGTGGCCGCAGAAGCCGTTGTAAAAGCGGGCCTGAACACGGCCGATCTTGCGTCCATTGGTATTACCAACCAGCGGGAAACCACGGTGGTGTGGGATCGCAACACATCACAGCCCATATATAATGCTATTGTATGGCAGGACCGCCGTACCTCAGATTACTGCGATTCATTGAAGCGGGAAGGCCACTCAGAGAAGATAAAAGAAAAAACAGGGCTGGTAACAGATGCCTATTTTTCCGCAACAAAGATCCGCTGGATCCTTGAAAACGTAGACGGGGCAAAAGCCCGTTCGGAAAAAGGCGAGCTTTGTTTTGGAACAATAGATTCCTGGCTGCTTTGGAAGCTGACCAACGGGGCAGTGCATGCCACCGATGCAAGCAATGCTTCCCGTACCATGGCGTACAATATTCATACACTGGAATGGGACCAGGAATTACTCGATCTCTTTGGTATACCCATAAGCATGATGCCGGAAGTGCGCTCCAGCAGCGAAGTGTACGGTCATACCAACCAGGTGCTTACCAGCGCTAAAATTCCTGTAAGTGGCATAGCGGGTGATCAGCAATCTGCTTTGTTCGGGCAAATGTGCACCCAATCCGGTATGGTAAAAAACACTTACGGAACAGGGTGTTTTATGCTGATGAATACAGGTACAAGCCCTGTGCCCTCAAAAAATAATTTGCTCACTACCATTGCCTGGAAAATAAACGGGGAAGTGAACTATGCATTGGAAGGCAGTGTGTTTATTGCCGGTGCCGTAGTACAGTGGCTGCGCGATGGCTTAAAGCTGATCCAGAGATCCGGCGATATTGAAGCCCTGACCCAAACCGAAACAGACAATGGCGGCGTTTACATGGTACCCGCGTTTACGGGGTTGGGAGCTCCATACTGGAACCAGCACGCACGGGGCATTATCACCGGGCTTACAAGAGGAAGCTCTGATGGCCATATTGCACGGGCTGCAGTGGAAAGCATCGCCTACCAGACCATGGATGTATTAAAAGCGATGGAGGCAGATGCCGGGTTAACCATTACGGAAGTGCGGGTAGACGGCGGCGCTACCGTAAATAATTACTTAATGCAGTTCCAGTCCAACCTTTTAAATACAACCGTTATCCGACCGAAGATCACAGAAACCACCGCTTTAGGAGCTGCCTACCTCAGCGGGCTGGCGGTGGGCTTCTGGAAAGACATTAACGAGGTAAAACAGTACTGGCAGGTGGACCAGACTTTTGAACCCTATATGAAGGAAGAGGTGCGTGCCGGATTGCAAAAGGGTTGGAAGCGTGCGGTAAAAGCTGCACAGGCATGGGCAGAGGAAGATTAAGGGCCGGGCAACAGCAACCCGGCTTTCATAGGGGCAGCGTTATCTTAAAAACGAAGACAGGAGACCAATCAATTAAAGAAAAATCATGAATGATAGGAATATTAAAAAAGAGTATTCCTTACTTAAAATATGAAAACCTTTTTTTTACTGTTAGCATGTATACATTTATGTACCAGTGCCTATTCACAGAAGAGGAAACTAAGTACAAAACGTCTTATAGGAATATGGAAATATATAGAGATGCGTGATGACAAAGGCAAGAAAATAAAATCATATAGCAACGGTTACATGATGGTGAACGCAGGAGGGCCAACAATTATTTTTAACAGCGATGGAACATATAAAAAAATATTTACACCCCAAAATGCAGATACTGGTTTTTGGCGATTTGATAGTCTGAAAATGTATATTCATTATGATTTGTATATTGATTCTACAGATTGGGTGGGTAAAGACCTGATTAAAACGGGCGAAGCGGTAAAATATCCTAATGGCAACTATTATGAAAAGATTCAGGATAAAATCCTGCGATATGACGATCCGGAGTTAATTTTAGACGAACGGGGAAGTCAAATGGTTTTTAAAAAACAATAAATGCCTGGCTAGCCCTTTACTCTGAAACAAAAAATCTAAAACGATAAACAAGCACTATATGAATATTTTTACCGGTGAATTGGTAGGCACTTTTTTGTTGATCCTTTTGGGCAATGGCGTTGTGGCCAATGTATTGCTTAAAAAAACAAACGGAAACAACAGTGGATGGATTGTGATCACCTTTGGTTGGGGAATGGCCGTTTTTGTGGGGGTATTTGCGGCTTCAAAGGCAAGCGGAGCGCACCTGAACCCTGCCGTAACCATTGCCCTGGCCTGGTTGAAAAAAATACCGGCAGCTGCCATACCGCAATATATTGGCGGCCAGGTAGCGGGTGCGGCACTAGGCCAGTTGTTTGTATGGCTGGCGTACCGGCAACATTATCTGGCAACGGATGAAACGGATTTGAAAAGAGCCACTTTTTGCACGGCGCCTGCTATCCGCAGCGGGCTTAATAATGTAATTACAGAAGCCATTGGCACCTTTGTGCTCATTTTTGCCGTATTGTTCATCATTGCGCCTTCTAATAGTCTGGGTGCGCTGGATGCACTGCCGGTAGCCTTTATTGTGCTGGCCATTGGCCTGAGCCTGGGCGGGCCAACAGGCTACGCCATTAACCCCGTGCGCGATTTTGTGCCCCGGGTTATGCACGCCATCCTGCCCATTGGGAAAAAGGGCTCTAATGATTGGGCCTATGCCTGGGTACCCATTATCGGGCCGGTTATAGGGGCTTTGCTGGCTGCTATTATTTATCAGCAATTGAATTAACAAAACAGAAGTGAAGGAACCTGCAAAGCAGGTGGATGCTTAATATAACCCCCCTATGCAAATTGAGCTCCGCCCGTTTATTCACTGTTAAACTCCTTAAGCGTACCATTTATGTGCGCGGTTAATAAATGTGCGGTTTCCAATAGGTTTACCAGGTAATACTGTTTTGACATTAAAAGAACACTGTCCCCCGGAGGCACTCATAAAAACGTTGATTTTAAGCTTATTGGGCTGACAATTTTTTCAATCGTCATCCCGGGGCACAGCCCTCGATAGCGGGAGAAGCCGGGGATCTCTGTATTATCAGGGAGACGCCTCCGCTCATTCCGCTCCATTCGGAATGACGTTCCAACAGGAAGAGCGGATCTTATTGTTTTCTAATAGCCTCTTTTTCTAAAACTCAATATCATCCGCAATATTTCCTCCCTGCTCTGCGGCAAATTTTTGCTGGTGTTCCTTTTGTTTGCTGCTGATAGTCCATTATTGCTGAAGCTGCTGATCAGGGTTACGGTTTTTATGTAATACACACAAAGCTATTTTTAATAAGAAATGTGTTTTATTTTTGTAAAGGCTCAGAAGCTGCATTAATCCATAAATCGTTTTAAAACCTGCCTGCCATGTATTCAAGAAGAAAATTTATTACCAAGACTTCTTTAGCCGCCTTTGGGGGGCTGGCATTACAATCTTTCAACACAAAGAACTTTTCGAGGATGCAAAAGAGCGCTGCGGATCAGATCAATATCGGCGCCATCGGTATTAACGGGATGGGATGGAGCGATACGCTTTCTATGCTGAAAAATCCCGGGGTAAGCCTGGTAGCGCTTTGTGATGTGGACAGAAATGTGCTGGACAAACGCATGGCTGAGCTTTCAAAAATGAATATTGATACAGCTAAAATAAAAACGTACAATGATTACCGTGCTTTGCTGGACAGGAAGGATATCGATGCGGTGATCATTGGCACCCCCGATCACTGGCACGCCTTAATTATGATCCACGCAGTGCAGGCCGGCAAAGATGTATATGTTGAAAAACCCGTAGGCAATTCCATTGCCGAGTGCAGGGCCATGGTTGCCGCGCAGGAAAAATACAACAAAGTAGTACAAGCCGGGCAGTGGCAGCGCAGCCAGCAGCATTTTCGGGACGCGATCGATTTTGTGCATTCCGGCCAGCTGGGCAATATCAGGACCGTAAAGGTTTGCTGCTACCAGGGCTGGATGAAGCCCGGTCCCAAAGTGCCGGACAGCGCTCCTCCCGCAGGTGTGGATTATAAGCAATGGCTGGGCCCGGCAAAAACAAGGCCCTTTAACAGCAGCCGGTTTCATTTTAATTTCCGCTGGTTCTGGGATTATGCCGGCGGGCTGATGACCGATTGGGGTGTGCATCTGATTGATTATGCCATTTTTGGAATGAACGCGCCCGTTCCTGAAACCGTTGCTGCATTAGGCGGCGATTTTGCCTACCCTGATCTTTACCAGGAAACGCCGGATACCCTTACAGCTCTTTATGAATTTGACCACTTTAACCTGATCTGGGATCATGCCATGGGCATTGATAATGGCAATTTCGGAAGAGATCACAGCATCGCATTCATTGGCAACAACGGAACACTGGAATTAGACCGTGGCGGATGGGAAGTGACCGAAGAAAAGAAGAGTGATAAAAAGGTAAGCGTGGTGCGCAAAAGCCCTACCGATAATGGTTTGGACAGGCATACCGAAAACTTTATCCATGTAGTGCGCTCCCGGAAACCGGAGGACCTGAACTGTCCGATACAAACAGGCGCGCATATAGCCACGGTTTGCCAGATGGGCAATATTGCTTTCCGCAGCGGACAAAAAGTGGTATGGGATAAAATCAATAAACGATTTACGGATAGCGGCCTGAATGCAAAATATATGATGGCTGCTTATAATAACGGGTATCAATTGCCAAAGATTTGAGGCTGTATAAGTCTTTATACGATAACGAAATTTTGACCAGACTAAAAGTTAATGTCATGCTGAGGCACTCATAAAAGCGTTGCATTTATGCTTATTGGGCTGACAATTTCTTCAATCGTCATCCCGGGCGCAGCCCGCGATAGCGGGAAAAGCCGGTGGATCTCTGTATTACCAGAGAGATGCCTCCGCTCCATCCGGTCAGAATGACGTTCTTTATGTAGAGTCATTTCCAACAACCTGCAACACTTGTTAGTAACGGCTTGACGAACCATGATTCATTTTTAAAAAACATCCTTCGGCAATACCGATCCGGCAGCTACCGGTCAATACTACTACAGACAATATAATCACAGGATGCTTAATGTAATAAAATACATAAGCAGGCGGATTTTATTTTTTAGCATGTTCTTGGCCGTTCTGAAAAATAGGCGTTTCTTTATAGTGTATAATGCCGGCTGATGAATAAACCGATCTGTAGAATACTGATTTTTTTCCCGCTGCTTTTTTCTTTATCCCATGCTTCAGCAAGAGGCATCCGTGTGCGCATCGGCACCTATGAAGCAGTAACGCTGGCGGCAGATCTGCCAAATAAGGACGCATACCTGATCCCAAAGGAACCCGGCTGGACGGAGAACCATTATCTGGACCTTGCTACATTAACCGTTAACTATGGCCTTTGGCAAACGCTTCCGCTCTGGATTGAAGAAGAACCCCGGCTGGTAGGCTATGATCAGCAAACAGATCTGTATTATGATCTTCCTGCTGAAGCACTGAAAAGCATCATCAGCCAAAACAACCTTAACGAGAAAAAATTATTACACATCTCTTTTTTTAAGCGTTATGGCGGCAAAATTATTTTGCTGCTGCTTGCTGCATTGATCATTTACGGACTGATCCCCCGCAAAAAATGCAAAAAGCCTGTTACTCCACAACATGTGTAGTTCATCATTAATCCCTTCAATAAACTAAACCACTATGCCACAGTACATCTACATTATCGCTGGTTTTATTATTATTTATGCTGTTATTTTTATCCTTTACAAGAACCGTACAAGGAAAATGCAGGATACTTTTAATAACCTTGACCTGCTTGGTGAAGCGCGCAATGCCAGAACCTACCAGCTCAATTATCTCGACGGTGCCTATGCCTTTATTAAAGACCAGATGAAATCCGGGCCCATCGATGCTTTTACGGTTGCCAGGGCTCCCCATACAGCCGGAGACGAAGCTAAAGATGTTGTCAAAAACCTGCTGAAAGGTGCGGCAACCCTGGGTACTGTCCGGTTCAGAACAGTACATACCCCCAAGTACCTTGTATTAAGCGGGGATAACCTGCACCTGCTGGATACCGATAAAGAAGGAGCCATATCTGCTCATTTGATCTTTGACCGGCAACGCTTATTAAATTCTTCATTAACAGAAGTTGAGAAACCCGGCGCTGTAGTAAGATATCAGAAGTTTGGGAGGTATCCTTTACGTGCCTACAAACTGTCATTGAGCACGGATGAAAGGCCCATTGTTCTTGATCTGTATAATGCCTTTATGAATGTTGGAGAGCAGAATACGGCTACAGTTGCCTATAAAGTGCAGGATATGGTGGCTCAGTTTGTTGTGGGCAGCGATTTTTTAAACAAACTTGGCGACCGGTATCCCAATTTGAAAGTACCCACCGACCTGCCCAAAGTTTAAGGGGTTAAAAACCGATCCTGATAGAGCCCTGTTTCTGCCGGCCCTTACAGTGCGGTCACCGTACCTGAACCGGGGTCCCGGCTGCTTTATACAGATGTACAGCATTTTCAGCAGAATAGTATCTTTGCGGCTCATAAAAATAAGAAGCAGTTCATGAGCACACAAGCCTTTTCCGAACAGGAAAAAATAAGAAGAGAGAAGTTACAGAAATTAAGAGATGCAGGTATTGACCCTTATCCGGCCGCATTATTCCCGGTAAGCCATTACTCCGCCGACATAAAAAATAACTTTACTGAAGAAAAAAAGGACGATTTTGCCCATGTGTCCGTTGCCGGGCGTGTTATGAGCATTAATGACAAAGGCAAGGTCTTTTTTATAAAGATACAGGACAAACAGGGCCTGATCCAGCTATACATAAAACGCGATGAGCTTTGCCCTGGTGAAGACAAATCTTTTTGGGACAACGTGGTAAAGCACGGGCTGGACTTAGGCGATTTTATCGGCGTTACCGGTTATGTATTCATCACCAAAACCGGGGAAACCTCCATCCATACCCAAACGCTTACCCTGCTGGCAAAATCGCTGAAGCCGCTTCCAGTAGTAAAACGGGATGAGGAAGGGAATGTATTTGATGAAGTGACCGACCCGGAATTCAAATACCGCCAGCGTTATGTAGACCTGGTGATCAACCCGTCGGTAAAAGAAACGTTTATCAAGCGCACCAAACTGATCAATTCCATCCGTGAGTTTTTAAATGCACAGGGAGCATTAGAGGTAGATACCCCCGTTTTACAGGCTATTCCCGGTGGCGCGGCGGCCCGCCCTTTTGTTACCCACCATAACGCGCTGGATGTGCCTTTTTACCTGCGTATTGCCAATGAGCTGTATTTAAAACGCCTGATCGTGGGCGGTTTTGACTGGGTGTATGAGTTCAGCCGTAATTTCCGTAATGAAGGTATGGACCGCACTCATAACCCGGAATTTACCGTACTGGAATTTTACGTAGCCTACAAGGATTATTTCTGGATGATGGAAACCACGGAACAATTACTGGAAAAAGCCGCCCTGGATGTAAACGGAACTACAGATGCACAAATAGGTGATCAGACCATTTCCTTTAAAGCGCCCTATCCCCGCGTTTCCATTTATGATGCCATTAAAGAGCATACGGGTTTTGATGTAAGCGGTTTAACAGAAGAAGGCCTGCGCGATGTATGCGCCAAACTGGGCATTCATACGGATAAAACCATGGGTAAGGGAAAACTGATTGACGAGATCTTCAGCGAAAAATGTGAGCATCATTATATACAGCCTACATTCATTACTGACTACCCGGTAGAGATGAGCCCGTTGACCAAAAAGCACCGCGAAAAAGAAGGGCTGGTGGAGCGTTTTGAATTAATGGTAAACGGCAAAGAAATTGCCAACGCTTATTCAGAGCTGAATGATCCTGTTGAGCAACGTGTCCGCTTTGAAGAGCAGGCCAGGTTGCTGGAGCGCGGCGATGAGGAAGCCATGTATATCGACTATGATTTTCTGCGTGCGCTGGAGTATGGTATGCCACCTGCTTCCGGTATTGGCTTTGGTATTGACCGTTTGGTCATGTTACTGACCGGTCAGCCCTCCATACAGGATGTATTGTTCTTCCCACAAATGCGGCCGGAGAAGCAGGATTAAACAAACAAGACCTGTAAGGTTTTTAAACCTATAGCCTTTCGTCTTTTTTAAGCGCCGTTGCAGGCGCTTTTTTATACCATTCAGACTTTAAAAAGTGTTGCCATCCTGATTTTTTTATTTGCTGGCCAAACAAAAGAGCCGGTAAACCCCGGTTTAGAGAAATGCCTGTTGCTCCTCCCGGAAGCCGCCCTCTTCTTCCCAGGTATTATACGATAGTGAAATTTATTACAGGCAATAAAAAAGGGTAGCATTTTTGCGGGAAACTTTTTGGTCTGATTAAAATGTCATTTCCGTATTACAACCTAATTGGATACATCATTATTGCTGATACCGCGCTTATTTTTCTTTATGTCCCGCTTTAATTTTCCAAACCGGTAATTAATGCTGAATCCGGCTTTTCTGAAATATTCCTGGTTAAGGGTGGTTTCAGCAAAATCATAGGATGTAATTTCGGTACGGCTGTTTCTGAATTTCGTAAACGG
Organism: Niabella ginsenosidivorans; assembly: GCF_001654455.1. Taxonomy (NCBI): domain Bacteria; kingdom Pseudomonadati; phylum Bacteroidota; class Chitinophagia; order Chitinophagales; family Chitinophagaceae; genus Niabella; species Niabella ginsenosidivorans. The sequence continues at coordinate 5,122,464 of NZ_CP015772.1, forward strand.
GTTATTGATATATGCAGACAGGGACAATTTGTTTTCTATTAAATTTTTGCTCACACTAAAACCGGTTGCTGCATATCCGCTTACAGTTCCCTGTATCTGCGCCGGGGCCAGGTTTTTGCCATACAGATACACTGAAGCATTAACAATCCAGCCTTTGGTAAATGTATATTTGTTGGAAATGGTGGCCGTATATAACAGTTGCTGTGTTTTTACAATACGGAGATCAACAGCACTTTGGATCCAGAAATTGGCAATATTGCCGTTAATAACAGTTCGCAGGGCCTTTGTAATGGCCAGATTTAAATTATAATTGAGCATTAGGGCGGCAATTTTCCCGGAATTATCATAAGTGGTAAAAGTAACTTTTGAGGCTGTGTCGTAACGGGAGGTTTTCAGATCCAGATTGTTTGAAAACGCATAGCTGAGCCCGATGTTTATAGATTGTTTTTTATTGCTGCCATAGCCCAGGTCAAAATTGTGGATCAGTGAGGGTTTAAGGTCAGGATTTCCATAAGTGATAAAATTGGGGTCCGATAAGTTTACAAATGGATTCAGGCGGTTGATGCCCGGCCGTTTGAGGCGTTGGTTATACCCCAGACTGATATAGGTTCCGTTAGTATAGCTTTTGTTGATCACAACAGATGGAACCAGGCTAAAATAATTATTATTGACGGTTGTTTGAGTAGATGCGAAATCGATGTCATTGATGGTTTCCTCCAGCCGTGCGCCTGCTTTAAAGCCCCAGCTTTTTAAGGAAAAGGAGTAGGTATTATAAGCAGAAAGGATTGCCTGGTGGTTGGTAAACGCGTCCTGCTGCGCGGGATCATCCAGAAAGCGGTCGGTGGCAGAATCATATTCCATCGTATTAAATTGGCTTTTGTTGTCCCGGAAAATTGTTTTTATTCCCGCTTCCATTTTTACTTTTTTTATGTTCTGGATGTAATCTACCTGGCCGGTATGTTCCATTGTTGAAGTGTTATTGTATTGGTTAAAGTCGGTAACCGGGTAATTGATAGCCTTCAGAAAATCGTTATAGTCCGTGCTGCTGGTTTTGTACTGCATATACCGGTAAGAAACAGTTAACAGCCTGGATTTGTCATTCCGGAAACCCAGCTGGTAATTGAGGCCGCCATCAAACCCGTTATTACCGGCTATTGTCTTGCCTGCCATCGTAAACTGTTGCAGGGTTGTTGCTTCCTGTTGCAACACTGAAGAACGGTTGCGATTGTCTTTGCTGTTGAATTCATTCAGGTTGAGTTGTACCGTGAATAGTTGAAGCGAGTCCAGGTCATAGCTGAACTGTGTGCCTATATAGCGCCCGTTGTTACGGCTCTTATGATTTCCGGAAACGTTCAGGTGGGTAGGTTCGTCCCCGCTTGTTGTTCTGTTCGTAGTATTCGCTACCCGGGGGTTTGAGGAAAAACTGCCACCGCCATATAATTCAACGCCCAGCTTTTTATGTGTGGCTGTAAAAGAAAAGCCGCCGGAAGGGCCGCCGGAAGGAAAGCCTTCGCTGATGTTAGTGCTTCCTTTGTATCCTTCCCCAACTCTTTTTGTCGTTATGATATTAATAACCCCGCCCAATCCTTCAGCATCATACTTTGCCGGGGGTATGGTGTATACCTCAATACTTTGGATGGTGGATGCCGGTAATGTCTTTAAAAAATTCTTGGGATCATTATCCACTGCACCGGAGGGTTTTCCGTTGATCAGGATCCGGTAGCTGCTGTTGCCTTTTAACGTAAGGTTTTCCTGCCCGTCAACAGACAGGTAGGGTACTTTTTTCATAATATCCAGAACACTCCTGAATTTGCTTTCAGGGTCAGCCTCTGTATTGTATACCAGCTTGTCTGTTTCTTTTTTTATCAGCGGCCTTGCAGCTGTAACCGTTACATTTTGCAAATTCTTTCCGCTTTGCTGCAATGTTAACCTGCCGAGATCAAGCTTTCCGGATACCACCTGCCCCCAATGAATGGGTGTTGTAAAGGGCAGGTAAGCGGCACTGGTAATAGTTAATGACCCGCCCATTCCTCTTTTTATGGCAAATGAAAAGGCTCCGTGTTCATTAGTGGGGGTGGTAAAGATCACAGAATCGCCTTTTGCAAGTGTTATGGTAGCCCAGGCAACCGGTTGTTGTAATGAATCAGCGATCTGTCCTTTGATCAAAACCGAGTCTTTTGTTTGGGCAAAAAGAGGTGCTATACAGTGCCCTTGGATATAAAAAATAAAAGCAGTTTGCAGCAGATTTTTAAGGCTCATGATAAAAAAATTGCATGTAAACGTATTGCCGTATTATGGCTATACTGTGTAAAAAGTGATGAACAAAAAGTATTGTGATGTAGCCTCATTATTTTAAGGGATGAAATTTTTTTTAAAAGATATTTTTGTATACCTGCCTGCGATGTGTTGCGCCACAATTTTGGGCAATAAGCACCTTTTACAGGGTTTGCTGTATTTTTACAGAACCCTGTAAAAGGAATAGTGCAATAAATAAGTGCTGTTGTGCAGGCCGTATTGTTACTGCTCAGCTTTTTTCTTCAGCTCCTCCAGTTCTCTTTGTTTTTGTTCGATCTGCTTTCTGATAGCTTCTTTTGACGGGGATGCTGATTTTGTTGGTTCATTGTTGTAGTGGTAAATAACGCCGGGCGCGGCTGTTGCGGTATCTTTTGTGCTGTTATATCGGTAACTATTATTGCTGCTACCCGTAGTGTCGGCTGTTTTATTACTGCCCCCCCACCTGTAAGTGCTGTCGCCCTGGTTGGTACTACTTTCATTTACTACCGTTCCTGCGGCGCTTTCCAGGTCTCCGTTGCTGTTCATGGTATATTCTATATCCGCCTCGTAGTAGTTGTGGCTCCGTTGCCCGCGTATACGGCGGATGCCTTTCCCGTTTGTGTCAAAATCAATATCCAGCGGGTTTAATTTTTCCTGCACACTTTCATCCAGTTGTATTTTTTTTCCTGCCGGAACATAAACGGTTACCGTTATATGTTGAAAACGGTACTTGGCGCTTTTGTCAATAGCGTACCCGCTGGGCAGATCCAGTACGCTGTCTTTTGATGAAACGGTATACCGGATCTTATTCATTCTTGCCGCAGCATCTGCGTCAGTGCTGCCAAAGCTTCTTTTGGTAATGGAAACATGATAAAGCGAATCATCACTTTTCTCAAACTGCAATGCCACATCAGAGATCTTTAAAGTATCTTTCGTTAAGCTAAACCCGTCAATACGGTCGCTCCGGCTTTGCAGCCAGCTGAAATCTCCAACATATTCCAGCTCCGGTTCGGAAACGGTCAGGATCATCTTGCCGTTTTGGGGCTGGGTAATAGCCACCGGGGTTTCCGCCGCTTGTGTTCTTTTAAAATCTTTTGAAATGCTTGTTACAAATACCATCAGGAATACCCAGCCAAAAGCCCACAATCCGCCAAACAGGTAGTTCAGGTATTTGCCCGGTGTGGTTACGTTTAAGATGGTTCTTACCAGCCATACCACGCCCCCTACAATGGGAGCGCCAACAAAAAGCAACAGTGTGGCCCAGGCCAGGAACTGCTGGTTATCGCTGGTCCATAAGAAATTATTAAAGGGGGCAAAAGCATACCCGCTGAACAATAAAGCCATCAGGGCTACGAACAGGGAAATAATAATGGTGCCGAAAATGATCATGAAGATGATCTTTATGACCATTGCAATACCATACCCCAGGCCCCGCGCCCCCCTGCCAGCGGCACTTCCGAACTCACGTCCAAAGTTGCGCCCGTAAACCTTTCCTGTTTGCCCCAGGCGTGTGGCAGTGTCTGCCACTTCTTTACTCCAGTCCTTTACCCGGTCTTTTACATCATGCATAGAGTTCTGAACATTGTTCCGGATGCTGTTCAGGTCTACCGGCTGGCCATGCATTTCCATTTTTTCATAAGGGCTGATGGCCTCCGGCAGCACTATCCAAAGGACAATATAAATGGTAATAAAGGTTCCGGTTAATGAGCCGAACATCACGTTCGGGAAAAACCAGTCTCCGTCCTGTTTTAAGATCCCGTTCAGGATGCTTAGGAGGATCGGTGCGGCAAAGATCAGGCGGATCATGCGGGGCTCCTTGCCAAAATAGGCAGCAATACCGCTGCACACTCCCCCGATCTGTTTTTCATCAGGGTTACGGAATAACCGTTTTCCTTTGTAGCCTTCCATGTTCCGGGAAGGAAGGAAGATCCACAGTAATATATAAATAAATACCCCCGTGCCAAAGCCTCCCAAAGCAATAATGGCAAACAGCACCCGTACAATGGAGGGGTCTATATTCAGCCAGTGCGCAATACCGCTGCACACCCCTCCCAGCTTCTTATTGTTCTCATCCCTGTACAGCTTGCGGCTGCCATAAGAGGTGTTTGCATAATCATCTCCGGGGTACTGCTGCTGGTTTTCTGCTGTGGCAGCGCCTTCTTCCAGGTCTTCAGGGCGGCCCATGGTGGCGATCATCTCCTCCACATCAGCTTCGGTTATATGCGGGGCGCCCTTGCGCAGCTTGTCAGACATCAGCTCGGAAAACCGGCTTTCAATATCAGACAGGATCTCATCCTTTCCCGGCTCCTTTGCAAAATGGGCGCGCAGGCTGTCTAAGTACTGTTGTACTTTAGCTGCGGCCGTATCTTCAATGGTAATGCTGCGGCCTCCTAATTGTATATTGATGATCTGTTTCATTGTTTCTGTTTTGTAGTGGTTTTATTGCTTAAGGTATTTACTGCGTTTGAAAGTTCGTTCCAGGTTTGTTCCAGCTCCCTGTAAAAGCCTTCCCCTTTCTGAGTAAGGGAAAAATATTTCCTGGGCGGCCCGCTGCTGCTTTCTTCCCAGCGGTAGGTGAGCATTTCTGCGTTTTTTAGCCGGGTGAGCAAAGGGTAAAGCGTGCCTTCCAGGATCTGGAGCCCGGCGCTCCGCATTTCTTCAATAATGTCACTGGGGTACACTTCTCCTCTTTTTATAATCGATAAAATACAAAACTCAAGGATCCCTTTTCGCATCTGGCTCTGTGTATTCTCAATATTCATTGCTCATGGATTGTTTCCCAAAGATATTCAATGGATATAGTATTTGGCAATACATAGTACCTTGTTTGGTGCTTTTTATCGGTAAAGAAAAATAAAATGTCGGCGAATAGCGGTAGTTTCGTTGCTGATTTTTATTGGGCCGGCGGCAGTGCTGCTATCAGCATCCTTGTGTCACTCACTGGTGCATCGGTGCAGCGCCGGACAGGTTTGGTTCATGGCTCATGGTTGACCATCAGCGATGGACCATGGACTATCGACCCTACTTCACCTTTCAAAAACGACAAAGCATGAACGTATTTGTTACCAAACAGATCCCGGAAATCGGAATAAAGCTGTTAAAAGAGGCTGGCATAGCTGTAACTGTGGCGGATCAGTCATTAAACCAGGAGGCGCTAATCAGGGAAGTGCAGGGATATGACGCCTTATTAAGCGCGGGTTTTGTAAAGGCGGATGCGCATTTTTTAGAGGGTTGCAGGCATTTAAAAGTGCTTTCACTTTTTTCGGTAGGCTATGACAATGTGGATATTGATGCCGCAACGCGCCTGGGCATTCCCGTGGGCAATACACCCGGAGTGCTCAGCCGGGCCACTTCTGATATTGCTTTTTTATTAATGCTGGCGGTTGCCCGCAAGGCTTTTTATAATTACCGGAAAATTTTAGACAGTAAATGGAAAGAATTTGAGCCCATAGCAGACCTGGGGATAGAACTTTATGGAAAAACCCTGGGTGTTTTCGGTTTGGGGAAAATAGGACTGGAAATGGCAAAGAAATGCAGGGCGGCCTTTGATATGAAGGTCATTTACCACAACCGCAGGCCGCAGGAGGAGGCAGAAAAAGAGCTGGGCGCTCAATATGTTTCCTTTGATGAGCTGCTGACCCGGAGCGATGTGCTTTCTGTGCATGCCAACCTTTCACCGGAAACAAAAAATATTTTTAATAAGACAGCCTTCAGCAAAATGAAACCTAATGCTGTTTTTATAAATACGGCAAGGGGCGGTCTGCATAATGAAGCAGACCTGAAGGAAGCGCTGGACCATAAAATCATCTGGGGCGCAGGGCTGGATGTAACCAACCCGGAGCCGATGGCACCGGATAACCCGCTGTTAAAAATGCCTTCCGTTTGTGTGCTGCCGCACATTGGCTCTGCTACTGCAGAAACGCGGGACCAAATGGCCGTACTTGCCGCAAAAAATGTGATCGCCGGTTTAAATGGGGATCGGTTGCCTACTATTGTAAACCCGGAAGTGTATCAGCGGTAGAAGGACAATAATAACAGGATGCAACCCTGTCCCGATAGTCCCAATAAAAAAGCTGAATCTTTCGGGACCGGGATTATTTCAGCATCTATGTATATGATCGCCCAACAGACCCTGAAACAGGAATAGATCCCGGGACAAGCCCGGGATGACATCTTCAGGGTAACCCGTAAGAATAATTGTCATCCCCTCCTCCAAACGTTCGGATGTTTTTGCAGCGCAAATAAAAACTTGGCATGACCAGCTTTTTTGTCATCCGAATGATCGGATGCAAAGAACTTTGTGCCTTTATTGATACCTCACCACGCCATTTGTGAAAAAAAATTTTCACAGGGCTTTTTGTTCCGGGTTATATAAGCAGAAGCCTGGTTTCTGAAAATATAACTAACAAAACCGCAATGCTGTTAATGAACATCAAATCCATACAGCATTTATAGCAGACGCTTCTTTCTCAAAAAAAACTTGCGAACATTTGTTGTATGTTTGGGCGCTTGTTTAAAAACGGTAGTTCGTACTATTTTAAATTAAAAACACAAAGATCAAATGAAGAAAAGTTTTCTGTTGTTGCTGGTGATGATCACAGCAATGTTTCGCTCTTATGCTGATGAAGGCATGTGGCTCCCCCAGTTACTGGGCCGGCAGGTGTATAATGATATGGTGAAAAAAGGGCTAAAGCTGACCAAAGAACAATTGTATAGTGTGAACAAGAACTCGCTGAAAGATGCCATCATTATTTTTGGTGGCGGCTGCACCGGGGAAATCGTAAGCCCCGAAGGCCTCATCTTTACCAACCACCATTGCGGGTATGATGCTGTTGCTTCTGCCAGTACGGTGGATCATAACTACTTAAGAGATGGTTTTTATGCACGCAATAAAGGTGAAGAAATAAAAACCAACCTGAGTGTGCAGTTCCTGCTGCGCATTGAAGATGTGACCAAAGAGGTAATGGATGCCCTGGGTAATCTTAGCGGAACGGAGCGCGCCGATAAGCAATCTGAAGTATTAGCGGCGATCAATAAACGCATGAGCAATCCGGCTAATGCCATTGAAACCCGCGTGAGCCCTTTATTTAAAGGAAACCAGTACCTGGCATTTGTATACCAGCGCTATACAGACATCCGTTTAGTAGGCGTTCCGCCGGAAAGCGTTGGTAAGTTTGGAGGAGATACGGATAACTGGGAATGGCCGCGGCATACCGGCGATTATTCCATCTTTCGTGTATACACCAATAAACAGAACCAGCCGGCAGATTATGACCCCGCTAATGTTCCGTTGAAACCCAAATGGTTCCTGCCGGTTTCCCTGAAAGGAGTAAAGGAGGGCGACTTTACCATGATCTGGGGCTACCCGGGCGGCACCAACCGTTATGAATCTTCCTATGGGGTAAAGATGGCTACAGACATTAATAACCCAACATTGGTAGCATTGCGGGATGTGCGCCTGAAATACATGTTTGAGGATATGAAAAAAGATCCGGCTGTAAAATTAAAGCTGGCATCCAGTTACGCGGGCATCGCCAATTACTGGAAGTTTTTTGACGGAGAAACAAAACAGCTGCTGAAATATGACATTTACGGGCAGAAGAAAGCCGCAGAAGAAAAATTCAATGCATGGGCAAAAGGCAAACCGGAATATGAAAATATCTTTGCCGACTGGTCAAAGGCCTATGATGCCTGGAGGCCTTATGCAAAAAGCAGGGTTTACCTGTTAGAAGGCATCCTGGGGTCGCCTTTAGTAGCTTATGCTTCATCCCTGCTGCAACTGAACAATGCATTACAGAAAGGGGTATCCGGTGAGGAATTGACAAAACTGGTAAAAGCGGCCAGTGCAAAGCGCGATGAATTTCTGAAGGAGGAAGACAAACCTTCTGATCAAAAGATACTGGCAGCCGTGGCAAAACTATTTTATGAGCAGATCGATCCTGCACAGCATCCCCGGGAATTTTATGAAAAGGTGCAGCAAAGATACGGAGCGCTAAATGAAGAAGCTACTTACAAAAAATTTGCAGCAGCTGTATTTGACAGTACCCTGATCTTTGACGATGCAAAATGGAATGCATTTACTGCAAACCCGCAGGCCGCTGTATTGAGCGCAGACCCGGCCTTTGAGGTGGCCCAATCTTTTATTTCCAATTACCAGAAAAATATCGGTCCTAAATATGCAGAATTTATGGCAAAAAATAACGATTATGGCCGGTTATACATTAAAGGAGTGATGGCGATGGATCCTGTAAAAGCAAAAATGATGTACCCGGATGCTACGTTTACCATGCGTGTAAGCTATGGACAGGTAAAACCGTATCATCCCCGCGATGCGGTGTTTTATGATTATGTAACTACAGCAAAAGGCATTCTGGAAAAATACAAACCGGGCGATTATGAGTTTGATCTGCCAACAAAGCAGATTGAACTGTTAAAGAAAAAGGATTTCGGACAGTATGCGGATCCTGTTAGCAAGGACCTGGTGGTTGGGTTCATCTCCACCAATGATATTACAGGGGGTAACTCGGGCTCACCCGTCATTAACGGGAACGGGGAACTGGTTGGGCTGGCTTTTGACGGTAACTATGAAGCCATCAGCCATAAAATGGCTTACGATAAGGACCTGAACCGGACCATCAATGTGGATATCCGTTATGTGTTGTGGTGTATTGATAAATTAGGCGGAGCTACCCATATTATTAATGAGCTGAAGCTGGTTCGGTAAAAGAAGCGGCCCGGAATGCTTTGATGAATGAAGGGGTTGCCGGAACAGGGCAGCCCCTTTTTTATGATGAGTTGCAGAAAAAGATGCCGGTCTGTATAAAATTTCCTGATATCGAAAGTCGATTTCCGGATCTCGTAAATAAGGTTATCACTGTCGGTTTAGTTTCGCGCAAATTTTTATGGTGGAGCTAAGAATCAGATACGCAGCTGTGCTTATATTGTTTATTGTGCTATCCCAGCTCTCTTTTTCACAGGACGCAAGGCTGAAAGGCCGTATTATTACAGAAGATAAATCGGCACTCCCCTTTGCTACGATAGTACTGGACAGCACTGATTACGGCGCTACAGCAGATGAGAACGGCAATTATGCCATTACGAATATAAAACCGGGACATTACAGAGTCATTGTTACCGCTGTCAACTATCTGATATCAGAAAAAGAGGTGGATCTTACAAATGGTACACCCGCAACGATTGATTTTATTCTTGCTAAAAAAGGAACAGACCTGGAAGAAGTAAGAGTAACTTCCTACCATACGGCCCGGCAGGAAATAAAACAACAAACGATCAACACGCTGGCTTTCAAAGAGCAGCCTGCAACATTGGTAGAGTTAATGAACCGGAGCTCCGGTATAAGAATAAGACAGACAGGAGGATTAGGAAGCCAGAGCAACTTAATGCTGAATGGATTTCAGAACCGCTCTATAAAATTCTTTAAAGATGGAATTCCCCTGGACTACCTGGGTAGCGGATTTGATATTTCGCTGGTACCGGTCAATATGCTGGAAAGGGTGGAAGTTTTTAAAGGAGTGCTGCCTTTTTATTTGGGGGCCGATGCCCTGGGAGGGGCTGTAAATATGGTGAGCCGGAATAATATGCAGGATTTTTTAAATGCTTCCTATGAAATTGGCTCTTTTAATACGCACCGGGTTTCCTTAAACGCATTTCATATAAACAAAGCGGGTAAGCTGTTTGTAGGCGCAAATGCCTTTTACAATTATTCTGATAATGATTATAAGGCTGATGTGCAGACCCTGGATTCCGTTACAGGAACAAAGGAGGATTACAGGGCTAAGTTATTTCATAACAGGTTCTCCAATGTGTATGCAGAAGCCTATGCCGGCCTGAGAAATTTATCCTGGGCAGATGAGCTGAAACTGTCGGTAACCGCGTTTTTGATTAACAAACAACTGCAGTTTGGCAGTACCATGGATCAGCCGTTTGGTGCGGCAAAGGCGCGGCAAAAGGCCATAATTCCTACTTTAAATTATAAAAAGAATTTGTGGAACGACCGGTTTTCGGTCAATCAGTTCCTGGCATACAGTTCCCTTAATGCTGAAACTGTTGATACGGCCCATGGCAGCTATGACTGGACAGGTGCTTACACGTACAATCCATCCAGTGTTGGAGAAATTACATCCAGGGGAACATTGTCCGATATTGATTTCCAAAATTACATTTCAAGAACCAACCTGTCGTACAAATTCAATACAAAGCACCAGCTCCATTTTAATGCCGTTTATAATAAATACAGGAGGGTTGGGGAAGACCCCTATGGCAATAAATTTAAAAACGGGGTGGATGCGCTTGCGCGCCCGGCAAATTATGATAAACTGATTGTTGCCCTGGGCCTTTCTTCCGGGTTTTTAGACAACAGGCTGCAAAACAGCCTGGCTATAAAATGGTTTACCTATCAGACCCGGGCAACAGATGCCGATTTCCAGGGCAATGAAGTAACCACAAAAAATAATAAAGCAGCCTGGGGCATAGCAGAGGGCATCCGTTATACCCTGAGCAGGTATGCGTCACTTTACTTATCAGGAGAATCAGCTCTGAGGTTGCCGGAACTGGACGAATTGTTTGGAGATGGCAATTTAAAGCTCTCTAATTTTAACCTGAAACCGGAGCGGAGCCTGAACCTCAGCCTGAGCTATAAGGTTTCAGTGCCTGAAAAATATACAGCAGAGGTCAATACTTTTTACCGCCATACAAAGGATATGATCCTTTTAATGCCGTATAACGTTCTGTTCTCCCAGAGCCAGAACGTGCAAAACGTTCGTGGATACGGGTTAGATGCAGATGGGAGGTATTTCATCACGCACTGGTTAGATGTAAATGCCAATTTCACTTATCAGAACTTAAGAGCAGTGAACACCGGCTATGCGCTAACAGAAGGTGCACGCCTGCGGAATACACCTTATTTTTTTGCAAATGCCGGCGTCAATTCAAAATTTCAGGCGGTTGCATTAAAGGAAGATAAGCTGAATGTGTACTGTTATTATTCATTTGTGCGCGAATACTACCTGGATTATATACCCAAAGATTTTGAGCCGAAAGGCTTCCTGGGGCTGTTTGGCAGGGCCAGGTTAGATGCGCACAATATCATTCCCAATCAGCATCTGGTAACAGCAGGCGTTACTTATTTCCCTGAAAAAAACCGCTACTCTATTGGGTTCCAGGTAAAGAACCTGCTTGATGCCCGCATTTACGACAACTTTAAAATACAAAATCCCGGAAGAAGCTTTTCTGTTAAACTCAATTATTCATTATAAATTTTAATCAGTTCTTTTTATGAAAAAAATTATACATTACGGTTTTATTGCATTACTCCTAAGCTGGGTATTTATTTCCTGTAGTAAAAGTGATAACTCAGGTACTGATAATCCTGAGGACAAAGGAACATACAATTATGTATTGTTTACCAATACGCAGGATTTAGGGTCTCCAGGTTATATGACCGCCTATAATAAAATGCCGGAAGGAGATTTTAAAAGTACAGTCACTAATTCGCTTCATTTTCAAGTAGCCTTTGGGTTTACAAAATTCGGAAAATGGATCTTCAATCGCAGCAACACAGATGGTGAAGCCGGCATTCAAAAACTTACAGTAGATGATAAAGGAATAATAACGGATGCCGGGTTTCTTGCCAACGGCCAGATGTTTCATATAGTAGATGAAACGCACGGATATTACCTGGATCCTAAGAGAAGTAATATGAAGATCCAGATCTTTAACCCCACCTCTATGCAACGCACCGGTGAAATTGATCTGTCTTCCCTGGCGGTTGACCAGTCAGTTGCACCCTATCAGTCTGTCGGGCAGCACACCATTGCTTCTAAAGAAGGTAAATTGTATGTAGGCGTATCTTATACAACTGCACAGGGGGCCGGTTATAGCGGGCCTGTATTTAACTATGTTACATTAGCGGTAATAGATCTTGCCACTAATAAGCTGGAAAAAACAATCAAATACGATGGACTAAAATCATTGGGCTGGGGATCCAGCGCCAATAAGATGTGGACCCTGGGCGATGACGGGGCGCTTTATTTTTATGCATCGGGCCTGGCAGAAGGCGCTACCAATTCTGCCATTATAAGGATTAAAAAAGGGGAGACCGATTTTGATAAGAACTGGATATTCCGGGCTTCAACTATACAGGCAAAGAACTCCCTGGTTATGGCGCTGATAAAAAATGGCAAAATGTACATTCAGTCTCCTTCTGAGCCGATAACAGAGAACCTCAGCAACCTGGCTACCCCCATATGGGATTATTATGCAGTGGATATCAATACGCTGAAAGCAACCAGAATAACCGGTATGCCCAAAACAAGATATATTCATTCCAATGAACAGGGAATTGTAGAAATAGATGGGAAAATATACCTGTGGATGGCGAATGCCAATACCAAAGAAAACGGGTACTATGTGCTGGATGCAGCAACGAATACCGCTACCAGAGCATTTAATGTTACAGATGCGGGGCTGGTATCAGGCTTTTTAAAGCTGGACGATTAATCCATAAATAACAATGAAAGTAACCACAGCAAAAAAATGGTTTGGCTGGCATAAGTGGACCAGCCTTATCTGCACCCTGTTCTTATTGATCTGGTGCCTTACAGGGCTGCCGCTTATATTCCATCATGAAATAGACGAATGGCTGGAGCCGGAGCAGCATTCCTCCATCACTTCCGGAACCCCCCAAAGCCTGGACGCATTATTGCAGAAAGCGCAAAAAGACAATCCGGACAGGATACCGAGGTATGTTTTCTGGGATGAGGAGGCTCCGGAAAAACTGATGTTTGATTTTGCACCCAGCATGGATGCAGAATATACAAAAAGTAAATACGTCGCCTTTAATATATACACAGGTGAGTCCATGCCCTCCGTTAACCCGAACAGTATCATGACAAAGATACTGCGTATTCATGCCGACCTGTTCCTGGGAATCGGGGGTAAGCTGTTTTTGGGCCTGATAGGCCTTGTATTCATCATTGCCATTATAAGCGGCGTGGTGCTGTATGGCCGCATCATGAAAAAATTTGATTTTGGAATGGTGCGCAAATACAGATCAAAACGGTTGCGGTGGCTGGACACGCATAACCTTATTGGCATTATAACCCTTTGCTGGGCTTCGGTTGTGGGCTTTACGGGTATCATCAATTGTTTGTCTGACGTAATGCTGGCTTTATGGCAGCAGGGACAGCTAAAGGAAATGACAGCGCCTTACGCCCATCAAAAGCCCGTTGAAGGTAAACTGGCATCGCTTGATAGTGCCGTAGCGGTAGCACAGCGCGCCGCGCCTGATATGGAAACGCGGATCATTGCTTACCCGGGCAGCATCTTCTCAAGCAAACATCATTATGCCGTGTTTATGAAAGGAAAAACGCCTCTTACCTCCCGTTTGCTGAAACCGGCACTGATTGATGCCAAAACCGGAAAGCTAACCGATATAAGGGAAATGCCCTGGTATGTGAATACACTATTCATTTCAGAGCCGTTACATTTTGGTGATTATGGGGGAATGCCCCTCAAAGTGATCTGGGGTTTATTTGATATCGCCACCATTGTAGTGCTGGTAACGGGGCTGTATTTATGGATCAACAGGCGTAAAGCCGCCAGACAGCAGTGGACACTTATTGAAGAACGGGAAAGGATAACAGAAGAAGATGAAACAATATAAAAAAAATGTTTTTGTCAGATTGTGGGGAATGCCCGTAGTATTGTTTATACTCACACTTGCCGGGCTGATCCTTTGTTTGGTAAAGGAGGGCGTTTGGGACGTGCTTGCCTGGATAGCACTGGCCCTTCCAATGGTTCTTATCCTGAAATACCTGTACTGGCAAAAAAATAAGGAAAAATAAAGGTTACCGGTGTCGGAAAAGCTATGTGAGGTGTCTTTGCCGCACATGATTATAGTATCGCCTCCGGCGATTTTATGGGTACTCCGCTATCTTTTTCTGTTTGAGAAAACTATAGTAAACTAGCAGTACAGCCCGCGTAGGAAAATGCCGATTGAAAAACAAAAAATTGCCAAAGACGGTTGCTATGGATTTTCAAGATTTGCCTTGCTGTTAACTCAATTAATTTTTTATAAGATGAAAACACTTATAATCAGCGATGAAAGTGTAATGAATAAAATTTATACGTTAAGAGGGCAAAAGTTATGCTGGACAGGAATTTGGCGGAAATGTATGGAGTGGAAACCAGAAGACTAAATGAGCAGGTAAAACGTAATGCCGGCCGGTTTCCGGAAAGTTTTATGTTTAAACTTACAGACGCAGAGGTAGATTGAGGGGCGGCCAAAAAGTCTGTTTATAGTGGATTGTCGTTCTGAACTTGTTTCAGAATCTATTGACAATCAGACGCTACTTTAGATGCTGAAATAAATTCAGCATGACAAAAGGGACTTTTTGGTCACCCCTCCGGCTGGTTCTGGGGGGTTCATTACCCGGTGTGTTTACTGAACATGGAGTATTGATGCTGGCCAATGTTTTAAAAAGCAGTAAAGCTATAGAAGTAAGTATAAAAATTATAGACATTTTTGTCCGGCTGCGCGAAGCATTGCTTGGCAACAAAAAGGTATTACTAAAATTAGAGCAATTGGACAAAAAGCTTATTAGTATGGAGCATGATGTAAAAATGCATGATGGAGCAATTAAAACTATTTTTGAGTTGATCAAGGAAATTATGGATGAAAAGCTGCGTCCCCGGTCCCGTAACTCCATCGGGTTTAAAACAAAAGCCGCAGGCCAATAAGTTTTTCCAACAGCCTGTTTTGTCTTCCAGGTCGCCCTTGTGCCACCCCGGGTATTTATACGCCGCTACTCACCGTTTTTTTATAAACCTGAACAATTGTACTTTTAGTGCATGCAGGAGTTGACTATTACAAAAATTAATTGTTACAAATTATTTATTCCCTTAAAGGAACCCTTTGTTATTTCCCTGGGCCCGTTATACAATGCAGAAAGCGTTATTGTAAAAATTGAAACCGATGCGGACATAACAGGTTGGGGGGAGTGCAGCCCTTTTATGAGCATTAACGGGGAATCTGCCGGTACCGGCCTGGTAGTGGCAAAATATTTGGAAAAAGCACTGCTGGGAAAAAACCCGCTGAACATTGCGGCACGTATTGCAGATATGGATGCGGTCATTTACGCTAACAGGAGCATCAAAAGCGCTTTGGATATGGCTTTATATGACATTGCCGCCAAACATGCAGGGTTGCCATTGTACAAATTCCTGGGAGGAGAAAAGAATAAGGTCATTGCCACAGATTATACCGTTAGTGTGGGCGCGCCTGCTAAAATGGCGGCAGATGCCGTAAAGATAAAAGAACAGGGGTTCCCGGTCATAAAAGTAAAAATAGGAAAAAGCGGCCCGCAGGATGTGGAACGTATAAAAGCCATCCGTGATGCTGTAGGGTATGCTATTCCCCTGCGGGTAGATGCCAACCAGGGCTGGGCGGTGGATGAAGCCATTGAAACGTTAAAGGCATTGGAACCGTTCAATATTCAGCATTGTGAAGAGCCCGTTGCCCGCTGGAATTTTATGGAGCTGCCTAAAATAAAAGCTCAAAGCCCTATTCCCCTGATGTCTGATGAAAGCTGCTGCGATCAGCATGATGCAAAACGGCTGATTGATTTAAAAGCCTGTGACCGCATCAATATTAAGCTGGGTAAAAGCGGGGGTATTTATAATGCCCTGCAAATGATACAGCTTGCGGAAGCAGCGGGTATGGGAATACAGATCGGCGCGTTCCTCGAATCAAGACTGGCCATGACGGCCTTTGCTCACCTGGCGCTTTGCAGCCCTAATATCGTATATTTTGACTTTGATACAGCGCTGATGTTCAGCGAAGACCCGGTAGAGGGCGGAATGATCTATAAGGAGCATGGGATTATTGAGGTGCCGGACGCACCCGGGATTGGCGCAGTGGTGAAAGCGGCATTTTTGAAACAGGAATGATTTTACGGTTGCCAAAAGTAACAAAAGGATAAAGCAAAGCAACAGGCTTCGCTTAGCCGGGTAAACCGGCCGGCGATCCTTATAAAAACGCAGTGGTTGATGCAGGATACCTACTCCAGTAACAGGATCATTCTTCAAAAGCTTACGGTTGCAGATGCCCTCCCGTTCTATACTCTTTATACCTATAGAAAAGAGCGCACTGACTTTACGGAAAACCCTTTCCGTAAAGATGAGCGCCCGGCCGCGTTCACGGAAAGGATCATTGCGCTTTGCGAATGTATTTTTACGGTACGGATAAAGGAAAAACCGGAACAGATAATAGGCGATTGTGCCCTGCACGATTGGGATCCGGCAACCGGTGAAATTGAGATCGGAGGTTCCCTGTTTCCTGAGTTTTGGGGACTGGGACTGATGCATGCCGCTTTTGAATTGCTGATCGGAATTGCAAAAAATGAATTTTTGGCAAAGGCCATAATCGGCAAAACAAATGTGGACAACAGAAATGCGATCCGGCTGGTACAAAAAATGGGCTTTCAAAAAGACCGTGTTTCCGGGAACGGGATCATCATGCGCAAGCAGTTATGATAAATAACTCTCAATGGATTTATCCGGGATAAATGTATTTCAAAAAAAAGTATTTTTAATCAACAAACAGTTGTGCCATGAAAAAATTTATACTGCTTCCGGTTTTTATCACTTTTTTATGTTTGTCTGCTTTTTCTCAGGATATAAAGAATCAACTTACAGATAAACCCCGCCCCATTGATTCGATAGAAGTGGTATATAAAAAAACGATTCTGTTTTAGCAAAACCGTCGCCCGCATTTTATGTTAATGGCGTTCATATAATCAGCTTAAGCATATTAAATCCGAAGCGTATAGCATCAATGAGGGTAGAAAAAGGAATTTTTGAGGAAGAGGGTATAAAACACAATGGCAAAGTTTATATACAAACAAAAGATAGTTGCCTGCCACAGGTTCTTTCACTTTCTGCTCTGGCAAAAAAATATACAAATGTAGCAGACGCACCGGTGCTGTTCACCATAAAATGGGAACCAGGTTAATGAAAATTACGATAAGGCAATGATCATAGAGCAGGATGTGCTGAAAATAGTGGTTGATGATTTTATTGTAGAAAAACAAAAAGGGGTTAAGCTGATCAAGAAAATAGCCGGAAATCAAGGCAAATAATGATCCGGGGCAGCGAATCGGCCTTTTTGAATAATACCAAAAAGTAATGTCATGCTGAGTTCATTGAAATGACAAATTCTCTTCTCTTCAATCGTCATCCCGAGTAAACTATTGGTGGCCTAAATCAATGAGGCGATGACAAAAAAGTGCCGTCACCTTGGGCGCAGCCTGCCCGAATGGTACAGGCAGGCGTAGCGATCCCGAACGTTCGGGACGAAAGGTCTCAGAGTTGAAGAGATGCTTCGGCTACGCTCAGCATAACGAAAGTATAATTGGTTTTCAATGCATAATGCCCTCTGTCATTGGCAGCGCATCCCGCGTTAGCAGGAGAAGTCGAGAGATCTCTGTAATATCAGAGATTTACCTTCGGTGAATCCGATGACTATCAGATGGCGGAACTATTGTTGATCTCAAAACAATACAGTATTTGTCATTAACAGGCGCAAATAAAGGGCATTAAGTTCATTCGTATGACAAGTTTTTTTTAATCGTCATCCCGACCAAACCCGCTTTCAGCGGGTGCGCAGAGGGATCTCATCTGTTACAGAGATCTCTCCGCTCGTTCTCCGAACTCGGTCAAGACGACGATCTTGTATATTGTTGGCTTTCAATACAATAAGATACTTGTCATTAACAGCCCGCCCGGATGACCCAGTCGGACGGGCTTGACGAAAATGAACCCGTCTGTATTTCGTCAGGCCGGCTCAACGATCAGTGTGCCTTTCTGGTCAATAATAAAATAAAGGGGCGAAGCAGCGAGTCCGCCCATACAGCCTCATTATTGCTGGCTTTCCTTTGCCAGTTGCTGCTCCCATTTCCAGGCGGTATCCATCATGGCATCCAGTCCGTATTTTATTTCCCAGCCCAGCGTTTTTACGGCGTGGTCGTTATTGGCGTAGATGGCAATAACATCACCGGGGCGGCGGGGACCTATTTCATAATTCAGCTTTACGCCGCTCACTTTTTCAAAGGACCTGATGGCCTCTAAAACCGTAACACCGTTTCCCGTTCCCAGGTTAAAGATCTCGTAGTTGGATTTGTTTTTTACTTCCTCCAGGTATCTGATTGCTAATGTATGCGCGTGCGCAATATCGCTTACATGGATAAAATCGCGCACGCAGGATCCGTCGCGCGTATCATAATCATCACCAAAAACCGTCATCCTGGGCAGTTTGCCTATGGCGGTTTGGGTAATAGCCGGTATCAGGTTTTGCGGCCTGCCAATAGGCACTTCTCCTATTTCAATAGAAGGATGTGCGCCTACCGGGTTAAAATACCGGAGGGCGATCACATTGGTATCAAACACTTTTGCAAAATCAGTAAGGATCTGCTCGCCCATTTGCTTGGTAGCGCCATAGGGCGATTCTGCCGGCTTGGTGGGCGTGGTTTCTACAACCGGTATCTTATCCGGGTTGCCGTAAACGGTACAGGAAGATGAAAAAACAAAATAAGGCGTATGAAAATCGCGTGCGCACTTTAAAACATTCAGCAAAGAGTTCAGGTTGTTTTCATAGTACATCAGCGGCTTTTCAACCGACTCGCCTACGGCTTTATAGGCTGCAAAATGAATAATACCGGTAATATCCGGATTTTCCGTAAATATGGCATGGGTATCATCAAAATCGCACAGGTCTACCTTATAATTTTTTACTTTTTTGCCCGTAATCTTTTCCACCCGTTCTAAAATAAAAGGCTGGGAACGGCTGTTATTATCAACAGAGATCACCTCGTAACCATTTTCTATTAAATCAACAATGGTATGCGATCCTATATATCCGCTACCACCCGTCACTAAAATCTTACTCATATTTAAATTAATTGAGGAGCGAAGTTCCGAAAAAATCTTACTTTAAACACAATTAATATTGACTGTTGACCATACGTTTTGTTTTTGGGTCATTCTCTGCATAAATTTTTGAGCAACAGTAAGATTCCTGTGCACCCTGTCTGACTAAATATTGCCATTCAGTTGGTTGCATGCCGAACTCGCCTTATGTTTAAGGGCTTCCCAAAGGGTGAGGAGCGTCAAAAAACTGCCGGGGAAAAATAACGATTGCCTGTAGACAAGAGGATTGTAGACATTTTAAAAGTCTACAGGTACTTTGTCTACAACCGGTACTGTTATTATTGAGGTTTTCAGCAATGGATAAAGAGCTTAAAGGCAGGCACAGCAGATTATCGGCTGGCCTTTTCCTGTTGCCGGGTGCTGATAACAGATGCATTGAGCATTGCAAAATATTCCGCGTTTCGGTGCCGGGCGCCGGAAAAAAGAAAATATTCTGTAAAAAGTTCCTTTCAACAGGAACGGGTGCTAACGAAAAGAAGGGTAAAACGCCGGCTTTGGGCTTTTTAGACAAACAGCGTTACTATATAATAAATAATGGCTGCAACAACCGCGCTAACAGGTATGGTCAGGATCCAGGCAATGAGCAGGTTAATAGTAACGCCCCATCTTACAGCAGAGAGCCGCTTGGTGGCCCCAACGCCAATGATGGCGCCGGTTACCGTATGGGTGGTACTTACCGGTATGCCCATACCTTCAGTAAGGATCAGCGTGGAGGCGGCGGCTGTTTCAGCAGCCACTCCTTCCAGCGGGGTAACTTTGGTGATCCTGGTGCCCATTGTCTTTACAATTTTCCAGCCACCGCTCATGGTTCCCAACGCTATGGCGCTGTAACAGGCAATGGGGATCCAGTTATGGGAAAGCAGAATATCCTTGGGGTCCACATCAGGGCTCATAGTGCCTGCCTGCACCCCATGGTAAAGGATCACTACAGAAATCAGTCCCATTACTTTCTGGGCATCATTACCTCCATGCCCCAGGCTAAAGGCGGCCGATGATAACAATTGTAACCGCTTAAACCATTTTTCTGTTACATAAGGGTTCTTTTTCCGGCAGATCCAGTAAATGGCCAGTGTAATCATAAAAGCCAGCAGCATACCAATTAATGGGGAAAGAAAGATAAACACCACGGTTTTTATAAAATTGGCCATTACTATTACATCTATAGTATGTGCTTTTGCAATTGCAGCGCCTATTAAACCGCCTATTAAGGTATGTGAAGAGCTTGAAGGGATACCAAACCACCAGGTAAACAGGTTCCATACAATAGCGGCCATTATAGCCGCCAGTATCACTATCAGGTCAAAATCCAGGAATTCCGGCTTTACCGTTTTGGCAATCGTATCGGCCACTTTATGATCTTTAAAAACAAAATAGGCAACAAAATTCCAGAAGGCGGCCCACAGCACCGCCTGAAACGGCGTTAATACTTTTGTGGAAACGATGGTGGCGATTGAA
The DNA here is from genome assembly GCF_001654455.1 of Niabella ginsenosidivorans. Lineage (NCBI taxonomy): Bacteria > Pseudomonadati > Bacteroidota > Chitinophagia > Chitinophagales > Chitinophagaceae > Niabella > Niabella ginsenosidivorans. Next base: position 5,143,197 of record NZ_CP015772.1, read on the forward strand.
TTGGCCGCATCATGAAACCCATTGATATAATCAAAAATCAAAGCCAGCCCAACAATTACTATAAGAAGTGTTAACATATATCTGTAATGAGTTTGGAGAAAGAAGCGATTATAAAATCCATTATTATGCGTACTTGATAATAATGGATTCAATTACATTTCCGGCATCTTCGCATTTATCAGTTACGGTTTCCATTACCTGGTAAATGTCCCGCTTCTTAATGACTTCTTTGGCGTCCGGTTCCGTATCAAACAGCTTTTCAATGCTCAGGTCAAACACGTCATCTGCCTGGTTCTCTATACTGTTTATTTTAATTAAACCTTCGGTAATGTCCCTGATCTTCTTCATATCACGCAGTTCCATTACAACCACTTTTATCTGTTCAGTAGCTGCTTCAATCAATTCCACCATTTTCAGCAGCCCTGTTTCATTGGGATTGACGCGGTAGAGCTTGATCTTTTTCACTGCCGAATAAATATAATCAGCAATATCATCCAGCGATGTTGCCAGGGAATGAATGTCTTCCCGGTCAAAAGGCGTTATAAAATTTCGTCCCAGCTCAGTAAAAACATTATGGGTCAGCTCATCATTGTCATGTTCCAGGTCAATGATCTGCTGTACATAGGCGTTTCTTTTGTCCAGGTCAGGCTCGGATGCAAATTTTTTTAATATGGCACCCATCAGGGATACATTGTCGGAGATTTTTTCAAACAGCTCAAAAAAAATGGTATTCTTCGGAGTAAACAGTTTAATAAATGAATTTAATCCCATGGTCGAAATTTAATTGGTGGCAAAAATATTCTGTTCGGGCCTGTTATACCATAAAATTAAAGGAATTAATAATTCCTTAATATGCAAAAGAAAGCTTTCGTTTCTTTTTTCTTTAAGGATGCACATTTTTCCCTGCGTCATTCACCGGTTATAAACAAAAGGAACCAGCTGCTGAAAGGGCCTTAACATTATAGTAATCTTGCGGTGATGATTTGGTAACAGTGGCGTAACAATGAGGTAATACAGCGGTTTGACTTTTGCAGCAAACAAGAAACATGTACTTAAGGCTGCTTACAGCATTTATTCTTACTATCTGTTCCCAGATAGTTTATTCCCAGGTCCGGTTATCCGGAAAAGTGACCGATAATCAAACAGGCTTGCCGATTGCAGGAGCTTCCGTAACACTGTCTGGAGAACAGAAAGGGGTTGTTACAGATGTAGATGGAGGGTTTTATATACCCGTAAACAAAAATGCAAAATATAGCATAACGGTTTCCAGTGTAGGCTACCAGGCAAAAGAAGTAACGGATATTGAGGTTACTGATAAAGAGGTGCCTACTGTGAACGTGACATTGGAAAAAGCCAACCAGCAATTGCAGGAGGTGGTGGTAAAGAGCAGTGCAAAACGGGAATCGGTAGCTTCTTTATATAATACACAAAAACTAAGCGCGTCCATTTCTGATGGGATCTCCGCGGATGTAATTAAAAAATCGCCGGACAGGAATACCGGGGATGTATTAAAGCGGGTAAGCGGGGCGTCTATTCAGGACGATAAATTTGTGATTATACGGGGGCTTAATGAACGCTACAATACGGCGTTATTAAATAATTCAATTTTACCAAGCACAGAGCCTGATAAAAGGGCCTTTGCCTTTAATATTATCCCGGCGGCAGTAATTGATAATGTAGTTATTTTCAAATCTGCAACACCTGATTTGCCAGGTGATTTTGCCGGAGGGGCCATAAAAATCACGACCAAGCAATATCCGACAACCCGGTTAAGTGAACTATCGCTTTCTATAGGGTATAATTCTATAACAACATTTAAAGGATTTAAAACATCTGAACCCAATGGCAAATATGATTTTTTGGGGTTTTTTGATGATTCAAGGGATTTGCCACGTTCCTATTATAATTATAGAAGTAATTTTACATCATTACCTGCTGATTACAAGACTGCTGTAACAAAACTTTTACCCAATAATTATGGCTATAGTAATGGTTCAAATGCATTGCCAAATCTGAATTTAAATTATATTGGAGGCAATTCAAAACTAATAACCGGAGATAAAAAGTTTGGGTATATATATTCAATAGGATATGGAATATCTCAACAATATAAACCCTCAATGCTAACAGAATATGATAACTCTAAAAACGAGCTATACAATTATAATACAGATGCCTATATTCAAAAATATAATTTAAACGCCATACTGAACCTCAATTATTCTTATAATAGTAATAATACTATTTCGTGGAAAACCCTTTTTAATAATGATTTGTCAAAAACCACAGGTATTCGGGATGGTAAAAATATTTCAAACGGGAATGATGTACTATACTATAAAAGTATTTTAAATGAAGCCAGGCAGGACGGCTTATTTAATTCAGTATTTGATGGTAAACATAAAATAGGCGCGGGCGCTTTGGATTGGAATGCCTCTTATTCCTATACGTACAGGAACGAGCCCGATCAAAGAATCTTAAACTTTCAGTCAACAGATAATCAAAACTATTTTAGAACAATTAATAATGAATACTCTCCGGTTATTCAGGACGCCGGCAGAATTTGGTCAAAAACAAATGAAAATATTATTGGAGCCAATCTAAATTATCAATATCCATTTGACTGGCTGAGTTTTGAGCAAAAACTGAAAATAGGATATTCCGGATATTACAGATTAAAAAATGTAGACGTGAATGCATTGGGCTATGCATCACTAAATGCCGGAGGCGCAGTGCTCAGTGCCGCTCAGGGAGAGAATATGTTTGCTGTTTTTTCACAGGAAAATATTGACAGGTATGGTTTGGTAATCGCCAATATAGGGAATAATTCTACCAATTATCAGGGGAAAGGATTTTTGAATGGCGGATATATTATGTTGAATAACCGATTTACCAACAAACTGAAATTTGATTGGGGTGTTCGGGTTGAAAACTATAACCAACGTCTTATTCCTGTATCTGGCAGCCTCAAAGTTCAACGGCAAAACCTTGATTTTTTGCCTTCTGGTAATTTAACATACGAATTAACACCTAAAACCAATTTAAGATTAGCAGCTTCGCAATCTGTTAACCGGCCAGAATTTAGAGAAATTGCTTCTTACAGTTTATATGATTACAACACAGACTTTATTTATAAGGGAGATCCTGATTTAATAAGAAGTAAAAATATAAATACCGATTTAAGGTATGAATTTTTCCCGGCCGCGGGTGAAATTATATCAGCAACTGTTTTTTATAAAAACTTTAAAAACCCGATCGAACAAATAAATGCAGGGAATAACATATTATCTTATCAGAACGCTATTAAATCTGAAGTATACGGTGGTGAGTTAGAAATAAGAAAGAAGCTGGATTTTTTGAGCAGCGATTTTTTTAATAACCTGACCTTCTATACGAACCTTTCTTATATCCATGGGTCTATTCAACTTCAAAACTCAAATAGCAACAGTGGATTAATGCAGGGCCTGTCTCCATATATTATTAATGGCGGTCTGACATATGATAACAGAGATTTTGCAGTAAACGTTTTATTCAACAGGATCGGCCCACGATTGGCTTTTCGGGGACAGAATGACCAGGCACAGGATATTTATGAAAAACCAAGGAGCGTCTTAGACGCACAGGTTAGCAAGAAATTGATAAAAAATAAGCTGGAAGTCAAATTAACTGTTGGAGATATTTTAGCGCAACCATTTAAAATGTACTACCGTTTTGATAAGACATTAAAAAGTCCTGAATATGATGCATCTTCTGATAAGATTACAAGGCAATATAAAATGGGATCAACCGGAATACTTTCTTTAAAATATAATTTTTAATTCAGTAAAAAAACAAGTATGAAACATTTAAAAACAATGACCACAATCATGTTGGCTGCAATTGTGTTCGCCTCCTGCAGCAACAAAGATAGTGAATTACCACCGCCGGTAACGCCACCCGGAGAAAATGGCACCGTTGACATAAGGGGAAGCATCAGTGCTAACCAAACCTGGACAAAAGATAAAAAGTATCGTCTAAGGGGATATGTTTATGTAGAAAACGGAACTACATTAACGATAGAACCTGGCACGCAAATAATTTCAAATGCAGATTCTGCAGGAGTACTTGTTATTTATAAAGGGGCAAAAATTAATGCTGTCGGAACGGCAACAGATCCTATTGTTTTTACATCGGCTGAAGCCAATCCTGCTCCAGGTCAATTAGGTGGTGTTATACTGGTCGGAAATGCTACAGGAAATGGAAACCATTCTGTTTTAGAAGGAGGTGTTGATGCTGCGCATCAAAAATTTGGAGGTACAAACGATGCTGACAATAGCGGAACAATGCAATATGTGCGCATTGAATACGCTGGTAAAGCTGTAAATCCGAATGATGAAATTAATGGTCTGTCTTTGTATGCTGTAGGTTCCGGAACAACGATTGATCACATTCAGGTGGTTAATGGTTTGGATGATGCATTTGAATTTTTCGGAGGAGCCGTAAATTGCAAATATTTAATTGCATATAACTGTGCGGATGATGATTATGATATGGATGACGGATATCATGGAAAAATTCAATTTGCCGTTTCTGTAAAAGCTCCGGGCTGGACTGACAACAAAACCGGAGGAGACCTTTCCAACAATTTTGAAGTAGATAATACAAACGGAACTCTTCCATATACTACAACACCGGTTACGCATCCTATTTTGTCCAACTTCACAGCAATAGGACCTAATAATGCGGCAGGAACTTCTGCAGATTATGGGTATGGCATGCGGTTTAGAAGAGGAAGCAAGCCAGTACTTGCCAATTCGGTTATATTAGGTGGACAAAAGGCCGGCCTGGTTGCTGAGAATACGGAAACACAGGCCGCTTTTCAGGCAGGAGATGCTATGTTCTATAATAGCCTGCTAAGTGCTGTTACAACTCCGTTCCTTACCTTACCTACTGGTTCTGCATTAACCAATCAGCAATTACAGGATCTTATTACCGGTACTACTTATGGAACCAAATTACTGGCTAGTGCAGCTGACGCAGGATTAACAGATGCTATTAATCCGGCGAATCCAAACCTGCAACCAAAATCAGGTTCTCTTGCGCTTACTACTGCCGGTAAATTTGATAAATCCACATTATCGGATGCATTTTTTGTTAAAACCAATTATATTGGTGCATTTGATGGCACAAATGACTGGACAAAAGGATGGACTGTGTGGGGATCAAAGTACGTTTTGGTAAAACAACAATAATCAATAAGCAGTTATTTATAAAAAGCGCTTCCCGGAAGCGCTTTTTTATTTCCTTTTCATGTAAAAAGAATCAACAAAGAAGTTGAAAGATTAGAGATGGCAGGTGTCTGAAGGCTGAGCAAAAACATGCGGTCTACAACCAATTGTAAAATGGTTTTGATTGATGTTGTTTTTAAGGTTTGTAAACATACGCCACCTCATAAGACTCCTTTTTTAACTGTGGCAATAATTGCCCGATGCGGATATCTTCCTTTTGTGGCGTGGGCTCACAAACGGAATAGGCTTCACCGTTATAAATAACCGGAACGCCGATGGGTTTATGAAATTTTACGGCAATGGTCACATGCTGTGGATACACCATTACGATCATAGGCAGATTATAGATCTCTTTTACAAGATAATAAAAGAACAGGACGCGGTCTTCACAATCGCTGCCATCGTATAAAAGGGTTTGTTCCGGCGTTAATCGCTTTTCCTGGCCAAACTGGTAAGTGTCTTCTTCAAAAGGAAAAGCATAGCGGGTGAACCGCATTAAATAATCAACACCATTTCTTACAGATAGTCCTTTGAGCTCCTTTTTGAGCATTGTTATCAGAGAGGCCCTGGTTTCATTGCTCAGCGGTATAGAAAAATAGGTGTTATAATCAACTGTAGGATAATTGGCAAATAAGGTTTTTATTTTTGGGTTTACTTTTATTTTATAATCATAGGTCTGGTTATACATAGAAAATTTCAGCTCTTTGGTTACATAATCCGTTGCCGGGAAAACAGGCAGCCGGGTAACTTTATAGGAAAAGGAACGGTGGTGCTGTGGTGTGGCTAAAGCAATTTCAGCAAAAGGAAAACGGTCAAAATCAATATTACTGCCATAATCATGATAATTAAGGCAAACGTATTGCCTCCCATCTTTCATCCTGTAAGGAATGTTGTAAATATTTTCATCGCACTGAATATAGAACAGCAGCCTGTTTCCGTTAATGCTCAGCAACGGGTCATAACCGGATTGCAGCATAAAATACCATTTGTAAAGGGTATACCGCAGGTAATTTTTTTCTTTGGGACTTATTTGCTGGGCTATGGCCCGCACCAGCTGGTAATACAGCCAGTCATCAGGTTGTTTCTCTGTTTTATAATCGTTAAGCGCATTAAAAACCGCTGTATAATCCTTTTGCTTTATGGCTGCATAAAAGCGGTTTACAGATGCATCCGAAAGCGCCGCCTCATTAAAGTCTATAGACTGGCTTTTATCATACCGGAACCGGATGCTGTCCCCGTAAAAAGAGAACCGGACGATCCTCTGATCCTCATTTGCCCATAATACTGCTGCCGGCAGGATCAGGGCAAGGAATAATATGACCAGTCCTTTATTCATGAAGCTATCTAAGTTACAAAACTTAATAATTATTTAATATTAAGTTTTTGACCCTTATAGCTGGCTAATAATGAGCTTGTTTAGACTTTTTGAGTTAATAACAAACAGGCCGCTCCTGTGGAAGCTCTTATTTAAAGAGTTTTGTTTTTACCAGGATTTTGTCCCTGAACGGCGTTCGGCTGGCCGGGCTCCTATAAAATTAATTTGGTGTTGTCATAGAAATCAGGGCGATATTTATTTTCAATTATTTAAGCCGCTTGTCATTAACAGATAATGCCCTATGAATGACAAATAAGCCTGACATACCTTCACTCCTGGTGCAATTTAAAAGTTTGAAGTCTAACGGTATTAACAGGCTGCTAACCTAATAAACCGCCGGTTCGGATCTTGCATTAAACATTGACCCGTCATTGAACCGGATCCGGTATAACGCCCGTCTATAGTGCATTGAAAGCATAAAAAAACCGCTCTTTTTGAGCGGTTGTGTGCCCGGGACTCGAACCCGCGTTAATACAAAACCGGAGCTTCCCTGGCTGTGGAAGGCTCCGGCGATTTGATAACAGCTGGTTACCGGGTCAGCTCTTTGTATAGCCCGGGTTTTGCTCCAGTTTTGAGTTTTTATTCAGTTCATCCCGGCTAAACGGACGGTAGTACATCTTATTATCCCAGGTCCTGTTCTCGTGTGCATTATCCACAAAAGGCGTATAGGTATAGTTATAGATCGTCTCATCATGATGATAGGGTGCTGACATTGTTTTTCCTGACTTGAATTTTCCTGATATGGAAATAAAAGTAAGTTTTCTGCCAAGCGTTTGTGGCGCAATCAGCCATCTGCGGGCATCATGATACCGGTGCTCTTCATATGCCAGTTCAATCCTCCGTTCGTTTCTGTATTCTGCCAGCAACGCTGCTCCTGAAGATGTAATTGCAGGCATGCCCGCCCTGAAACGTATTTTGTTCAGCCAGGTTTTAGCGGTGGCCTCATCCCCGGTTTCTATACAGGCTTCTGCGTAATTGAGAACGGCTTCTGTATAACGAAAGAACGGCCAGGGAATAAACTGTTTGTCGCTGGCATCTTTGATCTTTGGGTTCGGATCAATAAACTTTCGCATATAATAACCGGTGCGGCTGCCATTCCAGTCCTCAATGGAACTGCTTCTGGTATCAAGCCCGGCAACGGTTATGGTTTTTCCGCCGGAAGCCAGGTCGTAAAACCCGGTTTGGATCTGGTTGGCGGGGTCTACATCTCCGGATACAAGGTTACGGGGTTTCCAGCCGGCACCGTCATACATGATGGTGGCATAGAACCGGGGATCGCGATTGGTATAAGGGTGGGCCTTTTGATCCGGATTGCTCCAGGAGAAAGGCGTTCCATCCTTCATCCGGTAATCGTCCACCAGTAAGCCAACCGGGGTATTCCCGGACCAGTTATGATAACCGTTGGGCCCATTGTATTTACCAATATATTCCCCGCTTTCATCTTTGTCCGCAATAAAATACCGTGCGAATAATAAGTCCGAAGCGGCTGATGCATCTACTCCCGGCGCGGTGCTTCCTCCACCCATGCTTATAGAAATATAATTTAGCGTTCCTATGGAGTCTGCAACCGGCGCTGTCAGGTCCAGCTTATAACCGCCGCCGCCTTCCTGGATCACCGCCAGGGCTGCCTGTTTGGCCAGTTCCCAACGATCCTTTTGTGACCCGCCGGAATAGACCAGCTGATCTGTTGCCCCCGCTGCCCATACTGCTGAAATTTTTGCCTTATCATGCAGATCGCTGGCCGCATACAGCAGGGTCCTCGACTTTAAGGCCAAAGCGGCAACGCGGGTGGCTCTTCCGTTGTCCATTGTCTGGCCTTTTAATAGCAGCGCCGCACTATCGCAATCGTTTACAATAAAATTAATACATTCCTCAAAGCTGTTCCGGGCTGCAGAATAGTCCTCGTCCAGGTCATACACTTTTGTGATCAGCGGCACACCGCCATAATAGCGCACCAGTTGATGATAAAAGTAGGCCCGTAAAAAATAAGCCTGCCCCATTAAAAGCGCCTTTGTATTGTTGTCAAGCATATTTTCTGGGTTAGACAATTCCTGCAGTGTAATATTACAGGCCCTGATGCGGTTATACATGGTGCCATATTTATAGGTGTCAGATTCCCAACCTACATTGGTGGCATTTAAGCTGCCCTCATTAATCGTATTGATATTACGGCCGGTATGCGTAAATACCGCTTCGTCTGATACTGAAGCCAGCATCTGTTCTTCAAATCCGCCCTGGCCCAGGCCATTATATATTTCGTTTACAAATGCGGTGGCCAGTGCGGGGTCTTTCCATACCTGGTCTTTAGGTACCCGGTCAACAGGAGTCTGATCCAGGAAACCCTTATTACAGGCAACCAGCAGGCTGCCGAAAAAAAGCGCAGAGAATAATGTTTTATAAAAATGTGTCATAGTACTAATTTTTTGATGGTGCATAAATGCGATAATTGTTTAAAAATTAACGCTGATGCCGGTATTGATTACCTTGGCTTGCGGATAATACTGGCCACTGCTGTTGGTGGATTCCGGATCCCATATTTTTATTTTATCCCATGTAACCAGGTTTAGCCCGTTTACAAACAACCGGACTGATTGAATACCTGCTCTCTTTAAGAATTCCGGCTGTGCCGTGTAGCCGATCTCAACATTTTTGAGACGCAGGTAATTATTATTTCTCAGCCAGTAGGTATTCCAGCCGGCTTTTGCCACATCGGTGTAGTAGGTGTTATTCCTGTTGGCCAGACGGGGATCCACGCTGTTCTGGTTGTCAACAGTCCACCGGTTGTCGTAGGCATATTTTGTAAAGTTGCCGATATCGCCGGATTCTGTAAGGCCAATCAGCTGCAATCCTCCTGTTGCGCCCTGGAACAGTATCGCAGCATCAAAACCCTTATAGGAAAACGCAATATTGACTCCGCCGGTAAAAGTAGGATCCTGCACCTTATCCAGCCGCACTTCATCATCACCGTTAATTTTACCATCGTTATTTACATCTTTAAATTTCATATCTCCCGGCCGTAAAGATCCGGTTAAGGCGCTATAATCAATTTTATTGGCATCAATTTCTGCCTGTGTGGCAAAAACACCATCATACTGGTAGGCAAGGGGTGCATTAATTGGCATACCTGTTGAACGCTGATAGGCAGGAGCGCCCGGAGTTTCGTCCCAGAAGTTCACTTTATTTTTTGCATAGCCGCCATTTACGCTGATGCTGTAATTGAAATCATGAACGGCTCCGTTATAGCCTACCTTGAACTCCCAGCCTTTGTTGGTAACCACACCCAGGTTTACCGGCGGCAGTTTATCCACGATGCCGGAGCTTGTTGGAATGGAGCCCCCGCGGTTGATTAGAATTTTTGTGCGCTTATTATAAAAATAATCAAAGTCAAAGCTGATATGATTGCTTAACAGGCTTCCTTCCAGGCCAATGTTGGAGTTATTAGCTACCTCCCAGGAAAAATCGGGGTTGGGCAGGTTGTTCTCAATTAAAGACTTGGCAACATCGCCACCCAGTATATAGCTTCCAAACCCAAGTGTGGCCAGGTATTGGAACTCTGCCAGGTTTCCGGCCGGATCATAGGCTTCTGCTCCCATTCGCCCCCAGGAACCACGTATTTTCAGGTTATTGAAAAAGGAAACATGGTTCTTGAAGAAAGGCTCTTCGGAAATACGCCATCCGGCGCTCACCCCGGGGAAAAAGCCAAACCGCATGGTGGGCGGAAAGATATAGGAACCGTCTGCCCGCCACAGGAATTCAGCCATATACTTTTCCTTGTAATTATAACCCAGCCGCCCGAAATAGCTTAAACGGGCCCTCAGGAACTGGCCGTAAGGGTTTCCGGTAGCTCCGTCATTGCCAATATTCTGTTCTTTGGTGCCCCCTACAGAAAGCTGGTCAATATAGGAGGAAATAAAATACCTCCTGTAAGCCCAGAAATCTTCATTGTTTACTTTTTCCCGGGTTACTCCGGCCAAAAAAGTTAAGGAGTGCACACCGTTAAATTTGCGGTCATAATTGATTAACCCTGTAAGGTTCACGGCCAGCTGGGAAGCGGCCGCCTGGGTTAAACGGGGATCCGTAAAGGGAGAGCGTACACTGCCGGTTAATACAGGCGTAACGCCGTCTGCTTCGTACGATTTTTTATCCCAGAAATATAAGGTCCACGGTGTTTCCCATTTTTTACGGCGGGCAGACATTTTATCAATGGATGCTGTTCCGGTAAGCTTTAAGCCCTCTATCCCGGGAATATCTATTTCTACTTTACCGTTTGACTGAAAATAATCTCTGATATCCTTGTCATACCCTGTAAGGCTGGTAGTAATTACGTATGGGTTTTGCCCGTATTCAATATCCGGTCCTGGCAGGCCATTGGGCCAAACTTCAATTTCGGTAGGTTTTCCGCGCATGATCATCCGGAAGATGTCTCCTGCGCCCAGTGTTGGGAAATGGCGGTCTTCTTCCCGCGCTACCACATTAACACTTGTCCGTATATGTTTGCTCACTTTTACATCCAGGTTCACCCTTAAATCATATTGGCTGTAGCCCGTTGCAGATTTCCTGTAGTAACCATCCTGGTCCAGATAGCCCAGGGAGGCCATATATCTTGCGTTTTCTGATCCGCCGGAGATCTGCAGGTTGTGCTTTTGCTGGGGCGACCAGGTTTTAAGGGTGGTTTTATACCAGTCGGTATTAGGATGCCCCAAGGGGTCGGACCCGTCCCGGTATTTCTGGATATCGTCAGCTGTAAAATCAGCAGCTACCGTTTTGCTGTTATCCTTTAAGGTATAGCTTCCGGTAGATGCAAACGCGGCTGCAGCCGCGGCCCATTCATCAGTGGGCACATTGTCATATATTTTCAACTCATTCCGGATGGTTGCATATTCTGCCGCATCGGACATCTGGGGCGTACGGGTAGGTCGTTGCCACCCGTAACTAAAATCATAGTTAACACGGGGCTTCCCGCTTTTTCCCTGCTTGGTGGTAATCAATATAACCCCGTTTCCTGCCCGAGATCCGTATATGGCAGCGGATGCATCCTTTAATACGGAAATGGATTCAATGTCTGCGGGGTTTAAACGCTCCAGCCCCCCGGCACGGTTCGGAACCCCGTCAATTACGATCAATGCATCACTGTTTCCTAAAGAGTTGGTGCCGCGTATCCGTATTTTAGAACCGTCATAACCCGGTTCCCCTGTAGTCTGCACCGCAGTAACACCGGGCAATCTCCCCGCCAGGGAATTGGATAGATTGGTGGCCGGCGACTTTTGCAGATCAGCCCCTCTTACTGAAGTTACGGCACCGGAAACCACAGCTTTCTTTTGCGTGCCATATCCTACAACAACCACATCTGCAAGCTGATCTGTAGCACTGGCAATAAGAGTAACGGTAATTTCCTGTTTTTCCCCAACTGCAACCTCCTGTTCCGCAAAACCTATATGGGAAAAAACAAGCGTTCCTCCCGTATCCGGAACCCGGATGGTAAAAACACCGGCATTGTTTGTAGTTACGCCTGTGCTGGTACCTTTTAACAGAACAGAAACCCCTGAAAGAGGCTGGCCGGCCTGATCAGTAACCGTTCCGGTAATGACTTTGTCATACAACGGGTGCGTTTTTGCAAGTACGCTGCTGCTGGTAACTGTAAACAGCAGGATCGCAATCAGTAGCAATGATTTTTGATAAAAGAGGGCATAGTAAGCACGCAGTGCGCACAATCGGCTGGGTTTAGACATAGCATTTCTGGTTTAGATATTAAACAAAGGATTGTTGATGGCAAAGCAAAGGGCAAATCAACCTTATCACGCCAAATGTAAAAAAAATTTATTTTTAAAAACGTATAAAAGAGAAAATAATTGTTATGATGACAAAAGTTTTTAAAATAAAAAAACGACAGCAATAGGGGTTGCTGCCTAACAAAAAATCTGCAGTTTTATACTGCAGATTTTTTAAAATTAAAACTATATTTGACGGACGCTATTTCTTCTTTTCAAACATTAAAGACTTTACTTTTTCCTTGTCTTCTTTTTCTTTTTTCAGATCAAACATGGTGCCGAACACATGATCCCAGATAGTGCTGCTTACACCGAATCCCTTATGCTCATCCTTATAATGATGCAGATGGTGGTTGCGCCACAAACCTTTCATCCATTTAAAAGGCGGGTTCCAGGCATGTATGGCATAGTGCATGGTTCCATACATCAGGTACCCCAGCATAAAGCCCGGAAAGAACATAAATGCCCTGGAGCCCATCAGCAGGTAGAAAATTCCCAGCAATACAGATGCAATGATAATGCTGGGCACCGGGGGCATAAATAACCGCTGCCGGTCCCTTGGGTAATGATGGTGGTTGCCATGCATTACATAAGCGATCTTCTGTGCGGTGGGGTTATCACTTACCCAGTGAAATACAAAACGATGGGCAATGTATTCAAAAAAACTCCACGAAAAGATGCCGATAAAAAACAGCAAAAGCACATAACTCCATGTATAACCATTAGAGGCATGGCTGTAATACAACATATATACAATTACAGGAATATACATGCCCCAGATAACCAAAGGGTGTGTTTTGGTAAGCATTTCCAGGTAATCATTTTTAAAAAGCCTGGCCTGCCCTTTATTGTGAATTTTATCAAACTGCATAACGGAACAAAATTACACCAAAATAAATTGATAAAAGATCGGTTTCATTCAATTGACAAAAAAGGGCGCTGATTTGTTGTATTCTGTTGCTGAAATGTTGTGCCGGATCAACAGGAATGACCATTTTTTTACTTTATTGCTACAAAAACAAAACAATTGTTTGTGTGCTTACCGGTATGTTTTTTTCCAGTTGCTGAGATCGGGAATGATGCTTCTTTTTTTGTTGAGCTCATAATTATAAATAATAGTGCCTATTTCCTTGAAGAAAGGGAACCCGATGGTTTCATAATCGTATTTATCATCATTCAGTATGCCATCGCTGTTTACATAAATGGTAGCGCTCAGCATAAATTCCACGTTATTTTTAAAATCCACCACATAACAATAATCCGTTAAATAACCATAGCTCCATCCTGCTTTATTAAATACCCGTATATAGCCGGGAATTTTTTCTTTGCCCGCCCTGAAAAAGAAAAACTTGGTATAGCTGTCAAAGAATTCTGTGGTATCATACCGGGGATAACGGCTTTCATACGGCAGCTCCGACAGATAGGTGTACAGCAGGTTGTATTGCTCTTTGGTGAGATGGAACCGGCTTTTTTCCGGCACGGATTGCGGGAACAGTACAGACCGGAGCAAAAGATTCCCATCTTCCAGTGGCAGGTTGTTATGCGTGGTAAAGTCCATGGGTTCATGAATCAAACTGTCGTTTTTATCCCAGTGGCCGGTGCCTACCAGTATTTTGTTTTTGGGAAAATGGAAAAGTACCCTGCTGTAGGCCGGGGGTTGTGTATATACCAGCTTTCCGTTGTTAAAAAAGCGGAGCTGGTTGGTATGCCGGTTTTCTTCTTCATTCATAGGTACAAAGCGCCGTGTAATACGGATATCCTTATACCCTTTTTCCCATAAGGATTCATTTAAATATTGCTGCCCTGTAAATTCGTACAACCGGTTATAGGCATCATTATCGCTTACGATAAAGATCTTTTTGATGTAATGCTCAATAGAAGGCAGCCCGTTAGCCGCTGTGCTATCGCTGGTTACAGCGCTTTGACCGCTGTAAGAGCTGTCTGTGATCATGGCCATTTGTGCATTGATCCGGCCTTTAAGCCCGTTCAGCTTTTCAAGAGCCGTAAATGCCACGGGCATCTTTACCGTGGAGGCAGGATTAAAATACCGGTTACGGTCTACATTCAGATAATGATTAATAAAGGAAGGCCGCTGGTGCGCGTCCCGTTTGATCTCTGTATAAATAACCTGGTATTGAAAACTATCCTTTTTATCCAGGACGTTCTTTAAGAATGATGATGCGTTTTTCCGGATCAGGGCTTCAAAAGAGCGATCTGTTTTTTCCTGAGCCTGTATGGAAGCGGCGGTAAACAGCAGCATTAAAAAAGAAAATCGATTCATGCGGAAAAGATACAAAATCCGTCAGCCAAACCGGTTATTTTTTGCGGGGAAGGAATGCCGCTGATTGCATGAATCCGCTTACTTTTGCCAACAATACATTTTTATATGAAGCAGACTCCTTTTACGCAAAAGCACATTGCCCTGGGTGCCAAAATGGCTGAATTTGCGGGGTACAATATGCCCATCAGCTATACCGGCATCAATGAAGAACATCAGACAGTAAGAAAAAATGCAGGTGTTTTTGATGTAAGCCATATGGGAGAGTTTATCTTAAAAGGGCCCGGGGCGCTGGATTTGATTCAGCGGGTAACAACCAATGATGCTTCCAAGCTGAAAAGCAACCATGCCCAGTACAGTTGTTTTACCAATGAGCAGGGCGGCATCATTGATGACCTGATCATTTATTGTATTGAGGAAAAGAACCTGCCTGCCGGACAGGCGGGTGTATACATGATTGTTGTGAACGCCGCAAATATTGATAAGGACTGGGAATGGCTGGTGGCGCACAATACAGAAGGTGTAGAAATGCATAATATTTCAGACAAGACCTGTTTGCTGGCCATACAGGGCCCTAATGCAACCGCTATTTTACAACCGCTGACCGATGTGGATATCCTGAACCTGAAATATTACACTTTTGAAAAAGGCACATTTGCCGGGGTAAAAAATGTGTTGATCAGCGCTACTGGTTATACCGGGGCAGGTGGGGTGGAGATCTATTTTGAAGATAAAGAAGGCGCTGCTGATAAAATATGGGATGCCATTTTTAAGGAAGGCGCGCCAAAAGGGCTGAAACCGATCGGCCTTGCTGCAAGAGATACGCTGCGGCTGGAAATGGGCTACTGCCTATATGGCAATGACCTCAATGATACCACCACTCCGCTGGAAGCAGGACTGGGATGGATTACAAAGTTTACCAAAACGTTTACGGCAAGCGATCTGCTGAAACAGCAGAAAGAAACAGGTGTGGAACGCAAACTGGTAGGCTTTGAGCTGAAAGATAAAGGCATTCCGCGTAACGGATATGAGATTTGTGATGAAGCCGGCAATACTATTGGTCACGTCACTTCCGGTACGCAGGCCCCCTCATTAGGCAAGGCCATTGGCATGGGGTATGTAAAAAAACAGTTTGCGGCATTTGATACGCCTGTATTCATTAAAGTGCGCGATAAATTATTAAAAGCAAAAGTGGTAAAGCTGCCCTTTGCATAAATCCGGTTGAGTTGTATATAACAGCATGAGTCAAAAACCCACTCTTTTTACCTCTTTGTCTCCGGCGTTACTGCATTTGTATGATCTGCAGAACGCAGTGGTTGTGATTATTGATGTTTTCAGGGCTACATCTACCATTGCATCAGCATTGTATAACGGGGCCCGGTATATAATACCTGTTGATGCGGTCTCAAAAGCAATTGAGATCAGCAAAAAAACCGGCGGCATCGCAGCCGGTGAACGGGATGGAAAACTGGCAGATGGCCTGAGCCACGGCAATTCGCCCCTGGAATATAAAAGAGCATTTATTGAAAATAAAGTGCTGGTGTTAACCACCACCAATGGTACCCGTTTACTGCAGATGGCGCTGGATCAGGGTGCAGACACTATTATTACCGGTTCTTTCCCGAACCTTTCATCGGTTTGCAGCTATTTATTGCAGCAAAATAAAAATGTGGTGCTGGCATGCGCGGGGTGGAAAGATAAATTTAACCTGGAAGATACTTTATTTGCTGGGGCTGTTATCAGCAGGGTACAGGAGCATTTCTCTATCCACTGCGATAGTTCCCTGATGGCTGCATATACCTACAACTGTAATAAAGCAGATCTGCTGGGTTTTGCAAAGAATTTCACGCATTATCACCGTTTGGTAGACCGCTTTGGTTATATTGATGATATTGCCTTTTGCTTACAGGAGGACCGTGCAGATGTGCTGCCCCTGTATAGAGAAGGGCGCCTTGTAAACGGAAAAAACACATAAAGATAAAACTTTTTTTTGGTAAAGCTGCCTAATAAATTTTCCCAAAATGTTCATTAAATAATAGGAAAAGCGGATCAAATTCTTTTATTTTTGCCGATTGTCCTTTTTGTAGCCCTGTCAGGATAAACAGGTGTTTGATGAATAATTTTTAAAATGGATTTGTTAATGCTAAAACAATATTGTTTTGAGCAAATGCCCGGCTTCCCGGAAAGGTGCAGGAAGGATAAGACTATTTTTAACTAAGCATAATTCATAATAGTTTGGCATTACCACATTTATTAAAGCACGTTTATACTTTTGGAACAGACGAGGTCATTCGCAGGGGAAAAAAAACATTTGCGCTGGGCTTTGTAGAGCTGATTGAGTATGATAAGCTGACCGGCAGTGTTTTTTTCCGGGTTAAAGACGATACCTATAGCACTTTTTACAAGGTACAGGTTCAAAAGTTTAACGATCCCAAAAACCTTACTTTAAAATGTAACTGCCCCTATAACCTTGGCGAGATCTGCAAGCATGAGGTGGCGGCTCTTTTTCAGCTACAGGAATTAATAGATAAAGGCCAGCTCGAAGATGAAGAAGTATATTATGACCAGCGGCATACAGTTGTAAAGATCCGTAACCTGGATGTGCGTTCCATCCGGCTGCTTTGCGCCCCCGAAACATTTAACGAGGCGGAGAAGTTCCTGCAGAAGAAAAAGGCAAAAATTGTATATGCACAGGATGAAACCGTAAAAGCCATTGTACCGCTCAACGGAACGGATTATAAAGTAGCCGTCAAAAAGAATGAAGAGCGCAATTTTGACACCAGCTGCGATTATGAGGATACGGACCACCCGCTTTGTTTACCCAAGGTGATCGTTTTTCTGCAATTGATCAAACAGCACGGATCGGATTATTTCGACACCATCAGGAACCGCGACGTGGAGAAAAACAAGCTCCTGGAAGCCTATGGCTATTCTTTAAATGACGATCTGAAAGGCAAATTTGAATTCGTATTTAAAGACGGAAAGCCATTCCTCCGGGTGCTGGATCCAAAGATCAAACGGATCAATACCCTGCCGGCTACCGGCCGGCCGGCTGCGGTTGTTACCAAACAACCTCAGCAGCTCATTGAAAAGGAAACAGCGGTGGCTGAAGAAGAACCACTGGCAAGGAAGCTGGCGATTGTGTTTGATTTTAATAAAAGCCTGTACCCTTATTTTAAGGTGCACCTGGTTACCGGGGAGATCAATGAAGCCGGCAATGGTTTTAACGGGAAAGCCACAGCGCTGGATGTTACGCATTTTATTGATACCAGCGATTATAATGAAGAAGATATTAATCTGCTGAATTCTGTAAGAAAATTACAGGATGTTGAAATAAATAAATATGTAGCAAGAAATACGCCTTTTAATACATCCTGGGACGAAGAGTTGCCCGCTGTTGAAGCAGGGAGTGAAACCCGGCAGCTGATCAATGAATACGTACTGCCCCGCTTGCGCAAGCTGCTTACAGATGCAGGAGACGATGCACTGGCATTTATTGTGCCCAGGGGAAAGGAATTTATTACCGCAAATATTGAACAGATTGATATTTTTACAGAGCCGGCCGTAACAGAATTCTATGTAGATCGTGAAGGAGCAGAGAACTTCAGTTGTGACTGCCTGGTTCGTTTAAGGGGTATGGTACATGGCGTAGAGCAGAATGAAAGCCCCAGCCCTTTATTGTTTTTATACAACCACCAGCTTTTTTTATTTACCAATTCGGAAAGCATCAGCCTTATTGAAAAATTCCTGCCGGATGGTAAAATGGTCATTCCTGCAGCGGAGTGGCCCCGGACATTGCATACCTTTATCCTGCCTCTGGCAAAGGAATATAAAGTGGATTTTGATGCATCCATGCTGCATGTAATGAAAAATATTGTTCCGGATGCCAGGCTGCTGCTGATTGAAAAAGGAGAATACCTCGTCTTTAAGCCGCAGTTTTCGTATAAAGGCTATGAAACAGACCTGTTAGGAAAAGAAGTGTTCCTGGTACCGGAGGGCGATAAGATCCTGGCCATACACCGCAATAAAGAAAAGGAAAAAGCATTTGTTGACCGGTTGAAAAACCTTCATTCCAACCTGATAATGAATGAAGAGAACGGAACACTGGCATTAAAGGGATCGGAGATCCTTAAAGACAACTGGTTCTTTTTATTTGTAGATGCCATGAAGGAAATGCAGGTGCCTGTATTTGGTTATGACGCGCTGCGCAATTTCCGTTTCAATACAGCAAAACCCCAGACCAAAATCTTCATCTCCAGCAATACAGATTGGTTCGATGCCAAAGTAGATATTGTATTTGGCGATCAGCAGGTATCTATAGCTGATGTAAAACGCGCGCTGGCCAATAAGCAGCTATACGTGCAGCTGGGCGATGGCACACTGGGAGTGCTTCCGGAAGAATGGCTGAAAAAATATGCCTTGCTGTTCCGTGTAGGAGAAGGAGCCAACCAGAACCTGAAACTTTCCAAATACCACAAAAGCGTGGTGGATGAATTGTTTGAATTAAAAAATGAGGAAGAACTGGTTTTTGAGCTGGAAGAAAAATATAACCGGCTGAGAGATTTTGAAAAGATCCATGACATAGAGCCTCCCGCTCATTTACAGCAGGTGCTGCGCCCTTACCAGATGGCCGGTTTTCAATGGATCAATTACCTCCGGAACGTAAACTGGGGCGGCATCCTGGCAGATGATATGGGGTTGGGTAAAACAGTGCAGGCTCTTTCCTACCTGGAACATTACAAGTCGGAGAATCCCGATGCGAGGATCCTGGTCATCTGCCCTACCACGCTGATCTATAACTGGGAGAATGAAATAAAAAAATTTACTCCTTCCCTCACGTATCGCATTCACCATGGCCCGTCCCGCACAAGGGCGGCAGATGATATTTTAAGACAGGATGTAACCATTACTACTTATGGCACTTTAAGAAGCGACATTAAGCTGTTTGTGGGCATACAGTTTGACTATGCGGTGCTGGATGAAAGCCAGGCCATCAAAAACCCTGCAAGCAAGGTTACAAAAGCGGCGTATCTGATCAATGCCAGGCACCGCCTTTGTATGAGCGGTACGCCGTTGCAGAACAATACCTTTGACGTTTATGCCCAGATGAATTTCCTGAACCCGGGTATGCTGGGCAGCATAGAATTCTTCCGCCAGGAGTTTGCCATTCCTATTGATAAGTTAGGCGAGGCAGACCGGAAGGAGCATTTACGGAAGCTGCTCTATCCCTTTATTTTGCGCAGAACCAAGGAGCAGGTGGCAAAAGACCTTCCGGAAAAACAGGAAATGATCCTGTGGTGCGAAATGGACGGCCCCCAGCGTTCTATTTATGATGCCTACCGCAATGATTACCGGGATAAGATCCTTGGAAATATTGAAACACAGGGCATCGGCCGCTCACAAATGACCATTTTACAGGGTTTGATGAAACTGCGCCAGATCTGCGATTCTCCCGCTATCCTGAATGAAGAAGAGACGTTTGAGAACCATTCCATTAAAATAGAGGAGCTGGTAAGAGAGATTTCTGAAAACATGGGCGATCATAAAGCGCTGATCTTTTCCCAGTTTCTCGGAATGCTGGGCCTGATCCGCCAGAAGCTGGAAGAATTGGGCATTAAATATGAATATTTTGATGGGAGCACTTCTGCGCCCGACAGGGAAAAAGCGATCCAAAGTTTTCAGAATAACGACGAGGTACGGGTATTCCTGATTTCATTAAAAGCCGGTGGTGTGGGTTTAAACCTTACAGCAGCAGATTATGTATACATTGTAGATCCGTGGTGGAATCCGGCAGTAGAGCAGCAGGCTATAGACCGTACACATCGTATCGGACAAACAAAAAACATTTTTGCCTATCGCATGATCTGTAAGGACACTATCGAAGACAAGATCCTGAAGCTGCAGGAAAAGAAAAAAGCACTGGCAAAAGATCTGATTTCAGATGAAACAGGTTTTGTGAAATCACTGACACGGGAAGATGTGGAATACTTGTTCAGTTAACGGAGGTTTGGCTGGGCCAGGCACCAGGCAAAAGCCGCTCAATAGCACTGTTTGAACCACAGCCGGCTTCATGGCAGAAATATATAAAGCTGTTAACAAACAGCAGGAGCAGCAATAAAACAGTTTCCGCAACGGTGTATAAATTGAGTATATGAAATTCAGAAGAGGCATTATTTTATTTATTATCGGTATCATCCTGGTGGCGTTCTTCACCAAGCCCGGCAAGGATGATTTTATAAGGCGGATACCACCAACGGTGAACCCCACACAGCTGCCCCCGGTGGTAGAGTATCAGGATCGCGTGATCTATGCCACCGTTACCGCTACTTATGTTGATGCTGCAAACCCGGTAAAAGAAGGCGACCATATGGTTGCCCCGGCCAGAAAGGAAGAATATATCGGGTTGTTCGGCCGTTACTGGAAGCTGGCCGGTGGCAGCCACTAAACCTCCTGCCCTGTTACAAACAATCTCCGGTCACTTTCAATCATCATCTGCAGGGTTTCGGATTGAAATACTTTGTTTCATTATAGCTATATTGCCGGCTAAAAAAACGTACGGAATAACGGGTTGCCTGTTGCAGCCGGATAAGATCGATTTTGAATAAACAATGCTGATCACAGGCTGTTTGTAGCAGGATCGGACACCTGCCTGTGATCCGTATTTTTTTATGTGATCAAAAAATGTAAATAATGCATTAAACAGGGAGAGCGCCCGACCGCTTATTTGCTGTATTGAATTAATGAAAACCAATTAAACAGGCTATATCATGATTTCTAACACAATGCTTAAAGGCCCGCTTCTGATGCGGCCGTTATTGCTGCTGTTGCTGCTGTGCTTTTCTGTGCTTTCATTTGCACAGAATAACCTGCAGACCATCAGGGGCACTATAACCTTAAGCCGGTCCTCCGATGAACCTGCCGGTACTTCTGTAAATATTAAGGGAAAGCTGGAGGCTACCGTCACTAATAACGAAGGCGCATTCTCTTTGTCCGCCAGGCTTCCCGTTACGCTGGTTATTTCAAGGGTGGGATATGGATCCCTTGAAGTAAGGGTGACCGATACAACCCTGGTAAAAGTGTTGCTTACAGAAGGGAACAATAACATGAACGAAGTAGTGGTGGTAAGTTATGGCACCCGGCTGGCCAAAGATATTACCAGTGCCGTGTCTACTTTTAACGCATCCCGGGCAAAAGAGATCCCCGCAGCAGAATTCGGACAAAAGCTGCAGGGACGCGTTGCCGGTGTGCAAATCAGCATGGCCAATGGCCGGCCGGGGCAGGGTATTGATATGCGCATACGCGGGGCAGCCACCCTGGGTGGAGGGTACCAGCCACTGATTGTGGTAGACGGGCAGATCTTATCGGGTGCCGATACCCGGAACGGCGATATGAACCTGATAAACCCGGATGATATTGAAACCTTCACGGTTTTAAAAGATGCGGCGGCGGCAGCGCTTTACGGATCAAGGGCCGGCAACGGGGTAATACTGATAACCACCAAGCAGGCAAAAGTAGGGCGCACAAACATCACTTTTGATACCTATTATGGCTGGCAGAAAGTACCTCAGAAGGGAAGACCGGATATAATGAATGCCCATGAGTTTGCCGCCTTTATGAAAGGGTATTATGAAGATAAAATAAAATATGAAGGATATACCAAAGGCATACCGGAGGATTATGCGACTCCGGATCAATATGGTGAAGGCACCAATTGGTATAACGCCCTGCTCCGGACGGCACCGATGCAGAATTATTCGCTGAACCTTTCTTCCGGTACTGAAAAACTTTCCTCCTCTTCTACCTTATCTTATTTTAACCAGGACGGCGTGCTGCTGAATACCAATCTGCAGCGTTTTTCCTTCAGATCTAATAATGAATACCGCCCGGGCGACCGGTTTAAGATAGGGCTGAACCTGGCACCTACCTACCAGGCAGAAAAAAATACAAGAAACTATACAGACGGAAACCGCCAGATCATTGCAAACGCAACAGCTGCATCGCCGTTAAAGCCTGTATACAATGCCGACGGAACGTTTAACACCAATGCAAGCTCCTATGGTATGCTGAACCTGAATAACCCGGTGCAGCAATTATTACTGGCAGATTCAAGGTATAAGACCCTGCGGTTATTAGGCAATGCCTATGCAGATATTGCCATTTTAAAAAACCTGCATTTTAAAACAACCATAAACGGAGACCTTGCTTCTGTTCAGCAGGATAGTTACCAGGGCACTATGTACGGCATCGGACTGGGCGCTTCTCCTTTGCCCCGGCCGCCTTCCAACTCTACCGCAGTACATGTTTCTTATGATTATGTGTCCTGGCTGAATGAAAATACATTGAATTATAACCTGAGCTTAAATGATCACCATCTGGATGTTATGGCCGGCTACAGTGCCCAGAAATGGAGCCGGGAATACCGCAATATTAACGGGTCCAACTTTGCCAATGATGAAATTTACTGGATCTCCGGAGCCGCCGTTACCAACGGTTCCACTAATAAAGAGGCGTGGACGATGGCTTCCTCCTTCGGGCGCCTGAATTATGACTACAAAGGCAAATATTTGTTAACCGCTACTTTCCGCAGGGACGGCTCCTCCCGTTTTGGCCCTACGGTTAAATATGCGGATTTTCCTTCTGTATCTGCCGGCTGGGTGATAAGCGATGAAGGTTTTTTTAAGAAAAATAATGTGGTTTCCTTTCTGAAGATCCGGGGCAGCTATGGGAAAACAGGAAATTTTAATATAGGCTATTATACGATGGTTACCAATATAAATGCATCCAACTATGTGTTTGGAGGAAACCTGACGCCGGGTTTTGTGCCAGGCCCTACATTGGGCAACCCACAGGTTACCTGGGAACCCTCTGCACAAACAGATATAGGAGCCGATATCAATTTTCTGAAAAACAGGATCATCTTCTCTTATGATTACTACAGCAAAACTACTACAGATATGCTTTACCCGGTAAACCTGCCGTATGAGTCGGGTTTCAGCAATATTCAGATGAATGTGGCAAAACTGCGCATGTGGGGGCATGATTTTTCCGTCAGCTCCAGAAACCTGACAGGCGCCTTTGAATGGACCACGGATGTAAATGTTTCGCTGATGCGGAATAAGCTGCTTTCGCTGCCCCCCAACACGGAGTTCATAGGTAATAATACTACTTATGCAGGCTATAACCGCTCTGTAGTGGGAAAATCCATCGGCCAGTTCTACGGATATGTATTTGACGGTATTTATATGAACCAGGCTGAGTTGGACAGCGCGCCTAAGCATACAACTTCTACAGTAGGCTCTGTGCGCATGAAAGATATTAATGAAGATGGTGTTATTAACGCTGATGACCGTACTCTGATAGGCGACCCCAACCCAAAATATAATTACGGTATTACCAATACCTTCCGGTACAGGAATTTTGATCTGGCCATTGTGTGTTACGGACAGGGAGGCAACAAGATCCTGAATACCAACCGGGCAGACTGGACCAACCTGGATGGGGTAATGAATGTTGCCTCAGATATGATGTATCGCTGGAGGTCTGAAGCTGACCCCGGCAATGGAAAAGTGCCCGGCACGCGCAGTGGTACAACAGAATTATACCGGCTGGCCAACTCAAGCTGGGTAGAAAACGGCAATTTCTTTACCATTAAGAACATTGCATTGGGATATACTTTCCGGGAAAACCTGGTAAAATATGTAAAGGCTGCAAGGATATATGCAAGCGTACAGCAGGTGGCTGTTTTTACACATTACTCAGGGATGAACCCGGAAGCCAATGCAACAAAAGACAACCTTACCGGAATTTACGGGCAGGACCTGAGTACCTTTCCCATACCCCGTACGTTTACGATTGGTGCCAATTTTAGTTTTTAATTTTTAAAACCTTTAATCAAAAAGATCATGCAAAAGCATACATATATATCCGCTGTTTGCCTGGCAGCTGTCATTTTTTCATCCTGCAAAAAAGAATTCCTGACGCTTTATCCTGAGGGGAACCTGAATGAAGGCGTTTTTTATAAATCTGATGCAGATTTTCAGCAGGCAATAGTAGGCGCTTACACCCCGCTGAGGGATATTGCCAACGATGCCTTCTGGATGGATGAAATGCGTTCAGATAACGCTACCTATGATTATTATGAAAAGGACCGGGGAAGCGCTGCCCGTGAAAATATTTCTACTTTCCTGGATGATGCAACAAATGGCGAAACACTGCTTCGGTACCGGTCCTGTTATACAGGTATTAACAGAGTGAACGCCATCCTGGATCATTTGTCTGTGAATACAACCATGTCAGATTCTTTAAAGAATTTAATTACAGGAGAGGCAAAAGCATTAAGAGGGCATTTTTATTTTGACCTGGTGCGCAATTTCGGAGGCGTGCCGCTTCATTTGCACGAAACCACTAATTATGACGAGGGCTTCCTTGCAAGGTCAACCGCAGAAGAAGTATATAACCAGATGATCAGCGATCTTAAAGATGCCAGAAACCTGCTGCCACCCCCCTCCTTTGCGGATGTACAAACAGGGCGCATCAACAAAGGGGTGGTAACAACCGAACTGGCCGCTGTTTATATGCAACGTAAAGATTATGCTGGCGCGGTACCGTTGCTTCAGGAAGTAACCAAAATGGGATATGCTCTTTTACCCGTCTTCAGGAATATTTTTGACCCCTCCAACAAAGGAGCCGGCAAAAACAGGGAACTGATCTTTGACGTGCAATACCAGTCCGGCACCACCGGTCAGTCCAGCGCATTTATATACCGGTTTATACCTAACATGCCTTCAACAAAACTCCTGCTGGGTGTGGATTTTAATGTGAGCGGCTATGGCGGCTGGGATGTGCCTACCGATGATTTAATGAGTGTTTTTGAAGCGGGTGACAGCCGTTTGGATGCATCAATAGGCGTTGTGGAAGGGCATATGGGCGATAACCAGGATTTTGTGGCAGATACCCTGGTAAGCATCGTTAATTATAAACCCAAAGCCGGGGTTATTGTAAAATATTTCAACAAAAAATATTATTACCCGCCTTATCCGGACCTGAATCAGAATACAGATCAGAACTGGCCTTTGTATCGTTATGGCGATGTATTGCTGATGCTGGCAGACTGCCTGAATGAAACCGGCGCCTCCGGGCAGGCCTTAACTTACCTCAACCAGATCCGCCAGCGTGCTTTTGGAAACGCCGGCCATGCAGTTACTACAACCGACCAGACACAATTGCGCGCCGCCATAGCACTGGAACGCAGGAGGGAGCTCGCATTTGAAAACAAAAGATGGCAGGACCTGATCCGCACAGGCCAGGCGATTCCTGTAATGACGGCCTATGGCGCCAAAGCAAAACAGAAATATCCCTATATGCTGCCCCAGTCCTTTACAGTAACACAAAACAGGCTCCTGTATCCTATTCCCCAGAATGAGATGAATTTAAACAAAAAACTGGTTCAGAACCCGGGGTACTAAGTGTCACGAACAAATAATGAATGTTCAGTTTAGTTCTTTGTATATTATTTGATGCTTTGCAAAAGATGAGAGTTGGGGTCTCTCGTAACCAACATGCAGGTGTTGGTTACAAACTACTTCTAAGCTGCTGCGGTTAAGTACGTGGAGAGAAGCGTTAGAAGAAAAGGCGCTGTTAAAAGTGTCAGGTAGGTTGTAGGAAGGCGAAGGCCGGTTCTTCCGGAATTCTGTTGAAAAAAGGGCTGGAAATAAAAAAGGTCCTTCTGTGGAAACAGACTGACCTCTAACGATTGCTTGCCATATGAAAAAAGTTAATAAATAACTTCTGTTATAAATATAGTCATATTTCGTGCCATTTTAAAATGCTGTTACTGTTATAGTTAAATTTCCGGATAACAACTTCTAAAATCCCGCAACACTGATAGGAATAATCAAATTTGCTTAACAATCAGCATTGAAAAAAAACTAACAAAACAATAGTTTTTTTTATTTTTAAAAAAAAATCATTGCTGGCTTAACATTTTAATAATAGAAATCCTATTTTAGTGTTAAAATAACCTTAGGAAAACAATTACTGATGACCTCTGCGAATTGACCTTGCCAAAAATGAACAGCGAATTTCCTAAGGAGTTCGCTTTTTTTATTCCTTTTTGTGCCAAATAAAAAAGGTCCTTCTGTAGAAACAGACTGACCTCTAACGATTGCTTGCCATATGAAAAAACTTAAAAAACTCTGCTCTTTTGCTGTTACCACTCTGCACTCTTTCTATCTCCTCAATTGCTACACAAAAATAATAAGCGTTCTTACGCACACAAACACAATATAGACGGCATTCTATTACTTTCAATGAGTAAAAAAACAGGTAAAATGCAGTCATAGCCTGGGTTTTAGGGCAAAAGATTAATTATATCCAACTGTATCTGAAGAAACAGATATTTTATTGAAAAATGTATAAATAAATCAGAAATCGATGGAGAATATCAAAAACTTTAAAAAAACTTTACAGAAAGTAAGATACTGTTAAAAAATACCGCTAATTTAGTTGCCTGAAATCAATTAACTTTTTATTAACCATATAAGTTATTGACTAAGAAAGTAACATTTGTTATTTGATGACCTCTAAGTTTGGTTTGCCTCTGACGGTTGCTTTTTTCCTCCCCCTAATCTAATGATAAGGCTAAAATCCGGAAACGAAATTTCCCCGGTTTAAACAGGACCGGCAGGGATTAAAATAAAAAAGGTCTTTCTGTAGAAACAGACTGACCTCTAACGATTGCTTGCCATATGAAAAACTTCAAAAATATCTTATCACAAACCCTGATTGCCTGTTGCACTTAATTCCTTATAGATCCTCACAATCAGGTTATTTTATGTTTAGTATGACGCTAAATTGGTAAAACATCTTCACCGAAAATGTTAAAAGATTACTAAAACAAAAAAAGGTCCTTCCGTAGAAACGGACTGACCTCTAACGATTGCTTGCCATATGAAAAAACTTAAAAATCTTGTTTGTGCTGCCTACGGCTTTTGTCTCACTTTATCATTCCCTTCAATCACAACACAAAGATACGGGCTTAATATATCCTGTTCCTAACCAACAATTGGGCTGCAGTAGCATGGCTAAGGTGTTATAAAAACAATAAAACCCGCTACAGCACTGTGTTTTGGGCTGTTTTATGTCAGATGCCCAAGGCTATTTTTAAGGATTCTGCTGTTTGTGTAGAGATAGCCGTTAAATTTGTGTATTATGCCAAGCAAGCCCGGAGATATACTTTTTCAGTTGATAAAATCCTTGGAGAAATCTGAAAAAAGGCATTTTAAGCTCTATATTACCCGTAGTTCCGGGAATGAGGATCTTAAAGTGATCAAATTGTTTGATGCGCTGGATAAAATGCCCCAGTATGATGAAAAAATGCTGCTGAAGAAGCTTAAGGATGTTACCAAGCCCCAGTTGTCTAATTTAAAATCACATTTATACCGGGAAATTCTGGCCGGACTGAGATTGCTGAAAAGTAGCGAAAGTCTTGATCTTCAACTAAATGAATTGTTTGATACGGCACATATCCTTTACAAAAAAGGTTTGTTTTACCAAAGCCTGCGGGTAATTGATAAGGCAAAGGAAATGGCCAGCCTGAACCAGAAATTCTTTTTCCTGCCCCAGATCCTTTCGCTTGAAAAGCGTATTGAAGCATTAAATGTTACAGACAGTTTTGTAAGCCGCATGGATGAGCTGGCGGATGAATCCAATGAGGCGAACACGAAGCTGAATATGATCACACGCCTTTCCAACCTTTCTTTGCAGATGTATGGTTTTTTTATTGCCAACGGCCATGCCCGTAATGAGGCAGAAGAGGAAAAGGTAAAAAAGTTTTTCAAACAGAACCTCCCCTCAGGTTCTGCCCAGCAGGAAGGGTTTTATGAACGGCTGTATTATTACCAGAGTTATACCTGGTACGCTTTTATACGGCAGGATTTTTTGCTCTACTACCGGTTTGTGCGGAAGTGGGTAGATCTTTTTTATGAAAAGCCCAATATGCAGCGTGCAGAAACGGGCCATTTTATAAAAGGGTATCACAACCTGCTGAATGCGCACTTTGACCTTAGGAACTACCAGCAGTTCAGTATTGACCTGCATAAGTTTGAGGAATTCAGTCATACCAAGCGGGTGCAGAGCAATGAAAATTTCAGGGTACAGTCTTTCGTTTATATTGCCAGTGCCAAGATCAATTATTTTACAATAACCGGGCAAACAGCGGCGGGGTTAAAAGAAGTGCCCTATATAGAGGATAAGCTGTCAGAATACGCTATATTCCTGGACCGTCACCGGGTGATGGTGATCAATTATAAGATAGCGATGCTGTATTTCCTGTCGGGGGACTATAGCACCAGTATTGATTATCTGCAAAAGATCATCAATGACTCATCGGAGTTAAGGACTGATCTTCAATGCTATGCGCGCCTGGTGCACCTGCTGGCCCATTATGAAATGGGTAATCTGGAGCTGATGGACTCGCTGACCCGTTCCGTTTTCCGCTATATGTCCAAAATGAAGAACCTTACTGTTATAGAGCAGGAGATCTTCCGGTTTTTCAGGGGCTCTTTCCGGTTTACAAAAAATGAGCTGAAACCGGAATTTGCTAAGTTCCTGAATAAGGTAAAGCACCTGGAAGGAAATCGCTTTGAAACCCGTTCCTTTGCTTACCTGGACATTATTTCCTGGCTGGAAAGCAAGGTAGAAGGCAAATCCATGCGCAAAATAATAGAGGAAAAATTCCGTAAAAGCAAGCGGAGCAAAAATGTGGTGCCCGTAGAGGCAGATCAGTAGCCCTATCTGACTTATAGCGGCACCACTCTTCTCTCCCTGCTGCTTAAAAGGGCAGCATCAATGACCTTCATTGTCAAAACGGCATCAGAAGCAGGCACCGGATTGGGCATATTATTGCGCAGGGCACGATAAACATCCTCATAATAGTCCATATAATTCCCCATTTCCGACCGGGTCTGCTTTTTTACATCCTGGCCATTAATAGTAGTGTGTAATACTCCGTCAAAACCTTCCGGGGCCGGTATCCATGTTTCTATTGTTGGTGTAACCCCCTCTAAGAGCTTTGTTTCCTGCAGATCGGACCGCTGCTGTAAAAAAGTGCCGTTTTCTCCCTGTAAAATAAACGGATAAGGAGATTCTTTTGCAAATACGGTTCCCTTTATACGAACCCTGAATGCATGAGGATAATAAAGCAGTACCTCAAAATAGTCGTTAGCAATAAGGTCTTTCCGCATGGTGAGCACATCTGCAAAAACTGCTTCAGGATACCCGAACAGTTGCAGGGCCTGGTCTATAAGATGCGCGCCCAGGTCATGCAGGTTTCCTGCGCCCGGCAGGTCTCCTTCTTTATGCTCTTTGCCGCTGTGCCCCGGCCGGTAACGGTCATAACGCAGCTCCACTTCTTTCAGCTCGCCCAGCATATTTTCAGCAACCACGTCTTTAATAGCTTTGTAATCGCCATCATACCTGCGGTTCTGGTAAACGCTCAGGAATAAATTTTTTTCTTTTGCCAGCTGGTTAATTTCCTCAGCTTCTGCCGCGTTTACCATAAAAGGCTTTTCCACTACAATATTTTTACCGGCCTCCAATGCTTTTTTTGCATATTCAAAATGTGTTTGAACAGGCGTGTTCACAATAACCAGCTCTATTTCAGGATCAGCAAGCAGCTCTTCAAAAGAGCGGTATAATTTTGAATTGGGGTAGCGTTCGCGCGAATCTTCTTTATGGCGCTCTACAATTGCTCTTAATTCATAATGCGGGTTAGCCTCAATAAAAGGCGCGTGAAACAGTTTTCCGCTCATGCCAAATGAGGCAATACCGGCAACAATAGGTTTACTCATATTTTTTAATTTGGACTGTTGTAAAAATACCTAATAAATACCAATGCTTGCTGCTATCGCTGCTGCTCCCGGAACCATCTTTCGGGGATCTCTCCTTTTGCAGCCATCTGATAGTCCTTATAACTGCAGGGAATAAATTGTTTATTAGGCAGCTGCATCCACCAGCGGCCGGTCCGTTTACTTTGCAGGAAGCTGGTTTCTATCTCTGAAAAGATCATCAGGTATTCATTGAATGCTTCTTTTTCAAGAAGATCCGCTTCCCTTTTTTTACGGTGCACACCATCAATGGCATACCACAGCATGTGGCTGATCTGCCTGGCGGTTAGCTCGTCCCGGTCCTTTCGCACATCATACCCGTAAATACCAATTGTATTAACAGAAGCGCTCATACCGGCATACTGCATAAGAATGCAGGCTTCTTCCCCGTTAAAACCATTTGGTGTCAGCTGGTTGGCGGGCGCATAAGCATTGGCAACAGCATTAATATCAAAAGAAAATAAATGGCTGCCCCTTATTGCCGGCTCTATCTGCTCAATATCTTCTTTTACATGCCCTACCCGGTAAAAATCAAACTTTAATTTATCCAGTGTTTGCAGCATGCCCGGGTGCACCAGATAGCTTTGAAAACCAATATGGTTATAATGGCGGATGAAATTAGGTTCGGCAGTGAGCATCTCCATAAGGAAATTGTCGTTAGCAAAAGGAGATTCCATATCCAGATCTATAATGGCATCCACAACAGATGCATCGATTACTTTTTTTAAAGCGGCATATGCGCCATACTGGGCCAGGGTAAGATCATGTGATCCTCCCAATACAATAACCGTTTTCCCCTCTTCCAGCAAGGCTGTGAGCACGGTTTTTAAAGCAGCTATTGTATCTGAATAGGACGCGCCCTGCTTTACATCTCCGATGTCTGCTATTTTTATACCTTCATGCCAGAAAAAGAGGGAATAAAAGTGCCTGCGCACGGCATCAGGTGCAGAAGCAGGAATGCCCAGGATCCCATTGCCTCTTTGCTCCCCGCAACCTACAATCACCAGTTCGGTCTGCTCCAGATCGGGAAAATATTCATCATAAAGATCAATGCTGCGGCCTATTTGATTGGGCTGGTAAGTATTGTCGCCTGTTATTTCAACGAGATGAACAGGAGATAGGAATGCTGAAATATTCATGTGATCTGACATGGGCGCAAGATAGCATAATCAGTGAAAGATTCAGGAGCAACACCGTATAAAGTTTTGCATATCAGGCAAAGAAGATCTGATTATTGCTCGCCCTTTAAAAATAGAGGCTTATTTTTGTCGCTGAACAAAAATAAACAGGATGAAAAAGTATCTTTTTGCGTGCTTATTGCTAACAACAGTTATAATGGTACATGCCCAGGATGAAACTGTAAAGCAGCTTCAAACGGATGCCAACCGCACCATTACCAAGGATCCGAATGACACAACCGTGAAAACCTGGAAAACCGGGGGCGTGTTTAACTTTAATATAGCACAGGGGTCATTGAGTAACTGGGCTGCAGGAGGGGACAAGTTTTCACTGGCATTAAATTCTTTATTAAGCACCTATGCTTTTTACACAAAAGGAAAGCATCATTGGGACAACACGCTGGATCTGAACCTGGCCTATTTGAATACAACCTCGCAGGGCACACGTAAAAACGATGACCGTATTGACCTGGTATCAAAATACGCGTATGATCTGGCTAAAAAATGGGATGTTGGTCTTTTATTCAACTTCCGCTCTCAAATGCTGAAGGGGTTTGACTATGCAGACGATAACTCAAAAACCCTGACATCTAAGTTTCTTTCACCGGCCTATGTATTATTGAGCCCTGGTGTTACGTATAAGCCCGTACCGGAATTTTCGATCTTTCTTTCTCCGGTAACCACCCGTTGGACGGTTGTAATGGACGACTCTCTTTCTGCAAGAGGCGCTTATGGTGTAGATTCCAGCAAGCATATAAAAACAGAATTCGGCGCTTTTGCCACGGTGAACTTTTTTAAGGAGTTTAGCAAAACTATTTCTTTTAAAAGCCGGGCAGATCTTTATTCCAATTACTTGCACAACCCGCAGAATATAGATGTATACTGGACCAACCTGCTGACTATGAAACTGGGCCGGGTGTTTGCAATTACATACGCGCTGGATCTGATTTATGATGATGATGTGCGTCTTTTCGGTCCCAATGGTGACGCGGCACGACCACAGATCCGCTCTATGCTGGGCATTGGTTTGTCCTATCGCTTTAGTAATATTAAAAAGTAATGGCCCAAAAAAAACTCGTTCGCTTTACAGAGCTGAACACGTTTGAAAATGTGTTGCAGTTCCCGCAAAATATAAAAGGAAAATGGGATGATCATTTTAAGAATGATCATCCCATTGTGCTGGAACTGGCATGTGGCAAAGGCGAGTATGCACTGGGTTTAGCACGTTTGTACCCCGATAAAAATTTTATAGGCGTAGATATTAAAGGCAACCGCCTTTGGGCCGGCGCTAAAAAAGCATTAAAGGAAGAACTGCACAACGTGGCCTTTTTAAGGGTACAGATTGAGCAGTTGCAACAATATTTTGCCCAGGGAGAGGTGCGTGAGATCTGGATCACCTTCCCCGATCCGCAGTTGCGGTTCTCCAAAGCAAAAAAAAGGTTAACGCATCCGCGTTTCCTGAGGATCTATCATCAGCTACTGAAAACAGGAGGTCTGATCCATTTAAAAACGGACAGCCCCAATTTATACCGCTTTACAAAAGAAGTGCTGTACCTGTATAACTGTACCATTGTAAAAGACGCGGATGATCTTTATAAAGAGGATGCACTTTCCGAGGAATTGAAGATTAAGACCTATTATGAAAGTCTGGACATTGCGGAAAGTAACCGTATTCACTATCTTGCGTTTCAGCTGCCCCCTGTGTTGGCAGATGCGCAAAAAGATCTGGAATTAAAAGAAGCGATCCGTTATGAGCTTGATAGCCGGTGAGGATTACTCTATAAATGCAGACGGCAGGGTGGTGTTTACAGAAAAATACCACCTCAAACGGGGGTATTGTTGCAGCAACGGGTGTTTGCATTGCCCCTATAATTATGAAAATGTTCCGGAGCCAAGAAAAACACAGTTATTAAATGAGCGTAAAAAAAAGCAACAGCAATAACACTAAACTCAGGGCTCTGCGGCCGTCGGGGAAGAAAGAGGACAATATCTTTGACCTGGTCTATGAAGTTGCGCGGCAAATACCAAAGGGCAGGGTAACCTCGTATGGAGCAATTGCCAAGGCCATTGGCTCCGGGAAATCTGCAAGGATTGTAGGCTGGGCCATGAGCAATGCCGGCACGGCACGGCCAAAGGTTCCGGCGCACCGGGTTGTAAACAGTGTGGGACTGCTCTCCGGCAAGCACGCTTTTAAAACACCTACACAAATGCAGGAGCTTCTGGAAAAAGAAGGCATAACAATTAAAAATGATAAAGTGGTGGATTTTAAAGTAAAGTTCTGGGACCCGCTGGAGGAATTATTTTAAATTGTTTTTCAGAAAACCAACACAGTAATTACTCTTACCAAATTTGTATATTTGTAAAAAGCCCTTTTTAAGGGAGTAATACATGCAGAGATAGAACTGATAAATGCCGGAGATCTTGAGATGGCTCGCCGTCATATCATTGGGGAAGAAGAAGTAAAGCGCATGCCGGTTCATATGCTGGTTGATACAGGAAGTGAATATATGTGCATTAACGAAACTGTGCAGGAACAATTGGATTTGCCTTTTCGCGAAAAGGACAATTAACGAACGGTGATGTAGTGGAATATGATGTTGTTGGACCCATTGAAATACGATTTAAAAATAGAATGTGCGTTACTACTGCAATGGTTATCCCTGGTGAAAATGAATTATTATTAGGGGCTATTCCTATGGAAGATATGGATGTGCTTATTCATCCGCAACGACGGGAACTGGTAGTCAATCCGGAACATCCTTATTATGCTCAAATGAAATTAAAGGGTATACGCCGTTAGTCTATTCGAAATTCAACTACAACGATTTCGGTATCTCTTGGACTGTTAAAAAGGAATTTATATAAATTCGCTGATACGCTGCGGAGTTACTCGCAATCATGTGTCCCGCCATGCGCCATAGATTTTAACGATTTTCAAATTATGACAACAAGAAGAGCTTTTATCCGCCATTCGGTACTGGCTACAGGTGGCGTTGCCCTGAACGGCTTATTTACAAAAGTAAATGCCTCCAGTTATAACCGCATTATCGGGTCCAATAGTAAAGTCAATTTAGCGCATATAGGCATTGGAAACAGGGGTGGGGAAATTATAGCAGAGTTTGCAAAAACCAACTTGGCCAACGTGGTGGCTTTATGTGATGTGGATATGGGCGCCAAGCATACACAGGCAACGATAGCGCAGTTTCCGAACGCCCCCCGGTTCCAGGATTTCAGGAAGATGTACGATAAAATGGCGAAGGATATTGAAGCAGTGACCATAGCTGTTCCTGATTTTGCGCATTTTCCCATTACGGTGCATTCAATGGCTTTAGGTAAGCATGTATATTGTGAAAAGCCGATGGCACGGACGTTCCATGAGGTGGATCTGATGATCAAAGCGGCAAAGAAATATCCCGGAGTGGTTACGCAAATGGGCAACCAGGGGCATTCTGAGGCCAATTATTTCCAGTTTAAGGCATGGACAGAAGCAGGGATCATTAAAGACGTTACAGCTATAACCGCGCATATGAACAGTCCGAGGCGCTGGCATGGCTGGGATCCGAACATTAAGAAATTTCCCGCCGCGGAACCGATCCCCGAAACATTAGATTGGGATACCTGGCTTTCTTCACAAATGTATCATGACTATAATAAAGACTTTCATTACGGGCAATGGCGTTGCTGGTACGACTTTGGTATGGGCGCCCTGGGCGATTGGGGTGCGCATATTTTAGATACCGCCCATCAGTTCCTGGACCTTGGATTGCCGGAAGAAATCAATCCTACAAGGTTAGACGGGCATAACGATTATTTTTATCCGATGTCCAGCACCATTGAATTTAAGTTCCCGGCCCGTAAAAAAATGCCGCCGGTAGTCATTACCTGGTATGACGGACTGGATAATATTCCTCCGCTTCCCAAAGGGTTTGGAGAATCCAAATTAGATGCCAGCATTCCTACTGTAGGCGGAAAGCAGATCCAGGCAGTGAAATTGAACCCCGGGAAAGAAATTTACAGCAAAACGCTTACGTTTAAAGGCGGTTCACATGCCAGTACGCTTTCCATTATTCCGGAAGAAAAAGCAAAGGAAATGGAAAAGAAATTACCGGAAGTGCCCAAAAGCCCCTCCAATCACTTCGCTAATTTCCTGCTGTCCTGCCAGGGGAAGGAAAAAACGCGTTCTCCGTTTGAAATAGCAGGTCCGCTGAGCCAGGTCTTTTGCCTGGGCGTAATGGCACAACGGCTGGGGCGTAAAATTGTTTTTGACCGGGCAACCCGGCGTGTTACCAATGACGCTTTTGCAGATGCTTTTTTAACGGGTATACCTCCCCGCAAAGGCTGGGAAGATTATTATAAGGTATAGAAGGGGCGCGGTTTGAAAGAATTTGTCATCCGGGTGATCGGATTCAATGAACCTGCTACCGGACGGGCAGGCCTGAATGCAAACGCTTTTATGGTTGTTTCAATATGACAAATAAGAAGCCTTTTTCGTCAACGCGGAGATCAAAATAAGAAATTGTATTTTTGAAAGATGCAATTACTGAACAGGCCGGTGCTGTGCTTTCTTTTATCTGTTTTTAGCTGCTGCTGTCTGCAGTTAAAGGCGCAGCGTGTCAGCAGTGTTGTTTACCCTTCAAAAAAGGACAGTGCCCACGTATTTGCCCCGGCAAAACCAACTGCGGCCTTTTATGGGGTACACCCGGTAAACTTTCCTGTTTTATATTACCACCGGTTGGGATTTATGTGCCGCCAGGAGTGGAAGCTGGAAAAGGCAACCGGAACCTCTTTTCGTGTACGGTTGGGAACTGTGGAGAATACAGATCGGATGGAAGGCAAAATAAAACCCGGGGAGCTGCGCTAAACAGGTTGACAGATGCGCCGGTGTTATTAATGTTCCCGCATCTGTTCAACAGCCTGTTGCAGTTTGTCCAAAACAAGCGCTGCTTCAGGAGCTGTAAAGTTCCCAAATCCCAGGCGCATAGCGCTGAGCTGGGTGTTCTGGTAAAGTAATAACCGGGGTAATTGTAAACCCATTGCTGCACAGGCCCGGCTTACCCGCAGCAGGCTGATCTCCTGCTTCCACTGCGTCCATACAGCCAGCCCGCCGGGGGGCAGCACCAATTCAAGTTCTGTTCCCAGTTTTTTTTCCAGTAATCCGCAAAAATGATCCCGCCTTGTATGATAGATCTTCAGAGTCTTCTTTAGGTGGCGGTGTATTTCTCCTTCGGCAATCAGTTCTCCCAGCACCTGCTCCATAATCGTATCTCCCTGCCGGTCTATGATCGCCTGTACTTTTTGCATTTCAGTGATCAGGTTGTCCGGTGCAACCAGGAAACCTGCACGGAAACCCGGCGCCAGGGTTTTGCCAAAAGCGCCCAGGTATACTACCATGCCTTCTGTATCCGCGCTGGCCAGGGGAAGGATCGGGCTGCCTTGATAATGGAGATCATATTCATAATCGTCTTCCAGTATAATAAAGCCATAGGCTGCAGATAGCTTCAGCAGTTGCACCCTGCGCTCTGCACTTAGCACCACAGTAGTGGGATAATGATGGTGAGGCGTAAGGTACAACAGCCGCACCGGCTGCTTTTTACAGATGCGTTCTACTGTTTCCACAAGAATTCCTTCATCATCAACCGGCAGGGTCTTTAACCGTGCTCCTGATTGCTGAAAGATCATATTAGCTGTATAATAGCCCGGCGTGCCTACTAATATGATATCCCCGGTATTAATAAGGGTTTGGGCAGCTATATACATGCTCATTTCTGTTCCCCGTGTTACCAGTATGTTTTTGGGAGCAATATGCAGTCCCCGGGTACTGTTTAGAAAATTGGAAAGCTGCGCTTTAAAAAAAGAAGTTCCCGGCATGTGATAGCCCAGGTGCTTACGGTTTACTTTTCTGCGCAGGGCAGCGGTATAATAGCGCGCCAGCTGATCAGTGGGCGACAGGCGGTAATCCGGTTGCCCGTCTGTGAAAGTGGGTGCCGGACCCGGTTCTTCCGCTATGTCCAGGATGGTATTTCTTTTAAAATAGAAGCCGGCTTTTGCCGGGTAGCCGGTCAGCCGGAGCACATCCAGCTTTTTTTTTCCTGAGGGGCCGGAGGCTGGTTTTATAAAACTGCCTTTATTAGGTACGGTGATAATCCAGCCCTGGGCGTCCAGTTCTTCATAGGCTGCAACCACGGTTTTACGGTGGATGCCCAGTAAAAGGCTCATGGCGCGTGTTCCGGGCAGTTGCTGCCCTCCTGAAAGAAACCCCCGCTGGATGGCATTGATTACCTGGTGCACTACCTGCAGGTAAACAGGCGTGCTGCTTTGCCTGCTGAGCGCTATAATCGTTGGATATGGTAACTGAACCGGACTACTCATTATCTGTAAACCGGACTATTCCGGTCATCCGGCAAGATAATAGTTTTGGCGAAAAATAACCCGGCAATAGGATCAGAAAAAAAGGATCTGTCTGGAAATTTCCGGGAAGCTGCTGATCTGCCGGGGAAGTAAAAATTACAGAGATGAAGAAATTATTTTTGGGATTTGTTTTACTTGCAGGATGGTTGTCCGGGATAAAAGCACAGGAAAACCTGGATCCGGTAACCGTTACCTCTTCTTTAATAGAGGCCAGGAGTTCGGAAACCGGAAGAAATATTACGATCATCAGCGGAGAAACCCTGGCAAAACTGCCGGTGCATTCTGTTGATGAACTGCTGAAATACATTCCCGGGGTGGAAGCACAAATGCGCGGACCCCAGGGTGCACAAACCGATATTTCCATACGCGGAGGCACCTTTCAGCAGGTATTGGTCATATTGGACGGATTACGCCTGAATGATCCTAATACCGGCCATTTTACCGGGTATATCCCCATCAGCCCTGCAGAAATTGAACAGGTGGAAGTGCTTAAAGGAGCTTCATCAGCTATTTATGGTTCGGATGCCGTTGGAGGAGTAATCAATATTATTACAAAAGCATTTGATAAAAATAAACAGACAAATCAAACACAGGTGGCGGGCCAGGTTGCGGCAGGTGAGTACGGGCTGCTGGATGCAGCAATTGGCGGGTTTTATCAGAATGATAAAATAAATATCGGAGCTGGTTTGCAAACCAATAATTCGAACGGGGTTGCACAAAGGGGTATACGGGGTTATTTCCATAATACAGCCGCTTCTGCCGGGGCAATGATCAAACTGAACCCCTGCTGGAATATTGCTTTAAGAACCGCCTATGATAAAAGAGATTTTGCTGCACAAAATTTTTATACCACATCTGTTTACGATACTGCTTCGGAAAAAGTAACTTCCTGGTGGAACCAGGCAAGGATACAGTATCAGAAAAACCGCACACAATTGAGCCTGAATGCTGGCTATAAAAGCCTGGAGGATGCTTATTATTTCAGCCCTACATCGGCCCCTAATAATAACAGATCCCATTTGTTCCAGGCGCTGGCCACCCTGCAACAGCAATTTTCCGGGCAAACAGACCTGATAGCAGGATTGAACTATCAGTATAAAGATATCCGGTCCAATGACCGGGGTAACCATAACCTGAATACAGCCGCCCCTTTTGTTTCATTGATCCAGAAAGCAGGTGCTCATTTTATGTTGAATCCCTCTTTGCGGATGGAGTTTTATGGAAACTTACCGGCTGAATGGGTTCCTCAGCTTACTGCTTCTTATAAACTGGAGCATCTTCAGTTGCGTGCAAGCGGAGGCAAGACCATACGCAATGCTGATTTTACAGAATTGTATAACAACTATAATAAGTCAGAGGTAACCAGAGGCAGCATTGGCAACCCGGATCTGGCTGCTGAAAAATCCTGGGGCTATGAAGCCGGTTTCGACTGGTTTTATCAATCGAAACTGAAAATTTCTTCCAGCTTCTTCCAGCGGTTTCACGCAGAATTGATCGATTGGGTAAACACTCCTTATGAAGAGATGCCCAGAAAAACCAACTTGGTGCCCAACGGAAGCTATGCGCTGGCAAAGAATGTGGCCAAAGTGAACACCACCGGCTGGGAAACGGACATTGCCTATACACAACGATTTGCGGCAGATCAGTCTTTATTGATCAATAGCGGGTTTATATGGATGTACAGCAGCAGCAGTGAGCAGGACCCTTCTTTTTATATTTTATCCCATGCGCGGTTCCTGGCAAATGGCGTAATCACTTACCAGGCTGGTTCCTTTTCAGTAAGCCTTACGGGCATTTATAAAACACGAACCCCGCAAACCAACACCGACATCAATGCAATAATTACAAAAGATTATTTCTTAATGAATGGAAGGGCTTCCTATGCTTTTTTAAAAAGGAGATGGGCGGTTTTTGTTCAGGTGGATAATATCCTGGATCGCCGGTATAGTGATTTGTTGGGTGCACCAATGCCGGGAAGGTGGACGCAGGCCGGAATCAGCTTCAGCCTTGCGAAGTAGGGATCAGGGAGTGAACAGTATTGGATGCATTGGTTGCAGTAATTTATACAAACCGTGACTATATCAGAAGCCGTTTTACAGCGGAATTTTGTTCTGTCTGCCGGTTGGCGGATCAGTATCTATTGATAATCATATACGATTTTTAAGGGGTGACCAAAAAGTCCCTTTTGCCATGCTGAATTTATTTCAGCATCTAAAATGGCGTCTGATTGTCAATAGATTCTGAAACAAGTTCAGAATGACAATCCACTATAAACAAACTTTTTGGCCACCCCTGACAATTGTGACTTTTGATACAGCCTGATTATGGCGGTCAGTAACATCCGGTCTTCCACTTTATAAAAGCTGAAGAAGTTTAATTTACCCTTTTTTGCTCGCTCGTTCAGAACTTTCGGGCTTTTTGCTGTGGCAGTTTCTTTTCCCTTTCTGAACCGGTACATCAATGACCCCTCCTGTCCGGCGGTTATCCCAATGGCTGTATACATCTAAAAATACACTTCCATACTGGCTTGCAGCACGTGATTGTTGCAGGTTGAATGGATCCGTAAGGCTGAGCGTTATGGTTGCATTATTTTTAAGAGGTTCCTTTGCCAGGGCAAACGACACAATGCCCCTGGGAGCTATATTAAAGATTGCATGCCCTGCATACACGGACTGATAGGTCCCCGAAAGTTCAGCAGTCCAGGTTCCGGCAACACTCAACGGGGTTCTGTATACCTGCGGCAGGCATTTAAGATCGTTTCCTCCAGCGGCCGGTATTGGAACCCGGGCAATGTGTTTGCCAGCTTTGATCCGTCAAACAGGGTAGCGCTGTTCGCTACCTTTGCACTTTCTTTGGTAATCAGGGGTTTGCTGCTGCTCAACAGGGATTTCAGCCATTCTATCCGCCAGGCAATGGAAGACAGAAAGGGCGTGGCTTCTTTTGACGGACGTTTTTTGCCGAAACCATCGGCAATGGTGTTGAGCAGTTTACGAAACGACCAGTTGTCATTGCATACAATAAAGCGCTCTTCCGTAATAGCAGACTGCGCCAGCATTACTGCTGCCCGGGCAACATCTTCCACGTCTGCAAACCCGTTAACGCCATTGGTATACCAGTCAAATTCTTTGTAAACGTTTTTGAAAATAGCGCAACTGCCTTCTTCCCAGTTCCCGTAGCCCAGAATGGTGGCCGGGTTCAGCACGGCTCCTTCCAGCCCTTCGGCAAAGCCCCGCCAGGCCTCCAGCTCCGCGTTAAATTTGCTGATGGCATAATGGGTATTATTACTGCCTTCTTCCCATCTGGCTGTTTCATTTACCGTCCGGCTGTCTTTCCTGCGCCCCAGGGCAGCAACAGAGCTTATATAGACAAGTCGCCTTACATCCGTCTGCAGGGCCATATTCACCACGTTGGCTGTACCCTCAACATTTACCTTATACATACGGCGGCGATCCTTTTTTGAAAACGACACCACTGCGGCACTGTGAATAATGGTATCAATGCCCTGCATTGCTTCCTCAAGGGCTGTTACATCCAAAATATCACCTTCAACCCATTCCACTTTATTGAGGATCTGCGGATCAATAAAACGCGGAAGGATGGAATGGCTTCTTTTTATTGCCCTTACAGAAAGACCCTGCTGCACCAGCTCTTTGAGGATATAGGCTCCCAAAAGGCCGGTACCACCGGTAACTAATATATTTGGCGTTTGTTGTTTGATACTGGACAATTTTGACGAAAGTAGTTATTTATTTTGCAAGAATCCAATTAGATGCGGCTTCAATGTCCGCGTCTTTACCAGCATTCGGCTCAACCAAAATATCAGGAATCAGTTTTCCATAATATACTTTTTCTGTTCTGTCTGCAACCGTAGTAGTTGCTAAGGCGATCATGGCCCCGTCTGGCAGGTAAAAAATACTATTTGCCGTGGTATAACCGGCTGAGGGTTGCCCAAAGGTTTTAACATTTGGTTTCCCGATAAAAGCAACGGCGGTCATTTCTCCACTACTTGCTGTGGATGGGCCCAATAAGACAGCAATCTTATGGATCTTGTTTTTTAAGCGCATTGAGGGACCTCCAATTCGCCAGGCTGTTTTATACTTTCCTTTAATAAAATAGCCAGGGGTACCTTTTCCTACAAAGGTCTTTAATCCTGAAAGCATGGGCCACATATTACCACCACCGTTTTTGCGTAGATCAATGATCCAGCCTTCTATTTTGTGGTGATTATCGATCGTTTTTATAAGCGTTCTTATTGTATCTGAAAAATTCTGACCAACCTTATTGTTGACAGTTCCAAATGTGGGTACATAAATATAGCCGATCCGATCATCAATTAGGGCACTTTTAGGAACATCGGCCACAAAATTACCTTTCTTATAGTCATTGGCTACTTTTTTATTAGTAAAGAACGAGTGATTATCGCCGGCCGCTCTAAGTTCGCTTAACAAATAGTTCGTAGCGTCCCTGGTGTCTTCAATTGTAACTGCACCAGCCAGCAGCTTTTGCATAGAAGGTTTTATACCGCTCCAGTTTAAGGAGTCGGTAAATAGAGAATTTTGTTCAACAATCTCTGTAAATTTTTTGGAATAAAGTGCTGCCTCTGCCGAAGGAGGAGTGTTTGACAGCGTATTTTTTTCAGTTGTAAAATCATCAAACCAAACCGCTCCGGATCCCATTAGATAAGCTCCAAAAAATAAAGT
Source organism: Niabella ginsenosidivorans (assembly GCF_001654455.1). Classification (NCBI taxonomy): domain Bacteria; kingdom Pseudomonadati; phylum Bacteroidota; class Chitinophagia; order Chitinophagales; family Chitinophagaceae; genus Niabella; species Niabella ginsenosidivorans. Next base: position 5,186,055 of record NZ_CP015772.1, read on the forward strand.
CTTCACCTGGCTGCTTACTGTCATTTTCAGCTTCAATGCCTGCCAGTCATTGGTTCCGTTTAAAACAGCATTTTGATTACTGTTGTAAAAACCGATCTGTTTTCCGGCACTATCCCAGAGCTGACACCACAGCGCAACATTGTTTTTTACATCTTTTAATTTTACAAATACATTCAACGATATTTTATCGATGGTGTCTATAGAGACGGCAATTTTTTGTGAAAAGGATTGAAATGTCTTTACATCGTTATTTGTTGTGTTTGAAATGTATAACGAATGGTTCCCATTGTGTTTTTCTGCCGATGTAACTTTAATGGTATATCCGTCAACTTTTTTAATATTCCAGTTCTGTGGATGGCCATCAGATACCGTTTCAAAACCGGGGTTCTCAATCTGCGAAAAAGCGGTAGCAATGCTTAGAGCACCAATTAGTGTGGCAATTATATGTTTCATGATGTTATTATTTGGATGCTATGTCAATAATATCTCCTGGTTTACAGTCAAGTGCCTTGCAGATGGCCTCTAAGGTATCAAAACGAACACCTTTTGCTTTACCGGTTTTTAATATGGAAAGATTTACAATAGTAATGCCCACTTTTTCCGATAGTTCGGTTAAAGACATTTTGCGCTTGGCCAGCATCACATCCAGGTTAATAATAATGGGCATGGTTAAATAAAGAATTCGTTTTCTTTTTTGATGGAATACACATATTCAAGAAATAAGGATACAAAAAACAGACAGCCGATCAAAGGTCCCTGGATAAAAAGGGCTTTCCCCAATGCATACCCATTGGCGTATGATGAAAATAAAATATTTATGAATGGAGGACATACCGCTATTTTGTTAACGAGGTAGGTATTTCCGGTATATGCAGCTAATGAAGAGCAATAGGTTCCAACTACTAATAAAAAAGCAATCCACCGAATGGATTTTGAGGAATTCCGGGACCATTTAGCAGATTGGATGATAGCGTTCAATACGCTGAAAAGCCGCATACTTGCCAACCCGTTTATGAGTGATGAAACTAATGCGGTTATCAATACAGCCCTCCGTAAATCCGTACATGGTGTGGTTGTATAAAAGATGGGCGTTTTTAAAACCACCAGGTCGCAGATAATAAAGGCGAACTTTATTAGCAGCACGATCCCGATGAAGACAATAAGATAGAGCGCGTATTTGCTTTTTTTTAATATGGATTCCATGACTGATCAGTTTGACTTGAAAAATTTAAATAATGGAATCGTTTTCCATTTTTATAGTACTGGTATATTGTAGTACATCTGCAATCAGGAAAATGCAGAGAATGAGGAACCAGGATAAAGGAGCATTGAAAAGCGCGGTCAGCAGTGCATTCTGATACAGGTTATGATCAGCCAGGTGGTTTGTTATGGCTTCCTGTTTTGAAAACAGGGATTCTTTCCAGGTTGTGATAGCAGCGTCAATCAATAATACCAGTACATTCAGCCAGCCGATCAGCTTGATTTTTTTGTAATAACTCCTGTTCCATTTTACCCGGCTCATTACATTTCTGATAATGCGAAACAACAGGTACCCCATGACCAGCAAAAGGGCAGATTTTACAAACTCCAATATATTAACAGGTAATACCTGGTTACGGTACTCCTGTATCGACACAATATTAGAAGAAAGCGAGTTCGTAATCAGGATCACCAGGTTAACAATAAAAGCTGCACAAAGAAAACCCATTGCGATAAGGGTGCTGCCGGTAATTTTAAATTTGGGGAGCATATTTAATGAACTTTTTGGTGCCTCAAATATATATCAGTCTTAAAATAAAACAAAAAATATTTATCGTTTTATTTTAAATAAATAATGCTCAACATTAAAGATAAGATAGGCCCTTAATGTGTTCTGGTTTTGAAAGAGGATTTGCAATTTCAGGGGCAATCAGCAAAAAGGGTTAATGATCGATTTATTTGCTTAAGCTCAGATCAACCCTTTCTTTTTCATACCCAGCCAGGCAGCTAATTGCAAAAGGATGATAATGATAAGAATGGGCACCAGGCTTTGAAAAATGTCTCTTAGCCCGCCGCCTTCAAGAAACAGTCCATAGAAGGCTTCCAGGCACCAGTAAAGTGGTGAAATACGCATTATCCCCTGGAAAGAGGCCGGCATGGCAAATGCCGGAACCAGCAGTCCGCCAATGGCGGCAAACAAAACAATGCTGATGGCGCCAATGCCGTTACTTTGTTCCTGTGTATTGGCAAAGGTGCCGATGCAAATGGCAAAACTGGTGGCGCACCAGCCACAAAGGAATGTTACCAGCAGTAGCCCCAACTTGTCTGAAGGAATATTTAATGCCGGTAACCCGATGACGGGAAACAGCCACCGGCCCAGGTTAAAGATAACTGCCGCCTGTAGCATGGTAATAAGCACATAGGTAACCTGTTTAGAGAGGATGGAGATGGACAGGGAGGTGGGCATTGTTTTTAAGCGCAGGAAGCTGCCGCTGGTTTTTTCACGCACCAGGCTGCTTCCAAGCGAAATAACAATAAAGAACATGGCAAAAAGGGTCCATGCAGGAATATTGTGCTGCGTGGCATTGGGAACCGGGAGGGTATGATCTTTTGAAACAGGGATCTGGTTTACCGGGGTTTCATTGGTAAGGATCTGCTGTTCCAGCGATTGCGGTATCTCCGGTTCATTATTAATACTGCTGTACAGGGCCCTGACAATATATTTGCTTTGCACCACCTGTAATACGCTGTTGAGGGCACCATCAATCCCCTGCCGGAAAGACTTTTGCAGCACCGGATGGTAGTATAAGGTAATAGCGCTGGCTTTAATTTTTGCAGCATCGCTACTGCTATCCGCAATGGCGATGGTTTTCAGTGCTTCGCCCGAAACGTGTTCCGCCTTTGCCAGTACATCCTGTGTATAGTTGGAAGGAATGACCATTCCCAGCAGGGCTTCTTTATCTTCCATCCGCTTTTTTATAATATCCACTGAGGCATTGGCAGGCACTTTTTTCAATGCAAATACTCCTCCTTTTTCCATGGATGTAATCAACTCCCTGGAAGCTTCGCCGGTGTCCCGGTTTAAAAGCAGTAAAGGTACTTTTTTGTCATTGACCAGCTCATAAGTGCTGTTTTGCACGGAGGCGATGATGATAGCAAGGACAATGGGCATCAGGAACATAAGGGCCAGTCCCACTTTATCCCTTATCAGAATAAGGCCATCCTTTTTTATGCTTGCCCAAAGTTTGTACATGATTTTTGCCAGGTATACCTTATTGGTTTTGCTTTTTTATTGCCTCTATATAATCAGAAAGATCCCCGCTTTCCACTCTTACATCATATTTAAATCCTTTGGCGTTATCTGTAAGACTATCAAAAGCGGATTTATATATGGGTGTCCAGTCTATTTTATCGCGATTAACAGAATGTATTTTCATGGTATCCAACGCAGCCTTCAAATATTGCTTTGAACGAACCTGAGCATTTGCAGCGTAACTGCTCAACAAAAAAAGAAAAAATATAAACACTTCATATAATATTTTAGAACCTCAGAATCAATCTAAATTTTATTCCTGCTCAATACTTCAGTTCGTATTCCCCTTTTTACTGATAACGACTAATTGGCGGCAAAACTAACCCTTTTTTTTGCGCTGATCATGTATAAAAAATGGGTAAATTTAAAAATAAAAGAAGGATGGGCGTAATCTATGCAGAAATAGAGCTGATTAATGGAGATGACCTGGCATTAGCACGGCGGCATATTATTGGTGAAGAAGAAATCAAACGCATTACGGTAAATATGTTGGTAGATACCGGAAGTGTGTATATGTGCATCAATGAAAATATACAGGAACAACTGAAATTAAACATTGTTGAAAAAAGAAAAAGGCAATTAGCCGATGGTAGTATTGTAGAATACGATATAGCCGGACCTATTGAAGTCCGGTTTAAAAACAGGCGTTGCGTGGTGGATGCTATGGTTCTGCCTGGCGATAGCGAATTATTGCTTGGCGCTATTCCTTTAGAAGATATGGATGTATTGATACATCCTTACCGGAGGGAATTGATCGTAAACCCCGAGCATCCTTATTTTGCTCAAATGAAGCTAAAGTAATTGTGTAGGCCTATAAGTTTTTCAAAACCTTATAGGTCTTTACTCAACGCTCCAGCTTGCGGCTCCGTCCTTTTCATCTTTTAAAAGGATACCGATATTTGCCAGCTGGTTGCGGATTTTATCAGAAGTAACAAAATCTTTCCGGCTGCGCGCTTCTTTCCGTATTTCAATCAGCAACTGCATTACATCGTTCAGCTTTTTATTATCGGCTTCAGATACGGACGTGAGGCCCATAATGGTTTCCAGATAGGTATGAAATTGTTTTTGCAGGAGATCGAATGTTGCTTTTGAAAGATGATTCAACGGAATGGTCTTATCTTTTATGCTGTTGATAACGGGTACCAGTTCAAACATATTGGCCAGTACCTTGGCGGTGTTAAAATCATCATTCATAAACTCGTCAAATGCCTCTACTCCTTTTTTTACACGCGCATCCAGTTCTGCATCTGCGGCTGTTGCAGAAAGCTCGCTGTCTCTTTCCTTTAACCGGATCAGGTTTTCATAAGCTTCCCAAAGACGTTTTAGCCCTTTTTCCGATGCCTGCAGCGCTTCATTGCTAAAATCAAGGGTACTGCGGTAATGGCTTTGTAAAATAAAGAAGCGTACCACCATGGGGTGATAGGCCTGGCTCAGCAAGGGATGATCACCGCTGAACAACTCCGTTAATTTAATAACGTTGTTGTAGCTTTTGCCCATTTTACGGCCGTTGATGGTGATCATGTTGTTGTGCATCCAGTATTTTACCGGGGCCGTATGATTGCAGATCGTACTTTGGGCTATTTCACTTTCATGGTGCGGGAACTGCAGATCCATCCCGCCCCCGTGGATATCAAAACGAGCGCCTAAATATTTTGTAGCCATGGCAGAGCACTCAATATGCCAGCCCGGAAAGCCCTCGCCCCAGGGGCTTTGCCAGCGCATAATGTGCTTGGGCGGCGCTGCTTTCCACAACGCAAAATCCGCTGCATCCTTTTTTTCTTCCTGTCCTTCCAGCTCTCTTGTTGTTTCTAAAAGGTCTTCTATTTTCCTGCCGCTCAGCTTACCATAATCGTGCCCTGCTGCATATTTTTTTACGTCAAAATAAACGGAACCATTGGTTTCATAAGCATACCCGTCTGCAATGATCTTTTTGATCATCTCAATCTGTTCTACAATATGCCCCGTGGCCGTTGGTTCAATAGAAGGCGAAAGTGTGTTGAACTGGTTCATGGCCCAGTGAAACAGGTTGGTGTATTTCTGCACCAGTTCCATCGGTTCCAGCTTTTCCAGGACCGCTTTGTTTGAGATCTTGTCCTCCGCTTCGCGGCCCTCTTCTTCAAAATGCCCTGCATCCGTAATATTCCTTACATAGCGCACCTTATATCCCAGGTATTGCAGGTAGCGGTACACCACGTCAAAGGTAATATAGGGGCGGGCATGCCCCAGGTGACTTTCTCCGCTTACTGTAGGGCCGCATACATACATTCCTACATAGCCAGGCGTTATGGGTTCAAATACTTCTTTCTGTCGGGAATAAGAATTATAAAGCTTTAGCTCACTCATACCATTTTTGTAAGAATACAAATATAATAGATAAATAAGTGGAGACAGGCATTAAGACGGCCTGAGCAGCAGAAAAAGAAAACGAACACATCCTAATAAAGCCAACTGTTTATAAGGGGTATATATTGAAAGCGTGCCGGACACGGTTATTGCACCGGTACCAGCTCAAGATCGCAAACCATCATATAATGATCAGAATAATTGGTGGTAATTCGTTTGATCTGATCTATTTTAAAATGGTCATCCGTAAAAATATAATCGATGCGTAATGTAGGCGAAAGCGAATTATAGGTCCTTCCGATGCCAAATCCTTTTTTCAGGTAAGCATCCTGCATGTTGCCCCGGATGGTATGATACGTGTAGGAGTTGGGTACATCATTCAGATCTCCGCAGAACAGGGTCGGGCTGGGGCTGTTCTTGAGAATATCGCTGATCATATCTGCTTCAATGCTTCTGTGCCGTATGGCAGTACGTAGTTTCGTGAAAATATAAAAAGCATTACTGAATATATCCCCCTTGGCTTTTTTCAGTTCTTCGATCTTTGAAATATCCTCTTTGCGGAACTGGTTAGATTGAAGATGCGTGGTATACACCCTGAAAAGCCGGTTATCTTTTTTTATATCTACAAATAACAGCGCTTCCGGCAATGTAGGCCGCGGGTAGCGGACAATGCCGGTATCTACAATGGGAAAACGGCTGAAGATGATGCTGCCGTTAAAAAGACGGTCTCCATCCCAGTCGTGTGAATAGTAGAAATAAGGGTATCCCAGCCCTTTGCTGATGGCAACAATATTATTATACCAGTCCGGGTTAATAGAGGAGCTGAATTCCTGGAAGCACAGCAGGTCTGCATTGGCTGCATTGATCTGCTGCAGCATCTTATACCGTGTTTGGCTGCCTTTATTATTATTAATAACCATTTCCACAAAGCGCGCCACATTCCAGGTTACCACCCGTATATGCCCCGCTTTTTTTTCCTGCCGGAAGGGTCTTTTGGGGTTGAATGCAAAAAAATTGGTTATCGCTCCCCCGCCTACTAAAATGGCTATGCCCGATACCAGTGCCCATTTACGATTAACAAACAGCCACCATACCAGGAAAAGCAATACAAACAACAGCAAAAACGGGAACATGAGACTAAAAATATAAAGGATGGGCCAGTCAGCGGGGTTTACGTAAGCAGCAATACAGGCCAACAGGAAAAAGAAAACCACCAGTATATTGGTGATCAGTAAAACCTTATTGCTGATTTTTGTAAAAACACTCATGACCAAGATCTTTCAGCATGAAAGATAGCTAAGTATAAATAAAGTAATGTAAAGACGTGCCGGAAAATGACTTAGTTGCCTTTAAAATCCTCCTGGCTGGCGCGGTTCAGCAGGTCCTTTTCCTCCTGCGTAAGTGTTTCATAACCACCACCCTGATTCATTTTGTCCAGGATCGCGTCCAGGCGTTGCTGGGTTAATTTGGCTCTTTTGGCAAAGGGGCTTCCGCTTGCCTTATAGAAATAAGTGTCTTTTATCCTTTTTCGTGCCAGGTGCTTTTCGGGATTAAACAGGTTGATAAACCAATCATACAGGTTGTTCATCCACTCACTTCCGTCATATCCCTTTCTCAACAGGAAGATAAAGAGAAACCCTGTGAGCGCTGCCGTGATCTGCGAAAAATAAAGCGCCGGTACCCCGGCAGGGGTAGTTGCAAAATCAATTACGGCATAAATAAGGGTGATGATCCAAAGGGACACGCCACCATTTAGGAAGGGAAACAGTTTATAATTGGGCGCTATGGTTGTAGCAGCCACCGCAATGGCCAATATACAGGCGCCTGAACCGCAGAAATAAGGCAGTGCATGGGTTTCCGGGTGCATTGTTTTGGAAACCAGTACATATACAAGGCCGGAAAGAACGGTTGCATATAAGAATAACGGAACCAGCTTTCTGTTGCCGGTAATATCAATAAAGATGTACCCAAAGCACCAGAGCCAAAGCATGTTGGCGATCAGTTCCCAAACGTTTATCTGTACAAAAGAGTAGGTCAGAAAGGTCCAGATTTTTGAAAGGGCAGTTCCCAGTTTGGGCGATAAGGCTATGGTACTGAGAATATGATCATCAAAATAGCCCATTACCGCCCCGCCTTCCGGGAACCGCAGGTAGGTGAGTGCCTTAAAAAAAGCAAGCACTACAAAAGTGATCATACTCATTGCTATCAGTATCACCAGCGGGTTCACACGGGTTCCAAAAGACAACCTGCTATCATAATTTCTGTCAGAAATACCCATAACTAACTACCAACAAAATTAAAAGGTCAAAAGTTGAATTGTTTCTGCAATATAAACTCTAATATAAAGTTTTCCTGTTTGTTTTATTCCAGATTTTCAGAAGGATAAAACCGGTTATGGCACCGCCCAGATGCGCATAATGCGCGATACCGTCTCCCGAGGCCTGGTAAAGGCCAAAGAAAAGGTCTAATGCAATCAGCCCGGTAATGGCCCATTTAGCCTTTATAGGAATGGGAATGAACATAATATAAAGCTCTGTATTGGGAAAGGTCATTGCAAAAGCCACCAAAACACCAAATACGGCCCCGGAAGCACCAAGCGCAATACCGCCAGGTAAAAAATACTCGGATACCAAGTGCAAAGCCGCTGCCCCGAGCCCGCAGATCATATAAAAAATAAGAAACCGCCTGCTGCCCCAAACATTTTCAAGAATACGGCCAAACATCCACAAAGTAAACATATTAAAGAGAATATGAAAATACATCTGCGGCCCTTCTGCGGCATGCGCAAACATATGCGTAATCAGCTGATATGGCTGAAAACCTTCTCCAATGGGGTAAAGGGCCAGCTTTGCGGTAAGAAAACCTGCTGTTTCATCTCCTACAGGAACGCGGGGAAGCCGCCGGTCATAGATCAGCTGCGCCAGCCATACCACCACATTGGTTGCAATTAAAGCCCGTATTGCGGGAGGAAACTTTTCAGGGGGTCTTGTATAATATTGATTCATGAATGTTTTTAAGTTTATATAATTCTTTACCTGGTATTGGCTCAGGTACGGAGTTTTAGTTGCACTACATTTTCGATGTGCAGGGTATGGGGAAACATATCCACCGGCTGTACTTTTGTTACTTCGTATTTCCCGTTGAGCAGTGCCAGGTCCCGGGCCTGTGTAGCCGGGTTGCAGCTTACATAAACAACAGTAGGTGCAGCCATTTCATTAATTTTGTTTACCAGCTTTTCATGCATTCCGGCCCTTGGGGGATCAGTGACTATAACGTCAGGCCGCCCATGTTGTTCAAAAAAACTATCTGTACAAATATCAATTACATCGCCTGCATAAAAACGGGTCTTCTCCAATCCGTTCAGTGCCGCATTTTCTTTTGCATCTTCAATTGCTGCGTCAATCAGCTCCACTCCAATCACCTTTGCGGCTTTTTTACTGCAAAAAATTCCGATGCTTCCGGTTCCGCAATACAGATCATACAGGGTTTCATTGCCGGTCAGTTCTGCAAAGTCCCTTGCAATGCGGTATAGCTCCACAGCCTGCAGGGTATTGGTCTGGAAGAACGATTGGGGCCCGATCTTGAACTGGTATTCTTCCAGTTTTTCTATCACGTATCCTTTTCCTTTATAGACAACAGGCTCCAGATCATGCAGGCTGTCATTCCTTTTGGTATTAATGGTATATAAGAGGGTGGTGATCTGCGGAAATTTTTCAGCAAGTTCATTGAGGAGGGGTGTTCTTTTTTCTTCGTCATCCTCCCCCATTACCAGGTTTACCATCAGTTCACCGGTTTCACAAAGGCGGATCTGCATTGTACGCAAAAAACCACTGTGCCGGCGGAGATCATAGAAGCTGTAATTATGGGCTTTTGCAAAGTCCTTTACGGCCAGGCGAATGGCATTGGTCGGCGCTGCCTGCAGGTAGCAGGTTTGCAGGTCTACAATCTTATCCCAGAAACCCCTGGCGTGAAAGCCGGCAACGCCCTGCTTTCCGTATTCATGCGGATTGGTGCCTGCTTCTTTAAGGGCATTGAACTGCTCTTTGGGCAGGAACAGCTCTGTTCCAAAAGTGTACTCGATCTTATTGCGGTACCATTTTGTTTGGGATGCGCCCAATATGGGCCGGATCTCCGGCAGCGGAATCTTTCCTATCCGCTGCAACTGGTCTTTCACCTGCTGTTGCTTGTAGTGTAATTGCTGTTCATAGGGCAGCATCTGCCACTGGCAGCCACCGCACACGCCAAAATGTGCGCAAAACGGATCTACCCGTTCTTTGGAATAGGATTTAAAAATAACAGGAGCACCCTCTGCCCAGTCTTTTTTGTTTTTGCCCAGCCGGATATCAACCACATCTCCGGGCACAGCCTGCTCTACAAAAATCACCTTGCCGTTTGCATGGGCAATGGATCTCCCTTCAGCGGCATAGTCCTCTATAAGGATGTTTTCAAGAACGATATTTTTTCTCTTTTTACGAGCCATTTTATAATTGTTTTCCCTGAAGGAGAACAGACGACCGGATAGATTGTTCCTTTAAATATAAAAATTGTTTCCGTTCCTCATCATTCAGGAATTGCCGGAAATCCCCTTCGGTTTCGAAAGAAACCAGGTGGATCTCATAAGGCGGTTCCGTATTGATCTCAATATAAGCAGCTCTTTCGGGGCGTAAGCGGAATAAAAGCCGGCCCCGGTATTTTTTTATCAGTGGAAGCGCCAGTTGTTCAAATGAGTTAAATACGGCTTCGCTTCCTTCTTTGATGTAAATGAGTTGTGTAATGAATATCATTTGGGCGATTCAATAAATGCGTATTTGCTGTTTCCTGAAAACCAGGATAGAGCACTACAACTGCTTTACTACGTTGCTTACAATCTGTGGCTTTCCCAGCGTATAATAGTGCAAAACCTGCACGCCGTTCTTCTTTAAGTCCTTTGATTGCATTAATAACCATTCCTCTCCTACTTTTTCAACGGCTTCGTTGGTTTTGCATTGCATTATTTCTTTTGAAAGCTCTGTTGGCAGGTCAATATGAAAGGTCTTGGGCAGCACATTCATCTGTTTCAGGGAGTAGATCGGTTTTAATCCGGGTATAATGGGCACATTGATGCCTGCTTTGCGGCAGGCAGCTACAAATGCATAATATTTGGCATTGTCAAAAAACATCTGTGTTACGATATAATCGGCCCCGCCATCCACTTTTTGTTTCAGATAGGCCAGGTCGGTATCCATATTAGGCGCTTCAAAATGCTTTTCGGGATAACCCGCAACACCTATGCAGAAATTGGTTTTTTGCGTATTCTTCAGGTCTTCTTCCTGGTAAATGCCATTATTTAAGTTTACAACCTGCTTTAAAAGTTCGGAAGCATATTTATGCCCGTCCGGCTGGGGAATAAAAGCAGTTTCACTTTTAGCCGCGTCGCCACGCAGTACCAGCACATTGTCAATGCCCAGGTAGTTCAGGTTAATAAGGGCATCTTCCGTTTCATTAACACTGAAGCCACCGCAGATAAGGTGGGGCACCGTGTCTACATTATACTTGTTCATAATAGCAGCGCAGATGCTTTCTGTGCCTGGCCTTTTGCGGATTTCTACTTTTTTAAAGCTGCCATCCGGATTTTTCTTAAAAATGTGCTCGCTTCTGTGATAAGTAACATTGATAAAAGCAGGCTTGAACTCCATTAAGGGATCCAGATGATCATACAACGCCTGTATGCCTTTTCCTTTTAATGGCGGAAGAATTTCAAAAGAGATCAGTGTCTCTTTTGCATTATTAATATGGTCGATCACCTTCATAGGCTGCAAAACTAATGGAAAGAGGGGAGTTTTTGCAGTTGTGGGTTATCAGATACCGGCTATCAGTTTTTGAGTTAAAAAAAGCAAAAATCCTGTGCGTTGAAGACGGAAGACTGAAAACGGATCCCTAATGTATGGAAGCTTTCTTATTTTTGCTGTAATGCTGATGAAAATATATACCCGGGACCTGGTAAAGCGCTATGGCGAGCGTACAGTGGTAAACCATGTTTCTTTTGAAGTGAACCAGGGAGAGATTGTAGGCTTGCTGGGCCCCAATGGTGCTGGTAAGACCACCTCCTTCTACCAGGTGGTGGGGCTTATAAAGCCGGATGAAGGGCATGTATTTCTGAATGATGAGGATATTACCAGGCTGCCTATGTATAAACGGGCGCAGATGGGCATTGGTTATTTGCCACAGGAAGCGTCGGTTTTCAGGAAATTAAGCGTGGAAGACAATATTGCTGCTGTGCTGGAAATGACCCGGTTACCAAAAGAACAGCAAAAGGAAAAACTGGAATCCCTGCTGGCTGAATTTCGCCTGGGGCATGTACGCAAAAGTAACGGGGATGTATTGAGCGGCGGGGAGCGGCGCAGAACGGAAATTGCCCGGGCGCTGGCCGTGGACCCCAAATTTATTTTGCTGGATGAGCCTTTTGCGGGTATTGACCCGATTGCAGTGGAAGATATTCAGAGCATTGTAGCCCGGTTAAAGTATAAAAATATAGGAATCCTTATTACAGACCATAACGTAAATGAAACCCTGTCTATCTGCGACCGTGCTTACCTGCTGATTGACGGAAAGATTTTTGAGAAAGGCACTGCTGAAGAGCTGGCTGCCAATGAGCAGGTACGCCGGTTATATCTGGGCCGTAACTTTGAGCTGAAGCGAAAAGATTACCTGCACGAAGAAGCCCAGCAGAATATTGCCGAGCTGGGACTGCAATCTGAAAATTAAAAAGCCGCAGCAATTGCTTGCTGCAGCTTTGATGTCAGATCAACTCTGCGAACTTTAAAAAACTATACTTTAGGCGCTTCTTCGGACTCTTCCAGCTTATTGTCTTTTGAGAATTTGTTACGATGTTCTGTAAACTTGCTGATGATCTGGTCGATTTCTTCAATAGCCTTGTCTACATTTTCATGAACATCCGGGAGCGTTTTATCCAACAGCCCTACACCCAGGTTAATATTTTCTGTTTCAATCTGTGCAATTTTCTTTAACACGGATGTTTCGCTGTTTTTAAGATCGTCCAGCTCCCTTAAAATCTTGTCCATTACCGCTAATTTTTCTCTTTTATCCATAATGAGTTTTTTTAAGTGTGATCTTATCCTTAAAATGATAGCTATGCACCTGTTGGTACAAACACTGTGCAGGAATGAAATTCCGGGTACGGTTTTACGGTTTCTTTTGCAGAAACCGGGGTGGAATCTTAAAAAAACGCAAAAGCGGCTATTGATCCAGGAAAAGGTCGGTATACAGTTCCTGACCGGGCATTATGGCATACTGACTGAAATCTGTAATTCCTTCTGCCAGGAGCACTTCTTCATCTGTAAAACAGTTTCCGGTACAGGCACGCGGATCTTTCTGTAAAATATAAAAGGCAGCATCTGCAACAATTTGTGGTGAACGGCTTCTGTTGGCCAATGCCTGCCCGCCTAAAAGATTGCGGACCGCGGCTGTATCAATAGTGGTTCTGGGCCATAAGGAATTGGCTGCTATAGGAACCTCTTTAAATTCTGCAGCCCATCCCAGAGTAAGCAGGCTCATATTGTATTTTGAAATAGTATAGGCCACATGCGGCCCCAGCCATTTTGCATTTAAGTTTATGGGAGGGGATAGCGTTAAAATATGTGCAGTTGCTGATTTTTTTAAATACGGCAGTGCCGCTTGCACCATCAAAAAGCTGCCCCGTACATTTACCTCCTGCATCAGGTTATACCGCTTTAGGGGTGTGGAGGCCGTATCTGTTAAAGAAATGGCGGATGCATTATTAACAATGATATCAATTCCACCGAATGCTTCTGCTGTTGCTGCGATAACATTTTTCACCTGCTCTTCATCCCGCACATCACAGGCCACGGGGAGCGCCTTTCCCCCCGCGGCTTCTATTTCCTTGGCAGCGGAGTAAATAGTGCCGCCCAGCTTTTCGGTTTCTACAGTTGATTTTGCGGCAATAGCAATATTGGCGCCCTCCCGGGCCAGCTTCAGGGCGATTGCTTTTCCAATGCCCCTGGTGGCACCGGAGATAACGGCGGTTTTGTTGTTGAAGATCATAAGGGGAAGTTACAAAATCGGCAACATTTATTTTGCAGGACGCTGAGCCGGTGCGGCTGGGGTGCTATCCTTAACAGGTGGTGTCATTGGAGTGGCTGGTCCTTTATGACCGGAACTGTCTGCCTGGCCGGTACCTTCTCCCTGCCCGGGCAGGTCATTTTGGCCGGGCTGTACCTGCCCGTGCCCGCTTTTGAATTTTACATTCTTAAGATCCTGAGTTGCTTCCAGGCCCTGATCGCCCTGTAAATGCTGGGCCTGTGAATTGTATTTTGCCGGCTTATCGGTATAAAAAAGTTGTTTGTTCTGGTCCCACCAGAGATCCTGGCAATACAGGGTATCTCCTTTTATGGAAATGACCCGCACACTGTCGCGCAGGTAGATCATATTTAAAGATTCCATGTATTTCCCATATTTGCTGTCCAGCTTGCTGTCCACCTTTGCACTGTCATTATAGAAGTCTACGTGAAGGGTTTTGGGAAATTCTGTATACAGGGTATCTGCCTGAACTCTGAGCATTACGGGCGCTGTTAGCCGGGCCTTTATTTTACCGCCCTGGGAAAGATAGCCTTCCACTTTAACGGCCCTGTCTGTCATGGATACTTTTTTATTCAATGCATTGATCTCTTCCTGTGAGTTTTCGCAGGAAGAAAGAATAAGCGCAGCGCTTACTGCAAAAAAATATGTGCAACCGGCTTTGAGCACCTTCAGTTCTTCGTTTCGCGAAGATAATGGTAAAGAATCAGAAAGAATTTATAAGGTGTTACATGCTTCTTCTTTTCCCAAACCAGAGATCTGTTAAGGAGAAACCAACCGTAACCCGATAGGCATTTTCCTGCAACGGGTTTTTATTATTGCCGCGTTTAAAATACTCAAATGCCAGGTTAATGATAGAGAGCTGGCCTGCTGCCATTTGGTTATGATTGGCAAGCGGAAGCCCTAACCCTGCTGTAATGCCATAAGTGGGCAACTGGTTACCATTAAATTTAATATAATCCGGTCCGGTATAAAAGCCAAGACGGTAAGAAACATTACTGAAATAGCTCTTTTTTCCAACAGGAGTAAACTCTGCGCCCACTTTTAACTTCCAGTTATTGGTAACTGCTGAATCCGGGATCCCGTTAACGGTAAATTCCCGCCAGTTGGTTGAGGTAAAATCTGCTCCGAACAGCCAGCCGGCTTCCGTTGCTGTCTGGTATTTTTGCAGCACAAACCCTGCAGTAACATTAGTGGGGTACACAATATTACCTTTTTGATTTGTTTTGGAATAGGAACTATCGGGTGTGGCGGAAGTATAATTAACGCTGCTGGTTGTAATATCAGCCGAGGTATTGATGGTCTGTTTCCAGTTTCCGTAGGCTCCCAGGCCCAGGTATAACCGGTTGCTTAGCTTGCCATAGTACTGGATACCGGCATCTGCATATAACTTGCCCAGCCCGGTTTTGCTTTCCCAGGTGCCCGTTGCATAATACGTAGAGTCATTATAAAGGGATCGCGTTGTAGTAAAGTCCTGAGAGCCAAACATATATCCTCCGTTTACCCCCAGCGCAATGTACTGCTCCTTTCCTACTTTAAATTTAAAGCCTGTTCCTAGCGATGCAAGGTATAAACCTCCATATCCCTGGAAATTAGTTGTTGCGGAATCTATAAAGTTCCCGGTATTTTCATCGTAAAGTTTACCGGACTGCTGAATATTATAGCTGATCCTGTTCAGGGGCCTTAAGCCAAAAGCAAGCCCCCAGTTACGCCGGAGGGGCAGCCCAACGGAAACACGGTTGAACAGCAGGTTGGCAGATGTAAATCTTGACTGCTGTGTATTGTCAATAATGGTGCGGCCCTGCCCTTCTATACCGATATCCAAAACCACACGGCCCTGTATCTGCTTTTTGGTACCCATTTCTGTTATGGATTGAAAGAAAGAATAAGAGGCCGGATTGGCATAGTTAACTGTGCCGGGGCTGCTGTAGGCAGCAGAAACACCTCCCATGCCTCTGCCGGCAGCGCTGGAGGAGGATATTTCATCCCCAAGCGCATACCTGGAATAGGGAGAATTATCCTGGGAATAGGATAAAAAGTTTATACCTGTAAAACAAATTGCCAGGGCAATATATTTCACGGGGCCAACGTTCAATTTTCTAAGCATTGTTAACTTCACTAATAGCATATAGGCCTTTAAAGATTAATTCAGGGTCGGCAAATATCCTGCTTTTCAGGTGTGATGCCAAATGTTGCAAATCGCCACCGGTTAATACCACGTTAAAGTTGTCAAATTTTTCCTCATAAGCGGCTATAAAGCCGTCAAGCTCATAAGCCATTCCCAGAATCACACCGGATAAAATATTGGTTTCCGTGTCATAACCCATTAAGGGAACATCCGGTTGGGGAGTTATAAGGGGCAATTGAGCCGTATAATATTGTAACGATCGTAATCTCATTTCCAGCCCTGGTGAAATAGACCCGCCTATCAGTTCTTTGTATTTATTAACGAAATTGGTAGTGATGCAGGTTCCTAACCCTATGAGCAGCAGGTTTTTATCTGGATAAAAGTGTACCCCGCCGGCGGCTATTGCCAGACGATCGGCCCCAATTGTTTCCGGTTTTCCGACAGGAGTGGTTATGGGCAATTTTGAGCGGTAGCTAAGCAGATGGAACCGGGTTCGGTCCTGTAAGATTGTTTCTATTTCCGGATTGTGATGAATAACAGAAGAAAGAATGGATTTTTTGGGCTTATAAGTGTCAATCAATGACCGGATGGTGCCGCTTGTGTCATCCTGTAACACCAGCGTTTTTACAATTTCATTTCCTTCAAAGATGGCGACTTTTTTCCGGGTATTGCCAAAATCAAAACAAAGTGTGGATGACATGATGTGAAAGTAAGTTAATTTTTAAAACGAGTAGATGAAGTGTACCAAAGTTTCCGGTCTTGGGTCAGTGCCGGATTGTTTTTCAAATACTATAGAATTATTTTATATTAAACCCGTTCAGGTTCTTAAAATGGCCATTCATATTAATTCTGGCCTTTAACTGGTTCATTTTTTCAAAAACCGGCAGCGTCCTTTCAAAGTGGCGTTTCAGGTACTCCTGGCGCTGGCGCTCATGCGTTAATTGCAGCAGTTCATACTCCTCATAAAGGGTCAGCCCGGAATGATGTGCGATATCGTATGCATTCAGCGCTTCATCTTCTTTTTTAAAATCTTTTTTGACCTGTAAATAGCTATGTAACTGCCGCATTTGTTGTATCAGTTGTTTCATTACCCTGGGATTGCCCTGGAAGTTGTTTTCCGGATAATTAACAATAGCACCGGAATATAATTTTTCCGGAATATCTTTTATTACCTCGAGTATCTTAAAAAGATCAGTACCCCTTGTTATAATATCCATTTCCCCGTTTTCGTAGGTTTTGGCAACTGCTTCCACATACACCAGCAATCCGAAATCCTGTAGCCTGTTATCCATGACCACCGGAATGCCGAATGGTTTTTTCAGCGCCACAGATTCTGTAATTAATTGTTGATACCGGGGTTCAAAAATGTGAAGATTGACCTGCTCATCAGGGAAAACAACAATTGATAACGGGAATATAGGTATAAAATTGGTCATACTTAAAAAACGATGTGAAATTTTCAACTCAAACCTACAATTAAAAATTTTACACACCAAGGGAAATACCTGCCGCCGTATATTGCCATGCCGGCAAAAATTTATGTATTTTACACTATTTGTTGTTTATTTATAATCAAATAGGTGACAATTATTTAACAAAGATACTTGTTGTATATTTTAATAATTTTGTGCCTTCAGTGATGCAGGGTATGGCATCTTACTATTATGAGGTATTCTGAAATAGTTATCAGTAATTTTTAATCTGCAAAAAAATCATTTGAATTTTTTACAAACTTTATTTGCATGACGGAGGGGCTGAATGTAAAATATCATCAATGCGAAAATAAAAAAAACGAATGCTTTTCCATATTAATCCCTTCATGGAATAATTTAGAATTTTTAAAATTGTGTATTGAAAGTATTCGAAAAAATTCGACCTATGCGCATCAGATCATTGTTCATGTAAATGAAGGGAGCGATGGCACGCTCCAATGGCTTCAGGAACAAAGCAGTATCTGCTATAGCCATACCTCTCAGAATATAGGCATCTGTTATGCGCTTAACATAATGGCTGAGATGTCTACCACCAATTATATACTTTACATGAATGATGACATGTATGTGTGCCCGGAATGGGATAAACATTTACTGGAAGAAATCAATAGTATTGGTCATCATTTCTTTTTTATCTCAGCTACAGCAATAGAGCCTGTACCCCAAAGCAGATGCAGCATTAAAGGAGATTTTGGAAAGGATATCAAAAGCTTTAACGAAGAAAAACTGTTAAAATCATATGCCGGCCTACCCAAGGAAGACTGGCAGGGCGCTACCTGGCCGCCCAATGTGGTTCATAAGAGCCTTTGGGCTCTTGTTGGAGGATATAGCATAGAATTTTCTCCGGGTATGTACAGCGATCCTGACTTTTCAATGAAATTATGGAAAGCGGGCGTTCGCTATTTTAAAGGAGTTGCCCGGAGCCGGGTGTATCATTTTGGCTCCGTTTCTGTTAAGAGAGTTAATAAGAACGGAGGGTATTATACGTTTATTTCAAAATGGGGCCTTACTGCAGGTACTTTTTCAAAATACTATTTAAGGCGGGGTCAGAAATTTGATGGTGAATTAGCTGTTCCCGAAAAAAAATTGTACCGATCTGTCAAGTCTTTATATAAAGGGGTTGTTGCTATTTTTCATAGGAAGTAGCCTATAGTTCATAGCAGATGGTTCATGGAATTTCACAGGATGCTGTTTTAAATCCGTAAATTTTAGCGGCTTCTTTTTTCTAACTGCTGTAAGGTGGCCTTCAGATCTTTATGCAATGGGGCGGTCAGCTCTATTGTATTGCCCTGTAGGTCATTGATCTTTAGCCGGGATGCATGCAGTGCCAGGCGGTTAAGAAGCGGCCGTTCCTCCGGTTCGTTTTTTGACAGGTTGAATTTGCTTTTAAAGGACGATAAAAAAACGGGCCTGCCATCGCCATAGATGGCGTCGCAAACCAGCGGGTGCCCTATTGCTTTTGCGTGTACGCGGATCTGGTGCGTACGCCCTGTGTGGATCCGGAATTGCATCCAGCTGTAGATCTTAAAGTTTTTCAGCACTTTAAAATCCGTTAAGGCCTGTTTGCCTCTTTTGTGGATCAGCATAGTGCCGCGTTTAACTGTATTTTCCGCAATAGGCGCATCAATGCTTCCTTCCTGTTCCACGGGAGCACCCATTACAAGCCCGTTATAAAGCTTAACTGTTTTTCTTGCTTCAAATTGCAGGCTGAAATGTTTATGCGCTTCTGCATTTTTTGCAAAGATGATCAGACCGCTTGTTTCCCGGTCCAGACGGTGCACCGTAAAAATTTCATTGAATTTTTCCAGCAGCAGGTATTTTAGGGATGGTTCTTTCCCTTCCCTGTCCGGTATTGAAAGCAGGCCGGAAGGTTTGTTCAGGGCAATAAGATCATCGTTTTCAAAAAGGATCAACTCCTGCAGCTTCATTTTATCTTATAATTGTATGATAATTGGTACAGCAATAATGACCGGGCGCGTTTTTATTTTTTTCCCTTTCCAAAAAACTTAAGATTGCGGATTTCTTTTTCCTTAAGAAAACGATACTTTCCCCTTTCAATATTCTTTTTGGTAAGCCCTCCGAACATAACACGATCCAGGTGCTTTACTTCATACCCAAGAGATTCAAAGATGCGCCGGACAATGCGGTTGCGGCCACTATGGATCTCAATGCCGACTTGTGTCTTATCTTTTGAATCAGCGTAAGCCAGTACATCAACCGGGGCCGGCCCGTCTTCCAGCACAACACCCTGTACTATTTTATCAAAGTCTTTTTTTTCAAGCGGCTTATTTAATGTAACTGCATACACTTTTTTTATTTCATTGCTGGGGTGTGTTAATTGCTGTGCCAGTTCTCCGTCGTTTGTGATCAATAAAACGCCGGAGGTATTGCGGTCCAGCCGGCCGACAGGGTAAACTCTTTCTTTTGTAGCATTTTTTATGAGATCCAGTACAGTCTTCCGTTTTTGAGGATCATCGGTGGTAGTAATATAGTCTTTGGGTTTATTGAGTAAGATATAGACCAGGTTCTTTTCCGGGGTTACTTTTTTACCATTTGCCGTAACTACATCATTGGGCTGCACCTTATAGCCCGGGTCCCACACCACAACCGCATTTACTTTTACTTTTCCTTCTTTAACCAGTTCCGCGGCATCTCTTCTGGAACAGAGACCGCTGTGCGCCAGGTATTTGTTCAACGGCATCTGAGCTGTCTGGGTTGCTGCCCTGCGCTCTATCTTTGGGGCTTCGGCAGCAATTCTCGCTGCTGCTTTTTTTTGCTCAAAATATGCAGCGCGTTCCTTTTTGTATTGGCGCTTTTCCTGTTTAAAGGCTTCCTTTATTGCTGCATTGCTTTTTTTATGCGCAAACTTTTCAAAACGGGGATCAACTTTTTTCATGATTTCTATTTTTCAACAGTAATGCGCAAATATCGCCTAAAATCAAAAGCCATCCTAATAAAGATGGCTTTTGATCTATCTGGTAAACTAACTAATAAGAAAAAGGTATTTAAGAACCGGAATTACCTCCTCTTCTACCACGCATTTCTTTCATTTTGGCATCCAGCTTTTCAGATTGCTCCTTGGTCAGTATTTTGTCGCGTGCTTCTTTTTGTGCCATACGGATCTCTTTCATTTTATCCTTTTTCTGGTCTTCAGAAAGGGAATTGTCTTCATGAACTGCCTTCATTTGCTTAAAACCGTCTGCATCCAGCGCTTTCAGTTTGTCTTTTTGATCCTGTGTAAGGTTCAGGTCGTTATAGAGTGCTTCGCGACGATTTCCCATTTTTCCATGCCCGTTGCCCGCGGAAGCGCTGTCCTGGGCGTAAGTGGCGGAAACACTAAAAAGGGTTACAATTGCTGCAATTAAAAACGTTTTTTTCATTTTTTTACTTTTAAGTTAAAGGATTATTTAATTAATAAGGGGTTGTGTTTGCCGGCTGTCCGGGTTCCTCCGTTGCTGCCTTTGTTCGGGTGTTAAAAGCGCTTTGCGTTGCTGATGCAGCTCTTTTTTCAAAGCGGCTAATTGCTCTTTTTTTTCATCTTCAGAGAGCGCAGGGTTCTTTTTTACAGAGGATGCTTTTTCTTTAAAACGGGCGTTCAGGGCCTCCATTTTTTGCTGTTGCTCCTGTGTAAGTGACAATGTGCTTTTGGAAAAAGATGGGGTCTTATCAGGCAAGCCGTTCACATCACGGCTGCTATCGGCATGTGGATCTCTCTGATGAACCGTTACCACATCCCGGTTTTTACCGGCCGCTTTTCCCAGGACCTGCTCTTTCCATATTTTTTGTTGCTCCGGTGTCAGAAGCGCATTTCTTTTTGCTGCCTGTTCTTTAAAAACCTGTTTCAGCGCTGCTTCTTTTTCAGCAGAAGTCAATTGCTGATTGTTGCGTATGTCTGTTATACGCAGCCGCTGCTGTTTTTGTAAACTGACCAATTTTTGCTTTTGTTCGGAACTAAGATGCAATTGCTGGTAAATCTTTAACCGGTCCGGATCTGGCTTATTACGCTGAATACCATCATTGGGCCTTGAGGGGATCTCCTGTGCGATGCCCTGGCTGACGGCTATAAGAAACCCCGCAACAAAAAGCGATCTTATTTGAATAAATAAATGCATCTGCTATTCTTTTAGATGGGTTTTTGCTGAAAACCCTTTGCCTGTTCTGTTAAAATATTCATGAAACAGGTAGTTTGACACCTGCCGGGGCGAAAAGTTTAATATTCCGTTTGCAATTGTTGTTATAATGGCGACTAATTTTGCGCCACATGAACCGAAGGAAATTTTTAAAAAGCGCCGGTATCTTAGGTGGTGCAGGTGTGCTAACCGGTTTGTATACCTGGCAGATAGAACCCTTTTGGCTGGAGTTTACGCATGTTCCCATGAAAATAAAAAACCTGCCGGATACTCTGGCAGGCAAAACATTAATGCAGATCAGTGATATTCATATCGGTGAAACGTCACGGGATACTTACCTTAAGGAATCTTTCATAAAAGCTATGGAATATAAGCCCGATTTTGTGGCTTATACAGGTGATTTTATTACTTATACTGATGAAAGACAATTGGCGCAGCTGAACGAACTGATCCGGTACGCTCCAAAGGGAAGCCTGGGAACAACAGCCATTCTGGGCAATCATGATTATGGGAAACACTGGAAGAACAGCACCCTGGCCAATCAGATTGTGGCTGTTTTAAGAACGGTAAACATCCCGGTTTTGCGAAACGGGCAGCAAATGATCTCCGGCCTGAATTTTATAGGCATCGATGATAAATGGGGCACTAATTTTCATCCTAAGAAGGTGATGCAGCAATGGGATGCGTCTTTGGCAAATGTAGTCTTATGTCATAATCCGGATGTAATGGATCTGGATGTATGGAATGGTTACGATGGCTGGGTCCTATGCGGGCATACGCATGGCGGTCAGTGCAAGCCCCCTTTTTTGCCGCCACCGTTGCTGCCCGTGAAGAACAAACGCTATACATCCGGGAAGTTTAATTTTGATGACGGCCGCACCATGTATATTAACCGCGCCCTGGGATTCACCTGGCAGGTGCGTTTTAATGTACGGCCGGAGATCACCATCTATCAGTTACAGCAGGCCTGACCAAGGCTACCCTGCAGGCGGCCTATGGCTTTCCGGATCAGAAAATATGTTCCAGCTCCTTTAAAGAATATACCGTGTAGGTAGCCTTAAACTCCGGTGCTTTATTTACATGGTTAATATAAACCTGGTCCAGGCCGGCGTTTGCAGCACCAATAATATCCGCCTCCAGGTCATCGCCCAGCATAATACTTTCTTCTTTTTTAGCGCCGGTTGCATTCAATGCAAAATCAAAAATTGCCTTGTGCGGCTTCAGGCTGTTGGAGCCCTCGGAAGTGATCACCTTATTAAAATAGTGATTGATTTTTGAGTGGCTGATCTTATGATGCTGTACTTCCTCAAACCCGTTGGTGATCAGGTGCAGTTGGTAATTTTTTGCGGTAAGGTAATCCAGTATTTCCTTAGCATAAGGAAACAGGGTGTTACGTGTGGGAAGCATTTCCAGAAAGAGCCTGCTCATCTCCTGTGCCAGTTGTTCATCGCCGATTTTAAAGTCCAGCAGAGATAATTGCATTCTTTTAACGCGCAGCTCCGCCTGTTTTATAAAGCCATTGCGGTAGCGCTCCCATAGTTTCATATTATGCTGCAGGTATTGACGGTAAAAACGTTCAAAATCATCTATTCCCCGTTCTTCCAAGTCAAGTGTTTTGTAAAGCGTCTGTAAAGTCAGCTTCGCATTCGTATCAAAATCCCACAGGGTATGATCCAGGTCAAAAAAAAGATGCTTGTATTTCATGAGCTGCAAAATACGAAAAGCAGGTATGATTTCACGGAAAGGTGAACAGTAAGCAGAGAATAGCGAGTAGCGAGTAGGTAGCAGGGCACTCAATGCTGAATGCTAAAAGCTGTTCTCTATTGCCCATTCACAGATCAACACTTCCTCATTCCTTATTTTAAATTTATTATTTTTTATTCCTCCATGAGGCCATCGGTAATATAATTATAACATTCCGGTAATACGGGCGCAACATTCATTTAGGAATTTTGATAAACACATTTTAAATGTCTCAGCGCCGTGTTGAAATAGCTGTTGTATCAGATCTTCACCTGGGCACTTATGCCAGCCGCGCCAGGGAGTTTACTGCTTACCTCAAAAGCATTGACCCACGCATATTAATCTTAAACGGGGATATTATAGATGGGTGGCAGTTTAATAAGCGTTATTTTCCGCCGGATCATATTGCCGCTATTAAGGAGATTTTCAGCAAGCTTACCTGGGGCACAAGGGTTATTTATATAACCGGTAATCATGATGACTGTATGCGCCGGTATTCAGACCTGGAGGTGGGGGGCTTTCTGCTCACGGATAAAATTGTTATTGAGATCAATGGCAGGAAAGTATGGATCTTCCATGGAGATGTATTTGATCATACCACAACCCGGCAGGCAAAATTCTGGGGAAAGCTGGGTAGCAATGGCTACGCCATTCTGTTGGGGTTTAATAAATGGGTCAATGCCGTTTCTCATTTCTTTGGAAAGGAAAAGCTATCGCTTTCAAAAAAGGTCATGGAGCAGTTTAACAAACGAATCGTAAACATTGATGCTTTTGAAAATAAAATAGCAGCACTGGCCATTGAAAAAAAGTTTGACACGGTGATCTGTGGGCATATTCACCAACCTCAGAAAAAGGAAGTGGTTACGGAAAAGGGAAAGGTTGATTACCTGAATTCCGGTGACTGGATGGAACACCTGACTGCGCTGGAATATTATGATAACGACTGGCATTTATACGCCTATAATGAAAAAGAAATGAAAACAGAACGCGCAGTTAAAGAGCGGCCCAATGCCTCTGTAATGACCAGCGAAATCGCTTTTTATCTGCACGCACTTTCAAATACCAGTAATGAAGATTTTTTACGCCATTCAGGCCACCGGTAACGGTCATATCAGCCGCGCTATGGAGCTGCTGCCTTATTTAAAGGAGTATGGAGAGGTAGATATTTTTTTAAGTGGCAATAACAGCAACCTGAAGCTGGATGCACCTGTAAAATACAGGAGCAGAGGGTTAAGCCTGTATTATACCTGCAATGGCGGACTGAATTACTGGCAGATCGCAAAACAGGTAAACCCTATTTCATTGAGAAAGGAAATAAGGGAATTGCCGTTAGAGAACTATGATTTTATTATTAATGATTATGAATACCTTACTTCGGCTGCCTGCGGACAAAGGAATCTGAGCTCTGTAAACTTTGGCCACCAGGCAAGTTTTCAGAGCAATAAAGTGCCGAGGCCTGCTGTCATTAGCAGATCCGGGGAGTGGCTGCTAAAGCATTATTCCAGGAGCAAGCGCTACCTGGGATTGCATTTCCGGCAATATGATGATTTTATCCTTACCCCTGTTATAAAAAAAGAGATTCTTGAAGCAGACCCGAAGGATAAAGGATACATTACTGTTTATCTGCCTTCTTACTGCGATAAGGAGCTGACTGATGTTTTTTCTAAATTTAAAGAGCACCGTTTTGAAATTTTCAGCAGGCAGGCTGCGGGGATCAGGGAAGCGGGTAATATCCGCTTTCTTCCGGTTAATAAACAATTGTTCAATAAAAGCCTGATCCATTGCACGGAGATCATTACCGGTGCCGGGTTTGAGACACCTGCTGAAGCATTGCATCTTGGTAAAAAAATTATGGCCATTCCCATACGCGGGCAATATGAGCAATGTTGCAATGCCGCAGCCTTAGAGGAAATGGGTGTAATGACGCTTTCCCGGATTGATGACAATTTTGAACAGCAGTTTGAAAAATGGCAGCAGGAATACAAGCCTATAAAAATGGATTACAGCCAAACCATTCCGCAAAGTATGGAGCGGTTGTTCGCATCCGTCTAAAAGCCCACGGAAGCTACTGATAAAAGATCAGTAATTTATTTTACCTTACGGTATACGGTTGTTGTTTTATCCCCTGATTTTTTTAGCAGTCCATTGTCCGCGGCAGCTTACTGATCCCTGCTGGCTGAGGCGGTTGACAGGTCTTTGAAATGTTGTAAATAATCTTTACGGGAAAACGGGCTTTTTACCTGTTCCAGGAAAAGCTGTATGCGCTGTACCTGGGTTAACCGCTTAGAAGTCGCTTGCAGCAAATCATCAAGGACTTTATCAATGATGCTTAGCATGTATTCAATAAATCGTGTAGACTTTCCTTCTTTATCAGAGGCGGTTAGCCAGTACCAGGCAATGTGCATTTGCAGCCCCTGTCTTTTCTGATATAGCGGCAACAAGTGCTAATATACGGGGAGTTATTTCGTAAGGAGGTTTCAATTTGATACTATCAAAATTAAAATGTTTACAGCATACACAGATAGGCAGAAGCGCTGTTGATGAATATGGCGCTCCGGCCTGTTAACTTTTATTCCTGTAATAGCAGTAATGATCATTTTTGCTCAATAAAGCAGTTCCTGCCCCTGCTTCTGCAAATTCCTTTAGTATACGGTTCCGTTCCATTAAAAACCGGGTAAGATAGCGCCTCATTACGGATGCATCAACCAGCTTTCCCAAAATACCGAATGGTGATTGAAAACGGAACACATCTTTCATCAGCGTTCCCTCAGCTACAGTGCTGAAAAAATGATCGTGTTTTATGAATTTAAACGCTCCTTTTACCTGCTCATCCCTGAAATGGAACGGCCTTTCATAAGCTGTAATTGCCGAAGTTAATTTTTGCCGCACTCCAAAATGAGTAGCCTGCCAGGTTACTGTTTCCCCTGCTCCGATGAGGCCTTCGGTCCTGCCCGCAACGGCTTTTTCTTTTGTTCCGGCAGTGGACAGGGTGTGCAGGTCAATGCTCCGCGACAGATCAAAGCAGGTGAATATATCTGCTTTGATAACTATTTCCAGCTCAATAACAGGCATACGGTTTTAAAAATAGATAATATTTATAATATATTAAAGATGCCAATAGGGCATGACACTTTTATAGCCTGTAAGCGCCCGGTTTATGCGCCATGAGTCGAAAAAATGTTATACATCCGGTACAAACTTAATGATCCGTCCAGCTTTCACGAAAAATATCATAAAAACCTGTAACATTCTTTTAGTTTTTGCGTGTAACAGGTATGCAAACCATAAATAGACCCTTGCTAAAGTGCTTAAGGCTGATTGTTATAGTGATGATTTGTACTGTGGGTGGTGTACATGCACAGGGTGTTGTAACCGGCAAACTGATTGATTCTGCTACACAAAAGCCATTGTATATGGCTACTATTACTGTTTTTAAGGCAGCTGATACCACAGTGGTTACTTATCGTTTGAGTGGTCAAGACGGTGCGTTCCGCATTCCGGGGCTTTCTGAAGGAGTACGCTACCGGGCCATTGTTTCCTTTACGGGTTATGGGGTGTACCGCCAGGAATTTCAGCTGGCAAATGGCCAGGCCACTCATGATATGGGCACCATCCTGATGCAGCCGGATGCCAAAGACCTGGATGAGGTGCTGGTGGTGGCGGAACGCCCGCCAATGGTTATCCGCAAAGATACCGTAGAGTTTAATGCTAATGCCTTTAAAACGTTGCCGAATGCGCTGGTGGAAGACCTGCTGAAAAAATTGCCGGGTGTACAGGTAGATAAGGACGGGAATATTACAGTAAACGGCAAGCGGGTGAACCGCATACTGGTAGACGGAAAAAACTTTTTTGGAAGCGACCCCAAGATGGCATCAAGGAATTTACCTTCAAACGTCATTGATAAGGTTCAGGTTACGGATGATAAGGACGAGCTGCTGCAAAACGGGGATGATAACCTGAACAATGTAGGCAAGGTGATCAATCTTACCTTTAAAAAAGGGGTAAAGAAAGGGCTTTTCGGAAAAGCCTATGCCGGCGGGGGCGGCGGTGAAAATGGCGGGCGCTTTGAGGCAGGTGCTATTGCCAATATGTTCCGGGACACCTTACAGGTAAGCCTTTTGGGCTATAGTAATAACCTGAACCGGCCGGGCTTTGGCTGGACAGACCTGATGCAGACAGGTGGTTTGCAGCGCAACCGGGATGTAAGCGGAGGTGGCAATAACAGCAGTAATAACAGCAATTTTGGCTCCAACATTATGATCAACGGCATCAATTTTGGTGGTATGTCGCGTCTGGGAGGTGTTACCACCAGTAACGGGCTGGGCTTTAACCTGAATCATTCGCCCAATACCAAAAAATCCTTTTTTGTACAATATTATTATGGCCGTGTGCACACCGATGTGGAAACAGATAACAGCACAAAAATAATAACGGGAGATACGCTTGTTACCAACACATCCCGCTACAATACCCTGCTAAAAGGAAATACACATACAATTGGTGCCGGTATGAACCTGAAACCGGATTCTGTAACGGCTATAACGGCTACGGTTACCTATATTACGGCAGGCGAAGATAACAACAGTACCAATGCCCAAACAGGAGTCAATAATTTCCTGGGCGACCTGAATAGCGGTAATGTACTTACAAACGGGTTTACTGATAATCATATATTGCGGGAGAATTTTTCGCTGACAAAGCAATCACGAACAAAAAAAGGGCGCCGTATTTCTGTTGCGCAGGGTATTAACTGGAACAAAAAGACCACGGATACCTATACAGACGGATTGATCCGTTATTTCCAGCCGTATCAACGCGACAGCCTTACCAATCAGCTAAGGCAGGAACCCGTTCCTGCCTGGTTTGCTTATGCAGGTGCCAATTACCGGGAACCGCTGGGTAATATTTTCTTTCTGCGGGCGGGGGTTCGTTATGAGTACGAGAACCTTAAAAATAACGTCGGTACCTTTGACAGGGAAAAGGCAGATCAGAAAGTAGACACCCTTAGCGGTGCCTTTTCCCGCACTGCTAACCGTTACATAGCCAATGCTGGTATTGAGTTTAAAAAGGGGAATCTGAGCATTACTCCCGGAATCAGGTACCAGTATCAGCAATTTGAAAACACGGTGTCCTATGTACCGGACCCCTCAGTGCAGAAATTAAGCAACTTTTTACCGCAACTGGAAATTGTGTATAAAAAACTGAACGTGACCTTACAGCGGAATGTACTATTGCCGGACTATAGTTACCTGATCCCTGTAAGGAATAATACCAGCATATATATAACCAATCTGGGCAATATTAATTTACTGCCGGCTACGCAAAACAGCATCAATGTGAACCTGAACACCTTTAACCCTAAAAACAACCTGAACGTTTGGAGCTGGGCAGAAGCTTCTGCTACAGATAATGATGTGGTGCAAAGCATTACCATGGACAATGGCATTCAGACCATTTTACCTGTTAACGCCAATGGAAGCCGCCGTATTGCCGCAAACTTCGGGCTGAACCAGGACTTTAAAAACAAAAAAAGCTTTACTTTTTCCTGGAACTTCGGAACCTGGACGCAATACCTGGTCAATAAATTCTTTTACAATCAACAGCTCAGTACACAAAAGCGGCTGAACAGCAATATATGGAGCAATCTGGGCTTTAACTGGAACGATAAGCTGGAGATCAATCCCGCTTATTCCTTCTCCTATATGAATGTAAAAAACACCAACCCCCTGTTTACCCCGCAAAGCAGTTTTGACCAGACAATCGGTACAGAGCTCATTTTCCGGTATATTAAGCATATTATTTTTGAAACAGAGGGGCGCTATCTGAATAACAATGCTTTTGCCAACCCGGAATACCGCAGCATGTTCATGTGGAACGCCGGCATCAACTTTACATTTTTTGCTGATGAGCGTGCCGTACTGCGCTTATATGCCAATGATATCCTGAACCAGACACGCAATACGGACATTGTGCCTTATCAGAATATGGTGCGCACCACATACAGTAATATCATCGGGCAATATTTTCTGGCAACTTTTACGTATAACCTGCGTCCGGCAGGTGCCAAGAAAAAAGTAGGTGGCGGCTGGTCTTTATGGTAGCTGGGTTTATTACTAATAAACAGTAAGCTTTTATTTTTTACCGGTTGGCCTGTAAACGCATTTATCATGTTATGGTGCGCCTTCCAACAATAACCGGCACCGGCCGTTGTTATCAGGAGTAGTTGAACAGGGAGGGCTTACATTTCTTAAGCAATGCCCGTTCTTGTCTTCCCTTATACCGGGGAGCCGTTCAAGTAACCGATCTCCACTGCAAAGGCCGGGAAAGAGAAGGGATTTCAGCCAGCTTCCCTTTATTTTTGCAGGATGGAATCCAAAATGGTTTTAGACAGTGATAATGAATTGAGGGAAACAATAGACCGGCAGCCAAAGGCCCAAAAGGTTATTGCAACCTTGCTGTCTTATATTTTTCACCCGGTTTTTATACCTGTTTATATTATCTGTTTCCTGCTTTTTACTGAGCCTTTTCTTTTTGTGGCGCTCCCGGTGAGCACAGAGGAAGTGGTGATCCGTGCTAAAATGCGCATCCTGCTGCAGGGATTGATCAATTATACCTTCTTTCCGTTAGTGACCGTTCTGCTGCTCAAGGGGGTTGGTTTCATCAGTTCTATAAAACTAAAGGAACGGAAGGACCGCATTATTCCCTTTATTGCCTGCAATATCTGGTATTTCTGGATCTGGTATGTGTGGCGCGGCCTGGATGACATACCCCGGGAGTTGGTTGTTCTGGCTATGGCTGTCTTTATGGCTTCCTCTATAGGGCTGCTTTTCAATATTTATATGAAAATAAGCATGCACGGTATAGCGTTGGGCACAGCAGTTGCGTTTTTGTGTTACCTCGGCTTTGAATATGGCCAGGGTATGGGCTTTTATATTATTATAGCTTTGCTGATCTCCGGGCTGGTTTGCACTGCCCGCCTTTTATTATCGGATCATACCGCCAGGGAAGTGTACTGGGGCTTAGCCGTGGGAGTAATGGGCTTACTGATTGCGAATTTTGTGGTGTAATCTTTTATCTTTTCTCAGTTGTCCGCAGGAAGTTTATATATTGCCGGTTTTGCTTTAAAAAATACCGGTATTTTCCAGTACCTCCCTGCCAGCATAAAAAAATCCAATATTTTTAGTTTTATATTGCTAAATTTATTAGCTTTGCGTGTTAATAAGTTAATCGGGTTGGATTTAATGAAATTGTAATTTTGGTTATGGCTAAGACAGAAAAAACTACAGAAATGGACACAAACAATGAAAAGTTAAAGGCGCTTCGCCTTACAATGGATAAAATTGACAAGGATTACGGTAAGGGCAGTGTGATGATGATGAATGAGAAGACCGAAGTAAACCAGGAGGTGATCTCTACCGGGTCTATCGGGCTGGATACAGCTCTTGGTATTGGCGGCCTGCCCCGTGGCCGTGTTATTGAAATCTATGGCCCTGAATCCTCTGGTAAAACAACCATTGCCACTCATGTGATTGCGGAGGCACAGAAAAAGGGCGGTATGTGCGCCATTATTGACGCGGAGCATGCTTTTGACAGCAATTATGCAAAAAAATTAGGTGTAAATGTTGATAACCTGCTGATCTCCCAGCCGGATTATGGAGAACAGGCATTAGAAATCGCAGACCGCCTGATTCTTTCCGGTGCCCTGGACGTGGTAGTGATAGACTCCGTGGCGGCGCTGGTTCCTAAAAGTGAGCTGGAGGGTGAAATGGGCGACAGTAAAATGGGCTTGCATGCCCGGCTGATGAGCCAGGCTTTAAGAAAGCTTACAGCAACTATTTCCAAAACCAACACGGTTTGTATTTTTATTAACCAGTTACGAGAGAAAATAGGTATCATGTTTGGCAATCCGGAAACCACAACCGGAGGTAATGCATTGAAATTCTATGCATCGGTACGTTTGGATATTCGCCGGTCTGCACAGATTAAGGATGGCGACAGCGCAATTGGTAACCGTGTAAAGGTAAAAGTGGTAAAAAATAAAGTGGCCCCTCCTTTCCGCTCAGCCGAGTTCGATATCATTTTTGGAGAAGGTATTTCCAAAACCGGGGAGATCATTGATATGGGCGTGGAACTGGCAATTCTTCAAAAAAGCGGTTCCTGGTACAGTTATAATAATGATAAATTAGGCCAGGGACGCGATGCCGTAAAATCATTGCTCTTAGATAATCCTGAATTAGCGGCTGATATTGAAGCCCAGATCCGGGAAAAAATCCGGGAAATACAGGGATAAGTTTTTAAGATGGGTTAGTAAGTAAAGCGCTGTACATACAAGTACGGCGCTTTTATTTTCCGCATTGCGCAAATTATTTTCCCTTTTTTGAAAATAGTTGCTGACCATCCGGGGATATTTTTGAAAAAAAGCCCATGTGTACTTTTAAAACACTCTATTACGAAGAAGACGGCTACCTGATCTTTTGCAGCGAGTGCATGCATTTTCAACTGGCCTTTCAGACATCACTGCTTACATTAGCTGCAAGAGACCTGCATATATTGCACGCCCTGGTGAAAGAAAACTATGAATACCACTGCTTCGAACCGGTCCCTTACCGGAAAAACATTTATATTCCTACTCCGTTGGAGGGGTATGGAATGATCCTGGATCAGGCAGAGCTTGCACAATTGTTCCATTTATTGGAAACAGCAGAGGTCAATTATAAAGCAGAAAGCCTGCTGGAACTGTTTAAAACGGCATAACCGCACCATAGCATCCGCTTCCGTTTTTTGTTATTCGTTACCTTTAGCAAAAGTTGATCGATAATGAGTAACCATACCCCGCAATATTTTGAAGATTTTTGTTCTGCTGCCATACACAGCATCCATGATGAAGGAAGCCTGCACAGTCACTCCATCCCGGTTTACGCAACATCCACTTTTGTGTTTGACAGCGCAGAGCAGGGCATGAACCGCTTTGCCGGAAAAGAGCCGGGTTATATTTATTCGCGTTTTGCAAACCCTACCACTGCTGCAGCAGAAAAACTGATTGCTTCGCTGGAGGCCTTTGGTTTAAAGAACCAGGATGGACAGCCGCTTCAGCTAAAGGCCCTGCTGCATGCCAGCGGGCAGGGGGCGCTTGCTACCTTATGCTTCTCCTTACTGAAGGCAGGAGATGCGGTGCTAACCAATACAGCGCTTTATGGCGGTACGCATGAATTCTTTTCCTACCTTTTAGCAAAAGCCGGCATACAGACTTTATTTATAGACCTTACAGATAATGACGCGGTTGCTCTTGCTTTAAAACAGCACAATACGATAAAGCTGATCCATATTGAGTCTCCTGCCAACCCTACCATGGAGTGTACCGATATTGAAGCTATTTGTAAGCTGGCTGCTCCATATGGGATAAAAGTAAGCATTGACAATACTTTTGCCACACCTTATTTACAACAGCCCTTTGCTTTTGGGGTGGACTTTGTGTACCATTCTGCTACCAAATTTTTGAACGGGCATGGCACCGCCATTGGTGGCGCTTTGGTAGGCAGGGATATTGATCTTATGCAGTCCACCGCCCTGAAAACGTTTAAACTGCTTGGCGCCAACAGCAATCCCTTTGATGCATTCCTGCTTATTAATGGTATCAAAACACTGCCCCTGAGAATGCGGCAGCACAGTGAAAATGCCCGCAAGGTGGCTGAATGGCTGAGCAAACACCCCGCTGTAAAAAAAGTAAACTATAACGGGCTGGCTACCCACCCCCATTACGCCTTAAGCAAAAAACAAATGCGTTATCCCGGCGCAGTAATGAGCTTTGAACTGAAAAACGGGCTGGAAGCCGGTAAACGATTCATCAACCGGCTGCAAATGTGTACCCGTGCCGTTTCCCTGGGAACGGTTGATACGCTTATTTCTCACCCGGCGTCCATGTCGCACGCAATTATGCAGCCGGAGGAGCGCCTCAAAGCCGGTGTTACAGACGGGCTCATCAGGATGAGCGTGGGCATTGAAGCGGTTGAGGATATTTTAAAAGATCTGGAACAGGCGCTGGCACTGTAATGACATGGCATGTTTGTTGCGTTTGTAAATATCTGTATTTCAACAGACCATGAATGTAACGCTCAGATTTCACAAGGAGATCAGGGCATACGCACATTCTCCGTTTTTTAGGGGATAGTGGTTAACTTTATAGCTGTTTGGCTATTGACCTTTATTTACAAGAATATGAAGATTTCTAAACCCGTTGATGATATAGTAGTACGCATGCGTGAGTTTTTTACGGGCGATTCCACTCCGGAGTTTTTAAAAGAAGAGCCGTTCCGCTTAGAATTATACAGCTATGATCAAATGAAACAGCACGGGGCAGCTGTTGCAAAATCGCATGTTGTGGTTCAGGATCACCCGTCTGATAAGGTATTGGCCAGGCTTGCGGATAATGAAGAGGTCATAGGAAAAGTGCATGAGCTGCTGGCAGATGCGGTAAGCGCCAAGTTGCCGATTGTTCCGGCCAGTGAATGGTTCCTGGACAATTATTACCTTATAAAAGAGCAGATTGCGCTGGGCAGAACGCATCTTCCCAAAGGATACAGCGAAACATTGCCCATACTGGCAAAAGGAAAATCAGCAGGCTTTCCACGGGTGTATGATATTGCCCTGGAACTGATCGCGCATAGCGACGGCCATATCAGCCTTCCAAGCCTTTCTGCATTTATAGAATCCTACCAGACTGTTACTAAATTAACACTGGGCGAGCTGTGGGCCATACCCATTATGCTGCGCCTGGCAATCATTGAAAATATCCGGCGGATAGGATCACGCCTGGCACTGGACCGGCTGGATAAGAACGTAGCTATTTACTGGGCAGACCAACTGCTGGAAACGGCGCAAAAAAACCCAAGGACATCATAATTGTCATTGCGGAAATGGCAAAGTCCCATCTGAACCTGGATAGTGCCTTTGTTGCGGAATTTATACGTCGCCTGCAGGGAAAAGGGCAGGGGCTGGGAATGCCTTTAACATGGCTGGAAGACCGGTTGGTGGAAGCCGGAACTTCTTCTATTGAACTGGTCAGTATTGAAAACCAGAAACAAGCTTCTGACCAGGTTTCCATAAGGAACTCCGTTGAAAGCATCCGTCTTATAAAAAGTACCGACTGGCGGAAATTTGTTGAAAGTGTCAGCGCCGTGGAAAAAATCCTCCGTACAGATATTGACGGAATATATGAACAAATGGATTTTACCACAAGAGACCGCTACCGGCATGTTGTTGAGTGGATCGGTAAGTACAGCCGCTATGAGGAATACCAGGTAGCGCAGATGGCCATTGACCTTGCAAAAGAAAGCGCTGAAAAGAACGAAGCGCCCCGGAAACATCATGTAGGCTATTACCTTGTTCATGAGAGCGGGCAGAAAGTGCTGATAAAAAAATCGGAGATGCGCATAACTGCCAGTCACCGGTTTAAGAAGATCTTAAAATATAACCGCCTGTTATCTTATGTGGGCTCGGCCATTATCATTACCCTTTTGCTGAACAGTTGGGTTGGCATACACGCCTGGCAGCATGGGGCACATTCCTGGTGGGCTGCTGCTTTGGGAGCGGCCGGTTTTATTGCTTTAAGCCAGGCTATCATTATCCTGGTCAACTGGATCTCTACCATAATTGTACACCCCAGGCCATTGCCTAAAATGGATTTTTCTGAAGGCATCCCGGAGTCGTACAGTACATTGATAGCGGTACCCAGCATGCTTACCAATATACATGGCATTGATGAACTGGTGGAAGAGCTGGAGGTCCGTTACCTGGCAAATCTTGAAGACAACCTGTATTTTGCCCTTGTAACCGATTTTTCAGATGCGCCGCAGGAACATATGCCACAGGACGAGCAGTTGGTAACCCATGCAAAAAAACTGATAGAAGACCTGAATGCGCGTTATGTAAGGGAAGCCGGTACAGGCAGTAAATTTTTTCTGTTTCACCGCCCAAGAAAATGGAACGCAGGTGAAAATGTATGGATGGGACTGGAAAGGAAACGGGGCAAGCTGGCAGAGCTCAATAGCTTTTTAAGGAAAACAGGCCACGATGATTTTTCAGAAATTGTTGGCGACACTTCTTCTTTGAATAATATCAAATATATTATTACACTGGATGCTGACACCCAGCTTCCGAGGGAAGCTGCCTGGAAACTGATCGCCGCCATGGCGCATCCTTTAAACCAGCCGGTAATCAGCAAACACGGCACAAGGGTTATTGACGGGTACGGAATTTTACAACCCCGGGCTTCGGTAACCATTCCCAAAACCAACAGCAGCTACTATGCTAAAATGCATAGCAATGATTCAGGGCTGGACCCTTATACCCAACTGGTTTCAGATGTTTACCAGGATCTTTTTTCCGAAGGCTCTTTTGTAGGAAAAGGCATTTATGATATCGATGTTTTTGAACAGGTGCTGGGCAATGCATTTCCGCCCAACCGCATCTTAAGCCACGACCTGCTGGAAGGTTCTTATGTGCGCTCCGGTCTCCTGACAGATGTGGAGTTGTTTGAAGATTACCCCGAAACCTACTGGGCAGACATCAGCCGGCGCCACCGCTGGATAAGAGGCGACTGGCAGATCGCCAGTTGGGGCACGCCGATAGTGCCGGGAAGAGAGAATAAGCTTAAACGGAACTTTATTTCCAGCCTTTCGCGCTGGAAGATATGGGACAACCTGCGCAGGAGCCTGGTACAGCCCGCAACAGTGCTGTTCCTGATCATCGGGTGGGCATTTGTGCCACAACCTCAGCTATGGACACTTTTACTGGTTGCCGCATGGCTACTTCCTCTGGCAGCAACAACCTTATGGCAACTATTGCACCGCCCGGAAAGCATGAGTTACAGAGCTCACCTCGGTGAAGTAAAAGATCATATAACATCGGGGTTAATACATCTTATTTTTAGTGTTGCCTGTCTCCCGTTTGAGGCAGTGAAAAACCTGGATGCCATCCTGCGTTCCAACTGGCGCATGCTTTTATCACACCGGAAATTACTGCAGTGGACCCCTTCAAAAGTATCCGGTAAAAAGAAAAAGAACCTGGCCGAAGCCTATCTTTATATGTGGCCCTCTGTACTTATTCCGGGGGGAATCATCGTTCTGCTGTTCTTTTTTAAGGTACATGCACTTGCGGTTGCCGCGCCGATCCTGGTTTTATGGCTGTTTGGCCCTGCTATTGCGTGGTGGGTAAGCAAGCCTGCTGAACGGAAAATAACAGAGCTTTCTTTAAAGAATCGCACCACCCTGCGCTTTTATGCCCGTAAAACCTGGGCTTATTTTGAAGACTTTGTTATAGCCGCAGATAACTGGCTGCCGCCGGACAACTATCAGGAGCAGCCAATAACATCTCTGGCCCACAGGACCTCACCAACAAATATAGGACTGGCGTTATTGTCCAATTTATCTGCATACGATTTTGGCTATTTATCACCGCAGAAATTAATAGAAAGAACCGGGAACACATTTAAGACCCTTGCGTTAATGGAGCGTTACAGAGGGCATTTTTATAACTGGTACGATACGATGTCATTGGTGCCCCTGTATCCCAAATACATTTCTATGGTAGACAGTGGCAATTTTGTAGCCGGCCTGATAGTATTAAAGCAGGGATTGGACGAATTACAAAATGAAAAAATCCTTACGGTACAACATATGGCAGGCTTACAGGATACGCTGTCCGTTATCAAAAGCACGGTCGATAAAAAGAATGTGCCTTCCATAGAGGAAATGGAGTCCATCATCTATCCTTTGCAGGAACAGGCAGCCTTTTCGATTCCAAAAGTTTTTACGGCGTTCAGGCAACTTGCCGAGAAGACCAGGGCGCTCCAAACAGCAAAAGACATCAGCGAAAGCACAGAAGCCACAGAATGGGTCAATCGTTTTGAGAACCAGCTGCAGGACCTTCGGGATTGTATGGAACAATTTTGCGGGTGGGCGCACCAGTTGCCGCTTCCGGATAAATTCAGCATGCTAAGGGTGCTTGAAACCTTTCCGTCATTTAAGGAACTGCTGAACTATGAAAGAACAATCCCGCAGCTGATCAGTGAATACACGGGACTGACGAATGAAGAACAGGAGCTCCTGAACCCCTTGTTGGAGGCGGTACAAACAGCTGCAGCCAATGCAAAAGCATTCTTGTCTGTAGTTGTGCAGCAGCAGAATGACTGTCAGGAATTTGCTGCTATTGATTATAGTTTCCTTTACAATAAAACGCAAAACCTGTTTCATATTGGCTATAATGTTAGCGAAGATGTAGCAGATAAGAGCTTTTACGATATGCTGGCTTCAGAAGCAAGACTGGGCATTTATGCTGCCATTGCGCAGGGAAAGATCCCTCAGGCTGCATGGTTTTCTCTGGGCCGGCTGGTAACCAACCTGGGCAGTGATCCTGTATTGCTTTCCTGGAGCGGCTCCATGTTTGAATACCTGATGCCGCAGATGCTGATGCCGGTATATGAAAACACCCTGCTGGAACGCACCAGTAAAGGTGCTGTACGCAACCAGATCAGTTACGGCAATAAGAATAATGTGCCCTGGGGCATTTCAGAGTCGGGTTATAACCTGGTAGATACCAGCCTGCATTACCAGTATCAATCCTTTGGTGTACCAGGGTTGGGATTGAAAAGAGGCCTGGCCAATGACCTGGTCATTGCGCCGTATGCAACGGCAATGGCCTTAATGGTAGATCCGTCTGTTGCATTCGACAACCTGAGAACGCTTTCCCAGAAAGGGTTTGAAGGAAAGTACGGCTTTTATGAAGCCATTGACTATACGCCTTCAAGAATGCCCCGCGGCCAGTCGCATGCTATAATAAAATCATTTATGGTGCATCACCTGGGCATGAGCTTCCTTTCCTTTGCCTATGTGCTGCTCGATAAAAAAATGCAGGAGCGTTTTCAGCGGGATCCGCAGTTCCAGTCGGCGCTCCTCCTGCTACAGGAAAAAGCGCCGCGCACCACTAATTTCTATTCCCATACAGAAGAAGAGGGCGACCGTCAAACGATCTCTCATGAATCGCATATGAGAGTATTGACAACGCCAAACACCCCGGTGCCTGAGGTACAACTATTATCCAACGGCAGGTACTGTCTGGTGATATCCAATAGCGGCGGTGGATACAGCCGGTGGAAGAATATTGCCTTATACCGGTGGAGAGAGGATAGCACGCTGGACAACTGGGGCGTTTTTTGCTATATTAAAGATCTGCAGACCGGTGAGTTCTGGTCAAATACCTATCAGCCCACGCTGAAAAAGAGTAAAACATATGAGACCATTTTCTCACAGGGGCATGTGGAATTCCGCCGCACTGATGGGCCTATTGAAACAAAAACAGACGTGGTGGTATCTCCGGAAGATGACGTGGAGATCCGGCGCATAACCATTGCCAACCGCTCCTCTTCTGTAAAAACAATTGAAGTCACCAGCTATTGTGAGGTAGTGATCACGGATCAGGCAGCCGATGAAGCCCACCCGGCATTCAGCAACCTGTTTGTACAAACCGCTATAGAGGAAAATCAGAACGCCATCCTTTGTTCACGCAGGCCAAGAGCAAAGAACGAAACGCCTCCATGGATGTTCCATACTTTGATCTTACAGGGCACAAAATCCGAGGAGATCTCTTATGAAACCGACCGGATGCGGTTTATCGGCCGCGGCCAATCGATAGCTAATCCTGCAGCACTGCAGCAAAACGGCGTTTTATCCGGCACACAGGGCTCCGTTCTGGACCCTATTGCATCCGTACGCTATAAGATCACTTTAAAGCCCAGGCAATACGTTACGGTTGACCTGATGCTGGGCATTGCAGAATCAAAAGAGCAATGTGCCGGCCTGCTGATGAAATACCAGGATCGTTATATCCGTAACCGCGTATTTGAACTGGCATGGACGCATAGCCAGGTTTTGCTGCATCAGATCAATGCCACAGAGGTAGAGGCGCAATTGTACAACTCCATTGCAGGCTCTATTATTTATGCCAATAGTAATTTCCGTGCAGCTCCTTCTGTAATAGAAAGCAACCTGAAAGGGCAATCCGGGTTATGGAGTTATGCTATATCAGGAGACCTGCCCATTGTATTAGTGCGCGTAAAGGATAGTGATAATATTGATTTGGTAAAACAATTGATAAAAGCGCATTCCTATTGGGCTTTAAAAGGTTTAAAGGTGGATCTTGTTATCTGGAACGACGATTTTGGCTCTTATCGCCAGGTCTTCCACGATCAGATCATTGGTTTTATTACTGCCACAAGCGGCGGTGTGTTAGACCAGCCCGGCGGTATCTTTGTCCGTGCCGGAGACCAGATCTCCAATGAAGACCGCATCCTGTTCCAAACCGTGGCCCGCTTAATCTTTGACGATGAGAAAGGTACATTGGCAGAACAGGTGCTGAAGAAGAAATCGCCCAAAGGACTGCCGGCAGCATTTACAGCCCAGCCACAGGATTTTGAAACTGATCCTTCAAAAACCGTCACCCTTCCGGATGGCTTATTGTTCAATAATGGTACCGGCGGGTTTACACAGGATGGAAAAGAATATATTTTAATAACAGACCAGCAAAGAAAATCTCCGGCCCCGTGGTGCAATATCATCGCAAACAGGGAGGTAGGCTCCATGCTCTCAGAAAGCGGATCTGCCTATACCTGGGTAGAGAATGCCCAGTCCTTTCGGTTAACGCCCTGGCAAAACGATCCGGTATCTGATAAATGTGGCGAGGCCTGGTATATCCGCGACGAAGAATCGGGCACATTCTGGTCTCCCACACCATTGCCCAAACCGGGAAGAAATGCTTATATAACAAGGCATGGCTTTGGGTATTCTGTTTATGAGCATATCAACAACGACATATTTTCCCAGCTGTGGGTCTATGCAGATGTGGAGCTGCCCGTAAAATATGTGGTATTAAAACTCCGTAACCTTGGCAGTCATCACAGGAAGCTATCTGCCACAGGCTATGTAGAATGGGTTTTGGGAGACGCGGTTCAAAAGAATAAGCTATTTGTAGTGGCAGACAAAGATCCGGTTACCAGTGTGCTTTTTGTCAGGAACCGCTATAATACTGCTTTTGCCGACAGGGTTGTTTTTTTTGATGTAGATGGTAATGAAAAAAGCCTGACTTGTGATCGTGTGGAATTTATCGGCAGGAACGGTTCCCTTGCCAATCCGGATGCAATGCTGCGCAAGCAGTTGTCCGGCAG
Organism: Niabella ginsenosidivorans; assembly: GCF_001654455.1. Taxonomy (NCBI): domain Bacteria; kingdom Pseudomonadati; phylum Bacteroidota; class Chitinophagia; order Chitinophagales; family Chitinophagaceae; genus Niabella; species Niabella ginsenosidivorans. Next base: position 5,226,493 of record NZ_CP015772.1, read on the forward strand.
AACCGGTGCGGGCCTTGATCCCTGCACTGCCTTACAGGTAATTGTAAACCTTCCTCCGGAGGAAGAACGGGAAGTGATCTTCAGGATCGGTGCCGGGAAGAATGAAGAAGAAACCAGAGCATTGGTTGAAAAAATAAAAGGTAGTGTTTTTGCTCATGAGGCACAATCAAAAGTACACAATCAATGGAATCATATTTTAAGTGCCGTTACTGTTAAAACCCCGGATGATGCCATGAATGTGATCACCAATGGCTGGCTGGTATACCAGGCCCTTGCCTGCCGTGTTTGGGGAAGAAGCGGTTTTTACCAATCTGGTGGAGCCTTTGGTTTCCGCGATCAGTTACAGGATGTATTAGCATTGATGCATACAACGCCCCAGGTTACAAGGGAACAGATCGTACTGGCTGCTTCAAGACAGTTCCGGGAAGGTGATGTGCAGCACTGGTGGCACCCGCCTACAGGCCGCGGTGTGCGCACCCGGTGTTCTGATGACTACCTGTGGCTGCCTTATGTAACCGCCCGGTACATTACAGCAACGGGAGATACGGAAGTGCTGAACCAATATATTTCCTTTATTGACGGCCGTCCTCTGCGCCCGGATGAAGAATCCTATTATGATTTACCTGTGTTCCTGAATCACTGGGAAACACTGTACAACCACTGCAAATATTCTATCCGTAACGGGCTCAGGTTCGGTGCAAACGGGTTGCCGCTGATTGGTTCCGGCGACTGGAATGATGGTATGGACAAAGTAGGTGCGGAGGGCAAGGGGGAAAGCGTTTGGCTGGCTTTTTTCCTGTATGATGTGCTCATCCATTTTGAAACGATTGCCAGGAACTATGGAGACAATGATTTCAGTGAACAATGCCGGACAGAAGCTGAAAAACTCAAAGAAAATATTCATAAAAATGCATGGGATGGTGACTGGTACCGCCGGGCTTATTTTGATGACGGCACCCCGTTGGGCTCAAAGATCAACGAGGAATGCAAGATCGACGCCATTTCCCAAAGCTGGTCAGTATTGTCCGGCGGCGGCGAAGCGGAGAGAAGCGGGCAGGGTATGCGTTCCTTAAATGAATACCTGATTGACCGTAAGAACGGGGTCATCAAACTGCTCACGCCTCCCTTTGATCAATCAGATCTGTATCCCGGCTATATAAAAGGCTATGTGCCAGGAGTGCGTGAAAACGGAGGGCAATATACTCACGCGGCTATCTGGACCATTATGGCCTTTGCTGCTATGAAAGACAAAGCGCGTGTTTGGGAATTGTTCTCAATGGTGAACCCGGTGAATCATGCTTTGAATCCGGAACAGGTACAGCAATATAAAGTGGAACCTTATGTAATGGCTGCAGATGTGTATGGGGCTCCGCCCCACGAAGGCCGGGGAGGGTGGACCTGGTATACGGGTTCTGCGGGATGGACCTACCAGTTGGCTATTGGCTCCATTTTAGGCATTCAGCGTGTTAACGATCAACTGTACCTCAATCCCTGTATCCCTGATGAATGGGCCGGCTATGAGCTCCGGTACCGTTTTGGCAATACGTTTTATCATCTGCACATAAAAAATATAAAAAAAGACGGAACTGTTCACTTTATTCAAAACGGAAATGCAGTGGCAGAAGCATTTATTAAACTGATAGATGACGGGCAGGAGCATCATGTAGAGGTAGAGATCTGATGGTAGTGTGTAAAGCAGTGCCGGCTCCGGCAGACAATATCCTTTCCTGTGGGGTATTATGATGTTTGCCCTGCAATTTGTCTGTTAGCGATTTTATACCGGCTTGCTAAAGAGGCTGAATAGTCAGGATAATTTAAGAGGGATAAGTATTTTCGTATAATAAGGCTTTTAAAAAATAAGAGTATGTACTACCTAGGAACAATAATGACGGTTGCCCTGCTTTTTTTCTTTGCTATAACGCGCACCAATGCCCAGAAAACCACGATCCCTGTAGAAACAGAACATGTGGCAGTTGTATTGCAAACTGATAAAGACCATCATCTGAAAATCATTCATACCGGCAAAACGCTGGCTGCAAAAACAGAGTATGAGCTGGCTGCTTCGGCCTATCATTTATCCGGGCCGGGGATCGGCTCCAATAATAATGCCTTTACAGCCGCCGGAACGGATAATAATTTTGTAGAACCGGCTATTGCTGTGGTACACGCAGACGGAAATAACTCCCTGGATCTCCGTTATGAAAAAAATACGGTAACCACTACCCCCGATGGTGCCACACTGACCACCGTTACGTTAAAAGATGCTGTTTATCCTTTTTATGTAGACCTGTTCTTTAAAGCCTGGAAAAAAGAAGACGTTATTGAACAATGGAGTGGCATCCGTCATACAGAAAAAGGCAATGTGCTGTTAAATAAATATGCATCCGCCAATCTGTACTTTTTTGGGAAGGATTATTACCTCACCAGCTATAACGGGGAGTGGGCAAAAGAAATGCAGCCGGAACTGACACAGCTAAAACAGGGCATGCATACCATTGAATCAAGACTGGGAACCAGAGAAAACCTCATAGGCTCTCCCAATTTTATGCTGGCGATGGACCATCCGGCTACCGAAACAACCGGAACCGTCTTATTGGGGCAATTAGCCTGGAATGGTAATTATTCCATCCAGCTGGAAACGGATGCGCATAAAAAGATGCACCTGGTAGCCGGCATCAATCCTTACCAGTCTGCTTACCAGTTAAAGCCCGGCACTCCTTTTGAAACACCCCGTTTTGTTTATACCCTTTCCTTCAACGGTACCGGCACCGGTAGCCGCAACCTGCAAAGCTGGTTAAGAGATCATCAGTTGCTGGATGGTAAAGGAGAGCGCTTTACTTTATTAAATAACTGGGAAGCCACTTATTTTGATTTTGACCAGGAAAAACTGGCAGGCCTATTTAAAGGAGCCAAAGACCTGGGCGTGGATCTGTTCCTTTTAGATGATGGCTGGTTTGGCAATAAGTATCCGAGAAATAATGATAAGGCCGGATTGGGTGACTGGCAGGAGAATAAAAAGAAACTGCCGGATGGGATTCCCTACCTGGTAGAAGAAGCTGGTAAGCAAGGCGTGAAATTTGGTATCTGGATCGAGCCGGAGATGGTGAACCCCAAAAGCGAGTTATATGAAAAGCACCTGGATTGGGTATTGCGTGAGGAACAGCGGCCGGAGATCTATTTCCGTAACCAACTGGTGCTGGATCTGACCAACCCGGAAGTACAGGATTTTGTTTTCGGCATTGTTGACAATTTGTTTAAGAAGAACCCGAAGCTCGCTTTTATAAAATGGGATTGTAATTCGCCCGTTTTTAACGGACATTCCAGATACCTGGAGAAAAACAAAATACCCCAATCGCATTTATGGGTAGAGTATACCCGCGGACTGGAAAAAGTACTACAGCGCATCCGTGCCAAATATCCGAAAGTGCCCATGATGCTTTGCTCCGGCGGTGGTGGCAGAACCGATTATGGCCTGCTGAAATATTTTACGGAATTCTGGCTAAGCGATGACACCGATCCGCTGGAACGCGTATTTATCCAATGGAATTATTCCTATTATTATCCTGCCATTACCATGTGCAATCACGTAACCGAATGGGGCAAGCAACCGCTGAAATACAGGGTAGACGTAGCTTCTATGGGGAAACTGGGTTTTGATATCAAAGCCAATGAGCTAAAACCGGAAGATATGGCTTTCTGCAAAGAAGCCATTAAAAACTACAACGGGTTTAAGGATATTGTATGGCATGGAGACCTGTACCGGTTAAAAGATCCCTATGAAACAGACATTGCTTCCCTGCTGTTTTTGAACAGGGAGCAGACAAAAGGCATCGTTTTTAATTATTTAACCAACTGGCGGTATGTTGGTGATCCTGCTCTGGATCCGGTAAAATTCCAGGGACTGGATCCCAATAAGCAATACCGCATAAAAGAACTGAATCTTTACGGCGGTCAGAAATCCACTATTGATACCAAAAAAACCTACAGTGGCGACTATTTAATGAACATAGGCTTTAACCCGAATGTATCGCTGCGCCGGTCCAGTGTAGTGTTAAGCATTGAAGCGATTTAGCGGGAAGCTATAAGTAAAAACTAAAAGTTGAGCACAAGAAATTTATTTCAATAAGCAATGCCGTGCTGAGCTTGCCAAAGCATGGGTCCATTGTAAAATCACTCTTCGTCATGCTGCCAATGACAGATGTGTTATTGTATTGAAAATCAATGCTTCTTATTGTTATACCGTTCCGATAGTTCGGAATTGTTTTGGCATCTATCTATCACTCCCTGGACCCTGAACAGGAGTAGACCCTGAAATACCCCGAACATTCGGGGCAGGGTGACCATAAGCGTATTTGTCATCACCTCATCCGAACTTTCGGATGATTAGGCCCCTATAGAAAACTCAGAGTGACATTATTTTTGGACCGTTCCGTGCTTTCACTGACGTGGTTTGTGTTCGTACAAACCCAATCAACGCTGTATTATATATTATAGTTACCGTAAAACAGGCAAAAAATACCGTACTCTTACGGTACTTTTCAGCCGGAGCATTGCTGTACTTTGTACAGGAAATAAAAAAGGCCCCGGCCTCCCTGAACAATCATAATCATCAATGGTACCGGGGCAATACCTGTAAAATAGATAAATCAGCCATCATGTCTGTTAAGAACGAATTACAGCTTAAGCATAGAAAGAACGGATACCTGCAATTCCTGGGAATCTTTTTCATCTGCGGCGTTGGGATCACCGTATTGCTTTTTATTTATATGCTGTTGCAGCTGGTATAAATAAGATCGGGTCAGGTATTTTTAAACTGCCCGTAATTCACGGCGGTTACACGCCCATCCGGGGTCCTTACAAAGGTTTCCATACCATCCAATACCTCTGTATTTTGCGCCGCATGGCACATCCAGCGGTCGCCCTCTTTTTTTACCACAAACAGGAAAAGCGTCTTCCTTGTTTGTGGTTGCAGACCGCTATTCAGAGGTGTTTGATCCGTCAGCCGCATACGGGCATGCACAAAAGCAATCGATTCACTAAGGTAATGTACCTTTGTGCTTGTCAGCTCCAGGTGCGATCGGTTAAAGATCACTTTCAGCCCATAATCATGCGCCTTAAAAATCGCCTCCCTGCTATGCCACCAAAGACCGGTCACGTTTATAAATTCAGCATCTTTAACAAACAGTTCCGCCAGCTTTCCTGCATCATACCGGTTCCAGGCTGCTGCAAACAATTGCGGTACGCTTCCGGGTTGGCTTAAATCAATTGCATCCATGATACGTGCTTTTTTATAATGACTTTCCCCGGAAATTTACTACATTCGGCACAGTCATACCAAAATCTCCCAAAAATGAACAAAAGCTTATTCTTCTTTTTCTTTTCCTTTTGCATTTTTACCAAAATAACCGCCCAGGACAATATCCCCTACCAGAAGCCCCCCGCTGTTATTGAAAAATTATTACTCGCCACCTTCAATCCCGGTGTCAGTTTTAACGACGATGGTTCCTGGATGGTCCTCATGCAGCGCAGCGCCGGTCCCACTGTGGAAGACCTCGCGCAGCCGGAGCTCCGGATCGCCGGGCTGCGTATTAATCCCGCCAATTTCAGTCCCAGCAGGGGCAGCTATTATACCGGCCTCACGTTAAAAAATGTGGGCACCGGAAAAGAAGTTGCCATTAGCGGACTACCGGAGCCATTAAGAGCCTCCTCTGTTTCCTGGAACCGCGCGGGTGATAAACTGGCCTTCCTGCAGGAAACGCGAACCGCCATCGACCTTTACGTGGTAGACGTAAAAACTGCGAAGGCGGTTAAAATAAACCGCACGCCGCTCAACACGGCCACCGGCAATGATTTCAGCTGGTGGGACAATGACCGGCTGCTCTATCAGGCAACCACGGCCGCTCCCTCGGCCATGCCCCAAAAGCCCGCTGCACCGGACGGACCGGTGATCCAGCAGAACCTGGGTAAAGTGGCCGCCTCCCGCACCTACCAGGATCTCATCAAAAACAAATATGATGAAGCCCTGTTCCGCTTTTTCGCCACATCACAACTCTTGCTCAACAACGGCGGTATGGAAACGCCCATCGGAAAGCCGGACCTGTATGCTTCTATCCAGCTTTCGCCTGATAAAAATTATTTACTGGTAGAGCGCCTCACCGGTGATCTTTCTTATCTGGTGCCTTATTATGGCTTTGCCTCCACCATTGAAGTGTGGGACGCCCAAGGCACACTGGTAAAAACCATCGCAAAAATTCCTTCCTCGGAGCTTGCACCCAGTGGCTTTGATAATGTACTGAACGCACCGCGCGCTCATAACTGGATCGCTACAAAACCCGCCACGCTGGGCTGGATAGAGCCGCTGGACAGTGGCTTTATCAAACACAATGTGCCCAATCACGATCAGTATGTAACCCTCGATGCGCCTTTTACCGCCACGCCGCAAACCGTCGTGGCCACGCCCATGCGCCTGTACAATGTCAGCTTTGTTAATAAGGATATGGCACTGGTAACCCAGGGCTCTTTTGCACAGCAAAAACGCATCTGGCAGCGGCTGGATCTGCAAACCAGAACGCTCACCATTCTTGACGATCGCAGCACCAATGATGCCTATAATAACCCTGGCACACCATTCACCGTAAGGAACGAATACGGGCGCCTGGTACCGCTCATCTACCAGAAAACAAAATTCATCATGAACGCGCAGGGCGCTTCGCCCAAAGGCGATTATCCCTTCGTAGGCACTTTTGATTTTACATCTTTAAAAAAGGAAAAACTGTGGCAGGCAAAAGACCCGTATTATGAAGTGCCGGTAAAACTGCTGCCACAACACAAAGGACTGGCCTTTGTGACCAGCCGCCAGAGCAATACCCAGCCGCCCAATTATTTTATTATAACCGGTAAAAAAGAAACGCCCCTTACCAGCTTCCCGGATCCGCAACCGGAGCTGCGCGATCTTAAAAAAGAAAAAGTCACCTATACCCGCAGGGATGGCATTCAGCTTACGGCCAATGTATATGTGTCAAAAAACTACGATCCGGCAAAGGATGGCAAGCTGCCGGTGATTATTGTGGCCTACCCGCGTGAGTATAAACAGGCTTCCGATGCGGCCCAGGTGCGCGGCAGCAAAAACACGTTCACACAAATCAACTACGGCAGCTTTGTGTTCTTTGCACTGGAAGGGTATGCCATTATGGACAATGCCGAGTTTCCCATTGTGGGCGAGGGTAGCAAGTACCCCAACGATAATTTTGTAGAGCAACTGGCGTGGAACGCCAAAGCCGCCATCGACAAAATTGCTTCCATGGGCATTGGAGATAGTACGCGCGTGGCCGTTGCAGGCCATAGTTATGGTGCGTTTATGACGGCCAATTTACTGGCACATACCCACCTGTTTAAAGCAGGCATTGCGCGCAGCGGGGCCTACAACCGCACCCTTACCCCGTTTGGGTTTCAGAACGAGGAGCGTACCTACTGGCAGGCGCCACAGGTGTACAACCGTATGAGCCCCTTTAGCTATGCAGATAAAATAAAAACGCCGCTGTTGCTCATCCACGGCGAAGCGGATAACAATCCCGGCACCTTCCCCATCCAGAGCGAGCGGCTCTTTAACGCCATTAAGGGGCACGGCGGCACCGTACGTTTTGTGCAATTGCCCTTTGAAGCGCACGGCTATGCCGCCAAAGAAAATCTCCTGCACCTGCTTTGGGAGGAATACCAGTGGCTGGAAAAATATGTAAAAAAAGAAAAATAATTTTTTGGGGCTGTCGGCTGTAGTGCCCGTGGCATCAGCAGTTCCGGCTGCCCATCGGCTACGGGCCATAAAACCTTCGCTACAGACAGCTTTTGTTTCATTCGCAAGCGTTTATAAATGCCTGTATCTTTTTTTAATTTCCCACTATAATCTCACGCCAAAAACCAAACTCAGCCGTTCCGTCAAGAAACTGCTCCGCCGTCTTTAGAAACGTTTGCATGTGCGGTGTCTGCATGTGCGGACCCGTAAAAATAGCTGCGCTATCCCAGTACTCAATAATTAACAATCGTTGCGGGTTCTTTGGATCGTCATGCACACGTATGCCGTGGCAGGCAGGTTCTTTATACATTACCATTTTGATGTTCTCTTCAAGCGCCTGCCTGGCCATATCAACTTTACCGGGTTGAATGGAGCATGTAATTACAACAGTAACCGGGTTGTTATTCATACTATTGCTAAAATTAAATTGTTAAGTGGCATCAATAAGATGAATTTGCTTCGTATAAAAACCAGTTACGATGGCCTTACTATTTCGTAATGCAGCTGAACAGTATGATCGTTTAGTTTTTTTACCTCCAGCAGTTTGAGTTTTACCTCAGCTTCAACCCCTTTTAACAAAGGCAGGCCACTGCCAAAAAGCACAGGCTCCATTACAAAGTAAATATCATCTACTACGCCTGCCTTTACAAACGCGCTTATAGTAGCAGTACCGCCAATAATAACGGCATGGGTGTGGCCCCTTTCTGTAAGCAACTGAACAATCTCAGCAGGATCGGCTTTTGTAAAAACCACCGTTGAATTGTCGGACCTTGCCGCTTCGTTGTTCGTTAACACAACCGTCGTACCTTCATGGGTAAGCGGCAGGTAATCGGGCGCCAGTATATCATAAGTAACCCGGCCCATGATCACGGCTTTGTAGTTTTGACAAATAGCCATCATACCCGCACCATATTCGGGCGACAGCCAATCAGGCACATTTCTTGTATTAGAGATCAACCCGTTTGCAGCCGCGGCTATGTAGATACTAATTTTCATATTTTGTATTTTTGACCGAAGTTCTTTATTCATCCTTTTATAAACAATGACTAACAAAATTGTTAGCCTTCATTTTCCAGTTATGAGAAAAAAGCAATCTTCCAATTATATCAACGAGCAATTTTTGTTTGAGACCTGTGAGCGCAACTCTGCTATCAGCATCGTAAGTGGCCGGTGGAAGTCACAAATTATCTATTATATTTCCCAGGGCAACAACCGCTTTCATCTTTTAAAGCAAAAGCTGCCGGCTATTTCTGAAACAGTACTGGCAAGACAATTAAAAGAGCTGGAATCACACGCCATTTTGGTAAAACGGGAAATGGCGGATACCGTTCCAACCGGCGTAAAATATTTGCTAACCAATAAGGGACTGGATCTGGTCCCGATTTTGGACAGCTTATGTAACTGGGGAAAGACTTATGCAGAAGGAAAGGAAATTTTTGTTCCTGCTGATTCAAACTTGACTTAAAGGAATGGGATGTAGATGCTGACTATCGCCCCATTGTCTTTGTTGCGCAAAAAAAAATTCAGGATGACGATATTTTATGGGTCGTCATCAGCCCAGTTTATAAATAAACTCTTCTATTTCCGCCTGCCGCGCATTGGCAAAACCTTTGTCCTTACCGATCTTTATAAAACCGCATTTCTCCAGAACCCTTTGGGAACCGAAATTGTCAAATGCCACCCGCCCGAGGATAGGCCGCGCCTTTTCAAGCCCCAGGAACTGTTTCAACGCAGTGGTACCGATCCCTTTGCCCCAGAAATTGCGGTCGATCCAGTAGGTGATCTCTGCATCACCTTCCAGTTCAAATTTTGAAATACTGCCGGCGATAATATTGTTCACCAGTATGGTGCGCATATGTACGGTAGGCTCCCTCAGTAATTTTGTATACTTATTTAAGTAGGCTGCTTTATCTGTTGGATCTTTAGGGGTAAAGGCCGCCAGGTGGATCGCTTCTTTATCCAGCTGGAAAATAAAGAACCGTTCCAGGTCAGCAATCACCGTTGGCTGCAATCCTATTTTAGTATCGTTTATCATTTATTAGGTTTTTTGCGGTTTATGTCCCAACCGTACTTGTTGTAACTTTTCCGGCACGTTTGTAATTGGCGAAGATAACATCAACTTATTGCACAATATGTTATTTCCAACCCGATAAACTGGAAGGAAGACCGGTTTCATCAATGATCGACTACAAATCTCCGGTTTCCCGCGTTTTGCATTACTTTGCAGCCGTTTTAAAAGAACAGCAGTATGCAGTATTTTGAGGGATCGGCTATTACCCACATTGCCGTGCATAAAGTGGGCAACCAATCGGAAGACGAGTACCTGACGCTTTCCAAAAAGGAACTGGCGGTGGACCCGGAGGTAAAGGATCTGATGACCCGCTATTTCCTGAACCCCTTTAAGTCAGAAGAATATTTCCAGTTTTACGCCGAGGGGCATATCAGCACCAACGAGGCCTGGAACTATGTTTCCGCCATTTTTGAAAAACCGGAACAAACCCTGGCCCAATCCAAAAACCTGGCCCAGCACCTGTACAACCAGGGAACACATCCTGGCATCAAAGGGGGTGAATTTTATGTAGTGTATTTTAAAGAAGGGTTACTGAACGGAGAAACGGTGGATGCCATCGGGCTGTTCAAATCGGAAAACAAAGAGCCCTTTTTGAAAGTATTTCCCGTGGAAGATGCTTTTGAGGTGGAAAGCGAGGAGGGCATCAACATCAACAAACTGGATAAGGGCTGCATGATCTTTAATACCGACAAAGAGAACGGTTATATTATTTCCATCGTAGATACGAAGAATAAATCGCCGGAAGCCCGCTACTGGACGGATAGTTTCCTGCGGATCCGGCAGCGGCAGGACCAGTATTTTAATACCGAAAGCACCATGGCCCTGTACAAATCCTATGTAGTAGACCATTTACCAGAACAGTACAACGTGACCAAGGCCGACCAGGCCGACCTGCTGAACCGGAGCCTCCAGTTTTTTAAGGAGAAACAGCATTTTGACCAGGAAACCTTTAACAACGAGGTGCTGCACCATAAAGAATACGTGGAAAGCTTTGACCGCTATAAGCAACACTATTCCGCCGAACGGGATATTGAAATAGCAGATAATTTCTCCATCTCCCCTGCAGCCGTAAAGCGGCAGAACCGGGCCTACAAAAGCGTAATTAAACTGGATAAGAATTTCCATATCTATATCCATGGCGACCGGAACATGATCGAGCATGGCGAGGACGATAAAGGCCGGTTTTACAAGTTGTATTTCCACAATGAAGAATAGCTTTAAAAAATTGCTTAAAAGCTAAAACGGCAAGAGCGGTTTGCAAGCGAAAAGAAAACCCAAACGGAACAAAGCCTGTACAGGAACGTGAGTAACAGGCAGGTTTGTTTGTATGTTTTAAAAGCGATCGCCCCGGTGATTGCTTTTTTTAATATATATTATTGGTTATTATCTGATAATTACAGGAATAAAGACGCCTGAAAGGGCTTTATCTCTTTTTTTGCTGGCTCCGTCTTAAAATTCAGGCAGTTCATCGAATAAATCTTAATATGATTTTTAAGGGCGCTAATTTTACAGCGGTTTAGAGGGCTTAAGAGTGGGCTACCGGATCTTTCTAGGTCATAGTATGCCCCTCTTATTTTTTTATACATAACTGATATTGAAATGATTACTTGCATAGAATAAAAAATCCTGCTGTAAAAACCAGCAGGATCACTTTCTTCAGACTCCCAGGAATTATTCTTCTATTTTTTCATCTTCCAGTCTGGAAACAACATCCGGCGCTACCTTTCTCATAGGATTCTGGCGCTGCTCACTATATTCTTTCCGTTGGCTGATAATGTCTGCACAAGAGTAAACGGCCTGTAAAAAAGAACCGGCATCTGCCTGATCTTTTCCTGCAATGTCAAATGCCACGCCATGATCCGGGGAAGTACGAACAATGTCCAGCCCTGCTGTATAGTTCACTCCCTCACCCTGGGCCAGTGATTTAAAGGGAATCAGCCCCTGGTCGTGATACATTGCCAGCACCGCATCAAATTTTGAATACTGGCCACGTGCAAAAAAGGCATCTGCGCTATAAGGTCCAAAAGCAAGGATTCCATTGTTTTTAGCCTGCCTGATTGCCGGCCCGATGATCGTTTGCTCTTCATTGCCTACAAGCCCTTCATCCCCCGCATGCGGGTTCAGCCCCAATACGGCTATGCGGGGTTTGCTGATGCCAAAATCCTTTTGCAGGCTGCTGTTTATGATCGCCAGCTTGCTTAAAATGGCTTCGCTGGTGATGTGCCGGGCAACTTCGCTTATGGGCACATGCTCGGTAACCAATGCAACGCGCATGTTATCCGCACAGAGCATCATTACAACATCCCTGGCCTGAAAGCTATCCCTTAAAAAAGGTGTATGGCCGGTGTAGGAAAAGCGCTCGCATTGAACATTTGCTTTATGAATGGGAGCCGTAACCAGCCCTTCTATCTTTTTTTCCTTTAAGGCCCCCACTGCTGCCTGAAGGGAGGACACTGCATACCGGCCTCCGGTTTCATTTAAGGTTCCGGGGGTAATATTTACTTCTTCGTCCCAGCAATTAAAGATAGTTACCTGTTTGGGGTTGATCTTATCCAGCTCTTTGGTATGGTAAAAGCTGAAATTACTTTCGTGAACGGTTTTACGGTAAAAGTTTACTACTTTATTGCTGGCAAAGACCACAGGTGTGCAAATATCCAGTAATCGCTGATCAGAAAAAGCCTTGATGATCAGTTCAATACCAATGCCATTAATATCCCCGCTGCTAATGCCAATAACGGGTTTTTGTTTATGTGTCATAGAATTTATGCTGATAAATTAAGGTGTGAAATTACGATAAAATTACGGGACAAAGGCACCGGCAGCCAAAGGACGGGTAAAAGCGGTTTTATAAAGACCAACAACGACAGATTTCCATAAGGGCCGGTATAAAAACAAAAAGAACCACAGCATTGGATTGCGAGCATTTTTGAATTATCCAGGAAAATGGCTGTTTTAGATGGATCCAAGATTATCCAGATCATCAAGGTCTTATACCTGCCTGCTTTTCTTTTTGCCTCAATAAGGTTGTTTTATGAATAGCCCCGTTTTAGATGCTGAAATAAATTCAGCACGATAAAAAGGGCTTTTAGGCCACCCCCACAAATGGCATATGTTGATACTACTTACTCAGGAACATGCTTCTGTCTTTATACAACTGGCGGAAGTAAGGATCCTTCAGGTCCCTGACAAAGCGAATGGCCTCGCCGGTGCTTTTCATTTCAGGTCCCAGTTCCTTATTCACTCCCGGGAACTTGTTGAAGCTGAACACCGGTTCTTTTATGGCATAACCATTCAGTTTTTTCTCTATTTTGAAATCGGTTAACTTATTGGCACCGATCATTACCTTAGTGGCAATGTTCAGGTAAGGGATCTGGTAGGCTTTTGCAATGAAAGGGGTGGTACGTGATGCACGAGGATTGGCCTCAATTACATAAACCGTTCCGTCCTTAATCGCAAACTGGATGTTGATCAGCCCGCGGATATTTAAAGCCTTTGCAATTTTTTCAGCATAATGCTCCATGGTAGTTACTTCCAGAGGTGAAAGGTTGAAAGCGGGCAATACCGCGTTACTGTCCCCACTGTGAATACCGGCCGGCTCAATATGCTCCATTACGCCCATTACGTGAAAGTTTTCCCCGTCATAAATGGCATCTACTTCTGCTTCCTGGCAACGGTCCAGGAAATGGTCAATCAGTATCTTATTACCGGGAATATGCTTTAATAAACTTACCACTGCCCTTTCTACCTCATCATCATTCAGCACAATACGCATACGCTGGCCACCCAGAACATAGGAAGGGCGCACCAGTACCGGGTAACCCACCCGGTTGGCGATCTGAACGGCTTCATCAACCGTCCATGCAGAGCCATATTCAGGATAAGGAATTTTCAGCTCTTTCAGCATATCGCTGAAACGGCCGCGATCTTCCGCAATATCCATATTATCAAAGCTGGTGCCCATGATTCTTACGCCCATGTCTGCGATCTTTTCTGCCAGCTTCAACGCTGTTTGTCCGCCCAGTTGTACAATAACGCCCTCCGGCTTTTCATATTCGATCAGTTCCCGCACGTGCTCCCAGAATACCGGTTCAAAGTAGAGCTTATCCGCCATATCAAAGTCGGTGCTGACGGTTTCGGGGTTACAGTTCATCATAATGGCTTCATAACCTGCCTCTTTAATGGCCAGTAAGCCGTGCACGCAGCAGTAGTCAAATTCAATGCCCTGGCCGATCCGGTTGGGACCGCTGCCCAGCACAATGATTTTCTTTTTGTCAGTAACCTTTGATTCATTATGCACCAGGTTCCCGTTATCATATTGTATGGTAGCAGGCGCATCAAAGGTGGAATAGAAATAAGGTGTTTTTGCCTCAAACTCTGCGCTGCAGGTGTCCACCATTTTATAGACACGGTGAATGCCCAGTTCCTTTCTTTTTGCATATACGGCATCTTCCGTATTACCGTGGCCCATGATCTCGGCGATCTGGGCATCGCTGAAGCCATTGACTTTTGCGTCCCGCAGTAATTCCGCCGGAAGTGTATCTAAATTGTACTCGGCAATTTGTTTTTCCAGCACACAAAGCTTTTGTATTTCTGACAGGAACCAGCGATCGATTCCGTTGGTGGCTTTTGAAATAGTACCTACGGAAATGCCCGCCATCAATGCATCTTTAATGCGGAAGATCCGATCCCATTTGGGTGTTTTTATATATTCCAGCAGCTCTTCTGCGCGCATCAGGCTTTTTCCGTAATATCCCAGCCCGATTGCATTGTTCTCAAGGCTCTGGCAGGCTTTCTGAATGGCTTCATTAAAGCTGCGGCCAATGGCCATTACCTCACCAACACTTTTCATCTGTAAGCCCAATGTGTCGTTAGCACCTTTAAATTTGTCAAAGTTCCAGCGGGGGATCTTTACGATCACATAATCCAGTGCAGGCTCAAAATAGGCGGAAGTAGTTTGGGTGATCTGGTTTTCCAGCTCATCCAGGTTGTAGCCAATGGCCAGTTTAGCGGCTATTTTTGCAATAGGATAACCCGTAGCCTTTGAAGCCAGGGCTGAAGAACGGCTCACACGGGGATTGATCTCAATGGCGATGATCTCCTCGGTTTCGGGGTTCATGGCAAACTGTACGTTACAACCGCCTGCAAAATTTCCCAGGTCGCGCATCATACGGATAGCCGTGTTGCGCATCAGTTGCATTCCGGTATCGCTGAGCGTCATGGAAGGTGCTACAGTAATAGAATCACCTGTGTGAACCCCCATCGGGTCAAAGTTTTCAACTGTACAGATGATACAAACATTATTGGCAGAATCTCTCAGTAGCTCCAGCTCAAATTCCTTCCAGCCCAGTACTGCTTTTTCTACCAGCACTTCATGTATTGGGGAGGCCTGCAAACCTCGGTTCAGTGCTTCATCCAGTTCATCTTTGTCATGCACAAAGCCGCCACCGGTTCCTCCCAGGGTAAAAGAAGGACGGATCACCAGCGGAAACCCGATCTCCTGCGCAAATTCTTTTCCTTCAAGGAAAGAGTTGGCTGTTTTGGCGGTGGCTACCTGCACACCCAACGCTATCATCCATTGCCGGAACAGTTCCCGGTCTTCTGCTTTATCAATGGCCTTGATATCCACACCAATCAGCCGTACATTGTATTGTTTCCAGATGCCCAGTTCCTCCGCTTCCTTACAAAGATTAAGCGCTGTTTGCCCGCCCATGGTAGGCAATACGGCATCAATCTCGTTTTCCTGCAAGATCTGCTCAATACTTTCTGTGGTCAGCGGCAATAAATACACGCGGTCGGCCATCATGGGGTCGGTCATAATAGTGGCCGGGTTACTGTTGATCAGGATCACTTTTATTCCTTCTTCACGCAGGCTTCGGGCCGCCTGGGTACCGGAATAATCAAATTCACAAGCCTGGCCGATTACAATGGGACCAGAACCAATAATTAACACAGATTTGATGGAAGGATCTTTAGGCATTCTATTGTTTTCTTTAAAAAAAATAAATTGCGCAAAGGTAGCTTTTTATAGCAGAAAATTCCTGATTAATTTCAGTGAATTTTGAACACCCGGAAAAGTTTTTATAACGAACGGTAGTAAAAAAATACGGGTCATTTGGATAACTCCATTGCCATCTTTACAGCCCCGGCCGCATTTACGATCTTTCCGGAATTGCACAGTTCCGGGAGCATTACTTTTTCATTAGTTCCGGGTTTTATAACGGGCACATCAATCGCTGTTCCCGATTTTTTAAGTATGGATACAATTTCAGGTGCCTTCAATGATGGGAAATAGGAGCGTAACAGGGCCGCAATGCCTGCTACCATGGGGCTTGCCAGGCTGGTGCCGCTGGCCCTTTGTGTGTGGGTGCCTGTAATAGCACAGTTAATCTCCACCCCGGGGGCAAATACATCTACAGTTCTTTTACCATAATTGCTGAAAGAGGCAATAATGCCACCTACACTGGTATCCCCGCTGGCCCCTACCTGTATAAGATTGGGCAATGGCGTGCCATCAATGGCTGATGAGCTTGGGTAATTGTCAGCTGCATCATTGTCGGAGGCATCATTTCCTGCTGCATGCACCAGCACCACATCTTTTGACAGGGCATATTGAATGGCATCATCCACCCATTGTTTATCCGGCGATATATATTTCCCAAAGCTCATATTGATCACTTTGGCGCCATGATCTACTGCGTATCTTATAGATAGCGCTACATCCTTATCAAATTCATCTTTTCCCAGGATGCCCCGGATCATCATGATCTTTACATTATCAGCAATGCCATCGATGCCGATGCCGTTATTGCGCAAAGCGCCAATAATGCTGCTTACACTGGTGCCATGATAACCGCTTACACCTGTAAGATTGCTATTACCGTATTTTGTTTTGGTAATATCATAATCATCATCTTTCAGCAGCTCACCGCGCTCATCTTTGGGAGCCGTGGTCAGCTTGATCAGATTATCTTCCTGCTCTTTTTTAAAATCGCTGAATTCTTTTAAGAAGCTGGTGTTATTGATCTCCCTGCCTGCAAAGATCCCTTTCCACATATTGATCAGTTGTTGATTAGCAGTGGTTACAGGAAGGCTGTCCAGGTCTTTTGCGGTAAACTCCTCTTTCTTTAGCATTTCTTTCAGGATATTGTTCGACCGGTTGGCGATGTCCCAGTTTGTCCTGAGGTTGTCAATGATTTTAGAGGCGCTATCATAGGAATCGATCAGCTTTTGATGCGCACGCTTCCATTCCCGGTAGTGCCATTGCTGGTCTTTGGGAATCTGCGCACTGTTCTTTCCTTCAAATTGTGTTTTAAAGCGATGATAGGTTCTCCAGTCATCACTGATACTCACAGAAAGATTGCTGCCATCCGGCGCGCCCAGGTAGTTCCAGCCATAATAGTCATCTTTTAAGCCATTGCCATCATCGTCCTTCCCGTTGCCGGGAATTTCTCCGGGATTGTGCCATAAAGGAATGTCCGGGTGCAGGGTATCAATACCGCTATCGATCACCGCAACAATAACAGGCTCACTTTTTCTGCCTTTCAAAAGTGCATAGGCCTGGTTCAGGCTGATGCCATAATAACCATCTTCCTTATAATCCAGATAATGCCAGTTTTTCCTTGGTTTCAGGGATTGGGCCTGTACCAGGTTCATTACCAGAATGCATATACCTATCCCCGCCAGATATTTTTTCATGATCTTGTGAAATAAGACCATGAAAATAGTTCTTATTTGTGATTTACTATATTTGGCCCGATGGCAAAGTATTTATTTTTATCCGTATTCCTGCTCCTGGGTGGGGTTGTAGATGGCCAGTTGTATAAAAAACCAGATTATGAGCAGGACTATTTCCGGTGGCCGACTTTATTAAAACCGGACATTGTGGCCAATATGGGAGAGCTCAGGCCCAATCACTGGCATATGGGTTTGGATGTGCGTACCAACCAGGTGGTGAACCAGCGGGTGGTTGCAACTGCAGACGGTTATATTGCTTTTGTGGGAATTGAACCGCTGAGCTGGGGCCGGTGGATCATCATTGATCACCCGAATGGCTGGTCCACCTTGTACGGGCATTTAAATGATTTCCGGCCGGATCTTGAAAAATATGTAAAAGAGCACCAGTACAGGAATGAATCCTGGGAAACGCATTTGACCATCCCTCCTGGAAAGTTTCCTGTTAAAAAAGGAGATTTTATTGCTTTTAGCGGAACCACTGGCGGATCTCAGGGCCCGCATGTGCACTGGGAGATTATTGATACCCGGTCCGGCAAGCGCCTGAACCCGGACCTGTTTGGGACGCCGCTTACGGATCATACTGCACCTACCATTACAAAACTGGTCCTGTACAACCGGACCAACAGCACGTATGATCAGTATCCGTCAATTTATTCGGTAAACGGATCCGGTACTGCCTGTACCGTTCATGGCGGCAGCATCAGTACTGCTTTGAACAACCTGAGTTTTGCCATCCAGGCCTATGATACCTGGGGCCGGCCCGGCAGCAGGATCGGCATCTACAGCGCCCGTGTATTTTTTGATGATAAGGAGATCAGCAGCTTTTATATTGATAGCATCAGCTACAACGATACCCGGTATATGAACGCCCAGGTAGATTATAAAATGAAAGCGACCGGTGGCGCCTGGGTGCAGCATACCTCCAAATTACCCGGCGACAGGGGGGGCGTGTATTATGACCTGGGCTGGAACAACAATACCATCCGTTTAAAAGATACGGCAGCACATGCTATACGCATTCTGGTAAGCGATACGCGGGGCAATACCGCTACCCTTTCATTCCGTTTAAAAAATAATGGCGCCGCACCTCCTGCTGCAAAACAGTATGACTGGTTGCCGAACCGGCTGAACCGAATTTTTAAAGAAGATTTTGAAGCATATATACCGATGTTTGCCTTATATGATAAAATGAATCCCGGCTATTCAAAATACCCGTCTTCCGGAGGAAGCAGCATTTCGGCAAAACATAGGCTGGGAGCATCCTATATACCTGTTCAGAGTGATTTTGAAATTCGCATAAAACCGGAAACAACAATTGCACCCGAAGACCGCGACAGGATTATTATAAAAAGAACGGCCGGAAGTGCCACTACTATAAAAAAAGCTGTATGGTATGGGAACTGGATCACCGCACCCTTCAGGGATTTCGGAACCTATGAGGCATTTATTGATAAAACGCCACCAACAATAAATGATCCCGCTAACTTAAACCGTGCCTCCGGAATCGCATTCACTCCGCATGACAATTCCGGCATAGCCGGTTTCCGTGCAGAAGTAGACGGTAAATGGATCCGGTTTACAAATGACAAGGGAAAGACTTATCTTTACTCCTTTGATGAAAAAGTGCCGGCTGGCGAACATACGCTTAAGGTAACCGTTACAGATGTTGCGGGTAATAAAACGATAAAGAGCTGGAGCTTCAGGAGAGGAGCACCCTTTACGGAAAAAGAACCGGTGCAGCAGAAAAGTGGCGGAGCAAAGCGTAGTTTAAAGACAACCGGTAAACAAAGCAACCATAAAACAAGTACTTCTAAATCAAAAAACGGATCCAGGCATTCTGCCGGCAAAAAAGCTCCTGCAAAATCAGCCCACACAGGCAGCAAAAAGAAAAAGTAGGATGGATGAAACTCTTTAAACTATGGCAACTCATTTGAAAGAAGGAGATAAAGCTCCTGTATTTAGCGGTGTTGATCAGGATGGCAATAAAATAGCGCTGAAAGACTTTAAAGGTCAAAAAGTAGTACTCTATTTTTACCCGGAAGACGGAACGCCTACCTGCACCATCCAGGCCTGTAACCTGCGTGACCATTATGCCTTATTAAAAAAAGAAGGTCTGGTGGTCATTGGCGTCAGCCCGGATGAAGTGGCAAAACATAAAAAATTCGAACAAAAATTTTCACTACCCTTTCCGTTGATCGCAGATCCCAAACACACCATCATTGACAAATACGGAGTATGGGGGGAGAAGAAGCTGTTTGGCCATAAATACATGGGGCTGCACCGCACCACCTTTGTTATTGATGAAAATGGCGTGATCAAAAAGATTTTCCTGAAGCCCAAAAGCGCCAAACATGCAGAGGAAATTATAAAAAGCCTGAATGAGGTATGATAAAAGGTATTCAGCTAAAGAGCTTTGTACCTTCATAAATTTCTTTTAACGGGATGGCTTCATTGATTGCGTTAATCAACAGGAGCGCTTCCGGTGTTTTATACTCCTCCAGTTCCCAATGCCCGGTAGCATTAATGCTAAAGGCTTCAATGTTTACGCTTTCCGAGTCTATGAGCAAATATTCCTTCAATGAAGGAATATCCCGGTAAAGCTTGAACTTGCCGCCGCGGTCATAGTTCCTGGTAGAAGGTGATAAAATTTCAATGAGTATTGCCGGTTCAATAATGGTATCCTCATCTTCAGGAGAAGGGATAAGGTCGTTACAGATAATGGAAATATCGGGATAAGTGAACAATGTGTTTTGAGGAATATGGATGCGCATATCACTGCCAAAAGGCTGACAGGGTTTGCCCCGAAGCCGCATAAATAAATGCCCCATCATATTTTTGAAAATAATGTTATGCCGGGTACCCGCTCCGGACATTGCAAAAATTTCCCCACGGTAATATTCATGCTTTTGCAAAGAAGCTTTTTCCATTTCCAGGTACTCTGCTACTGAATAGAATGCCTTTTGATAAAGCGGCGCGGGTTCGTTTACAATGTCTTCCATTTTTGCAATTTACAACTTTTCTTAAAGATGGCTTTTTATGTATTTTTGAGATGTGTGCCCTGCGTATGAACTATTTCCGCATAAAAGAGAACTCATTCCTTGCCCGGCTGGCCGCGGGTAAACTGAAATCAAAAACGGTAGCGATGGTCATTGGCCGTACGGTTCATTTATACGGAGCTACGAAAGCAGAATTCCTGGCCAATAAAAGCTGGATGCGGCATGAGCTGAAGCATGTGGAGCAATACCAGCAGTACGGAGTACTGAAGTTTTTATACAAATACCTGGTACAGACTGCAAAATACGGCTATTATAACTGCCCGATAGAAAAAGAGGCCCGGGCGGCAGAAAATGATCCATTTATTCTGGCCAGGTTTCAATTGCAAGACCGCCGGAAACGTTTGAAAAGCACTGATCTGTAAAAGATCATTCTTTAATTTTTGACTATTTTTCAATTGATACAGACCGGCATTATGGAACCAGCCAGCTCAGCGCCCCGTGCTCATAAAACGGTGCAGGCGCTCCTTCGAGCTGCAGTTTCCCATCCCGGGTCACACCAAGCACTTTTGCCTCAAAGACCATATCACCGTCAGCAAATTTGACTACCTCGCCTTTGCGAAACAGGAACCGGTTGTATTGTTCCAGGTTGTCAGCAGCATACTGGTCACAACCGGCATCTGGTTTTGCCAGCCCATGCAGGATGCTTTCAGCCAGCCCGGCAGCTAACTCTACGCAGTTATAAGACAAATCAGTAATCTGGTGCAATGAAACAGCCTTGTTCAGGTCGCCGGAAAAATGCGCCTGGTTAATATTCAGCCCTATTCCAATCACCGCCCATTTCCAGTTTTGTCCGCTCAGGATGTTTTCAATGAGGATTCCTCCTGCCTTTCTGTCTTGAAAATACAGATCGTTCGGCCATTTGATCCACCAGTTTCCCGGAGCTTTTTCATGCAGAAATTCCCGGGTTTTTACCGCTACCAATGCGCTTAGAGCAAACAAATCGGACAAAACCAGCGGTTTAGGTTCAATGATAAGGCTTAAATGAATGTTCTGCCCCGGTTCTGTTACCCATTTTTTGCCTCTTTGCCCCTTACCTGCCAGCTGTTCATGGGCAAAAATAGCCAGCCCGTGATATGCCAAACCTTCACGTATCTGCCCAAGGGCATAGTTATTGGTGCTATCAACCTGTGAAAGTTCAATTATAGCAGGAATTTGGCGATTATCTCCCTTATTTTGAATCAATATTCGCTATTTTTGAGCAAAGTAAAATAAGTTTACGGATTCGGCGTTTTTTAAAAACGCTATTCCTTTTAAATTAAAATATAAATTACTCTATTTGGAACCATTAGCATCGCTAACAAAACGTAAAATTTCAGGTGCAGCCCGGCTTACAAGAAATTCAAAGATCTTTAAGACCATTATTTCCGCCATTCATGAAAAAAAAGGTGAAAATATCATTTCCTTAGATCTCCGGCAGATACCAGAAGCCGTATCCGATTTTTTCATTATATGTGAAGCCTCTAACTCCCCGCAGATAAAATCAATTGCAGATAATGTTGAGTACCGGGTAAAACAGGAAACCGGCGAAAATGTATACCAGCGGGAAGGAATGCAAACCCTTCAATGGGTGCTGATGGATTTTGTGAATGTTGTAGTCCATATCCTATTACCAGAACAACGCAAATTCTATAATCTTGAAGAAATGTGGAGCGATGCTACCGCAAAAGAGCACAAAGAATAATATTTACAATTATATATAGATTAACAATAAACCTTTAAGCAGATTTTGCTTTATAGTATCATAATCAGAAAATATGCCTCAAAATAATTATAACAAGCAGGAAAAGCCGCGGAACAACCCGTTCTCTCCAAGAACAGGCAACGGAGGCGGCAATGAACCCAAAAAAGTGAAGTTTGGAAGCTATTGGGCATTTATCATCATACTGGCCATTATGCTGGGGCTGCAGTTCCTGAACCCTTTTGGTTCCAGCACTGCATCAACTACTTTTACTGACTTTAAGAGAATGGTGGAAAATGGTGATGTTCAGAAATATGTAGTCATTAATAACCGGAACATTGTTCGCGTATGGCTGAACAGGGACAGTATTCAGAAATACCCTGACCTGGCCAAGAACCTGCCTCCAAAATCGACCCTGGTAACCTCCAATGAACCACAATTGTATTTTAAAGTGACCAGCGGAGATAATTTCCAGGAGCAAATGTCGGACTTTTTCAAAGCGCACCCCGGTTTAAAACAGCCTTCCGCTGATGTGGATGAGGACAGTGATTTCCTGGGAAGATCCTTAAGCATTGTGCTGCCCATTCTGTTGTTCTTTGGTGCATGGCTGTTGCTGATGCGTAAAATGAGCGGCGGTGCCGGTGGTGGTGCAGGGCCCGGTGGTATCTTTAATATTGGTAAGTCAAAAGCAACTTTATTTGATAAAGGAACCCGCGTAAACATCACATTTGCAGATGTAGCAGGGCTTGATGAAGCAAAGGTGGAGGTAATGGAGATCGTTGATTTTCTTAGAAACCCTAAAAAATACACCAGCCTCGGCGGTAAAATTCCGAAAGGGGCATTGCTGGTTGGCCCTCCGGGAACCGGTAAAACCCTTTTGGCAAAGGCTATGGCAGGTGAAGCGCAGGTACCCTTTTTTAGCCTGAGCGGCTCTGATTTTGTGGAGATGTTTGTAGGTGTGGGAGCCAGCCGTGTAAGGGATTTGTTTAAACAGGCCCGTGAAAAAGCACCCTGTATCATCTTTATTGATGAAATTGATGCTATTGGCCGTGCCCGTGGTAAAAATGCCATGATGAGCAATGATGAGCGTGAAAGCACCCTGAACCAGATGCTGGTGGAAATGGACGGTTTTGGAACGGATACCGGAATTATTGTACTGGCAGCTACCAACCGTCCGGATGTGCTGGATTCAGCACTGTTGCGCCCGGGCCGGTTCGACCGGCAGATCTCTATAGATAAACCGGATCTGTCTGGCCGTGAAGCTATCTTTAAAGTTCATTTAAAAGATATTAAGACTTCAGAGTCGCTGGATATTCATAAACTGGCGGAGCAAACACCCGGTTTTGCCGGTGCTGATATTGCCAATGTTTGTAATGAGGCTGCATTGATAGCAGCCCGCAAAAATAAGAACGGGGTGGATATGCAGGATTTCCAGGATGCCGTTGACCGTGTGATAGGTGGGCTGGAAAAGAAAAACAAGATCATTTCCCCGGAAGAAAAGAAAATCATTGCTTACCACGAAGCCGGCCACGCTATTTGCGGGTGGTTTCTGGAGCATGCGTATCCGTTGCTGAAGGTAACAATTGTTCCAAGAGGTACCGCCGCATTGGGTTATGCACAGTACACTCCCAAAGAGCAGTACCTGTATAATACCGATCAGTTGTCGGATCAGATATGCATGACGCTGGGAGGCCGTGCCAGTGAAGAGATCTTCTTTGGAAAAATATCAACCGGTGCCCAAAATGACTTGCAACAGGTAACACGTACCGCTTACTCTATGGTAACTATTTATGGTATGAATGATAAAGTAGGGAACGTAAGCTTCTATGATCCGCACCAGGAAAATTCCTTTACCAAACCTTATAGCGAGGAAACATCCAAGCTCATTGACGAGGAAGTGCGGAGTCTTATTGAAAATTCCTATAAGCGTACACTGGAACTGTTAACAGAAAAAAAAGAGCAGGTGGCAAAGCTGGCAGAAGCGCTGCTGCAACGTGAGGTGCTGTTCCAGGCCGATGTGGAGGCCCTGATAGGGAAACGGCCTTACGAGGAAAAGAAACTGTTACAACCGGATCCTGCAACACCCACCGGAGAGATCTCTGCAGGAGTGCCGCCTTACGACAGTGATGTTACCAACCAATCTTTACCGGCATCACAACAGGAAACGGAAAGTCTTTAAAAAAGAAGTAAATTTTTTTATAAAGAGATACGTATTTTACGTATCTCTTTTTTTATCCGGTAAAATAGTAAATACCAAACTTTCGTAAACGTTCCCTAATATCTTAATTTCGCAGGGTGATCCCGTCTTCAAAAGATAATATACTCAAAAAGATCAGAGAGGCTTTGATCCAGCCAACACAGATCCCCTTTCCCAAAAGCGAGGGGCAGTCGCTGGTGTATCAGCCATTACAGCAGGAACTGGAAGTAGAGTTTGCGGAGCGGTTAACCGCATTGCAGGGCAGGTTTGCCTATTGCCTGAGCAAAAAAGAATTTACCGGCCAGATCAATGCATTGCTTTTTAAAAGCGGATGGGAAAAAATATATTGCCAGGAACCGGAATTAAAGGAGATGATGGGGCAGCACCTCAACATTAGCAGTAATCAGGGAGATTTGGCTGGCTGCGATGTGGCCGTGACCGGCTGTGAATACCTTGTGGCACGTACCGGCAGTATTGTTATGAGTGCGGCACAGCTGAGTGGCCGCAAAACCAGCGTATACGCTCCTGTTCATATATGCGTTGCTTATACCAGCCAGCTGGTTTTTGATATAAAAGACGCGTTGGAAGGGATCAAAGAACGGTACCAGAACAAGCTCCCCTCGCTTATTACTTTTGCTACGGGCCCCAGCCGTACCGCAGATATTGAAAAAACACTGGTTGTAGGGGTCCATGGCCCTAAAGAAGTGTATGTATTTTTAATTGATGATACTGAATAGCTAACATGATGCAAAGCAATTATCTTTTTGTGTACGGTTCCCTTTTAAGTGGTTTTAGGAACCCGGCCTATGAATACATTACCCGGTATTTTGAGTTTATCGGACCGGCTACGGCCAATGGCACCCTGTACGACCTGGGCGATTATCCCGCTGCAATGCCTGATGAGAGTGGCCGTAAGATTATTGGTGAGCTTTATAAAATCCGCAATGATCACCAGCTTTCTTATGCCATTGCCCAACTGGATGGTTATGAGGGCTTAAGCCCCGAAGCTGGTGAAATGTCCGATTACAAAAGAGCACTTTCCAGCATCAGTTGCAATAATGAACAGTTTAAGGCGTGGGTTTACTGGTTCAGTCATGATATAGCCCACTATCCGGTGATAGCGTCCGGAGATGTACTGGAGTACCTCCGGTCAAAAGGGCATTTCTGAACAAGGCCCTGGTTATCCTGTTTTTTGTAATCTGTCCTGTATTCAGCTATGCTGGGAAAGCAGCTTTTTTACCCAGGCATGTAAACATAACAAAAAAGGCCGCTCCCAAACCGGAGCAGCCTGTATTTAGGGTTCAAATAGCGAATTATTTTTCGGTAATACGGAGATCCACCCTTCTGTTTTGTGCTTTACACTCAGGTGTATCGTTGGCGGCACAAATGGGATGGTCAGGGCCATATCCCTCAGATGCAATATTAGCAGCAGGAATCCCCAGTTTTACAATTTCATTGGCTGCTGCCTTTGCCCGTTCTCCGGAGAGTTTTTTATTTACGTCTGCTGAGCCGGTGTTATCTGTATAGCCTCCAAACTTTACATGGGCACTCGGGAAGTTTTTGAGGATCGTTGCAATATTTTTCAATTGTTTTTGAGACTCGGCAGTCAATACCGCCTTGCCTGTTTCAAAATATACACGGTCCAGGGTAATCCAGCCCTTTGTTTTATCTGCTGTGTCCACTGTTTCGTTGGTCAGAAAATCGTATAATTTGGCTTCTGTACTGTTGGCTCCTACCGTAAGTGTGGTACCATCGGCCAGTTTGATTTCTTTATCGGCGCCTACATCATAAATATAGTTTCCGCTAACGGAGTCGTATTTGCCGGTTACAGTAGTGGTAGGAGCCGGAACAGGAGGGGCTGTGGCTGTGGTATCAATAGTAGTTGTAGTTGTAGAATCTGAGGTTGCTGTTGCCGTGTGGTTACAACCTTTACCAAGGAAGTACCAGAGGGCAAGCGCTATAACTGCCAGCAATAAAAGCGGAAGCAGCCATTTAGCACCGCCGCCGGCTTTTTGAGCAGCGTTTTCCGCATAGTTATAAGTAGATGTTGCAGTATCCTGAACATTGGAAACCGTCTGGCGTAAACCGTCTGAGATAGTGTTTAAACCCAAAAGTCCGCTGAGAGAGCTTAGTCCCGAAGGGAGCGCACTTGTAATGTTATTTTTCTGTTCACCCAGGAAATTAGCCAGGCCGGAGGCACCCAGGTTGTTATCTGCTGCATGCTTACCCAGTAATCCGAGGATCAGTGGGGTGATCATGCTGATCAAAGAACCAGATGAGGATGATTTAATGCCTGCAAAGCCGGCTATAGTATCAATAACAGCGTTGGCCTTATCCCCAAGGATACCTTTAAAAAAGCTGGTTCCTTTTGCCAGAAGATCAGCATTGCCAAAAAGGGAACTGGAATTGTTTAAAACACCGCTGTTATAAATGCCTTTGGCGGTGTCCAGAACCTCTGCAGCGCCCTGTTCGCTGCCGGTAGCCTTAGAAGCTACAGTACCCAGCAGGGCAGGGATGATACCGGAAACTGCGTTGGAAACATTTCCTTCGCTTTCATTCAAAAATGAGCCGGCCTTTGCAATTAAGTCCGGCGAAACATAGTTTTTTATAAGCTCTACAATGTTGACTGACATAATTTGAGTTTTAAGTTTGTTTATTAGGAAAATGAAGTACCTCTTTAGAGAGGTACTCTTAAAATATATCTAAAAATATGCCATTTTCCTTAATTCTTTTAAAATGAACCGTCTAAGGAACAAATAACAGGCATACACTTCCTTTTGCCTGTCTGTATAATCTGCTCTTTCCTGAATGTACAGGGAAATTAAAGATTGCCTGCCATTCATATAATTGCTTACAGCCTCATTTTTATAGGTTTATATTTTTTAAAAAGGTCCTTTTTGTAAAAGAAGCTCCGTACCCTGACCGTTGAAATAATAGGCTGCAAAAAATTGTAAAGAATCGCTTACCTTCCCGTTTAAAATCTTTTACAGAATGAAAAAAATAGTTTTGCTTGCAATGGCCTTTTCTGTTTACCACGCTGGCTTTTCCCAAAAACCGGAAGATACAGAAGTATATAAACCGGTACCGCCCAAGGTAACACCGGGAGCAGAATGCGGAGCGGCTCCTTCTGATGCTGTTATTTTGTTTGACGGGAAAAACCTGGATCAGTGGGTGCTTACCGGCGATACTACTAAGGCTGCTGATTGGATTGTTGCAGACAATGTGCTGACGGTTAACAAAAAATCGGGCAATATCCAAACCCGGCAGCGGTTCAATAATTTTCAGCTGCACATTGAATGGAAAGAGCCTGTAGATATAGATGGAACCGGGCAGGGACGGGGAAACAGCGGCGTTTTCCTTGCTTCCATAGGAAAAGGCGATGCCGGATACGAGCTTCAGGTGCTGGATTCTTATGAAAATACCACCTATACCAATGGCCAGGCAGGAGCCATTTACAAACAGGGCATTCCGTTGGTAAACCCGGCACGCAAACCCGGAGAATGGCAATCTTATGATGTTATCTGGACGGCGCCGGTCTTTGACGCCTCCGGTAAGCTGCAAAAGCCGGCATACGTTACTGTTTTGTTTAACGGCGTTCTGGTACAGGATCATTTTGAATTAAAAGGGCCTACCCAATATATTGGTCAGCCATCTTATAACATACCGCATGGTGCTTCACCCATCAAATTGCAGGCGCATGGGGATAAAAGCAAACCCATCAGCTACCGTAATATCTGGGCAAGAGAAATTGTGCAACCGCAATAAAGGCGGCCAAAGGAGATATGGAAATTTCTGAAACAGTACTCTTAATGGTGCTGTTTTATTTTTTGATACAGAAATTGTTTAGACTTTAGCGTTAATAACAAACAGGCCGCTCCTATGGAGCTCTTATTTTAAGAGTTTTGTTTTTTTACCAGGATTTTTGTCCCTGTCCGAACGACATTCAGCCGGGCGGGCCTACGGGGCAGTCCGCCCAGGGCGGAGCGACCTGTAAAAAAGTTTAAACAACGCTACATTTATAACCCGCAAAATACCCATGAGCAACAAACGCAACATCCTCCTCTTTTTGTTAGGTGCATTTTTATTGATCATCTGTTCTTTTGCTCCAAAGCCGGAGAACCGGTTAACCGGTATCTGGGAGCTGCAAATGGAGGGCGCTTCCACCGGACTTTTAAAAATCTTTAATAAAGACGGGTCTTTTACCAATATTGGCCTGGGCGATAATGGCTTTGGTATTTCAGCAGCAGGTACTTATGAGCTGCAATCAGCAAACAGCTACCTGGAAAAAATAACCGTTTCTTCCTATAAGGATCAGCAAGGTACACAAAAGGAGGTCCGGTTTCAGATAACCGGGGATAGTACGCTGCATATTGCCTATACTATTTCCGGTACCACTTACAACGAAGACTATAAACGGCTAACTTTAATTAAGGGGCAATAGCAATACAATGCTACCGGTAAGGATAACTATTGTTATTGCCCTTAAGCGCGCCATCAATATGCGTGGTTTCCCTTACATCAATTAAATGTGCGGCTTCTGTTAGTTTTGCCAGGTAACAATAAAGAGTCAGCACATCCGGTGTCAGGCGCGTGGGTTTTGCGGAAAGGGCTGCCTTTACTATCCTGTGCCAACTTCTCAGCCATTGTTTTAAGGGCTGGTATTTAAAAAAAGCAGCAAAGGCCCGGTAGGGGGTGCGGTATTCTTTTCTGGAAAGAAACCTTGGCAAATCTGTCCATACACTGGCGCTCTTATAACCGCTGCAATAGAATTTTTTGTTCAGCAGGTTGTCTTCCTCCGCCACTATGGGGTTACGCTCTATTGCGGATAACGCATAGGCCGCAATAATGGTGGAGCGGATCATCCGTGCATACAGCCACACATCGTCAGGTGGTTTTCCTTTATAGGTTTTTGCGGAGCCGGCATGTTGCAGCAGCTTTTTTATAAAATGGCGGTAGCTGCACAGCCCTGCAAATAGGAACAGTTCTGCAAATACCTGCCGCGGGTCTGTAACAGCCCCGCCCTGCCAGCGGGTGGTTTTAAACGGGTCTTTGAGGATTTTGTATTTCATATGCTTTTTATTTTGGAGTTTATCATTTTTACGTCATGCTGAGTAAACTATTGGTGGCCCAAATCAATGAGGCGATGACATGTAATAACTTTGAAGAAGCAGGCTACAGCAGTGTAGCAGTAATAAACTTAGTGTCTTAGTACCTGACCCTGAGCATTGCTTCAAAGAATGGTCCATCAATGTTTGGTGATACTGTATCAGGCAGTATTCCCGTTTGGCAGCTTGCCTTTTTAAGAACCTCTTTGGGCTGTAGCCTGCTTTTTATTAACTCTTAAAAAGTTGTTATGTCAAAGGTAATTGAGTTTGAGCAACAAAATCCAGATGCAGCAGCCATAGATATCGGCTCCAAAAAGATTTTCGTTTCCACTGACGGGGTTACGGTAAAAAGCTATGATACATTTACGACTGGCTATCGGCAATGCATTGAAGCGCTCCTGCAACAGAAAATAAAACGGGTTTGTATGGAAGCAACGGGTATTTACTGGATAGCCTTACACCAGATGCTGGAGGAAGCAGGCATGGAAGTCTGCCTTGTAAATCCTAAAGAAGTAAAACAGGTAAAGGGTAGAAAAACCGATGTAAAAGATGCGTGCTGGATGCAAAAAATGTTTAGTGCAGGCCTGGTACGGCAAAGCTATATACCCTCAGGAAAGTTAAAGGAGTTGCGCATGATGATCCGGGAGCGGGAAGATCTTATTAGTATGGGAAGTACCTATGTAAATAAGATGCAAAAAGCATTGGAGTTAATGAATATAAAACTCACAGAAGTGATTTGTCAGATAAATGGGACAAGCGGGATCCGGATGATCGAAGCCATCTTAAACGGAGAACGCAATAAAGAAAAGCTGCTGTCTCTGTGTCACGTAAGCATCCGTGAAAAGAAAGCACAGCAGGTAATCAATGCGCTGGAAGGCCATTATAATGAAAGCTGGTTGTTTCTATTAGAACAAAGCTTAAATCTTTGGAAGGTTCATCAGCAACAACTGTTGCTTATTGATAAACATATCGAAGGCTTGTTGTGTAATCTTGAGCATGGCAAACAGTTCATTACAAGTGAACACAAAGCCAAGCCAATACGGCATCACAAGCCCATGATAACCGGCCTGCATCAGAAATTACTAAATATTTATGGTGCAGATGCCAATTGTATTCCTGGTATCACCGATTATACACTGCTGAAATTGTTGGGAGAAGTGGGAGCAGACATGAGCCGATTCCCAACGGCAAAACATTTTGTAAGTTGGTGTGGCCTTTGTCCGGGCCATAACCAAAGTGGTTTAAAAAGCAGAAAATCGAAAATGAACAATCATTCTAATGCCGGTCAGACCTTCCGGGAAATAGCCCAGGCATTACTCAATAGTAAGTATGTGGCAATAGGAGCTTTTATCAGAAAACTTAAGAGTAGAAAGAATGCACGAATAGCGATCAAAGCAGGTGCCAGAAAAATAGCGGAAGCCTTTTATAACCTGCTAACAAAGGGAACGCAATACGTGGAACAGGGTATTGCAAAATATGAACAGCAATTAAAACAGCGTGAACAAAACTATTTACAAAAACTGGCTTTAAAACACGGATTAAAGATCATTGAAATACAATGAATTAAATAATATGTCATTGGCAGCGGAGTGTAACGCAGCCGAAGCATCTCTTACAAATCAGGAGAGACCCTTCGGCTGCACTGTGTTGCGCTCAGGTGACAATTCCGATGGTGCCCTCATATTGAACCTGTATATGCCAGACATACCCTCTTTCACACAGTTGCATTAGTAAATTTTCTTTCTGATCCTTTTTGCTTGCCCAAAAAGGATCGCAAAAAGGGCAGCCGGAATCAATTACGGCCTGATTCCGGCGGGCACTACTATCAGCTTTAGAATATAGTGGTGTGTCCCGCCACAATTGACCAACCCGGGAGGGCGGGACGCTCGGCTTCAGAATTACTATGTTTAAGACAATGCATATTCTCTTTGCCAGATAGGCCCGCTACTGCAACTCAATCCCTTTTAGCACCGCTACGCGGTAAACGGCGTAAACCAGTTTTTTTATATAATGGCTAAAGGCCAGCGGCGTGGCACCGGACAGCTCATCCGCTACTGATTCATTACTTACCGCGTTTACCGTAAATGCGGCAATCATCGCTTTCCACTTACGCAGTGGGGCATACCCAAAAAACTGTTGCAGGTACAACTGTGGCTGCTGGTACTCTGCTGCGGTAAGTGGCATGGGCAATTCGTGTACCGTTGGCGGTGCGCGGTGTTGCGGCTTTTTATTGTCAGCACCCTTTTTATACAGCAGCCACGCCACTTCTACCAGCAGCTCCAGCTCCCGGCCACAGTCAATAGCATTAGCCGGGCTGCCCTCCTGCCAGGTATAGGAATTAGTAAGGGCGGCGGTGCAAAGCCGCTCCAGGCAAAACACCTGCTCCTGCGGGGGAGAAAAAGCAAACAGGTCCGCCAGCACGCTAAGCGGGTCTATGGCAATGGGGTGGCGCCGGTATTTCAGCGCCAGCACGTTTAAAAAACAATAGGTGTGGTGTTTGGGTGTTTTTGACATGGGTATTGTTTTTTTGGTGTAAGAAGATAGTAGACCTATGAGGTCTTTACCCGGCGTAGAACAGACCTCATAGGTCTTGCTCATGCTGCGGCTGCATAGTACCGGGGAAAGCCGTAATAATTTCCCCGCTGGTGCTGCTAATTACCGTAATGGTGGTTACAGTATTACCTGCGGGGTCATAACCCACGGGCATGCCCGCATCCCATACCCGTTGCAGGTGGCGGCTGCGCGGCACAGCAATAGGTTGCTGCGTTCCTGCTTCTTTTATGCAAGCTACTATTTGCGGTATAGGTATGGTAAACCTGCCGGCAAGCGGAACTTGTGTGTCTCCATCCTCCGGCGGAACTTGCCCGCCAGCCAGCGGGTGGGGTGGCACTGTACAGTAATGCCGCTCTAAAATATGTGCCAGCGCTTTGGCGCTCAGGTACCAGCCCTGGCGCAGCAGCTTTTTACGGCGCTTTACGGGCAGCTGCCATATAAGCGCCTCCTGCAAATGCTGCAGCCAGCCTTGCGCCTCTGCCAGCAAAAACAGGGCCTGCAGCCATTGGGTTTCATTAAAATGGGGGTTGGTGTTTTGTACAGGTGTAGTAACGGCGTTGTCCATAACAAAAAAGTTTTAGGCCGGGCACCCGCACAAAAAAGGCGTGGTGCTCAACTTACCGCATTAGAGGTACTGGTATACCCATGCAACGGATAAGAGAGCCCACGCCCAGGTCGTGAGCCATTCTGCTTATCATCTCGTTGCACTTAAAAGTTACCAGTTTTCTAATGCGAGATTCAAAGCGAATGCTTCAAATAATTTTATGAAGTAATCGCAAAAATATTATTCGATACAAATATAGGCAATTTTATCATTTTGCGGACAGGTGTCCGCTTTATTTTTTTCCACAAAGTTTTTATTTGTTAGATGCAGGATTTATATGCTACTATAAATGATTTTATTTCTCGGGAATGGATCGGCCCAAGCGAAGAATCTGCCCGTGCATTTGCAACCAATCACGATATTGATGAAAAAACTGTAAGACGAATAAAAGGTTGGAAAGATGCCTCTTACCAAATTACAATATATACTCTTGAAAAAATTTGCACTGCAAGGGATTTAACGCTAGAGGAGTTTTTTAAGTTGATAAAGCGGTGAGCTGCGCTCTTTCTTCATCATTGTGAGGACGGGTGGGACTTGTGGGACAGGGGTATCATAGCTATTCTTTTGAAAGTAGAACAATTATGTGTTGCCCTGGTCGACCAGGGCAATAAAAGCAACCATACCCTGGAAATTACTAAATGTCGCACCAGTCGACCAGGTCTCCGAAAACAACCAGCTGCCCTATATTGAGCTGCTGAAGAGTGCGACGCAACACCGCTGCCACCTGCACCACAGCCGGGACAATAAAAACTACTCACATTGTCCACAATGCTTCACCTTCCCAATTAGGTTTAAATCCTAAAGCATTAGGATCTACCGATGGGTACTTTTTTAATAACTCCTGTAGTTTTTTTGAAAATGAGTTTTCAGGAGCTATTATATTTAACAAATAGCGCATAATGCAAAAATGGAGATACAGTTTTTGTGTATCTTTTGGAACATCATTAACCCATAAATGTGGTGGTTTTGACAGAAGCTTTGGAGTGCCTGGTAAATTTTTATTCCACAGGCGGCTATGATGTGCACAGTAATTACGTATTTGCGCAATAGATTGCAGCCAACTGGGTAAATACGTATGATTGACAGCGCCTAATTCTACGGCAATAATATCTTTGGATTTTACCGTATTGTTTAAATTTCCGTACAATTTGGATAAAGAGCCGAAACTGGTTAGCTCCAATGTTTTCCATGCCGGGGGAAAACGCAGATCTTCTTTGTATTTTCTTTTATGCTCTTTTATAAAGATGTCTTTAGAGCGGTTTACTTCTTCCTGAATTGACGCCAACGTTTCAACTAATGCAGAGGTGTCATTAAAAATTGCGGTATTTTGAAACCACCAGGGATCAAATTCATGCGATAAATGATAAATCAGTTTAGTTCGCAGACTGATTTCAATTTTTTCAATAACATCAAATAATAAAACCCTTAGCTCTCTGTCAAAATTGTAGAGGTGTATAACGTCTTCAAACCGACTGTTGGGTTTGAATAAGTGCGCTTCCTTATCGGCCTGCATAGGCCACCAATAACCTGCAAGCCGGTAGTAGCTAACCTGTGAAAGATAATGTGTGGCCAGTGCATCATCGTCAATTTGTAAGCCACGCTGTTGCAGTTGTTTTATTTGATCACTTATAGTATATGGTTGTTTATTATATAACATTGGATAGCATTCATAAAAAAACCGCACAGATAATTACGATGTAATACCTATACGGAACTGTAATATTTTATTCTTAAAAGCAAAAGACTCGCCCTGGTACGCTGTTCTGTGGGTAGCGTGGCGAGTACTGTTAATACGAAGATACTTATTTTTTACACAGTGAGTAGTATTTTTCTTGGAATAGTTGGGCTGGTTGCCGGATTTAAGGCGTTCATCATCCAGCGTAAATCCTTTTATTAAATATTCCTTCACAATTTAAAACAACCGTTATGACAAATGCAACCTTTAACCGTGTGGATGCCACACTAACGCCCGAAGCTGTAAAAACTGTAAAAGACCACATTACCGCCATTGAGCAAACCCTGCCCTTTTTAGTGGGCCTTACCGGTACGGAGCGCGTGGCCCTGCCAAAAGTAAATGTAAACAACAAAGTGTTTACGGAAGATGCTATACAGGTGGCGGTAAATAATGCTACCCTGCTGCCTGCTTTTGTAAACGTGGAGGGTATGAAAAAAGACCTGGCCCTTTATCATGCGCTGGATGAGCTGGTGCTGCTGGTGCAGCAACTGGCAGAAAAACTGTCGAACACGCAATTGCTGGCGGGCAGTGAGGCCTATACCAGCGCCCTGGCCATTTACAAAATTTTTGGCGCCGCCAGTGAAGCGGGTGTACAGGGCACTAAAACCCTGCATGAGCAGCTAAGGCAACGGTTTGGTGGCCAGGGTAAAAGCACGGCACCCCTACCGGAAGGCACGGGTACCGTACCAAATACCTAAACTATTGCGGAAAAAACCTAAACCGGTTCAGCAAAAAGCTAAACCAGCCCACCTGAAAGCCCGCCTGACCGGACGGGCAGGCTTCGCGTGCGAAGCTTTTTTTATACCCCGGGGTACCCTTTATCCTTCGGTGGCGAAGGTTAAAGGGTGGCCACCCCCACCTGTGCAGGTAGGCTGCCGGGGAAAGAAGCTTCAACAATTTAGGTTTTTGCTGCGCGCGCGCAGGTAAAAGCTTCGCGCGCCTGGTTTTTGGGTACCGGGGGCTACCTTAGAGGTGGGGGCTGGTACTTTTTTTCTCGTTATTCCGGAGTGGAGGAATGTCTTACTCGTAAAGAGACGGCTCCGCCCTCCCGTTTGTGGTGGGAGCAAGATGACGGAGCACCGTACTTATACCACAATATTCACCATCTTATTTTTTACATAGATGATCTTCTTAGGCGTTTTACCATCTACCCATTTTTGAACAACCTCGTTGGCCAGCACCAGTTGCTCTACCTCCTGTTGAGAGGCTTCCAAAGAAAGGATCATTGTAGTACGCATTTTTCCGTTAATGGAAATGGGGTATTCTTTGTCTGACTCCTTAATGTATTTTTCTTCAAACTTTGGAAATGCTGCGTCCAGTACGCTGGAAGTATTGCCCAGGGCATGCCACAGCTCTTCCGCAATATGCGGCGCATAGGAAGAAAGCATGATCAGCACCGGCTCCAGTATTTGTTTTTTGTGCGATTTAAGATCGGTTAACTCGTTAACCAGGATCATAAAGGCGCTTACACCGGTATTAAAGCTGAAGCGTTCTGTATCGTCTTCAATTTTTTTAATGCTCTTATGCAGCACTTTCAGCTCGGCAGCGGTGGGCGCCTCATCTGTCCATAAGGCGGTGCTTTGCTGCGCCGTTCCGGGAACAGCATCTTTATAGAACAGGCGCCACAGTTTTTTAAGAAAGCGATGCACCCCTTCAATGCCCTTGGTATCCCAGGGCTTGCTCATTTCCACAGGGCCCAGGAACATTTCATACATACGGAAGGTATCCGCTCCGTATTTACTCACCAGATCGTCCGGGTTTACAGTGTTGAATTTTGTTTTGGACATTTTTTCTGTTTCTGTTCCGCACAAATATTTGCCGTTCTCCAATACAAAGGTGGCATTGGCAAATTCATTGTTCTTCCATTTCTTAAAGGCTTCAATATCCAGTTCTGTACCATCTACAAAGTTTACATCCACATGAATTTTGTCCAGCATTTTTCCCTGGTACGTGCCATCACCGGCAATGAGCCCGTGAGAAACGAATTCATTGGTGCCGTTAATACGATATACGAACCGGCTGCTTCCCTGTATCATTCCCTGGTTTACCAGCCGTTTAAAAGGCTCATCAAAGCTCAGGTATCCTAAATCATGCAGCACTTTTGTCCACATACGGCTATATAACAAATGCCCGACGGCATGCTCCGTACCGCCAATATACAGGTCTACCTGGTTCCAGTAATCGGTGGCCTGCCTGCCAGCGAATTCTTTGTCGTTCTTAGGATCCATATACCGCAGAAAATACCAGCTGGAGCCCGCATAACCGGGCATGGTGTTGGTTTCCAGCTCCTGTGCCACCCACTCCGGTATATTGGCCAGGGGGCCTTCTCCTTCCGGCCCCGGTTTATAGCTGTCTACCTTTGGTAGTTCAAGGGGTAATGCATCCGCGCTTAGCGGGTAGGCGGTTCCATTCTTCCATTTTACAGGAAAAGGTTCGCCCCAGTAACGCTGACGGCTGAAGGCCG
The DNA here is from genome assembly GCF_001654455.1 of Niabella ginsenosidivorans. NCBI lineage: Bacteria > Pseudomonadati > Bacteroidota > Chitinophagia > Chitinophagales > Chitinophagaceae > Niabella > Niabella ginsenosidivorans. The sequence goes on from NZ_CP015772.1 coordinate 5,263,479, forward strand.
CATCACGCATTTTATAATTCACCTTGCGTTTACCAATACCTTTTTCTTCAATAGCTTTGATCACGGTTTCCATTGCTTCCCGCATCGGAGTTCCGTTTAAGAAGCCCGAATTTTCTAAAACGGCGTCTTTGGTGGCGTTGGCTTCTTCCCCGTTAAAATGATTGCCGATAATATTGGTAATGGGAATATTAAAGTGTTTTGCAAATTTAAAATCGCGCTCATCCCCACAGGGCACGGCCATAATAGCCCCGGTTCCGTAACCGGCCAGCACATATTCGCTGATCCAGATGGGAATTTCGCGGCCATCAAACGGATTAATGGCATAAGCCCCGGTAAATACACCGCTGATCTTTTTTTCTGCCATCCGCTCCCGCTCGCTCCTGCTTTTTACATAAGCAATATAATCATCTACCGCTTTTGCCTGGTCCTGACTTTTTATGCGGTCTACCAGGTCCAGCTCCGGGGCAATGACCATAAAGTCTACTCCCATAATAGTATCGGGCCGGGTTGTATATACCCTCAGGTTTTCATCAGCTTCTTTAATCTTAAAATCAATTTCGGCACCGCTGCTTTTCCCGATCCAGTTGGTCTGCATTTCTTTCATAGCTTCGCTGAAATCCACACGCTGTAAGCCTTCCAGCAAACGGTCGGCATATTCTGTAATGCGCAGGTACCACTGGCGCAGCTTCTTTTTTACAACCGGGTAGCCGCCCCGCTCGCTCACACCATTTACCACCTCGTCATTCGCCAGCACGGTTCCCAGCGCCTCGCACCAGTTCACTTCTCCATAGCCACAATAGGCCAGGCGGTATTCCATCAGTATCGCCTGCTGAGTGGTTTCATCAAACGAATTCCATTCTTCTGCTGTGAAGATTTGAGTCCCGTTAGCTGTCGGGATGAGATCTGAGATCTGAGATTTTTCATTTGGAACAGGGTGGTTGCTGTTGCCCTCCTGTTGAAACAGCGCTACCAGCTGCTGAATATTTTCTGCTTTTTGTGTTTTGCGGTTGAACCAGCTTTCAAACAATTGCAGGAAGATCCACTGCGTCCATTTATAATAATGCGGGTCGCTGGTACGCACTTCCCGGCTCCAGTCAAAACAAAAACCAATATTATCCAGCTGTTTTCTAAAGGTCGCAATGTTCTTTTCTGTTGAAACAGCAGGATGAATGCCGTTTTCAATCGCATATTGTTCCGCAGGCAATCCAAATGCATCATACCCCATAGGGTGCAATACATTAAAGCCCTTCAGCCTTTTATAGCGCGCATAAATATCGCTGGCAATATAGCCGAGCGGGTGCCCTACATGCAGTCCTGCCCCACTTGGGTAAGGGAACATGTCCAGCACATAATATTTTGGCTTGCTGCTGTTGTTAGAAACGGTGTAGGTCTGGTTCTCTGTCCACGCCTTTTGCCACTTTTTCTCTATTTCATTAAAGTTATATTCCATGATCCTGATATTCTGCGGGTTACCCTTAACAATATGCCCAATACAGGCATTTCTGGTTAATGATCAATAAAAGGAAAAGGAAACCCATTGTGGGCGGCAAATTTAAGCAATGTGCCCCTGAAACAGTGCTTTTATAAGGAGGAAAACAGTGTTTCAGTTCAAAAACTCCTAAAAAAGCATTAAATGCGCTGTATTTATAGAAATCAAAAAGCCGTTAAGATCAATTTATAGTATATTGCGCTTTCAAAATTTTAAAAATGGCGACAACTGTTAAAAGTGCAACCACAGCAGTAAAGGATGCACCTTCAATGTTTGGCAAACAGAACTATCTGTTTATGCTGGTGGGCGCAATTGTAATAGCAGCCGGCATGTTTTTAATGGCTGGTGGTAAAAGTGATAACCCCGCCGTATTTAACAAAGACGAAGTGTACAGTGCGCGCCGTATTACCGTGGCACCTATCATTATTATACTAGGGCTGGCTATTGAAGGCATTGCCATCTTCAGAAAATCTCCGCAGGAAAAAAAATAACCAATAACAGATAAAGGAATTTATAAGGCGGCTACTTTTGTGTCGCCTTATTTTTTAAAATCAATTTATGAGCATCATTCAGGCTATTATTATTGCAATTATAGAAGGGATTACCGAGTACCTGCCTATTTCTTCCACGGGACATATGATTATTGCCAGTTCCTTTATGGGCATCGAAAAACAGGAATTTACAAAATTGTTTGAAGTGGCTATTCAACTGGGCGCTATCCTTGCCGTGGTGGTATTATACTGGCGTAAATTCTTTCCTACCCGGGCGGAAGGTGGCATTAACTGGAAGTTTTATCTGAAGCTGATTATTGGGGTAATCCCCGCCCTGGTGCTGGGCTACCTGTTCTCTGATAAGATTGATGCCTTGCTGGAAAGCCCTACAACAGTAGCGGTTTCCTTATTTGCAGGCGGTTTTGTGTTGTTGTTTATAGACCGGCTGTTTAACCACCCTACGGTAAAGACGGTGGACCAGATCTCTTATCCAAAAGCTTTTATAACCGGTATCTGGCAGGTAATCGCCATGATTCCCGGGGTAAGCCGGAGTGCGGCTTCTATTATTGGCGGTATGCAGCAGAAAATGACGCGTGAAATAGCTGCTGAGTTTTCATTTTTCCTGGCAGTGCCTACTATGGCTGCAGCCACCTTATATTCATTATTCCTGAAAAAATGGACACAGAGCGGTATTGAACAAAAGGGTTACCAGATCATACTGGCGTCCAAAGAAAATACCATCGCTTTTGCAATCGGTAATATAGTGGCGTTTGTAGTGGCCATCATTGCTATCAAATTCTTTATTGATTATTTGAAGAAATACGGATTCAAAGCTTTTGGCTGGTACCGGATTATTGTTGGAGGGGTATTGTTATTGCTGGTTTATAAAGGGGTGATTTCGTAGGAATAGATACCGGGTGATTGTTAAGGACATATCTAAAGAAATCCTTTATTTAATTATAATTCAACCTGTTTTGGAATGCAATAGTTGTGCCCTGATCAAAAGTATTAACTTTGCATAATGCAGTCGGATTCTAAAATATTTTTTCAAATAATACGAGCCGTTCAACAACTGATTCCTGATGCAGAAGTGCATTTGTTTGGCAGCCGGCTTAATCATACTGCTACTGATGAAAGTGACTGGGATATTTTGATACTATTAAATGAAAAACCATCAAAGCAATTAAAACAAAAAATTCATGATGCGGTATTCCCGATCAGTATAGCGGCAAATGCATTTATTAATACCCTTATTGCCAGCAAAAATGACTGGAACAACAATCCATCTTATTATTCGATCCATCAGTCTATCCGGAATAATGATTTGTCAGTTGCAAAATGAGCAGTGTTAAACATTTATCCGTTCAACAAAAATTACGTAAAGCACATGCGTTGTTTAATGAAGTTGAAACCCTCATTCAGTTCGGGTATTATACAACTGCCGTTAACCGTCTGTATTATGCGTGTTTTCACGCGGTAAAAGCATTATTGCTTACAAAGGATCTTATTCCTAAAACGCATAGCGGTACGGTTGCCTTGTTGCATAAACACTTTGTACAGGCGCAATTGTTTGATATACAACAAGCTTCTTTTTACAGCAGGATCATGCAAGAGCGTATTGACGATGATTATAATGATTTTATACTAACTGATAAAGATGAAGTGAACAGCTTTGTTTCGCCGGCTAAAGAACTAATTGCATATATTGAACGCTTAATAGATATAACCAGTAATGAGTATTGATAAAAATACAACTCTTTTTTCCCGCGCCCAGCAAAGCATTCCCGGCGGGGTAAACTCCCCCGTACGAGCCTTTAAAAGTGTAGGCGGAACTCCTGTTTTTTTTGAAAAAGCCAAAGGCGCTTATTTGTATGATGTGCAGGGGCAGCAATATATTGACTATATCGCTTCCTGGGGGCCAATGATCCTGGGGCATGGATATGAGCCGGTTGTAAAAGCCATACAGCAGCAGGTAGAAAAAGCCACTTCCTTTGGAGCACCTACTGAACTGGAGATTGAAATGGCCGAGCTCATTAAGTCTATGGTACCGAACGTAGACCTGATCCGTATGGTCAATAGCGGAACCGAAGCCTGTATGAGCGCTTTGCGGGTAGCGCGCGGTTATACAGGGAGAAATAAATTCATCAAATTTGAAGGTTGCTATCATGGCCATGCCGACCCGTTCCTGGTAAAGGCGGGCAGCGGGGTGGCTACTTTTAATATCCAGACCGTACCCGGAGTTACGGCCGGCGCGGCTAGTGATACATTAACCTGCGCTTATAATGATCTGGACGCGGTTGAAAAACTGGCAACAGATAATAAAGGAGAAATAGCCGCAATCATTGTAGAACCGGTGGCCGGTAATATGGGCTGCATCCTTCCAAAACCAGGCTTTCTGGAAGGCCTGCGCAGGATCTGTGATGAAGAGGGGATGGTGCTGATCTTTGATGAAGTGATGAACGGGTTTCGGCTGGCTTTGGGCGGGGCGCAGGAGCGGCTGGGTATTGATGCGGACCTGGTAACCTACGGTAAAGTAATAGGAGCCGGCATGCCGGTTGGTGCTTTTGGTGGCAAAAAGCAGATTATGGAAGTAGTGGCCCCGTTGGGGAACGTGTACCAGGCAGGTACGCTAAGCGGTAACCCGGTAGCCATGATCGCGGGGTTAACCTTATTAAAAGCGCTGAAAGCAACCCCCGAGTTATTAATGGAGTTAGATGATAAAACACAATATTTAAAAGACGGACTGGAAGAGGTATTAAAAGCCTGGGGGCAACCCTATGTTATCAATCATTTTGGCAGCATGCTCAGTATTCACTTCAGCAATCAGCCGGTAATTGATTTTGCAACAGCTGCTGCTTCAGATACAGTACTGTTTAAAAAATTCTTCCATGCCTTATTAAAACGTGGCATCTACCTGCCGCCTTCGGCTTTTGAAAGCTGGTTTTTGAACAATGCATTAACGGTAGATGATCTGGATAAAACGATACGGGCAGTAAAAGAGAGCCTGGAAGAGATCAGCAAACGGGATTAAAGTTCTAATAGTTACCTGTATTGATCTTATATCCTATAGTTGATGACCTGTTATGTCAAAAAAGTTTTTATTTTTTATCCTTTTCCCGGCACTGCTGCATCCGTTTGCAGGCAGTGCTCAACGTGTACAGCCTGGCATCTGGCAGGGCGTGTTGCAGCGGCCGGATGGACAGCGCATCATTTTTAATTTTGAATCGGCCATACTGAAAGGAAAACCGGTGCTTTATGTGATTAACGCCGGGGAGCGCCTGCTGGTAGACGACCTGAAGCAAAAGGGCGATTCGCTCTGGATCCGGATGCCATTTTTTTCCTCCGGCTTTACATTGCGGATAGAACGAAATGGCAACCTGAAAGGAGTGTATGTAAAGGATTATGGTGCCCGGAAAGAAGAAATGCCCTTTTATGCGGTACAGGGAGTAGCCGGGCGGTATCCTATTGGCAAACCGGCCGCAGTGAACATTAGCGGGCGCTGGGCAGTGACTTTTGGCAGAAATGGAAAAATCGAACAGGCCATTGGTGAATTTGCACAGGAAGCCGGCGGCCGGATCACAGGTACCTTTTTGACCGCTACGGGCGATTACCGCTATCTTGAAGGAGCTGTAAACGGAGATTCCCTGCATCTTTCCGGTTTTGACGGCGGACATGCATTTGTGTTTACTGCATTATTGAACAATAAAGACAGTATCCGTGAAGCTGCAGTATACTCCGGTCTGCGGCCTCCACTGCAATGGACGGCGGTGCGCAACGATACAGCACAACTGCCGGATGAGTATACCTATACCAAATTAAGAGACGGGGAAAGCCGGCTGAATTTCCGGTTCCGGTCCACCTCCGGTGAATGGATTTCTATTAATGATGCCCGGTATAAAAATAAAGTGGTCATTATACAGATCCTGGGCTCGTGGTGCCCTAATTGTATGGACGAAACTGCCTTTTTGAGCGATTATTATACCCGCAATAAAGCGCGCGGTGTGGAGATCATCGGGCTGGCTTATGAGCGTACCGGCGATTTTGAAGCCTCGCGCAAAGCCCTGATCCCTTTTCAGAAACGGTACCATGTAACCTATCCGTTCCTGGTAACCGGTGTTTCCGTTTCCGATGAGCAGCGCACAGAAAAAACACTGCCCCAGCTGGAAAGCATTAAGGCTTTTCCAACATCGATTGTGATTGATAAAAAAGGGAATGTACGGAAAATTCATTCTGGGTTTAATGGTCCCGGTACGGGGAAGCATTACGAAGAGTTCAAAACAGCATTTGAATCCTTAATAGACGAGCTGCTGAAAGAGCCTTCCTAAAAATGTACCATTGCCTTGATCACTCCTGTAGCAGGGTTGAGCCAGGAGGCAAATTGCCCGGGTACTTCATCAAAACCAACCGTATGTGTAATATAGGTCTGTGGCCGGATACTGCCTTGCTTCATACTTCGGATTACCTGCTCAAAATCTTCTTTTACGGCATTGCGGCTGCTCATTAAGGTACTTTCCCTTTTATGAAATTCAGGATGACTGAAGGAAAAGGCTTCTTTCTGCAAACCGATCAATACATAGCGGCCGCCGTGTGCCAGGTATTGAATGCCATTGTTGATCGCTCCAAGGTTACCAGTGGCATCGATAACCACGGTCGGAAAATCACCATTGGTGATGGCTTTTACCTGTTCAACGGCATCTTTATCGGTTCCGTTCACTACAGCATGTACCCCGAGGTGCTCTTTGCAAAAACGCAGCCGGTCGGCATTAATATCCAGGGCAATTACCCGGGCGCCGGCAATACGCGCCAGTTCCATGGTGCCCAAACCAATGGGGCCGGCACCGGTCACCAGTACATACTCGCCGGGTTGCACACCCGCCCTGCGCACTCCGTGGGCGCCGATCGCCAATGGTTCTACCAATGCCAGTTCATCAGCGTTGAGACCCTGGCCATGCAGCAGGCTGCCGGCTGGCACAATGATCTCTTCCCGCATACCACCGTCTACATGCACACCAAATACTTGTATGCTCACACAACAATTGGGTTTACCTGCCCGGCATGCAATGCAGGTACCACAACTGAAATAGGGTATGATGGTTACGCTTTCGCCCGCTTCAAAGCCTCCGGCTCCGCCGGTATCGGTCAGCTCGCCGGATAGCTCATGCCCCAGGATACGGGGATAGCTGAAGAAAGGCTGGGTCCCCTCAAAAGCATGGAGGTCTGTACCGCAGATGCCTACCCGCTTCAGGCGGATTCGGGCCATACCGATACCGGCTTCCGGAAGCGCATCTTCGCGGAAGGCAAAATGCCCAGGGGCTGTGCAAACAAGAGTTTTCATAATGCGAAATTAATTGTTATTTTGACAATTGATAACTCTTTTATAGGCTGCTATGGCCCTTTAACGGGACAGGCATACTAATCTCCCAGGTCATTAAAGCCTGAACTATTGACTGTTATATTGTATACGCTTAAAAACACGGCTCACAGATACGGATAGTCTTCCGCGATCAGCTCTTCTTCTTTCAATCGATTCCAGAAATCAACGGGGATTTTAATATGCCCCATTTCCACATTCTTACGCATACGGGCGGGGTTGCTGCTGTTCAGGGCAATGCTTTCCACCCCCGGTACATGAAGCCCAAAGTAAATAGCTGCCGCCGCGGGTTCGATCTTAAACTCGCGGCAGATCTCATAATACCGGTCGCGCCAGTGGTAATAATGCGCATGCTCCGGATTGTTGCGGTTCAGCAGGATATAATTAAAATAATCACTGCCTGTCAGAAAGCCGCCGTGAAATACCGCGGAATTGATGATGGCAATACCCTGCCGGTACAAACTGTCCATAAAAGCGATCAGATCTTTGGGATGGTGGTATATGGTAAAGCTGTTGGCGATCATCACCCAGTCCAGCTTTATATCGGTTGCAATTTTCTCAATAGCCCTCCAGTCCTTTGCCCCTATGCCTATACCGGCTACTTCTCCCTTTTCTTTTAGTTCGGTAAGCGCCCCGTAGGCGCCCAGTATATCGTCGTACCGTTTCTGGTAACCGGTTTCATCTTTGGCAGCAGCCAGGTATTCATCCGGATCATGCACAGAAACCAATTGTGGTATATAACCGCCCAATAATTCATTTCCCTGCCGGAAACATTCCAGGATTCCTTCGTAGCTGATCTTTTGTTCGGCATCATTTTTCAGACCATGCCAGATCCCCTTTTCAAAAGTCGGTTCGGGCGTTGTAAGGGGTTTTTGTACCCAGGCAAGTTTATTGCTGATCAGAACTTCGTTTTTGGCAATGCCAAGGTCCTGCAGACATTTGCCCAATTCCTCCAGGGCCAGCCCGGCGCCGTATTTCCCCGCGGAGTCAAACAGGGGGGTATCCCCGGCCGGCGTGGCGGCAATATATTCTTTTACAATGGCAAGCTTTTCATTATATGGCAATTCCCGGTACAGGTTGCCCAAAAGGCTGGTGCCGGAACACACAACAGGTAACTTTATTTGCATAGGTCAAAATTATCTGAAATGACGAATAATAAACATTCAATATTTGCTGATTGCTACATTTTATTAACCGGTTTTAACGTGAAGGATCGCATATCGGGTTTATTGTTACTTTGGGCCGATGGGGTATAAAATGACAAAGGAGGATAGACAGTCACGTCTGTAATTACCCGCTTCGGTTGTATTTTGATCCGGAAAGGTGTCGGCAATGCTATCCCCGGAATAAGTGGCCTGCTTCCCTTATCGCGTTTTTCAGCCGCTCATCTCCCACGCCTTTTATTTCTGCCCAGGGCGTTCCCTGGTCAATAAGCAGTGATCTGTACATATGGAACAACTGCTCCCTTGTTTCAAGATCGGGATACTCTCTTAACTCATCCTTTACCCATGGCAGGTCCGTATTGCAAAGCAGGTACAGGTCATATTTTCTTGATACAATCTCATTCAGGATAAATGTGTGGCATTTTCCAAATACAAATTCGCACCATACCTTCATTACATACATATCCGTATCAATAAAAAGGCCGGGAAGCCCTTTCTCCTGGGCCATACGGATATATTGATCTTCCAGCGCAACCTGTCCCTTTGCAATGGTTAAAAGCTGTTCATAATTATAGTCCTTACCGTTTTTTAATAAATATTCCCTGGCATATTCCGGGCACCATATTGTTTTATAATGTTCGGCCAGGGCCTCGCACAAACTGCTTTTACCGGTACTTTCCGGTCCCAGTATCACTATTTTTTTCAGCATTCCAATGTTTTCATTTTTGATCCGGTATTCCGGTAACAATAGAAAAATAGCAACGAATGTAACCCATAAATCGGTCCAACAATCATTTACGGGTTGGTATACCTGCGGATGGCCCTTAAATACCTGGGGCCGTTCTTTGTTCTGAAACGCGTAGGCACCTGCCTGAAGCGGCCGTTTTTATCAAAAGCCCATACAATAAAATGCAGATGCGGAAAATAGGTATACCCGGTATTTCCGCTGTAGGCGATCATCTGGCCCTTTTTAACCCTGTCGCCAACATGCACCAGTACTCCGTTCCTTTGTAAATGCCAGTAGCCGGCCTGAGTGCTGTCTGCGTGACGGATAATTATATAATTGGCATACGGCCGGTCTGCACTCTTTATGCCACCTCTGTTGCCATTACTTTTGGTTTTTATTACTATTCCATCACGCGCAGCGCAAACGGCGCTGCCTATGGGCATTTTAAAGTCGAGCGCTGCACGGCGCTTATGGGTAAAATGGGTAAAGTATCCCTGTACCAGTGTATGCATAACCCCTTTTGGATAGGGCAGATCATATATATAGGAAGTAGTATCAATTATTTTGCCCTTTTGCAGCAAATGCGTTTCCTTACGCAGCGGGTTCTTCATATAAGCACAACTGCATAACAAAAGGATAACGGTATGTAAGATCAGCAGAAAACGCATTAAAAAGCGTTATCAGTATCTGATAACGCTCACAAATTTATTAATTCTGTTCCTGATAATCACTCTGCTTCTGCTACCACTTCTTTTACTTCGGGAATCATCCGTTTCATCATTCCTTCAATACCCGCTTTTAAGGTGATCATGGAAGAGGGGCAGCCGCTGCAGCTCCCCTGCATCATCAGGTTCACCACTCCATCATTATAGCTGCGGAACTGGATCGCACCGCCATCCATTTCCACTGCGGGCTTCACATAATTTTCAAGCAGTTCCTTTATCCGCTTTACCACATCGTCGTCATCTGCCGCCACTTCATTACTGCTTTCTTTTTTAACTGTTACGACTTCATCCTCATTGATCACTACCTTTCCTTCTTCCAGGTAATCTTTTAAGAACTGACGGATGGAAGGGGTTACATCCTGCCATTCTGCATCGCTTGTTTTTGTAAGGGTCACAAAATTACTGGCAATAAAAACGGCTTTTATAAAAGGGAAACCGAACAGTTCCGTTGCCAATGGCGATGGCTTTGCAGATTCCACATCAGGAAAATCGATACTTTTACCGGGATACAATAATTTGTTGGCCACAAATTTCATTGTTTCCGGGTTGGGTGTCATTTCTGTATAAATACTAATCACTGGATTTCCTGTTTTTATCATGATCTGTTACTATTAAATTACAAAATTAACAATAATTGACCGTATTGGTTGAAAAGAGACTGGAATATGTTTCTGCTGGCTGGTGCGGGAAATGCGTTTTACAGATCTGTAAAAAAGGAATCTGTACAGGAAAAATTCCTGCATCGTGCAGATTGGTTTGTAATTAATTGATTTAAAATTAATTAAGATCCCTGTTCGTCTTTTCTTTCATCCAGGAAAAAGGGAACAGGATAAATTGTTTTAAGATGAGCAGGTGTTAATTTAGCAGGCATGAAAAAAATATATTATCTCGGAACCTGCGATACCTGCAGGAAAATAATGCAGGAAGCGGGCATCAGCTCCACTGCTGGTTTTGAAATGCAGGACATTAAAACACAGCCTGTAACCAGCGCTCAACTGGAGGCAATGAAAAAACTGGCAGGATCTTATGAAGCATTGTTCAGCAGAAGGGCTCTTCTTTATAAGGAATTGGGTTTAAAAGACCAGCAGCTTAAAGAAGCAGACTATAAAAAATATATTCTGAAAGAGTATACTTTTTTAAAAAGACCGGTAGTGATTATTAATGACAAAATTTTTATCGGCAGCGAAAAAAAAACAATAGCAGCCTTAAAGGAAATTACAGATGCCAGTAAATAAAAAAAGGGGAGCAGATAAGAATACCCACTCCGTATTATACATGAGAAATGTTTTGTTTGAAAGAGCCGTAGTTTAGATATCGCCTCTTTTAAATTTTTTGGACAGTGTTATGGTACCATCACCGGCAACCGCTACATTGTATATATTTTTGCTGTCGCGCAAAACTACGTTATAGTTAATGCCATCTTTATTGGTAACTTCTGTCACACCATAGATCTCCCTGCCCTCATATTTTTTCTTAAGCTTATAAACAATGTTGGAAGGTAAATGGTTTTCGTTATAATAACGAATAGTACGGATTAACTTTCCGTTATTGTCAAACATAGCACGGGAAGAAACGGAACCGGCACTAAAGCTGGCCTCGCTGTATTCAGCTGTAGTGCTCCATTGTACGTTCCGGGCATTGGTAAAAACCTCGTTAAAAGTTTTCAATATTTTTTCATTTACTGTTGGATTTACTGTAGTAGCCATAGCGTTTAATCCAAACAAAAGAGCGGCGGTAAGAATAAAGAGTTTCATTTTTTAAAGTTTTTATTTTAATGACATTGTTGTTTTGTTGATTCAAAAATAGCATGGGTTTACAGCTTGTGCCAAGTGGTTTGTGGCGGGTAACCGGAGAAAATGGGGCGAATGGCGGATTTCCCCGGGTAAAAAACAATACGCCCTGTACTATCTGTTCTTTTTTCAATATTTATTCCGGCCGGAATCATGAAACATGTTTGTATTTATAAGTCGCGGTATTTTATTTTTTGTTACAACTGTTCCGGAAAAAAACTGTTAATCCTTTCTTAATAAGAGAAATGTGGAACAAGGCCCCCGGTGTTCCACGTTTGTGCTTTATTTTCCAGTACCCGGAATCTGTACCTTTGTGCCGCTTTAAAAAGAAGATTATGAAGTTGAATACAAAAATCATTCATGCAGGGGTAGCACCGGATCCGGGCACCGGCGCTATTATGACCCCCATTTTTCAAACCTCAACTTTTGTACAAACGGGCCCTAACCAGCATAAGGGATACGATTATTCAAGAGCGGGTAATCCAACCCGGACGGCATTGGAGAAATCACTGGCGGCTTTGGAAAATGCACAGCATGGCCTGGCGTTCAGCAGTGGGGTAGCAGCAACTGAAACAGTTATTAAGTTATTAAAACCGGGTGACGAAGTTATTGCCGCAAATGATATGTATGGCGGCACTTACCGCCTGTTTTCAAAAATATGGGAAGATTATGGTATCCGTTTTATTTATACCAACACCAGCCATACTGAAAATGTTGCAAAGGCTGTGACGGATAAAACAAAGCTGATCTGGATCGAAACGCCCACTAACCCTTTAATGAATATTACAGATATCGCTGCAGTTGCAGCAATAGCAAAAAAAGCGGGGGCTCTGCTTTGTGTAGACAATACTTTTGCTTCTCCTTATCTGCAAAATCCTATTGACCAGGGAGCAGATATTGTAATGCATTCTGCCACCAAATACCTCGGTGGTCACAGCGATGTGGTGATGGGCGCCCTGATGTTTAATGGCGATGCATTGCGGGAACGCCTGTTCTTTATACAAAAAAGCAGTGGCGCTGTGCCGGGGCCAATGGATTGTTTTCTGGTGCTAAGAGGTATTAAAACACTACATGTAAGAATGCAGCGTCATTGTGAAAACGGGGAAAAGATAGCCCGGTTCCTGGCAGCGCATGATAAAATAAAAAAAGTATACTGGTGCGGGTTTCAGGACAACCCGGGCTATGCGGTTGCCCAAAAGCAAATGCGCGGTTTTGGTGGTATGATGAGCTTTGAGTTGAAAGATGATTCCGTAGCAGCAGCAACAAAAGTGCTGACCTCTACAAAGGTGATTGCTTTGGCGGAAAGCCTGGGCGGTGTGGAGTCATTGATCAACCACCCGGCAACGATGACACATGCCTCTATTCCCCGCGAAGAACGTATTAAATATGGGCTGAGCGACTCTCTCATCCGCTTAAGCATCGGTATTGAAGATGCTGCGGATCTGATAGCCGACCTGGAACAGGCATTGGCCTAAGGCTCTCCTTTAGAAAAATGTTTTGCATACTCCATCGCCTGTTCAATAACAGGCGACGGATATTTTTCCAGTGCTGCCAGCTTTATTGCATTGCGCGAATGCACTGCCCCTTCCCTGATCCTGTAATCAAATATCAGCCTGTTGCCCTGTATCTGTTCTGAAAAATGATACATTTTATAAATCCCTTTCAGGTAAGCTACCAGCTCAAGATCATGAGAGGATGCTATTACAAGATTTGTTTCGTTATTCAGATACCGGAGTACAGACAGGGACAAAGCCAGCCGTTCCACCGTATTGGTGCCTTTGTAAATTTCATCAATCAGGAACAGGTGGTTCAATGGCGTTTCCTGCTGCAGTATCATTTCCTGGATCACCTCCATTTCTTTATAAAAATAGCTTTCATGCTCAAAAAGGTTATCGGCTATTTTAATAGCGGAATACTGTTTGAATACAGGAGTAACAAATCTTTTGGCAAAGCAGATATAAATGGTTTGTGCTAAAACAGAATTGATCAAAACCGTTCTCAGAAAAGTAGATTTACCAGACATGTTGGAACCCGTAATAAAAATATTTTCCCCTTCTGTGTGAAACGAACATGGTACAGGATCTTCAATCAACGGGTGATAAGCCCCGCTAAACAGCAGCTCTTTTTTATGGTCAACAAATTCCGGTATACAGGTTGTATAACGGGTATCGTTGAGAAGAGATGCACAGCTTATTGCCACATCAATCGCTCCTATAAATTTATAAATCACTTCAAAGGCTTCCTGGTTGTGCATGGCCATTCTATAACTTTTATTCAATGCCAGCGGCTCAATCAAAAAGAAGCCTTTGACCAGTTCAAACAACAACAGTAATACCATTGAAAGGTCGTCCGATGCCGTGGGAGCGCCTAAGAACCGGTAAAATCCGCGAATAGCCTTTACGCTGTCAATGCTGTTTTTTATTTCAGCTCTGTTCCTGAGAGGCAACTCCGTTTCCAGCAGTTGCCGGGCGCAACCAATGGTGGCAAATGCCTCAGACACGGTTTGTATACGCCCCTGGCTCCGGTTCCGGTGTATAAAATGGACAAGCATATTTATAAAAAACAGGAAAATCAGAACGGGGAAAAGGGCCGGAAGAAAAAAAGTAAGAACCGTTAGCGTAACTGCTGCAAGGGACAGGGTCTTATAAACCGGGCGTTCTTTCTCCGGTATACGTCCGGGATCAAACAGATCAACAATAAAACAGGTGCCGTTTTGTTCCAGCTGATACAGCTGATATTGAACTGCTTCTCTTGAACGTTGGTCTTAAGAAAAGTATCCGGTAAGAACATGGGCTTCTTTTAAGGCATCAACAGTATTGGTAGGGTGTATCATTTTATGAAACAGGTATTGCTGCCCCATACCGGTTATCGTCCGGTCTGTACAGGCAAACAAATCTTCAATATCAATATCAGAAAGGGTCTGGCTGGTAAGCCGGTGAAAACAGGTATCGTTGTTAATGGCTGCATAACGACTGATGCGATCAAAGTTCCGTCGTTTTTCTATCGGCCCCCCCCAGGAAGCTTTTATTTTATCGGTAATTTTCCTGCGCCTGCCTGTAAATAGACCCATAATTGCAATTTAAACCACAATAAATAGATAAATGAATGAATTTTTCATTTTCATTTTTAAAAAATAAAAATCTATGGGTTAAACCAGCTATATTGCGCCTGATTGGCCAATTAAAGATCGTTTTATGAACAGGGAATTACCGGCAGCAGAACAACTGGAACTATTTCAAAGTATTCTTCAGATCAATAACAGTTATCTTGATTGGGAAAAAGTTCAGCATATGACCCTGAAGCCCGGCACCCTTTCCAATAAAGCAATATGGCAGGCGGCAACAGCGGCCAGGGAGCAGGGACCTACCAGAAAACTAATGATAGCAGACCGGCTTTTTTCCTGGTCTGTTCCCAATGATATGGAACAGGTATTACACGACCTGGATGTGCATATTGTGGGGGGCAGGGATATTGCAGCGGTAATGGAACACAAAAATAACCACCGGTACCTTATAAATGCGTTGATGGATGAAACCATGACCTCTGCACAGCTGGCGGGGTTTGCCGTTACAAAAAAAATTGCCAGGGAACTGTTGCTGAAAAAGAAAACAACAGCCAATGCAACAGAGCAGGTGCTGGTAAACCTTTATAAAAGCCTGCAAAAAGTAAAGGAATGGGAACAACAGCCCTTTACTGAGGCGCGGTTGCTGGAACTGCACCAGTTGCTTACAAAAGATACGATCCAGCTAAAGGGCATCGGGCGCTATCGTACCAACAATAAATTTGACAGTTCCGGTATTGAGGAAGGGGCCGCTTACAAAGCCATTGATGCAAAAGAAATAAGGAAATGGATGCAGTGGCTGGAGATGTTTATGAATGACAACAAAACTCCCTTTTATATTCATCCCCTCATAAAAGCCTGTATCATTGAATATCTGATAACCTATATCCGCCCTTTTAAAGACGCTAACGGCCGTATGGCGCGCCTTTTAGGTTATTGGTACCTGTTGCAGCAAGGGTATTGGGTCACAGCTTATATGTCTGTATCCAATGTTATTATTAAATTAAAAGCACAATATCATAAGGCATTTGTACAGGCAAAGCACAATGAAGACATTGGCTATTTCATTCATTTTATGTTGCAATCCATCCGGATGGCATACCGTTCTTTAAAAGACAGCCTGCAGCGTACCAATAAAGAAAAAGACAATAATCCTTTTGTAAAAATTAACGGATTGAACATAAGACAGGCAGCAGCATTACAGTGGATAAAGGATGATCCTGAAAAAATTGTTACCATCCGGGAACTACGGTCGGGGTTTGGCGTATCAAAGGAAACCGCACGTACTGACCTGACCGCTTTAATGGAAAAAGGATGGCTGCAATTTTATCATCTTAACAAAAAGACCTATGCCTTTGTAAAGGGTGCGTTATTTGATCAGTTACTGCATGAAAAAATCAGCTGATACCCTCAAAGCCTTTCTGGATGCCAGGGCCCTTTATTATGAACAGCCAGGCTTTATTGCGGATGACCCTATTTCTGTTCCGCACTCGTTTTCAAAACAGCAGGACATTGAAATCGCCGGCTTCTTTGCTGCCATACTGGCCTGGGGTAACCGCAAGAGCATCATTAACTCCTGCAAACGGTTGCTGGAGTTAATGGATAACGCTCCTTATGATTTTATAATGCATTTTACAGAGGCAGATCTGAAGCCCTTTCTGAAGTTTGTGCACCGCACTTTTAACGCTATTGATCTTTTTCATTTTTTAGACGTTTTACAACATCATTACAAAATAAAAAAGCTGCCTTCGCTTGAAACAGCCTTCAGTAATTATCTGACTCCCGGCGATACAACCATTGAAAAGGCATTGATTGGTTTCCGCCGTCATTTTTTTGATGATAAGATCTTTCCTCATTATCCCGTGCGGACCCAAAAGCATATAGCCACACCAGAACGAAAATCTGCCTGTAAACGCTTAAACATGTATTTGCGCTGGATGGTAAGAAGCAGCAGCAAAGGCGTTGATTTTGGCTTATGGAAAAACATTCAGCCTTTACAGTTGATCTGCCCGCTGGACCTGCACGTGGCAAGGGTCGCCCGTCATTTTAAATTACTGGATCGCCCTAATAACGACTGGCAGGCTGCTTTAGAGCTTACAACACACTTAAAACAACTGGATGCAGCTGATCCGGTTAAATATGATTTTGCCCTGTTCGGACTGGGCGTCATTGAAAAATTTTAATTGACCCTGCTCAATTCAGTTGCGAAAGGAACGTTAAAGCCGTTATAACCTTATGTAACCGGCACTGATGTTTCATCATTAGGGCAATTAACAAACCTTATTCATTGAACCATTCATTAAAATTTAAACACATGAAACAATTATTTGCAGCGGCACTCTTATCATTGGTAACATTGGGAACTATAAAAGCGCAGACCCCGGACCTACGCAGGAAGATCAGTGTAAGCGGTACCGCAGAAACCGAAGTGACCCCGGATATTATTTATGTAAGTATTTCTTTAAAAGAATATTTTGAGAACGGAAATAACAAAAAAAGGGTTGACATCTCCACGCTGGAAAATCAATTGTATGCAGCTGCACAAAAAGCAGGTATTGCCAAAGAAAACTTAACCATCAGCAATTTAAACAGCTGGACCAACACAAGCGGCAAAAAAAAGAACCCTGACTTCCTGGCCAGCAGGCAATATCTTTTAAAGGTAAGCGACCTGAACAAGCTGGATCAGATCATCAGCAGTATTGATTCCAGGGGCATTCAAAGCACCGGTATCCAGAGCTATGATTATTCAAAAATGGAGCAGTTAAAAAAAGAGCTGAAAATAAAGGCGCTGCAGGCTGCAAAGGAAAAGGCCTCCTATATGGTAGCAGCATTGGACGGGAAGCTGGGCGATGTTCTGGAAATACAGGACAGCGGCGACAGCCCTGTTCAGCCGGTGCTGTACAGGAATTATGCCATGAAGGCTGAAGCTGCTGATACCGCCGGTGGTGATGCTGATCTTGATTTTAAAAAGATCAAATTAAGCTTTACGGTTAATACTGTTTTTGAAATTAAATGATAACAGGAATTCAAACAACAAAGCGACCTTCCAACGGGTCGCTTTTTTATTTTAAAGGGAATCATCTTACTTTCGCTCAATGATCCAGTTTGACAGATTCACTTTAGAGAACGGTTTGCGTGTAATTGTACATCCCGATGCTTCCACCCCCACGGCGGTAATGAATATTTTGTATGATGTGGGCGCCCGGGATGAAAACCCGGAGCAGACGGGCTTTGCGCATTTGTTTGAGCACCTCATGTTTGGCGGCTCCGTAAATGTTCCGGAATATGATGAGCCTTTGCAGCTGGCCGGTGGGGAAAATAATGCTTATACCACCAATGATCTTACCAACTATTACATACAGATACCCAAAGAAAACCTGGAAACCGCTTTCTGGCTGGAGAGCGACCGGATGCTTTCTCTGGCCTTTAATGAAAAGAGCCTGGAAGTACAGCGTAAAGTAGTATCGGAGGAATTTAAAGAGCATTACCTGGAAAAGCCTTATGGTGATGCCCACTTTAAATTAAGAGCGCTGGCTTATAAAAAGCACCCTTACCGCTGGATGACCATCGGCAAAGAGCTGTCGCATATTGAAAACGCGCAGCTTGCTGATGTAAAGGGTTTCTTTTTTAAGCACTACCGCCCTAACAATGCCATTATGGTGGTGGCCGGAAATATTACTACTGAAGCTGTAAAAGCACTTGCCCGGAAATGGTTTGGCGACATTCCTGCCGGGTCCGGAAATAAACGGCAATTACCTGCCGAAGCCCCGCAAACCGAAGCGCGGAGCATGGAAGTGCATGCACCTGTTCCGCTGGATGCATTTTACAAATGCTGGCATATGGCAGGAAGGCTGAGCAGGGAATATTATACCACAGATCTGATAACGGATATCCTTGGAGGAGGTGAGTCGTCCCGGTTGTATGAAAAGCTGGTAAAGGAACTGCAGCTTTTTGTAAACATTCAATGCTATCATATGGGCAGTATAGACCCCGGTATTATCTGTATTGAAGGCAAGCTGGTAAAGGGAGCGGATATGAAGGCCGCCGAAGCTGCCGTGGAAAAGGTTTTGACGGATCTGAAGGAAGAACCGGTGCTGGAAGCCGAACTGCAAAAGGTAAAGAATAAAACAGAAAGCATGATGGCTTTTGAAGATATGAGCCTGCTAAACCGGGCCAACAGCCTTGCCTTTTATGAACTGCTGGGTGATGCGGCCATGATGAATACAGAACTGGATCAGTACGATGCCGTAACCACAAAGGACATTAAAGAAACAGCACAAAAGATTTTCAGGGAGGAGAACAGCAGTACTTTATATTATTACGCAAAGAATTAAAGGGCTTTTTTCCCAAACGTTAGCTTCGTCAACGCATTTTTGTTATACCGGGCAAGATATACTTTAATGGCCCTTTCCAGATCAGCGCTTTTTATGGATGTGTTCTGGATTGGCTTTTGTATGGAGCGAGCCACGTTTCCGTCCCGATAGTCGACTATAAGAAATTCCTGTTTTCCGTTTCTGCTATCAAATGCATGCCCATCCTTCAGGTAGATCTGCTTTACCTGGCTCCATATACATATAATGATACCCTTTTTTTTGTCCTGGTATCCGGTTTCTGTGATCGTAAAGAGCACTGCAGGCCGAAATATACGGTATAGCTGGTATAAAGCAATGCCGGCCAATACTATCGCAACGATCAAAAATGAAACAGAGGGCTCTGTAATCCCTTTTTTTCTTTGAAGATACCAGCCTGCCGGAGCGGCCAAAGCAAAAACAATAAACTGGATCATGTAGTTGATTTTTGACCCGGATACTGTTATCTCCACCGGAATACTCAGATCATCGCCGGATTCCACTACAAAGTTCCGGCTGTTCTTCCTGTTTTCCAGGATATTCTTTAGCTGCTCCCGGTCCTGGCCGACATCCAGGCCCATTTCCCCGGCAGTTCACTTTTTTTGAATATTTGTTTCTTCCGTTCTCTTCGTAATAATTCTTCCAGGTCGTCCACCTCCTGGTAGGCCCATAATCGCCACTTATTAAGTTTATACGATCCCACCATTACCGCAGCAGCCAGTAAGCTCAGGAAGCAGACAACGCCCCATGAAGCCGGTAATTGATACTTTTCTGCCAGAAAGATCAGGAGCGCGCTCCCTCCGAAAAAAATAATAAATGGCCAGATTAAAATACGGTCGGCTTTTTTCAATACATAAGCAACAGGCTGGTAATTCATAATAATTGTTTTGTAACAAAAAACAAATAGTGTTTATATACCGGCAAAATTACCATTTCAGTCTCAGGATGCAAAAACATAGCTGCTTCCAATAGGAAATTCCAGCAGGTCAATAAATACTGCCTGTTTATTGAACCTGGTTACTTTGTTTTTAGCCACTATATAGCTGCGGTGAATACGGGTGAACTGATCCTGGGGCAGCAAATTCATCATATCATTGATGGTAATGCGCGTCATGATCTTTTTATTTTTCAGCACCACGTTCAGGTAATTGCCGGCAGCCTCTATATATAAAATATCATCCAGCAGCACCCGTACCTGTTCATATCCGTCTTTCAGGAACAGGTAATCCATATCGCCCGGTTTATTATTTTTCAGGGCAAATAATTCCTGCGCCCGGGTGCAGGCTTTTATAAAACGAGGCAGGGAAAAGGGTTTCAGCAAATAATCTACTGCATTGACTTCAAAGCCCTCTACAGCATGCTCTGTATAGGCCGTGGTAAAAATAATCATGGGTGGGTTTGCCAGGCTTTTGGAAAGCTCAATACCGCTGATGTCCGGCATTTTAATATCCAGGAAGACCAGGTCAATTTTATTTTTCTGTAAATGATCAATGGCTTCAAAAGCATTGGTGAAAACGGCTTCCAGCCTTATAAAAGGCACTTTTGAAGAAAGCTTTTTGATCACTTCCAGCGCAATGGGCTCGTCGTCTATGGCTATTGCGTTCACGAGGAATTTTAAGATTGAATGATTAAAATTACTTAAATATTATTTATTTAACGTGAGCTCAATTTGCTCATAAATTGATTGTCAGATGCACAAAAAAGTCCTTGGCCGTCTGGCGGATCACCAGCTCATGCCGCTCAGGGTATTCTAATTGCAGCCGCTCTTTTACATTGGGCAGGCCGATGCCGCTTTTAAACTTTTCAGGATCTCCGTCCGGTTTTACATGAATGCTGTTCTGTACATCAAAATACAGTGTATTGTTCTGGGTATGCAGGGCAATGCTGATGTAAGAAGGCTCCCGCAGGCTGATGCCGTGTTTAAAAGCATTTTCTATAAATGGTATCAGCAGCATGGGTGTTATAAGCAGGGCAGCAGCAGGCTCCTCTATTCTTACGAGGATTTGTATATCTGGTGCGTTTGCAACACGCAATAGTTGCAGATCAATATAATTGCGCAGGTATTCTACCTCGCGTACCAGCAGGATCTTATCCTGCATATTTTCATGCAGCATGAACCGCATCATGTCGCCCAGTTTTTGTATTCCTTCCCCCGTGCGCTCCGCATTTTCCTGCAATGCCGTTCCATAAAGCGTGTTGAGCGCGTTAAACAAAAAATGCGGATTGATTTGTGAGCGCAGAAAACCCAGGTTGGCCTGTGAAGATCCTAATGCGGTTTTTAATCCCAGCTTCTCTTTCTGGTTTTTATAGATCCACCAGCATAAAGGGATAACTGCTACGCCCGTCCATAATAATAACAATGTGTAGGCACCTATAAATGATACAGGATGGCTGATTGCCACACAAAAAACGGTTGCAATAAAATTGATCAGCAAAACTATAGGTACGATCCGTGACAGATAATAACTGCTCCATGGTTTTTTTTCCGGTAACGCGGGTATTAAAACCAGCGTATTCAGATAAAACATTAATAGGGCATAAGGGAGGATTACGGCCCAGACAATAATAGCGAACGCTGCGGCATTATTGGCCGAAAGCATGACCAGGATGATCAGCCAGGCTAAAATGCTCAAAACAATAAATACCAGGCGAGACCCATTGCTTTCTTTTAGTTTCTGTTTTAATAAGGGGCTAAAAATGAGCTCTTTCAACCCATAATAAACAAGGTATATAACAAAACTGACCGCAGCTACAGCAAATCCTTCTACAAAAAAGCTGGCATTTACATCCCGTTGCGTTGCATAGGCCTCATTTCCGTAACGCCAGGCAAAAATATAGGTAAAGCAAACAGACAGGATGAACGCTAATAACAGGTAGCTGCACAGGAACAGGATAATTTTAAAAAAACCTCTGGTCTTTGTTTCCACATACTGTGTAAGAAATACAAAAAGAAGATAACTGACGATAATGATGGCAACAAGCGGCCGCAGGTAGTTGGTGTTAAAATCATAGCCAATATGATTCTCTGAAAACTGATGCCTCTCAGAATAATAGTTGGTACTTGTTGCTGCAATAAATATAAAAAAGCCTGCTGCAAGCGTGGCAATCAGCAGCTCTATTTTCTGATAAGTATTTCTTGCTTTCATCCTGTGTTTTTTTGATCGTTATGGTACAAGATTAGTACAGGTTTTTGATTATTGTGCTGCAATTGGGACAGAATTGCCGTTTTATGTGATGAATCTTCCGCTACCTGCCTGTTCCTTTTATTGCTGTACTGAAAAAGCCCGTTTTACCAAAACAGCGGCACTGCATGAATAGCAGCCAAAAATACGGGGTCTTATTCCGTTTAAACTTTCTGAAACTGCATGTTGTATGTAATTTTGCATGCAATGGATTATGTAAAGGAATACCGGCAGTTTATAAGCAGCTATTATTTAAATGAAGCGCTGCGCATTACTATTGGTATTACTCTGCCTTCCATTGTATTATATTATTTTGGCCAGCTGGAAACAGGGATGATCGTTTCCCTGGGCGCGCTTTGTGTGAGCACGGCTGATATTCCGGGGGCCATCAGCGAGCGCCGTAAAGGCATGTTTGCTGCCCTGGGCCTTATCCTGTGCGTTGATCTTATTATGGGTTTTTCTCATGTGAACCCTTATGTTACCGGTATTGTTATCCTGGGGCTGTCTTTTCCGCTCAGTATGCTGGGTGTATATAATGCGCGCACCAATGCCATTGGTTTTGCAGGCTTACTGGTAATGGTATTGACTCTTTACCATAAAGCCTCCGGGTGGATGGTGCTGGTGGAGGGCGTCTATCTGGTATGTGGCGGGCTTTGGTATATTGGCCTCAGCTTTCTGCTGCATGGTGTACGGCCCTACAGGGTTATACAACAGGCCCTGGGTGACTGCATCATTGCTGTTGGCGACTATCTGAAAACAAGATCTTATTTCTATAACGAAGGGGTGAACTACGACAGAACCTATAAGAGCCTGATGCAACAACAGCAAAAAGTACAGGATAAGCAGATACTGGTCCGGGAAATGCTGTTCAGAAGCCGCAATATTGTGAAATCAACTACTGCTACCGGGCGTGGCCTGCTGGTATTGTTCATTGAATCGGTTGATCTTTTTGAAAAGGCCAATGCCACTTTTTTTAATTATGAATCCATGCACCGGCAGTTTGACGGCTCTGATATCCTGCCCCATTTCCGGAAGGTGATCCTGAGCATGGTTGATGAATTGTACGAGATCGGCGTTTCTGTTCAGGAAGGGCGCAGGTCACGGGTGTCCAAAAACCTGAATGACGAAATAAGAGGGTTGAAATCCCATTTTGAAGCCTTTGTAAACAAGCACCGCAATGCAGACAATCTTGAAGCGCTGATCAATATGCGCAAGATCCTGCAATCGATGGAAGATATGACCCTCCGGCTTTATACCCTGCATCATTATACCCGCTATGACCGTGTACAGCCCAAAGATGTAAAATTGTCGGATAACTATAACTCTTTCCTTGAAAAAAACGACCTTGACCGTGATCTGATCCGGGAAAACCTTTCATTTCAGTCAAACACCTTCCGTCATGCTTTAAGACTGAGCATTGCAATGACCACCGGCTATGGCATGGCCCATTTATTACAGCTGGAATACAGCTACTGGATCCTTTTAACCATACTGGTGATCCTTAAGCCTACTTACAGCGTTACCAAACAACGCAATTATCAGCGTGTGTTAGGAACGATTATAGGAGCCCTTGGCGGCATAGGCCTGCTTTTTCTTATAGAAAGCTCCACTGCAAGATTTGTGGTCATGCTTCTTTTAATGGTAGCCACTTACAGCTTTATGCGTACCCGTTACCTCATCAGCGTAACTTTTATGACGGCTTATATTATGATTATGTTTTTTCTGCTAAACAGTAAAAACTTCCATGTGGTAATCGAAAGCAGGGTGTTAGACACCATTATCGGCTCCATTATAGCCTTCGCCACCACCTTTATCATACCCTCCTGGGAAAAGAAACAGATAAGAAGCTATATGGCCACGGCGCTTGAAAAAACCAGGACCTATTTTGAAACCGTTTCAAGCGTTTACATAAAAAATGACCCGGATTTTGATTATAAACTCAGCCGTAAAGAGGCTTTTGTAGCACAGGCCAACCTTTCCGGCACTTTTCAGCGCATGCTCAGTGAGCCCAAAAGCAAACAGAAAAACATAAAAAAGCTGCACCAGTTTGTAGTTATGATCCTTACTATTAACTCCCAGATTGCAACGCTGGCTCATTATTCCAAACAACTGGCGGCAAAATACCGCTCTCAGAATTTTGAACCGATCATTCAAAGCACCCTGCTGGAACTGGGCAACACTATTGCGCTCCTTTCTGATGAAAAGGTAGCGCTTAGCCCCCTTGCCGAAAACACGCAGCAACTGCGGTCAGAAATCAAACAGCTTCTTGAAAAACGAAAGCTGGAGCTGGAACAGGGATTACTGGATACGGAAACCCGGATAAAGCTTTCAGAATTAAAACCTATTATTGACCAGTTCCTGCTTATTAGCCGTGCCGCCGGGGATCTGAACAGGATTGCTACAGAGATCGCCGGCTTACCGCGAACCAGCGAAGACGACAATGTACCAAAGGCCTCGCTTTCCGTAGCCTGAAAACCCCGCATTTTTTTAATGCACCCGGTTTCAGTAATAAAAAGATTCTCCCGAATTCGTAACTCCGGAAACCGGCAGGGTCGTAACTTTGCGGTTCTCAATTTTGGAAAGAAAGCAGTTACATATAGCATTAGTAGGAAATCCTAATAGCGGTAAAAGCTCCCTTTTTAACTCACTCACCGGCCTTAATCAAAAAGTTGGCAATTTTCCTGGTGTTACTGTTGATAAAAAGACAGGATTTACAAAAATTGGCCATTTTTCAGCAAATATCATAGATCTTCCGGGTACTTATAGTTTATACCCCCGCAGGCTGGATGAAGAAGTAGCCTATAAGGTGATCCTGAACCAGGACAGGGATATAAAGGCCGACGTAATTGTAGTGGTGGCGGATGCCAGCAACCTGAAACGGAACCTGCTGTTCTGCAGCCAGATCATTGACCTGAAGCGCCCCGTGGTAATGGCGCTGACCATGATGGACCTGGCCCGTAAAAAAGGCATCCATATCAACATCAATGAAATGGAACGGGAACTGGGCATACCTATTGTTGCGGTAAACCCCAGAAAAAATAAAGGCATTGATAACCTGAAAAAGGCGATCGAAATGGTTTCCGGAAATTTATATAAACCGCCTGTGCATGATTTTATTGATGTAGAGGCACTGGCACCGGAAGCCATCCACACGGTTAAGCACCTGGTGCCCGGCATCAGTTCTTATGAAGGAGTGCATTACCTCATCAACCATGAAACCTTTGCACTTGCAGATG
Organism: Niabella ginsenosidivorans; assembly: GCF_001654455.1. NCBI lineage: Bacteria > Pseudomonadati > Bacteroidota > Chitinophagia > Chitinophagales > Chitinophagaceae > Niabella > Niabella ginsenosidivorans. Next base: position 5,289,063 of record NZ_CP015772.1, read on the forward strand.
AGTTGCAGGACCAGATAGAAGAAACCGAAAAAAGCAACCGTTTTAATCCGACAAAGACCCAGGCAGAAGAGATCCTGCAGCGGTACCAGCGCATTGGCAATGTAATGAGCCTGTCTGTATCCCTGCCGGACCCGAACCGGAAAAATATACTTACAGACCGGCTGGACAATATCTTCCTGCATCGCGTATGGGGCTATATCATCCTGCTTTTAGTATTGTTCCTGATGTTCCAGTGCGTGTTCCTGATAGCCTCCTACCCGATGGACTGGATCGATTCGGGCACTGCGGCCTTCAGCGGCTGGCTGGGCAATGTGCTGCCGGAGAACAATTTTACGGATCTTCTGATCAATGGCATTATAGCCGGGCTGGGCGGTATCATCATTTTTGTTCCCCAGATCATGATCCTGTTTGGACTGATCGCATTGCTGGAAGATACAGGGTATATGGCAAGGATCAGTTTTCTTACAGACCGTGTAATGCGCAGTGTGGGCCTGAACGGGAAAAGTGTAATGCCCATGATCAGCGGTTTTGCCTGCGCTGTTCCGGCCATCATGAGCGCCCGCAGCATTGAAAACCGTAAAGAGCGGCTGCTTACGATACTCATTACCCCATTAATGAGCTGCTCTGCAAGACTACCGGTCTACGTAATGCTGGTAGGCATGGTTATTCCCCAAAAGTATTTTTTAGGCTTTATCAGCCTGCAGGGACTGGTAATGACGGGGCTTTACCTGCTGGGAGTCGTTTTTGCATTACTCGTATCCTATATTGCCAAATTCTTTATACGGAGCAAGGAAAAAAGTTATTTTATACTGGAACTGCCTACTTACCGGTCTCCACGGTGGAAAAATGCACTGGAAACAATGATCGAAAAGGCAAAGATCTTTGTATTGCAGGCAGGAAGGATTATTATGATCATCAGCATCATTCTCTGGTGCCTCAGTTCCTTTGGCCCCAAACAGCGGATGCATGCCGTACAGCAGCAGTATGAGGCGGCTATTGCCCGCCCGGGTGCAGATACCACAGCAGTGGAAGAGACCAGGGCTGCGGCAAAGCTTGAAAATTCCTATGCTGGGATCATGGGTAAAACCATAGAGCCGGTCATCCGTCCGCTGGGCTACGACTGGAAGATCGGCATTGCATTGGTAACCTCTTTTGCCGCAAGGGAAGTGTTTGTGGGCACAATGGCCACTTTATACAGTGTGCAGGATGACCAGGGAGAGAACATTGCCCTGCGGGAAAAAATGGAACGAGCTACTTTTGCAGATGGCACCAAAGTGTTTACAACTGCCACGGGTGTATCACTGCTTGTTTTTTATGTATTTGCCATGCTTTGTATGAGCACCCTGGCCATTGTAAAACGGGAAACCGGTTCCTGGAAATGGCCATTGATTCAGCTGGCCTATATGACCGGGCTGGCGTATATACTCAGTTTTATAGTATATCAATTGCTGAAATAATCCGCCTGAAATCCCCGGCAACGCCTCTTACAGGTTGTATTTTTTACCATAACAACTTTAGTGCTCCTCTTTATAATCTGTAACCACATTGTCTTTTTCAAGAGAAGCGGTATGTTCTTTTACGCTCCAGGTAGTTTTTCCGTTTGTATAAGTAACAGCCCCGTCTTTTTTAGCACCTTTCATCAGCTTAACAATAGCACCATTTATATTTAATTCTGCAACACCCATATCTCCGGAATCATGGTATACTGCTGTAATGATTTCTCCCTTACTGTTGATATATTTTTTTTCATCCTTGTTTACGCTTCCTGTACTGTCGGGCGACGGAGCATTTTTCTTAGTGCTATCTACCTGCCCGGTTACGGGCCAGTTAGCAGGAAATTCCTGGACCGTATTGGCACTTCCGGTATCCTGCAAAGCCGGACCGGATTGAGAGCTGTCATTACAGGCAGCTATTGCAAAAAGAGCATACATGCTTAAAACAATTCCATTTATCTTTTTCATACCAGATCTTTTTAAAAAGCTATAAACTAACAGCCTGCAAGAATCATTCCTTTATTAAATACAGGCAGCGTCAGCAACTTATTGTACCTTTAACCTCAAAATCTTTTTTAAATGAAAGTGGTATTTTTTCCCCTGTTTCTTTTGCTTTTAATTGCCTGCGGTGAAAATAAAAACGGTGCCGGAGACGGCCCTAAAACACAGGCGGACAGTCTTTTACAGGAAGTTCTGGATGGGCATGATGTGGTAATGCCTAAAATGAAAAAGCTGGAACGGCTGATGAAAGCGTCCAATGCGGCAGTAGATTCTTTAAATCAGTTACCTGCCGGTAAACAAAATGCAGCGTTAAAAGTAAAAATGCAGGCACTGTACACAGATCTCAGCAATGCAGATAAGGCAATGAACGACTGGATGAACGGGTTTAAATATGACTCTTTTAAGAATAATGAGGCTGCCCGTATAAAATACCTGCAGGATCAGAAAGCAAGGGTCAATGAAGTAAAGGCCCAGGTGCTGAGCAGTATTGACAAAGCAGATAGTGTCCTGGAAAAATAGCCAAGAAAAGCGGTCCCTTAACAGGGGTGCTTTTCTTAATCCAAAGCCTCTTCTTCTTCCCGCTGCCGCGCCAGCACTTTATCAATCTGCGCGCTGAGGGCGTTTGAAATGTCATCAATAGAACCTTCGCCAGGAACGGTTTTGAACTTATGCTGCGCTTTGTAATGATCCGCTACCGGGGCAGTTTCCTCTTTATAAACCGCAAAGCGTTTACGGATCACCTCTTCGCTGGTATCATCGGAGCGGCCGGAGGTTTTGCCCCTTTCCAAAAGCCGCTTCACCAGTTCCTCTTCAGAAACATCCAGTGCCAGTACGCTATGTATTGCAGTCTTTTTCAGTTGCAGTAATTTATCCAGTGCCTTTGCCTGGTTGGCTGTGCGCGGAAACCCGTCAAACAGAAAACCTTTTGCATCTTTATGCTGGTCCAGGCAATTATCGATCATTCCGATCACCACTTCATCCGGTACCAACTGCCCCTTATCCATAAAATTCTTTGCTTCAATACCCAGCGGGGTCTTTTCAGCAATTTCTGAACGCAGCAGATTTCCGGTTGACAAATGCACCAGTCCATACTTTTCTACCAACCGGTCAGATTGTGTTCCTTTTCCGCTACCGGGCGGGCCAAATAATATTAAATTAAACATTTAAGCTTTTCTTTTAAAGTGTTGACAACAAATATAACAAAGCCCGGTTAAAAACGGGTTATTTACAGCTGTTTATTAAAATTTATTTAAATAGGGAAATATACCAAACCGCAACTTTATGTATCGTATCTTTGTTAGCAGAGTGGTATTTTATGAAATATTTAGTTGTCATATTGTTCGCTATCAGCTGTTTATTCCAGCAATGCGGGTATGCACAATCTGACAGTCACCACAAAACAGGCGCATCAAAAATGGAAAAGAATAATAACCCGGTCTATTCCCGCACAGATAGTTCCAAAGTAAACCTGCCGGAAGAGGAATGGAAAAAAGTGCTCTCTCCGGAAGTGTATTATATTGCCCGTCAAAAAGGAACAGAGCGGCCCTGGACGAGTAAATATGAAAACTCAAAGGAAGTAGGCACCTATTATTGCGCTGCCTGCGGAAACCCTTTGTTCAAAAGCGATACTAAATTTGAAAGCGGCTGTGGCTGGCCAAGTTTTTACGAGCCGATAAGCAAAACCAGCGTTATTTACCTGGAAGACAGGAGTCATGGGATGGTACGTACAGAAGTGGAATGTGGTCGTTGTCATGCACACCTGGGCCATGTGTTCAATGACGGGCCACCCCCAACCGGTTTACGTTATTGCATAAACGGTGTCATTCTTGATTTTGAAAAAGCGCAGAAAGCCGAAGAGCAATATAACAAAAAATAGCTTCCGGAACAGCGTTAACACAGCCAAAGGTCGTTGGTAAGTACTTGCAGCAACTAACAATATAACATTTTGTTAGTGTATTTTTTATTTCCCGAAGCAGGAAATCGGAAATACTGGCGTCAATTATAGAACAGATTCTTATATTGATTATAAACCAACCTTTTCAAGGGTAAGGAAAAGAAAAAACGACCAGTATGGCCCAAAAGATAGTAAGAGCGCTGCTTTTTTGTTGCTATTGTTTGCCATTTAGCGGAAATGCTCAAACAGATACAACATTGGCAGGCTTACCTCAAACCTGGACCCTGCAACAATGTATTGACTACGCAAAACAGCATAATATTGAGGTAAACACCCTCCGGCTGGCTGAAAAAACGGATCAGCAGAACATCCTTCTGGCCAGGGCAGCAAAATATCCCAATCTTACGGGTGCCACCACCCAGTCATTTACCAATAGCCAGAATGCCAACCCTGTTATCGGCGGTTTCCAGACCCAATCCAGCTTTGCAAGCAATTACTCCCTCAATTCATCGGTTACCATTTACAATGGCGGTTATATCAACAATAACATTAAGCAAAGCGAAGCCCAGTGGAAAGCTGATCAGTTCAATACGGCTGCTATGGAAAACAGCATTATATTGCAGATCACACAGGCGTACCTGTCTATCCTGCTGGCTAAGGAGAACATCATCTACCTGCAGGACCTGCTTAGCACATCCCAGGCGCAGCTGAAACAGGGTGCAATTCAATACAAGGCGGGAAGCATTTCCCGGTTAAATTTTGTTGGCCTGGAATCGCAGGTGGCAACAGACCAGTACAATGTTACTACGGCCCGGAATACTGTGCGACAGAACACTCTTGTGCTGAAACAACTGCTGCAGTTGCCTTCCGGCTATGAACTGCAGATCATTCAGCCGGACACCGTTGCCACAGCCCCTAAAGTAGTGGAAACGCTTGACGCGGTACAGCAGCAGGCGCATGATACCCGGCCCGAAATAAAAAACAGCCAGCTCGGTATTGATATTGCCAACTATAGCCTGGAAAAAGCAAGGGCAGGTTTGCGGCCCACGCTTACCGGCAGCGGCGCTCTTTCAACCGGTTATTCAGACAACCAGTCATCCGCATACATACAACAGCTGGACAATAACTTTTACCAGCGAATCGGCATCACCTTATCCATTCCCATCTTTAATAACCGTATCGGGCGTACCAATGTAGAAAATGCTAAAATAGCCATTGACCAGGCAAAGCTGAATCTTAAAAATACGGAAACCACATTATCACAGCAGGTAGAGCAGGCCTATATTAATGTGCTGAATGCACAGGCGCAATATGATGCAGCCGTAACACAGTTAAATACCAACCGGGAAACCTACCAGATCTCCGGCGAGCAACTGCGTTTAGGGGCTATTACTTCTGTTGATTACCTGCTTCAGAAAAACCTTTACATACAGGCGTTGCAGCAATACATACAGGCAAAGTATAATGCGCTGATCGGCGTAAAAGTATATGACTTTTATAAAGGAACGCCCGTAACAATTGATTAACCAAACATTTATCAAACGCATAAAAGCCACAGCGGATGAAACGGAATAAACGAATGATCATTATACTTCTGGTGCTGGTACTGATTGCTGCCGCAATATGGTATTTCCGCTTCAGGAAAGAGGAAAATACGCTTACCCTTACTATTGAAAAGCCGCACTATGGGTATATTGGCACCAGCGTAATGGCTACGGGAACGGTACAGCCGGTAGATACCGTTGTGATCGGCTCCCAGGTATCCGGGACCATTAAAAAGATATTTGCAGACTTTAACTCTGTGGTAAAGAAGGGGCAGTTATTAGCCCAGATAGACCCTTCCCTTTTCATCGCCCAGGTACAGCAGCAGAATGCCACCCTGCAACAGGCCAAAAACAACCTGGTTTATGAACAGGCAAATTATAACCGGCAGAATGAATTATATAAGGCCGGTGCCATCAGCAAAGCAGAGCTGGAAACAGCACAGAACGCCTATAAGGTGGCGCAGGACCAGGTGAACGGGGCAGCAGCGCAGCTGACCTCGGCCCAGAAAAACCTGTCCTTTACCAATATTTATTCCCCGATAGACGGAACCGTAATGTCAAGAGCAGTGAGCGAAGGGCAAACGGTTGCGTCCAGCTTTAATACACCCACCCTGTTCAGCATTGCCAAGGATCTTACCAAAATGCAGGTGCGTGCCGCAGTTGATGAGGCAGATATCGGAAATGTAAAAGTTGGCGAGCGCGTTACCTTTACTGTAGACGCCTTTCCGAACGATGTATTCAATGGAACAGTACAGGAGATCCGTTTACAGCCAACCGTATCATCCAATGTGGTCACCTATACTACTATTATCAATGCGCCTAATGATAACCTGAAGCTAAAGCCTGGTATGACGGCTAATATCAATATCTATACCGAAGAGCTGGATAAGGCCCTGCTGATACCGGCAGCTGCCTTAAAATATACTCCTGATGCAGCTACTGCAAAACAATTTAAAGTAGCGCCCTATACTCCTATGGGCAAGGGCAATACGGCGGGCAATAAACCGGCAGGCAGTTCCGGGGATTCAACAAGAAGGAAAACAGATTCAACCGGGAACCCTGTTAAACACGGAGTCGTATGGCTGAAACGGGGTGATTCACTGGTGCATAAATGGATTGAAACAGGGCTCACTGATGATATTAATGTTCAGGTAGTAAAAGGGCTCACAGAAAACGATGAAGTAGTAACGGCACAACAGGTTGAAAGCAAAGGTACCTCCGCAAGCGCTTCTTCAGGCGACAGAAGTCCTTTTATGCCGCAAAGAAGAGGGGGCAGCAGAAGTGGCGGCAGCAGCAACAGGTCCGGCGGCGGGCCTCCGCCACGATAAGCGGCTTCTGCTCATTCACCTCCCGTTTTCTTAAATTCAATATGAAAAATGGATAAAAAAATATTGGACATCAGCGAGCTGAAACGTGAATTCCGGATGGGCGTGGAAGTAGTGCATGCGCTTAAAGGCATTTCCTTTGACGTGAAGGAGGGCGAATTCCTGACCATTATGGGAAGCAGTGGTTCCGGCAAAACGACCCTTTTAAACATCCTGGGTTGCCTGGACAAGCCTACGGACGGAACTTATTTACTGGATGGCGTTGATGTAAAAAGCCTTTCCAGGGATGAGCTGGCAAAACTCCGTAATCACAAAATAGGTTTTGTTTTTCAGGCGTACAACCTGCTGCCCCGGACCTCCGCATTGGAAAATGTGGAGTTGCCCCTGATGTATAATTCCGGCATCTCGGCAAAAGAAAGAAGAGAACGTGCCATTCAGGCACTGGAAGCCGTACGGCTGGAAGAGCGGCTGGATCATATGCCCAACCAGCTTTCAGGGGGCCAGCAGCAGCGCGTGGCCATAGCACGTGCGCTTGTTAACCAGCCGGTAATGATCCTTGCAGACGAGGCTACAGGCAACCTGGATTCAAAAACTTCCTATGAAATTATGGCGCTGATGCAGGATCTGAACACACAGGGTAAAACCATTGTATTTGTTACGCACGAGCCGGATATTGCGGCATTTAGCAGCAGAACCATTATGCTGCGCGATGGCAGGATTATGAAGGATTACTTCAATGAAAACAAAAAATCGGCAAAAGAGATGCTGGCAGCAATGCCTGCAACAGACGATTATTAAAAGACGGTGGTATGAGTTTGATCAATCTTTTCAGGATTGCTTTAAGGGCATTGCAGCGTAACAAATTACGGGCATTTCTTACTATGCTGGGCATTATTATAGGCGTTGCCTCCGTAATAGCCATGGTTGCAATAGGGCAGGGCTCTAAAAAAAGCATCCAGGATCAGTTGTCAAGCATGGGGTCCAATATGATCACCATCCGCCCCAACAGCAATGTTGCAGCAGGCGCGCGCCTCGATTTTTCAAGCGTGCAAACGCTTACAGAACAGGATATCACTGCCATAAAAAAGCAGGCACAATATGTAAGTGGTGTATCCCCCGCCGTTACGCAGAGAGGGCAGGTCATCAACGGCAATATGAACTGGAATACTTCCCTGCAGGGAGTCAGCCCGGATTTTCTCAGCATCCGCAACTGGCAGCTGAGCAGCGGTATCTCCTTTACGGATGCCGATGTAAAAACCGCGGATAAAGTCTGCCTGCTTGGCCAGACCGTTGTAACCAACCTGTTTCCTGATGGAGAGAGTCCTGTAGGAAAGATCATCCGTTTCAATACCATTCCGTTTAAAGTGATCGGTGTACTGGCACAGAAAGGTGAAAATGCTTTCGGCCAGGATCAGGACGATATTGTGCTAACACCTTATTCAACGGTTCAGAAAAGGATTACAGCGTCTATCTATTTTCAGAATATCTATTGCTCTGCAGCTGACCAGGCCAGCACAGACAAAGCAGTAGATGAGCTTACCACTATTTTGCGCGCATCGCACCGGTTAAGAAGCAGTGATGAGGATGATTTTACCATAAGAACACAGGCAGAGCTTATAAATACCTTTAGCTCTACCAGTGAACTGTTAACGGTTTTGTTAGGAGCTATTGCCGGTATTTCCCTGGTGGTAGGCGGTATTGGCATTATGAACATCATGTATGTTTCCGTTACGGAACGCACCAAGGAGATAGGGCTGCGTATGTCTTTAGGGGCAAGGGGAAAAGATATTTTGATGCAGTTCCTGGTGGAAGCGATCCTGATCAGCATCACCGGCGGGCTGATCGGCATTGCATTGGGCATTACCTCCAGCAAGCTCATTTCTGTTTTCTTAAAATGGCCTACGCTGGTATCAGAATCGTCTGTTACGCTTTCCTTCCTGGTCTGCGCCATCACCGGCATCTTCTTTGGCTATTATCCTGCGCAAAAAGCATCAGGGCTCGATCCTATTGAAGCATTACGTTATGAATAACGGGCGCTCCGGGTGCCGACAGGGCTTCGTGCTTTGTCCGGCTTCATCTGTTCGCTAAAAAATACCGGCTTATTCATGCCAGGTGCTTATTCCTTTCTATTTTCGCATAAAAGAATTGTATGAGGTTTTTCAGGTGGATTTTCCTGTTCCTTATTTGCGTTGCTATTGTGTTGCTGGGCCTGTCCTTTCTTGCACCTGTGCAGCAGCAGGTAGTAAGGTCCGTTGTCATTAATGCGCCTGCCAAAAAGGTATATGAGCAGATGCTGCTTTTGCAAAACTTCAATAACTGGTCTATCTGGGGGAAGGCCGATTCTTCGATCCAGTATACGTCTAACCGGATCCCGGACGGGCAGGTGGGCACCACCATTACCTGGAACGGAAATGCTCTGCTGTCCGGCAAAGGGAAGATTCAGTTGACCGGCCTGCTGGAGAACAGGCAGATCACGCATCATATAACCTTACTGGAGCCACAGCATCTTGAAGCAGACTCAAAATTCGATCTCACGGAGCAAAACAACGCCACTTCTGTAACCTGGACGTTTACTGTTCCTTCAGAACGGCCCTGGAACGTTTATAACCTGTTCTACAGTCTGGATAAAGAAAAGGGAGCAGAGTTTGAAAAGGGACTGCAGGCTTTAAAAATGATGATTGAGAAAGCACCTATTGTGCCCCCAAACACGCCCCGGATCGTAAATACCAATTTTTCGCTAACCAATTATGTCTCCATCCGGCAGCAGGTGCGCCGGGCGGATCTGCCTGCTTTCTTTACCACGCACTTTCACCACCTGGAACATTACACCTTAAAAGACAGCGCTGCTACCGATGTGAGGACAGGGCTTTTCTACAAAAAGGATGAAAAAGCATTGCAGGACGATGTGGCGGCAGCAATCCAGATACCGGCAGGTTTTAATCCGGCGTTACGCTCTCCGGAAGAACTGATAAGCATCCCGGCTTCAAAAGCAATAGAAGTACGTATTACAGGTAATAATCCGGCCACTAAGGACCTGGCATACAAAACGCTTAATGATTACATTGCGGACCGGCAATTAAAAACCCAGGCACCGGTAATTGAGGAATACACTGCAAAAGACAGCACAACACGCATTATTTACCTGGTTGAATAGCTATGGGATGCCTGGGCAAAAAGGAACCCGTTAACAGCTCACTGACCCGTCAGACAGGCCGGTTGATAATTAAATACGGATTTTTAGCAGGTAGTTATTGTTGACCCCGGAAGCAGTAAATGCATATCCCTTTACAGAAAAGTTGCTTAAAGTAATCCCGGCATCAGTGATCACCGAAGAATAAGCGATCTCGATTTCAATACTTTTCTTTATACGCAGAATAACTTTATTCCGTTCTGTTACCGGAAACACAACAACATCAGAAAGGTCTTCATTGGGAGAGGTGATAGATACATTGTAGTTAATAAGCCGGTCGGATGCATTCCGGAGCTCAATATCAGAAGCGGCTAAATGATTGGCAGTAATATAATTTTCTCCGGTATTTTTACTGATCAGCTGTATATAAAAATTAGGGCCGACACAGTTCCCGTTTGTACAGGAGGCTGCCATATTCAGCCTACTGCTACCCGTATCCTGCGCCGATTTACTGCATTGGGCGCATAATAAAATAAAAAGCAGGCCGCTAAAAAATAATTTCATACACTGCTGTTTTTTATTATTAACGTGCAAAATATAAAAAACGAAACAACCGGGCGATATTTTTTAACAAGCCCGCAACCACCGTTGAATTGTAATATCTTTGAAAAAGAATGAACAACCCCAATCTAAATAAAGAAAAGCAGGGATTAAGCACCCAGGACAGTGATTTTGAAAATACTATCCGTCCGGGGCAGATCAGGGATTTTGCGGGGCAGCCCCAGCTGATCGAAAACCTGGTCATTTTTATTCGCGCAGCAAAAATGCGGGGAGAAGCGCTGGATCATATTTTGTTTCACGGCCCTCCCGGCCTTGGAAAAACAACCCTTTCCCGCATCGTAGCAAATGAACTGGGTGTAAATATAAAGGAAACCAGCGGTCCGGTCATTGAAAAACCGGGAGATCTTGCAGGACTGCTCACTTCGCTGGAGCCTAATGATGTGCTGTTCATTGATGAAATTCACAGGCTGAGCACGGTGGTAGAGGAATACCTGTATGCTGCAATGGAAGATTACCGGCTGGATATATTACTGGATAGCGGGCCCAACGCGCGCAGCATACAGCTTTCATTAAACCCCTTTACGCTGGTAGGCGCCACAACAAGAAGCGGTTTACTGACCGCCCCTTTATTATCAAGATTTGCTATAAAGGCCCGGCTGGAATATTACAGCTCACAAACATTACAAAAGATCATATTGCGCGCAGCACAGATACTGGACGTGAAAATTTCAAAAGATGCTGCTGCTGAAATAGCGGCCAGAAGCCGGGCTACCCCACGCATTGCCAACGGGCTGCTGAGAAGAGTGCGCGATTTTGCACAGGTGCTGAATGATGGCATTATTGATATTGGCATTACGCAACATGCGCTGAAAGCCTTAAATGTAGACGAATATGGACTGGACGATATGGATAACCGCATTTTGCTGGCCATCATTGAAAAGTTCAAAGGAGGCCCTGTGGGCATTACCACTATTGCCACTGCCGTTGGTGAGGAAGCCGGCACCATCGAGGAAGTATATGAGCCTTTTTTGATACAGGAAGGGTTTATGCAACGCACTCCCCGCGGAAGGGAGGTAACACATAAAGCCTATGAGCATCTGGGCAAGAAGCCGGGTAATACCGGTGTAAACCTGCAACTGGATCTTTGATAAAACTATTAAGGAGTTAAGAACAGGTAAGTTGTAATGCTCCTTAATTAAGGATAAAAGTATAACCTATCTATAAAAATCACCGCCATGACTAAAAAACAGATTACACAACTATCTTACAATATAACCGGCTATGCAATAAAAGTGCATAAAGCATTAGGGCCCGGGTTGCTGGAAAGCGTATATGAGAAATGCCTGAAATATGAACTGCTACAAAATGGATATTATGTACAGCAACAGGTAATTGTACCGGTAACTTATGCAAATATTCTTATAGATACTGAACTGCGTCTGGATCTGTTGGTGAATGATTGTGTGATTGTGGAGTTAAAGCAATAGAGCATATTTTACCTGTACATGAGGCTCAGCTCCTTACTTATATGAAACTATTGCAAAAACCACAGGGATTGCTCATTAATTTTTTCACAGATAATGTTAGCAGGTCATTGAAACCATTTGTAAGTGAGTTTTTTGCCTTGTTACCGGAAGAGTAAGACATAAACCATTAAGGCGTTAAGAATAGTTAAGCCTTAATGCCTCTTAATTTCTTAATGGTTATTTACACGGATGCTACCCAGCCAGCTTTAATAGCTTTTTTTAAGTGCTGAAGCGGGAGATCAAAACTGCCCGCAATAAAAAAGCGTTTAAGCCGGACAACTTAAACGCTTTTTATAATAAGATGCATGGTAATTATTCCTGCACTACCAGGCGGAATCCATTACCGTGAATATTCACTATTTCAATCTTTTCATCATCTTTCAGGTACTTCCGCAGCTTGGCAATATATACATCCATACTTCTTCCGTTAAAATAGGTATCGCTGCCCCATATCTTTTTCAGGGCCTGTTCCCTGGGTAGTAGGTCATTTAAATGCTCTGCCAGCATTTTCAGCAATTCGTTTTCCTTGGGGGAAAGTGTTTGCGTATTGCCGTTATGGATCAACTGGCGCAGCTTCGGGTTAAAGTGATAGCTGGCCAGGTTGTATTCTTTATTCTCGGTTTCTTTATTCAGCTCTTCGTTTCTCTTAAGGATTGCCTTGATCTTTAAAAGCAGCACTTCGCTGTCAAAAGGTTTTGTAATATAATCATCAGCGCCCAGCTTGTATCCCTGGATAATATCTTCCTTCATGGTTTTTGCGCTCAGGAAGAATAAAGGCACATCCGGGTCTACATTACGCACTTCCTCCGCCAGCGTAAATCCATCCATGTGGGGCATCATCACATCCAGAAGGCACAGGTCAAACTTTTCACGCTGAAAAGCAGCCAGGCCCAGGCGGCCGTCCCTTTCAAGCGTAACGTCATAGTCGTTCAGCTCCAGGTAGTTCTTTAAAACATTTCCAAGGTTGGGATCATCCTCGCACAATAATATTCTTGGTTTTTTTGCTTCCATGTTGCTGTGTTTAAATTATTAGTTGGCAAATAAAGTTAATGCTTTTTAATACACTGACAAATGGAAACGAATTTTTTGTTAAAAGTGCGCTTTTTAATTGATATACAGCTACCTGTTGCTATTTTTTAAAGATCCGGAAACTTCCGCCGTTTGTAGTATTGGTGCCGGCGCCCCAGGTTCCGTCCATTGCTGTGATCCCTGCATCCAAGGTAGCTGCAACAGAATAGGATTCGCTGGGCGGGTAGGTATACGTTGCTTTAACAGTAGCACCCGTAACAAAATAGGTTCCATCTGCTATGTTTGCGGTCGCTGTGTCTGTATTGTTGGCATACACCCGTACTGTGCCATTGGAACGGAACAGGAAAATATACGGTGTGGCCGGAACCTCATTGCCATTACCATAATTTCCTTCCCAATAACCGATTACAGTGGGCTGAATGGCATCTTTACCCTTTTTGCAGGCAACTAAAACCAGTACAGTAAACAGCGCATATAAGGTCTTTTTCATCTTTCTGAATTTTTCAGTTCTGATAAAATAATTTACCCTTCAAAAGTAGGAGGATGCAGCACCGGTTACAATACCTGAATTGCATGATGGTATTTTTACGATGTCTTAATTCCGTATTTGTACAACTTTCTTGTCTATCGCTTAACTTAGATGAAAATTTGATCCATGCAGAATACAAATGACTTCCTTAAAACCATACAGGACGGATACTCTTTTAAAGGAGAAAACTACAAGATCGGCAGGGCGATGCTGAATGGGCAGATAGTGGCAGATGCTGATGTCTTTATTCCCTTTAAAACCTTAAACCGCCATGGGCTGATAGCCGGGGCTACCGGTACCGGTAAAACAAAAACGCTGCAATTGCTGGCAGAAGGAATGAGCGATGCCGGCATACCGGTGGTGCTGATGGATATAAAAGGAGACCTGAGCGGCATTGGTGCCGCAGGTACTGCAAATGATAAGATTACCGAACGCTGCCAGTTGCTGGGCATCGATTTTAAACCGGAGGCCTATCCTATAGAGTTCCTTACCTTAAGTAATGAAAAAGGAACACGGTTGCGGGCAACTGTAAGTGAGTTCGGGCCTGTGCTGCTTTCTAAAATATTAGAACTGAATGATACGCAGGGCGGGTTTGTTGCTATGATCTTTAAGTACTGCGATGATAATAAACTGCCATTGCTGGATCTGAAAGATTTTATAAAGGTGCTGCAATACGTAAGCGATGAAGGCAAGGCGGAACTTGAAAAAACCTATGGCAAGGTGTCCACAACCTCCACAGGAACTATTTTAAGAAAAGTGATCGAATTACAGCAACAGGGCGCGGACCTGTTCTTTGGTGAAAGAAGCTTTGATGTGGAAGACCTGATGCGTGTGAACGATGACGGGAGGGGTATGGTATCCATCATTCGTGTTACCGATCTGCAGGACCGGCCGAAGCTCTTTTCTACATTCATGCTCCAGATGCTGGCAGAGTTATATGCGTCTTTGCCGGAAGTGGGCGATCCGGATAAACCGAAGCTGGTACTGTTTATTGATGAAGCGCACCTGATCTTTAATGAAGCCAGCAGCGCTTTGCTGAACCAGCTGGAAACCATTGTAAAGCTGATCCGTTCAAAGGGGGTGGGCGTATTTTTATGTACCCAGAATCCAATGGATGTTCCGGCCTCTATACTGGCACAACTAGGGTTAAAAGTACAGCACGCTCTGCGGGCATTTACAGCAGCTGATCGTAAAGTGATCAAACAAACAGCGGAAAATTATCCCATAAGCGCATTCTATAAAACGGAGGATCTGCTGACACAGGTAGGTATCGGTGAAGCATTGATCACCCTGCTGAATGAAAAGGGAATCCCTACCCCGTTGGCTCATTGTATGCTGCGTGCGCCTCAAAGCCGTATGGATATACTGACCGATGCGGAAATTGATGCCATCGTTGCCCGGTCAAAAATAGCAGCGCATTACAACGAGGTGATCGATAATGAAAGCGCCTATGAGCTTCTCTCCCGGAAACTGGATGATGCCGCAGAAAGAAACCAGCAACCTACACAATCAACTACTTCCCGGACTGCAAAGGAGGAGGGCTTTTTTGACAATCCCATTGTAAAAAGTATGGCACGCACAGCAGGCAACACGATAGTACGTTCCCTGTTAGGAGCCATTGGGCTGGGCGGTACCAGAAAAAAAAGTAAAAGCTGGTTTTAGATTACAGTTGCACAATATCAATCCAGGGAAATTGCTTTATTGTTTATTTACCGTAAAGCTGCTCTCTGAGTAAACGGGCTTCCCGTCTTCTGTAATTCCCTGCAGCACTATTTTGTACGTACCCGTAAAGTCGGAGGTAAAGCAATTTATTTTCCGGGCATTGCCCTCTTCAAGCCTTATGGCCGGATTCCAAAGAAGCGTAGTACGGTAATCCGGCATTCTGAGGTCTCCTTTATTTTCAGCAGTGTAAACCGGGCTGAAAAATTCTCTTTTTAATTCCAACCCTTCATAATCAACCGGAACGGCTGTCGGATCAAGCTCGAACCCGTCAAATTTTGCATCATAGGTCTGAAAGCTTGCAATACCGGAGTATACAGCAGGGCCAATAACAAATCTTCTGGGCACTACATCCAGCCGCTTTACTTTAAAAGGGTCATAATTAAAAATGCTGTTATAATCATGCAGCGGAACACCATCTAATAATACCAATACTGCAAACCTGTAAACGCTTTCGCTTTTTTCATTATAGATGGTCATCTTCAGCTTGCGGTCTCTTACGGTAACATTGATCGGCGTAACATACTCCCGCAGCACTTCTTCCATTGTTGAAAAACGCTTATAATCATCCAGCATATAAGTTACCTCAGCCTTGTCATAAAAAGGAAGTGAGTCTTTATAAACAGGTACATGGAACGTATTTAACGGGTCTTTATAATAGATATTGTTTGCCTGCATGGCAATACTCCTTTTTAAAAGATCCGTACTATCCACGGGATTCAGCAAAAATGGTGGCTGATAAAAAGTTTTGCTGGTACTATCTGCAAAAGGGGATAGCACTTCTATCCGGTATGTATTGGATGTATTATCAGAAGGAAAAGGCTTTACAAAAATGTCGCCCGGCCCGTAATACCGGTTTACATTGAAGCGTACAATACCGTCAGCATCAGTTGTTCCGTTAAAAAGACCAAAGGGCACGGAAGGAACGGTAAGAAAACAGGCTACCCCGGTTGCCGGTTTATTCGTCCAGGTATCAACGACCCTTGCCGTAATAATATGCCCGTTATATTCAGGAACCGCTGGTACGGCTGTCCTGCCTGTATTGTTTGTAGGGCTAAAACGCCGCCAGCCGTTAACAAGCATCAGGTTTTCAATATAGCTTCCCTGCATTGCTTCCGGTGTAAAATAAAATTCAGGCGCTTCTATCTTACCAGACAGGTGGACGGTAAGGTATAAATAATCCCTGATGTTCAAAACAGGCTGATTATTCCTGTCCGCTGAGAAAACCGACAACGACCCGTTAATGATCTGCTTATTACCGGAAATCCGTTCCGGCGTTAGCTCAATTGTCAGTTGCTGCCTTGCAGCAGCAGTGTTTTCATGGTTGATCTTAACCTCCGCTTTTGCCAGATCCGGTGGTGTAAAGACCAGGCGCTCGCTAACGGGTTGCCAGTTCTGGTCAAATAATGTAAAATACACAACTCCTGTTCCCAGCCTGGATTTACTAACCCTGCAGGCAATGCTGTTGTCTGCTTCCATTTCCAGTTCCAGTGCTACCTTGCTGGTCTGCCCTGTGTGCGCTACCAGGAACATTTTTTGAGGTAGTGCCCTTTGTGCAGAAACGATTATTTTATAGCTGTCATTGTTTTCTTCACTTACGCTTATTGTATGCCCGCTGATCTTTTGTGCAGGGAGTGCCACTTTTACAGGCTCTTTGCCGGGGATAGAGACAATGGCGGTATACCGGTTGCCGGAACGCGGGGTATATATAAATTGCCCCAGCCCGAATTTTTGCGTCTCAAATTTTGCAACGGTATCTGTTTCATTTGCAACAATGCTGCCGCGGGCTTGTACCCCGTTTGTTGTTTTAGGATCCAGCACCTGAACGCCCACTTTTGTAATAAGCCCTTCAATTGCATCACCTCCTTCGGGGAAAAAATGGATCAGGGCAGTTGTTTCTTTCGCAGCCGGTGCAGCCTCTCCTGCGGTTAAAGAGTTGGTAACCAGTACCCGCTTTCTGAAAAACAGTTTCGGATCTCCTGTTTTCATGCGGCTTGTGTAGCCAATAAGCGTATAGGCACCCGTACTTATGTTTACAGGAAGATAAAGGCTCCCATCGCCTGATCCCTTTTTTACTTCTATTTTCGATTGCAGCACCGGGCTGCCTTTGTCGTTAAGGAGTTCCAGGTAGCTGATCGTGTTATACGTATTTCCCGTAAATCCATCTGCATTCAACAGGTATACCTTGTACCAGATGATCTCGCCTGCCAGGTAAGATTCTTTGTCTGTATGAATAAAAAGGACCTCTTCATTGCCGGTTATTTTATGCTGCACTGCTGCTGCCGGCAATTCGGTCTGTCCTTTGCCGGCAATGGTCAGAAAAGCGCCTGCAATGAATAAAAGCAGCCGTATGTGAAAAAAAGTATAATGACGATTATCCATTTTCCTTTTTAAATTATTAAGGCCAGTAAGATGGTTTTTGATTTTGTCCTCCTCTGGTCGTACAATCCACACAGAAGGGAGTAGACGCGTCATACCCCTGAGCAGGAGGTGTTTCCCTGCTATTATTATTTATAGGAATGTAAGCGCCCTTAAAATAGAACGCTGTACTGTCCCTGTTTTCCGGTATAAAAATGGTATTGCAATACATATTAAAGCGCCAGCCGGGAGGGCTTGTAACAAAGGCTCTCTTTTGTGTAACAGTACTGGCGGCAATAAATCCTATTACAATATCGTTCGGGTTCGTGGTGTTATGAATATTTCCTCGCAGTTCTGAAGGCATCGGGTCAAAGATTGTACCCAGCGATTCCGTATTTTTTTTCATAAGATCATAGAATTCATAGGCTGCCTTATCCAGGGCATATTGCCTTACCAGAACACTGTATAATACGGAAAGCTGCTCATCTCCGGCCGGTATACTTTTTATAGTACTCTGATAAATAACATCGGAGGTCAGCTTGGCAGAGCTGGCAATCAAAATATTGGTGGAATGCCCGTATTTCCAGCATCTGTAAACGTCTTCCTGTGGAAAGATTCTTGGCCGCACGCCGTAAGGATCAGCTTCGGATGAAGCCGGATCATAGATCAGGGAAGACTGGTAGGCGCTGTGGATTTCCCAGGTTTCATCAAAATCCCATTTGTAATAGATGGTATTATTAGCAGGGTCATGTGTATTTACATAAACCTGAACGTCGCCGTCATTGGTTTGTTTCCATCCGATGTCGTCGATCGGCGGAGTTGTTTTTACCTTTACAAAATCAGAAAGGTATTCTTTCCCGTCTGTTGTTTGAATGCGCACGCGGTACTGGACATCCGGAGAAAGCCCAAGTTCGTCATTATAATAGACACCGGGGCTGGTCATTATTAGTGCTTTTGTGGAATTGTCGCTGCCTTCAACGGATACGGTTGCGCCGGATTCATAAACGGGCTGGCTGCTTTTATTAAGCGGCATTGTTCTTGACAGGGTGATTGTTGTAGGGCCTTCTCCTGCATTTAATACTCCTTCTACTACCAGATAGCCGGTACCGGTTGAGGCAATGTCCGGATAGTACCGGTCCTTGCAGGACAGGAGAACGATCAGCCATAAATAGTATCGCAACTTCATTTTAAAAACGAATGTTATAATTAATAAAAGGTATCGCGCTGCCGAATATGGATAGCTTATAACCATTCACCATTCCGCCTTCTGAAATAAAATAAACGGAATAAGGGTTTCTTCTTCCCAGCAGGTTGTAAACACCTATTGTCCAGGAATTATGCGTTTTCTGATGCACCTTATGATTCCCATCGATATTCATTGAAAAATCTGTCCGGTAATAGTCCGGTATGCGATACTGGTTCCTGTCTGAATACAGCATACGTGGCGAACCGGCATAAATATATTCGCCGATAGGATAGGTAATGGGCCTGCCGGTGCTGTATGTTGAGTTTAACGAGAGGCTGAACCGGTGATTGATCTGGAAATTGCCTACAACAATAACGTCGTGCGGTTTGTCATAGTTTGCAGGATAAAACTGCCCGTTATTGATCATGGAGCCCAGACTAAGATCTGTCGACTTCAGCAGGATCCGTGAATAAGTATACCCGATCCACCCATTGAGCTTTCCAACCGGTTTTTTGATCAGTACTTCCACACCGTATGCCTTCCCTTTTGTATTGATCACGTCTGTTTCAATAGTATGGTTCATGACCAGCGTGGCGCCCGGCTTATAATCCAGGTAGTTCTTGATGTTCTTATAATATACTTCCACCGACGTTTCTATGGTATTTGACCGCAGATTCTTATAAAATCCGAGGGAGAACTGGTCTCCTATCTGGGGCTGAATGTTCGGGTCACTCAGCTTCCAGATATCCGTTGGTGAAATAGCAGTTGTATTGGACAATAAATGAATATACTGCCTCAGGGAATTATAGGATGCTTTTATAGAAAAATCGTTTGTAAATGCATACCGCATGGAAAACCGGACCTCAGGCCCCTGGTAATTTTTGATGAACTTTCCTTTTCCGTAACTGACCGTTTCTGTACGGGTATCATCTGTTCTGGGTTGCCCGTCTGCATAATAATTAACTGTTTGCGGGCCCAGGTAAGAATAAAAGGAATACCGGATACCTGTACTGAAGGACAGTTTATCCGTTGCATTAAAACGGTGTGTAACGTAAGCTGCATTTTCAAGTGCACGTTCTGTGCGCACTGTATCCGGCCTTACCAGGGATTCAGAATTAAGCGGCTCAAATATCCCCGGCCGCAGCTTGTACGATAAAGAGCTGAGCCCAAAATCAAAGGCGTGCTTTTGATTTACAAAGTATGCAAAGTTGAGTTTACCATACAGTTGCTGTATATCATAAAACAGGTTAAAAGCATTGATCTCGTTTGCGCCGCTGTTGATGTTGTATTTATAATAATCATAACCGCCTATCAGCTCCCCCTGAAGGCGCTTTGAAAAATTCCGTTTCCATTTAACAGAAATATTCCTGTTGCTGTAGCTGTATACGGTGTCGCTGTTCAGCTTAAATTTATCGTTGCTGTAGTAACCGTTTACATAGATGTTATTATTAGAATCAATCCTGTGGCTCAATCCAAGATTAACATCCTGGAAGGAAGCGCTGCTTTTATCATATTCCTCCGGCAGGAGGTTAATAAGCCAGTTGGCATAAGTGGTACGCCCTCCCAGTATAAAAGAAGTTTTGTCTTTTACTATGGGGCCTTCCAGTTCCAGACGGCTTGTAACCAGCCCGATCCCCGCAGAACCTGTCAGCTGCTTTTTATTACCCTCCCGGCTGTTAATATCCAGCACAGAAGACAGCCTGCCTCCGTATTTTGCAGGTACCGAGCTTTTATAAAGCTCTACATCCTTAACGATCTCCGGGTTAAAGGCGGAGAACATTCCAAAGAAATGCGAAGGGTTATAGATGGTGGCGTCATTAAAAAGTATGAGGTTCTGGTCTGCTGATCCTCCTCTTACATTAAAGCCGGTGCTCGCTTCACCTACTGTTTTAACACCCGGCAGCGTTGTAATGGCGCGTAAAATATCTGCCTCGCCAAAAACAGTGGGAATTTTCTTTATTTCTGCAATCGTAAGGCGGGAAATGCCCATCTGAACATTCCGGATATTTCTTGTTTTTGTAGCAGAAACCACGATTTCCTTTAACGTTGGTATCTGGTCCTGTACGCTCACGTCCATCCTTCCGTCATTATAAACCATAAGGTTTAAATTTGTTTCCCTGATGCCGAACCCGGTTATGTTCAGCGTATGTTTTCCTGGCGGAATGCTTAGCGAATAGCTGCCATAAGCATCTGTATTAGCCGCATATTCATTATCAACCAGTACGGCTACATTGGGGAAAGGCTCCCCGGTTCTTGAGCTTCTAATAGTTCCGACAAGAACTGCCTGCTGCGGGCGTGCCGTATTTCTGTTGCCTATTTCATAAAGCTTTTCCTGGGAAGTGGGAGCCCTTCTTTTTTTATTATCGATCCCATACTCATTTGCTTTCGGAGCATTCTTTTGGGCTACCGGCCCGGCCGGGCCCGGATTGTAAAGGTCCTGTGGCAAAGAAAGCCGGATCTTTAATCCCCTGGTTACATAAACCACCTTGTTGTTATCATCAATAGCATACGTCAGTTCGGTTCTTTCCAGTGCCTGGTCAAGTATGTTTTCAAGGGTTGCCTGCGCTGCTGAGGGCTGCTTTATTAAAAGAGAATCGCTTTGCCGGGCATCATAATAAAAATGATACCCCGTAGTTTTTTCGAGTTTCAAAAAAAGATCAGCAGCAAAAACACTATCTGTTCCTGTTTGTGCCCTCATGCCTGTTGAAGCACCCATACAAAGCAGTATGATCAGTATCCGTTTCTTATTAAGCATTATTGCTGGTTGTATAGCTGTACTGTGGTTAAAATAGCAGCCTCCATATTGGTTTTGAACCGGATGTGTGCTTTCCTGAGCGCTTTTTTAACAGCAGCCTTCCTTAGTTTTAAAATGGTGGTCAGGTCTTTTTGCGATTGTACCTGGTAACAGGCTCCGTTCCTGTAAATATAGAATTTGCTGTTCCAGGTAAACTCACGGTTTACTTTTGATTGCGTCTGGTCGATCCACTCTTTTATATATTTTTTCCTCAATATTAAAACAGGCAGTGTTGCTTCATTCAGTATTTCGTAAAATGCCCTGGTCAGCGATTTATCAAAATCAGGGCCCAATTGAAGGAACTTACGGTTTCCCAGGTAAAAGGCCGACAGTTTTTCATTGGACAGGATTACCGGTACCTTTAGCCGGTTTTCAATGATCAGCGTACCGGCATAGACATCATACCTGAGGTTTAGATCTTTATACCATACGCCATCATAACAGGCCGCCCCCAGGTCCCATTTCGGTTCACCCAGATAGGGGCTGCCCGTTATTAACGGGGAATAGGCTTCAAACAGCCGGCCATTATAAATAGGTTCATTTCCTTTAAACGTAGTATAGTATACCTGCGGTAAGGAGGTGGTGTCCGGAAAAAAAACAGAACTGTTGTTCTGCCCGTCTGCATTTCCCCATAGGTGCAGCAGCATCCCAAATGCAAATAGTCTTATTCTCATATGCTTTTACAGAGGCATTCTAATTGTAAGTAAATAAAACTAAACTAAAAATTCAATGTGGACAAATTTTGTCTGATTATTCTTTTTCCGTGGTCAACCGATTGAACACAAAAAAGACAAGCCGTATTTTATATCGCTTTTTTCAACACCTTTGCAGGGTTGTCATCATGATAATTGCAATTATAAATCTTCTTATATGAACGAGCATTTTACAACCCGCATAGGGCAGGAAGTGGAAGCAATCAAAGCCGCTGGTCTTTATAAAACCGAACGGGTCATTGAAAGCCCGCAAGGCGCCGAAATTATCGTTAACCTGCCTGCCGGACAGGCAGGTAGAAAAAAGGTGATCAATTTTTGCGCGAATAATTACCTGGGGCTTTCGGCGCACCCGGACGTTATTAAAGCGGCACATGAAACCATTGATTCCCGTGGATATGGAATGAGCAGCGTGCGTTTTATCTGTGGTACGCAGGATATTCATAAGGAACTGGAAAAAAAGCTATCCGACTTTCTGGGTACTGAGGATACTATTTTATATGCTGCCGCTTTTGACGCCAATGGGGGTGTTTTTGAGCCGCTTTTTAATGAGCGGGATGCCATTATCTCTGATGCGCTGAATCATGCCAGTATTATTGACGGGGTTCGTTTATGCAAAGCCCAGCGTTACCGTTACGAACATAATAACATGGGGGATCTTGAGGCAAAGCTGAAAGAAGCCTCCGGTGCGCGCAGCCGCATCATTGTTACTGATGGTTCCTTTAGCATGGACGGCACCATCGCCCAGCTTGATAAGATCGTGGAACTGGCAGAAAAATACGATGCCGCTATTATGATCGATGAATGCCATTCTTCCGGGTTCCTGGGTAAAACAGGTCGTGGTACGCATGAATACCGTGGTGTAATGGGAAAGATTGATATCATTACCGGAACCCTGGGAAAAGCCCTGGGTGGTGCCTCCGGTGGATTTACATCCGGCAGAAAAGAGATCATCGAAATGCTGCGCCAGAAATCCCGGCCCTATTTGTTCAGCAATACGCTGGCGCCTTCTATCGTTGGTGGCTCTATTGCCGTGCTGGATATACTTTCGGCCTCTACACACCTGCGGGACAAGCTGGAATACAATACAAAATATTTCCGTGAAAAAATGACCGCAGCAGGTTTTGATATTAAGCCCGGCGATCACCCGATTGTGCCGATCATGCTGTATGACGCGGTACTGGCAGCCGGCTTTGCAGAAAAATTACTGGATGAAGGAATTTACGTAATCGGGTTCTTCTTTCCTGTTGTGCCCAAAGGCCAGGCGCGCATCCGTGTGCAGTTGAGCGCAGCTCATGAGCAGGAGCACCTGGATAAAGCCATTGCCGCTTTTACAAAAGTGGGCAGGGAGCTGGGCGTGCTGAAATGATCTCCGGGAGCCGGAAACTCATAGGCACTCCTGACCTGGCAAAAATGATCTGTAAGTTTTTTAATAAAGCCGGTTTTATGTATACCCGGTTGCTTTTATTGATAGCAGGCCTTATAGCGGTCATTGACAGCAATGCCCAGACAACCCCGCTGCTGTCTCAATATCCTTCACCCATGGAGGAATCAGTGCGCAGGCATGAACGTGTTGTTTTTGATACGGCTAAAGGAATAAGTTTTACACTAAACAACCTGTTGCCCAAACCGGTGCAGGTATATCTGCCACAGCATCTGAAGCATTCCGGCAGTGCCGGCCTGCTGATCCATTTTCATGGCAATGCCGGTATTGTTGCTTATGCAGCTGAAAAATATAAAGGCGATCTTATTGCAGTCACCGTTAATCTGGGAACAGGATCGGGGGTATATGCAGTGGCGTTTAAAAACGATTCGTTATTACAGAAACTGGAAAAGGCTGTTTGGGATGCTGTGGCCCGGAAGCTGGGAAAGCCTCTTCAAAAGGGTCGCCTGATCCTGAGCGGTTTCAGCGCCGGATATGGTGCAGTAAGAAGCATTCTTTCATCACCTGTATATTTTAACAGGGTTGCTGCCGTGCTGCTGCTGGACGGGCTGCACACAAGCTATATCCCTGAAAGAAAAGTGCTGGCCGAAGGAGGAGCCTTAGACACTGCAGGTCTTGAACCGTTTCTGAACTTTGCCCGTGAAGCCATGAACCCGTCAACCGGAAAGAAATTTTTATTTACCCATTCAGAGATCTTTCCGGGCACATTTGCCAGCACAACGGAAACAGCAGCATATTTATTAAACAGGTTGCAGGTAAAGGCTACGCCTGTTCTTAAATGGGGACCTGGGGGCATGCAACAGATCAGCGAGGCCGGAAAGGGAAATTTTAAAGTATTCGGATTTGCCGGCAATTCCGCTCCTGATCATATAGATCACTTTAGCGGATTGTATTATTTTCTGAACCGGCTGCAAAAATAAGCAGTAGCCGCTGATGGAAATCCTTTGCTGGCTTTCTTAAAAATTGTTAGGTTTGGAACATCTCTTCATTTGTAAAAAATCGTCATGACCAAAATTGTAATCTGTTGCTGTACGGCTTTCTTACTGATCGCAGGCGTTCATGCACAGCCATCCCAACCCAAAACAGAACCGGTAAAACAGGAAAAACCCGCTGAAGAACAGAAGAGCGGTTCGGCAGACCTTAAGTTTAACCCGGATGCTGCCGTAACTACCAATCATAGTGTTACCATAGAAGGTAAAAAAGTGACCTACAAGGCTATTGCAGGAACCATGCCTGTTTGGGATGAAGACGGGAAAACGATTGCGGGGTTATTTTATACCTATTATGAACGGACAGACGTTCCCAAAGCCGGAAGGCCCCTGGTCATCTCGTTTAACGGTGGCCCCGGGTCCGCATCTGTATGGATGCATATCGGCTATACAGGGCCGGTGCTGCTGAATATTGATGAGGAAGGGTACCCTGTTCAGCCCTACGGATACACGGAAAACCCTCACTCGATCCTGGATGTGGCAGATATTGTTTATGTAGATCCTGTTAATACCGGTTATTCAAGAAGCGTGGGTAAAGATGTGCCCAAAAGCAAATTCTTTGGCGTAAATGCAGACATCAAATACCTGGCAGACTGGATCAATACCTTTGTAACCCGCTACGACCGCTGGGGCTCACCCAAATACCTGATCGGTGAGAGCTATGGAACCACAAGGGTTTCGGGGCTGGCACTGGAACTGCAGCAGGCACACTGGATGTATTTAAACGGGGTAGTGCTGGTTTCGCCTACTGACCTGGGCATTGAACGTGGAACTGCCACAGGAGCTGCCTTACGGTTACCTTATTTTGCAGCAACGGCCTGGTACCATAAAAAATTATCCGGTGAATATTTACAGAAAGACCTGGAAGCCTTTCTGCCGGAGGTGGAGCAGTTTACTATGAACCAGTTGTTACCGGCCATCAACAAGGGAAGCCAGCTGGATGAAACAGCCAGGAAGTCCATTGCCCGGCAGATGGCGGCTTACTCCGGCTTGCCGGAACAGCTCATTCTGCAAAACAATTTGGATATATCGCCCAACTTATTCTGGAAAGAATTATTGCGTAGCGAAGGGTTTACCATTGGCCGGCTGGACTCCCGTTACAAGGGCATTGACAGGCGCGATGGTGGGGAGCGGCCGGATTTTAATGCAGAGCTGACCGCCTGGCTGCACGCATTTACGCCTCCTGTTAATATGTACCTGAGAAATGAGCTGAACTATAAAACAGACTACCCGTATAATGTATTCGGGTCTGTATGGCCCTGGGATAATAATAATGACCATACCGGTGAAAACCTCAGAAGCGCTATGGCCATTAATCCCTACCTGCATTTGCTGGTACAGTCCGGTTACTATGATGGAGCCTGCGATTATTTTAATGCCAAATACAGCCTTTGGCAGATGGACCCGTCAGGAAAACTAAAGGGCCGTATACAATGGAGAGGGTTCAGAAGCGGGCACATGATGTATCTGAGAAAAGAAGATCTGAAAACCAGTACAGGGCAGTTAAGGGATTTTATTAAAAGTTCCCTGCCAAAAAATGCAGCCCGGTATTAAAATGTAAAATAACCAATAAAAAATGTAGAATGCGAAAGAGAACCTCTTTTACATTCTACATTTAAAATTTCTTATGCTGCATTCCCCGCAGGGGCTTATGCTTCTTTTACCAGTTCTGCACTAATGTTCAGCTTTACTTCATCGCTTACCACCACACCTCCGGTTTCTGTAACCGCGTGCCAGGTTAATCCAAAATCTTTACGATTGATCTTGCCGGTCAGCTCAAACCCCGCAATGGTCTGCCCGTAATTATTGGGGCCCACGCCGCCTAATTCTACCTGCAGGGTAACCGGTTTTGTTACTCCATGCAAAGTAAGATCACCGGTCAACTCAAATTCGCTATCGCCTTTTGACGTAATGGCTGTTGATTCAAAAGTCAGTTTGGGATAATTAGCGGTATCAAAAAAATCGGGCCCTTTCAGATGCTCATCCCGCTGCTCCGCACCTGTAGAAATACTGTTAACATCAGCACTGAATGAAACTTTTGCATCGCTGAAATCCTCCTTATCTGCAACGACTGTTCCTTCAAATTTTGTAAACTTTCCTGATACGTTGGATATTACGAGGTGTCTTACCTTAAAACCTATTTCCGAGTGCATCGGATCAAGCGTCCATTTTGCCATAGTTTTATAATTTTTTGTAATAGAATAGAGTACAAAATTAATGCCCCAAAGCAGGCAATAAAATAATCTATGTTAAGATTGCAGGTTAATATTTTGTAAACAGATCTTTATTGCGTCTTTTCAAGGACATTTCATTAATAAGGATATGCATTTAACCACTCCTGATAATTATCGCGGTGGATCACTTTTGTTTCCCTGGGTTGGTACGTTGCTGTAAACGAATTGGGAAACTTTACTTTGGCCCCGGGGCTCCATTTAAACTCATAGGCATATAATGTACCATCGATCTCTTCAATATAGTCAATCTCGGAACGTTTATCGCGCCAGAAATAGGTATGCCCATAAAAGCCATGGTAGGCTAATAATTTTTTACGTTCGGTAATGAGAAAGTTTTCCCATAGCGCCCCCAGGTCATTGCGCAAACCAGGAAATTTATAATCGCCTATAACGGCGTTCCGGATGCCATTGTCATAAAAATAGATCTTTTTTTTGCGGTTGATCTCATTGCGGAGATTACGGGAGAAAGCGTTGAGACGATATACCACAAACACCTGCTCTAACAGGTAAATATATTGATCCACGGTTTTTACATCGGCGCCCACCAGCCCGGCCAGCTCATTCAGGGATACTTCGCTTCCTATTTGCAGGGATAGGGCCTGCAGGATCCTGTCCAGTAATTGTGGTTTCCTGAGGCCGGTGAGGGCCAGCACATCTTTATACAGGTAACTGCTGGTGAGGTTGTTGAGCAGCTCCACTGCATTGGGCAGATGGCTGGCTACCTCCGGGTAGGTTCCGTAAACCAGGTACGATTCAAGATTGCGGTTGGTTTCCAGGAAACCCTGGTGCCTGTATAACTCAGCGTAACTGATAGGGTAAAGATAATATTCCCATTTCCTGCCGGTTAAGGGCTCCTGGGTGGAATGAGCAATATCTAACATGGAAGAACCTGTTATAATGAACTGTTTATGCAGATCCGCATCAATGAGTTGCTTACAGATGATGCCTACGTCCTCAATCATCTGTGCTTCATCAAGGATCACTACAGGGTGCTTCTCGATGGTTTGTTTTAACAGGGGCACCTGCTGCAATTGCCACAAACTGCGGGTTTGTATTTCATCGCCGTTAAAATAGATATAATCGGATGACAGTTTGTTGCCTAAAAGCTTTGCCAGGGTGGTTTTTCCCACCTGGCGGGGTCCCAGCAGCAGGATCGCTTTTTTATAATCTGCCCGGTTATATAGAACATTTTCTAAATCCCTAACAATATCTTTAGTCATATTTATGGAATGTAATCCACAAAACTAAAATATTTTTAGTAACTAATTCCATAAAAATGATATTTTTTATGGAATATAATCCATAAAAATCAAAATTTGGATAACAACTTCTTGTAAATAATAGTAACTTATTGAATAGCAACATACTATGGGAAAAGAGTGGCCAGCTTGTTTTGCAGGTCAGGGCCCCGCAGGCCTTCTGCGATCACCTTCCCCTGCGGGTCAACCAGAATATTAAAGGGTATAGCGCTGATGCCATAGAGGGGCACCACAGCAGATTCCCATTGCTTCAGGTCACTCACCTGGGACCAGGTCAACCGGTCATTCCGGATGGCATTTTTCCACTCGTAATCATCTTTATCCAGCGAAACGCCCAGCACTGTAAAGCCTTTGTTTTTATATTTATTATAGGCAGCAACAATATTGGGGTTCTCTGCGCGGCAGGGACGGCACCAGCTTGCCCAGAAATCCACCAGCACATATTTTCCGCGAAATGAGCTCAAAGCAATCGAATTGCCGGTTGCATCCGGCAGTGTAAACTCCGGCGCCTGCTTGCCGACCAGGGATCTGTTTTTTTCCGCTTCCCGTGCCTGCTGCAGGTTTAATTTTAAACCGTTTACAGCCACATGGTCCGGGTACTTTTTTGTAATACCATCTATTAAAGAAAACACAAGATCGTCCTCCAGGGGTTTCAGGCCCAGTTCAGGGTTATTGGCAGAAGACTGGTAAAAGCCGAGCTGGAAGATGGACAGAGCCGGGTTGGCTGCTTTTTTTATTTCTCCAAGCGCATATTCCCTCAGCTCAGCGCCCTTTTGATCCCGGTCCTGCCTGACCTTTGCAATAGTGCTGTCTGCCATTTTGGGAATGTGTTGCAAGCTGTCTATTTTATGAGTGTCATTAATAACAGGAATCAGCTTGTTTTGAAAACTGAACAGGTACTCCTTCATCACCTGACTGGCCGGAGAGTTCTTTACTTCGTAGCCTTCCGGAAAGGCCGGATTTAATTTACTCATGGTAATGCTCACTTCTACAGCGGGCACATCATTGATTACAGAAGCAACCGGATACTCCAGCTGTCCCAGCCGGAGATTGTAGATCACGTCTTCAGCAGCTTCTGTTTTCAGTGTAAAATTTCCATTTTCAATTTCAGCAGAATCTACAATAACAGGCTGCATAGATCCGACCGGAACCTCTTCCAGGTACATCCTTTTCTCCTGCGTGTTTGCAACAGTACCGTTAACGGTAAAGGTTTTCTTATGTTCATTCTTGCATCCTGCAAACAGGATCGCCAAAAACACTATATAGATTAAATGCTTCATTTTATAAAATTAAAATCTATACGGTTTATAAAACCGTATAGGTCTTTACAGGTCTTATTTTAACTTTTCCAGTAGCAGCTCATTGGTTTTTTTAGGATCTGCTTTCCCTTTTGTCTGTTTCATCACTTCACCTACAAAAAGGGCCAGTAAGCCTTTTTTGCCTTTTTTATAGGCAATTACTTTATCCGCAAGGCGTTCCAGAACAGCGTTCACCACCGGTTCCAGGTCCGCTGTAGCTGATTGCTGGATCAGATTATTTTTTTCCGCTAAAGCCAGGGGCGTTTCATCCGGGTGCTGTAACAGCAATTGGAAGAGCTTTGTAGAAGCAATGGAAAAGCTTACTTTGCCAGAACCTACCACATCAACCAGGCCGGCAATTTGATCCGGCTTTATGGGAAAGCAACTGATAGGGGTATTGTGCTCATTGAGCCAGTTCTTTACAGGCCCCAGCATCCAGTTGGCGGCTGCTTTGTAGTTGCTGCACTGCTGAATGATAGCTTCAAAATAATCGGCCACTTCCCGCTCTTCTGTTATTACCTGTGCATCATATTCCGGCAACTGGTATTCCAAAGTATACCGCTGTATGCGTTCGGCAGGTAAAGCAGGGATCCTGCTGCGGATAGCCGCAATGTACGCATCCTTTAAATCAAAGGGGGGCAGGTCAGGATCGGGAAAGTAGCGGTAATCTTCTGCATCTTCTTTGTCACGTATGGCAAAAGTAGTTCCGCTGCCCGCATCAAAACTGCGGGTCTGCTGGCGGATGGTGGCCCCTTTTTCCAACAGGTTCATTAGCCGTTCTGCCTCAAAATCAATCGCTTTTTTTACGTTCCGGATGGAGTTCAGGTTTTTCACTTCTACTTTGGTTCCGAGCTTTTCTGCTCCCTTCAGGCGCACAGAAATATTCGCATCACAACGCAGGCTGCCTTCTTCCATATTCCCGTCACATACTTCTAAATAACGGACCAGTTTGCGCAGTTCGGTAATATAGGCAAAAGCCTCTTCGCTGCTGCGGATATCCGGTTCAGTAACAATTTCTACCAGGGGAGTGCCAGCCCGGTTATAATCAACAGCTGTATTATACGCATCTACATCATGCAGGCTTTTTCCGGCATCTTCTTCCATATGAATACGGTTCAGGCGTATGTTCTTTGTGCCACTGCTGGTCTTTACGGTAATAAATCCATTCTTGCAAATGGGCGTTGTGTGCTGGGAGATCTGGTACCCTTTGGGCAGATCAGGATAAAAATAATTCTTGCGGGCGAAATAATTTTTTTGCTCTATATCACAATGACAGGCCAGGCCCAGCTTTACGGCATACTCTATGGCTTTTTCATTCATTTTGGGCAAACTGCCGGGATGAGCCAGCGTAATGGGGCTGACATGTGTATTAGGGGGAGCTCCAAAAGCAATACTGTCCCCGCAAAATAGTTTACTACTGGTAAGTAACTGGGCGTGTACCTCAAGGCCAATTACCACTTCATATTTTTCGCTCAAATCCATAAATGCCTTAAAAAATGATGATTCCGGTCCGCGAAGATACGCAAGCAGGCATAATAAAACCGCCCTGATACAAACCGGGGCGGTTTTAAACCCTAAATCACGAAAACTTAAAAACTATCAGTACTTATCTGTACTATGCTATTAGCAATAACATTTTACGTTCAAAAAGGTTTAAAGAATTTTACAGATCTGCCGTTTTTATACGGGAAGGCTGGGTTACGGTTATTGTTTGGTTATGCCCGTTACGGTTTATCTTAAATTCCAGGGAAGACTTCCTGTTATCTCTGATCACCCGGCCTGCATTATCTGTTGAATTTATAGTCCGGCCATTGATCTCTTTAATGATGTCCCCGCTTTTTAAACCGGCCTTGTCCGCATCCGAGCCTTTTTCCACTTCCAGGATCTTTACCCCATCGCCTTTATCCAGCTCCTGGATGCGGATACCGATTTTAGGGCTGTCGGAATCCATATCCGGATAGCTGTAAAACCGGTAATTCCTGTTTCTTCCCTGGTTAGGCATCTGACGGAAGAGCTCATTAAGATCCATGGGCGGCATGGAAAAAGTATTACCATTACCCTGGTTAAAGTATCCGTTACCTTCCGGCGCTTTCCATTTTGTAAGCGTTGCGCTTGTTGTAAATGTTTTACCGTCCCTTTTATAGGTAATGGATACTTTGTCGCCCGGATCCTTATCTTTTATTGCCGAAGAGAGGCCGTCGGGAGTTGTAATGGTTGTTCCGTCTACCTGGGTAATAATATCCCCTTCTTTCAGGCCCGCCTTATCTGCAGCGCTTTCCCCGGTCACATTTATTACTGTAACTCCATCATCTGTTTTTTGTGTAACTACACCCAGCATGGCTTTGTTTGGTGCCGGCATCTGCTGCCAGGTTCCATTAAAATTGTTAAAGGAACGGCCACGGCCAAACTGCCCGTCATCATCATTGTATACATCCAGGTCCTTGATTTTTTTTCTTTGTACAGAAATATCGGCATCCTTATCCGTGTCTACCGGTTTACCGTTTACTGTAACTTTATCGCCGTCAACCACAATATTCATCCTGCCATCGGCCGTTCCTTTTTTTGTTATAATGATCTGCTCGGCTTCTTTGTTTTGATTGTCTGATTGCGCCCATCCAAAACCCGGCAGCAGTAATGCAAACAGAAAATAATAAGACCTCATTAGTAAAAACTATTTTTTATTTATCTAATTAGTTATACGTTCACTTTCGTACTTCAAAGATACCTTTTTCATGAAATACGAAAAACTTCGGAAATGTTAAAATAACGGGTTATTGTTCGCTCAGCTTACTGCCGCAGTTTTTACAGTAAATAGCCTCTTTATCATGCCCGGCCACCTGGCATTGGGGGCAGCGTCTTCCCTGGTTCCTTTTTTCCTCCTGGATTACTGATGCAGACAGGATGCCGGTAGGCACGGCAATAATAGCATAACCCAGGATCATAATAAAGGAGGCAATAACCTTTCCGGTGGCTGTTACCGGTGCTACGTCTCCATAGCCAACCGTGGTAATCGTAACAATGGCCCAGTAAATGCTTTGCGGGATGGTATTGAAACCCGAATTTTTCTGAAACTCCACAACATACATTAAGGAGCCCAGGAAAATGGCCAATAACAGCACAAAGAACAGGAACACCAGTATCTTCCGGAACCCCCTGATAAGGGCCAGCATCAGTATCCTGCTTTCATCCAGGAATCTGACCATCCGGAAGATGCGGAAAATGCGCAGCAGCCGGAAACAGCGCACAATCATAAACACATGCCATTGCGGGTAAAGGAATTCCATATAGGAAGGCAAAATGGCCATCAGATCAATAACGCCATAAAAACTGGCGGCATATTTTTTTGCGGAACGGACGCAATACAGGCGCAGGAGATATTCCCCGGAAAAGATAACCAGGAAAAAAACATCGAATTTCTGAAAAGCAGGTTCATATTTTGCTGAAATCGAGGGAACGCTTTCCAGCATCAGCAGGATAATATTGGAAAGGATCAGAACCGATAATCCGATATCAAAGATCTTTCCTGCAACTGTGCTGGACTGAAAAACGGTAATATACAGCCATTCACGGAACGTTCCTTTTTCATCAGGCCTGTTCTGATCCTGTACCACATCAGACCGGTCGGGTATAAAACGGAATAAGGACATGCAAAATATGACATTGAAGTTAATAAACACGCTCTCTTCCTGTCAACTATAAGTCTCAACTCATCAATTTCTTAACCGCATCGATCACCTGCTGCAGGTTCCCGGCTTCCTGTCCGCCGGCAGTTGCCAGCGTTTTCTGACCACCACCGCCTCCCCTGATCAAAGGCGCTACCTGCTGCTTAATAACCTGACCTGCATCCAGCCCTTTAGCAGCAACTACCGTATCCGCAACAGCAACGGCTACGGCGGCCTTGCCTCCTATATTGGCGCAAAGCACGATCACAAAATCCCGTAAATGATTTTTCAGATCGCTGCAGAGCTTTTTTAATGCATCCGGGGTGCTTACTTCCACAATGGCGCCGATAAAATTTACCTGGTTGATGATCTCATCTTTTTGCAGCAACTCATTACGGATGCCCACCAGCTCTTTTGCTTCCAGTCGCTCCACTTTCTTTTCCAGCGCTGTTTTGTCCGTGATCAGTTTCTCAATCGCCTTTAAGGGATCTGCGGTCTTTAACAATTCACCCACCTGTTTGTAGCCGGCGATCTTTTCGCTGATATAGCGGAAAGCGGCCGGCCCCGTAAGGGCTTCGATCCGCCTTACCCCGGCAGCTACAGCAGATTCTGAGATGATCACAAACAGGCCGATCATACCAGTTTGGGGCACATGCGTTCCCCCGCATAATTCCACGGAAAAATGCGGATCAATGGTCACCACCCGCACCACAGCACCATATTTTTCACCAAAAAGCGCCATAGCTCCCAACTGCAACGCTTCCTCTTTGGGCATTTCTTTAATGACCACGGGGATGTTTGCACGGATCTTTTCATTAACGATCATTTCCACCCGGCGCAGTTCCTCATCAGTGATCTTGGCAAAATGCGATACATCAAAGCGCAGAACATCAGGAGCTACCAAAGAACCTTTTTGGTTTACGTGTGCCCCCAGTACCTCTTTCAGTGCGGCATGCAATAAATGTGTTGCCGTATGATTATAGGTAGTATTCAATCGTTTTTCTAAGTCTACAACAGCGGTTACCGGACCGTCAATATCTGCCGGGAGCTTATCCACCAGATGAATGATCAGCTCATTTTCTTTTTTGGTATCATTCACACGGATGCGCTCGTTTCCAAAAGTGAGCGTACCGGTATCGCCTATCTGGCCGCCACTCTCGGCATAGAAGGGCGTGGTTTCCAGTACCAACTGATACTGTTCCTTTCCTTTGGTTTTTACCTTACGGTATTTGATAACGCGCGTGGACACATTCAGGTCGTTATACCCCACAAAAGTGACCGGTGCTTCCGCGTGCACCTGCTGCCAGTCTTCTGTATCAACAGTCGTTGCAGAACGGCTGCGGTTTTTCTGTTCCTGCATGGCAGCCTCAAAACCGGGCTCATCAATAGTCATATTGTTTTCTGAAGCGATCAGCCGGGTAAGGTCAATAGGGAATCCGTAAGTGTCATAAAGCTCAAAAGCATCTTTTCCCGCAAGAGTTCCGGCCGTTTTCCCGGATATCAGTTCGTCCATCCGCTTCAGCCCTTTTTCCAGGGTGCGCAGAAAAGATTCCTCTTCTTCTTTGATGACTTTACGCACAAAAGCCTGCTGTTGTTCCAGTTCAGGGAAAACATCTTTAAACTGTTCCGCAATCACCGGCACCAATTGATTCAGCAAAGGTTGCTGGTAGTTAAGATAGGAATAATAATACCGAACGGCACGGCGCAATATACGGCGGATTACATACCCCGCCCCGTTGCTGGAAGGCAATTGTCCATCCGCAATAGTAAAGGCAACAGCCCGGATATGGTCTGCAAGTACTCTGAATGCAATCGCCTGTTTACTGTCGCTGCCATCATATTTTTTATGCGTGATCTTTTCAACCGCGGCAATCGTTCCGGTAAAAACATCTGTATCATAGTTGGATGTTTTGTTCTGCAGTACCCGCACCAGCCGCTCAAAGCCCATACCGGTATCTACATGTTTGGCCGGTAAGGGTTGCAGGCTGCCGTCTTTCAGGCGGTTGAACTGCATAAACACATTGTTCCATATTTCGATCACCTGCGGGTGGTCTGCATTCACCAGGGTTTTTCCGTCTGCCTGCCGGCGCTCTTCGTCCGGCCGGCAATCTACGTGAATTTCCGTGCAGGGACCGCAGGGGCCGGTATCGCCCATTTCCCAGAAATTGTCTTTTTTATTGCCTTTCAGGATGCGGTCTTCCGCAATCCATTTTTTCCATTCATCCGCCGCTTCTTCATCAAAAGGGAGCCCATCCTTTTCGTCTCCTTCAAAAACCGAAACATATAAGCGGTCCTTGGGGATCTTTAGTACCTCCGTGAGCAGTTCCCAGCTCCAGGCGATCGCCTCTTTCTTAAAATATCCTGCCGTTGGCAGGGCAGGATCGCCAAAGCTCCAGTTGCCCAGCATTTCAAACATGGTATGGTGGTAGGTATCTACCCCCACTTCCTCCAGGTCGTTATGCTTACCGCTTACCCGCAGGCATTTTTGGGTATCTGCCACACGCGGATAAGGGCTTTGCCTGTTGCCCAGGAAATAATCCTTAAACTGGTTCATGCCCGCATTGGTAAACATCAGTGTCGGGTCGTTCTTTACTACAATGGGCGCAGAAGGCACAATTTCATGTCCTTTACTCTTAAAAAAGTCTAAAAAAGCCTGCCGGATCTCGGTACTGGTCATCATATTAATATAGGCCGTAATAAAGTTTACGGGATGCAAATTTAACTGATTGACACGGTTTTTATGTCTTTTGTGACCAGCAGTTGTACTACTATTGATCTTTACTTGCTACGCTCAGTTCAACACCTGTAATTCTTATTGTAAAAGTTAGGTGTACTACTCAAAAATAGCATCTCATTCAGTCTTTATCTGCAACTACGACAGATAACCAACCATATAAAAACAATCTTCGCTTCATTTTGATGTCGGCAAAGCAGCATATTTGTAGCTAATTCAACGTAATTAAAAATCTTATTTTTTCTTGTTCTTAGTTGAAAGGGCCATAAATTCATTTATTGAAAGAAGTGATACTTTAGGAAAGCTTATTGTTTTCAACAGTTTAAAATGTTTGTCTTCTGAAATAAGATAATAAGCCCTGCCAGCAATAGCGCAATCTGCATATTTATTATCATCTTCATCAATTAACAGCCATTTATAAAAAGCGGTATAAAAATGTACATTAGGCAACTCTTTCAGCAGTGAAATAAATGCATTAGCTGTAGATACACTAAACTTTTGTTCTATTATTTCCTGGTATTCAAATAGTATCTCAGAAAAAACAGCGAGATCAAAGTTTCCTTTCGCCAAAGACTGGTAAATGACGTGATAGGGGGCAGTGAAGTAAGGCTCATCACCAATATATTACAGTCAAGAGCAACTGTCATATCTTATCATGCTGATTTTCTAAAATGCTCTTCTTTCCAGCGCTCAAATATATCCCGGGTATAGTTGTGGATTTCGGCTGCTTTATCTGCTTCACGTACCACTTTATCGCTTAAATAAGTAATGAGCAAAGACTTAAGCTTCTTTAAATCTTCCTCACTTTGATCAGTGGAAAAAAGTTTCAGGATCTCTAATTGTATATTGTTTAATGCTGCTTCCATTTTCTATATTGGCATCAGATTTTTTCTTACCTAAACAACGTGGTGCACACGTTATACATTTTTCGCTTTAGTTGGATTGCGCAAAAATTAAAGGGGGCTTGGATTTAAAGTAAAATAGTTTTAAATCCAAAGATATTTCCTCTTATCGCATTCGCTTTCCTTCAAAAGGATAAAAGGACAACCCCAGCGAAAGCAAAAACCTTCTGGAACGCACTTCCCTGTTCTCATATACCGCCGGCGGACTGTCTTCATGAGTGCTGGCGGCTAACGGATTGGTGGCAAAATGTGCGCCTACATCCAGCTTCATCCAGGAAATGCCGGGAAACCCTGCCTGAAAAAGCAGACTGGGCTCAAAAAATACGCGGCCTTTATTTTTCATACTGGTATATCCCAGCATGGATTGCTCTTCCTCAGAATAACTGGTACGGATATTATTGGAGGTCAGCAGGGAAAACTGTGGTGCAACGGATAAACGGGCGTTTTCCGTAAAAAAGAAATTAAATGACGGGGTAAGGTGGTATTTTATAAAATCAAAGTCAAAATAATGCCTGCGCTCCGTTGGTGTGCCTGTATCCGTGGATTTTGAGGACCCGAACCCGGCGCCCAGCACTCCGTTAAAATATACTTTACCGGAGCCTCCCATCTCCGTGTAAAAACCTGCGCCCACCTCTATCATGGAACGGGTGTAGCTGATCTTGCTGCCTTTATTCCCGTCCATAAGGTCATCATTGTTATAAAGATCTTTTTCAAACCGGCGCATGCCCGCTGCCTGAATAAGGAAATGATCGGTAACCGCATACGCCGCCTGCACATCAAAGCCGAGGTTCCGGTCGATTGTATGCCGCTGATTACTATCAAGATCAGGATTGTTAAAAAGATCATCGGGATTGGCAGCAAAGGCTCCCGTCAGCTTCAGATCTCCTTTCTCACGGAAAAAAACGGCATTGTACACCGCCGGGCTGTTTATATACCGCGGGTTGGTAGAGCTGCAGGATGCAAGAAAAAAAACAAGTGCACTTATAACCAACACATAAACAGTTTTCTTCATAACAAATTATTTTTGAATTTTTTATATAAAACGACAGCAAAACAGAAAATGCAACAGTAAAACAGATTGATTTATCTTTAACCTCCTAAATGCAAATTATGGACCGGATCCTGGAAGCCCGTAAAAGAATAGCGCTGGTAGCGCATGATCATAAGAAGGAAGAACTGCTGGCCTGGGCGTTTTCCTGTAAAGAGCAATTGTCTGCCCATGAGCTGTTTGCTACAGGCACCACGGGTAATATGCTGGAAAAAGCATTGCATCTGCCCGTACACAAACTATTAAGTGGTCCCCTGGGTGGGGATCAGCAGATCGGCGTTATGATTGCAGAAGCAAGGCTGGATGTACTGATCTTTTTCTGGGACCCGATGGAAGCGCAGCCGCATGACCCGGATGTAAAAGCCTTACTCCGGCTAGCAGCCACCTACAACCTGCCGGTGGCCTGTAATGCCGCCACGGCCGACTTTATGTTTTCCTCACCCTTTATGACAGAGGCATACAGGGCTCTTCAAACGGACTATTCACAGTACCTGAAAAGGCAATTACCGAACCAATCCATATGACAAAGTGTTTTATTGAGTCCTGGGCTATGGGCCAGGTCAAAAATTTAAAGCCCTGATAACAATAGACAACAAACGCATTCAATGCCTTTTAAATTACATACCCCATTTCCTCCCGCAGGAGACCAGCCGGAAGCGATCCGGCAGTTGACAGAAGGCATTCTGGAAGGAGAAAAATACCAGACCCTGTTAGGGGTTACCGGTAGTGGTAAGACCTTTACAATGGCCAACGTAATCCAGAATGTACAGCGGCCTACGCTCATTATTACCCATAACAAAACCCTTGTAGCCCAGCTATACGGCGAGTTCCGGCAGTTTTTTCCTGAAAATGCAGTAGAATATTTTGTATCTTATTACGATTACTACCAGCCGGAAGCCTATATGCCGGTAAGCGATACCTATATCGAAAAAGATCTTGCCATCAACGAGGAACTGGACAAGCTGCGCCTGCGGGCCACCACCAGCCTGCTGAGCGGCAGGAGGGATATTATTGTGGTGGCATCAGTAAGCTGCATTTATGGTATGGGTAACCCCACCGATTATGAAAATGGCATCATCCGTATTGACCGGGGTCAAACCATCTCCCGCCAGGGGTTCTTACATGCGCTGGTCAATTCTCTTTATACGCGCACCACGCTGGAATTTACAAGAGGCACATTCCGTGTAAAGGGCGATACGGTGGATATTAATATTCCCTACCTGGATTTCGGATACCGGGTCACTTTTTTCGGGGATGAGATCGAGCAAATTGAAAGTATTGATGTGGTTACCGGCAAAAGGATCGGAAAAATGGAAAATGCAGCCATTTTTCCCGCTAACCTGTATGTAGCGCCCAAAGATGTGATCAACCAGGTGCTGTTTGAGATACAGGATGAAATGCAGGCCCAGGTGGATTATTTTACACAGCAGGGCCGGCTGATAGAAGCACAGCGGATAAAAGAACGGGTGGAGTACGACCTGGAAATGATCAAAGAGCTGGGCTATTGTAATGGGATCGAGAACTATTCGCGCTTTTTTGACCGCCGCAATCCCGGAACAAGGCCCTTCTGTTTGCTGGATTATTTTCCCAGAGACTATATCACCATTATTGATGAAAGTCACCAGACCATGCCGCAGATCAGCGGGATGTACGGGGGTGACAGGAGCCGGAAACTGATCCTGGTGGATTATGGTTTTCGCCTGCCTTCCGCGCTGGATAACCGGCCATTAAACTTTCACGAGTTTGAGAACCTGCAGAACCAGCTGATCTTTGTTTCGGCTACACCGGACAAATATGAACTGGAGAAGACAGGAGGTGTGATCGTAGAACAGGTAGTACGTCCTACAGGTCTTTTAGATCCGCCTATTGAGATCCGCCCCAGCATCAATCAGATCGACGACCTTTTGGATGAGATCGATAAAACGGTAAAAAAAGGGGATCGGGTACTGGTGACCACTTTAACCAAACGCATGGCGGAGGAAATGGACAAGTACCTGCACCGGATCAATATCAAATCAAAATACATCCACAGCGAAGTGGATACTTTGGACCGGGTGGAGATCTTGCGCCAGCTGCGCCTGGGTGAAATTGATGTGCTGGTAGGCGTGAATTTGCTGCGGGAAGGGCTGGATCTTCCGGAAGTAAGCCTGGTGGCCATCCTGGATGCCGATAAAGAAGGTTTTTTACGGAATGAGAAATCGCTGACCCAGACAGCGGGCCGTGCCGCCCGGAATGTGGATGGGAAGGTGATCTTTTATGCCGATACTATAACAGGAAGCATGCAGCGTACCATTGACGAGACCAACCGCCGCCGCGAAAAACAGATCGCCTATAATATGGAGCATAATATTACACCGCGTACCGTTAAAAAATCAAAGGAACAGGTATTCCAGCAAACTTCTGTGCTGGATATTAAAGGTTTTGATGAAAAAGACCGGAACGCCATTGGGTTTGATGAAGACATGATTACCGTAGCGGCAGAGGACCCGGCTGTTTACAAAACCATTCCCCAGATGGAAAAAGCCATTGCCAGAACCAAAAAAGAAATGGAAAAGGCCGCCAAAGACCTGGATTTTATGGAGGCTGCACGGCTGAGGGATGAGATGTTCCGTATGCAAAAAGAGCTGGAAGATATGAAGAAATAGGATGCATTTCCCGGCTTTCCACGGCATAAGAAACCGGGTTGGACCGGGCCGGCCTCAGATCTGAACAAGCAGTTCGCAATAGAAAAATTTATAACCATTAATGATCCTTTTTTTAAGTGGGGTGGAAGTTCGTCTGGAGCCGCACGCCGTTCATATTACAAATGATGCCGCATTGCAGAGATTACTGAACAGGCAGGCGGAGCCTGCTACGGAAAAGCTGGTACAGGAAATAATCAGTGCATATCAGCAACATTACCGGCAGCCGTTTGCTATTAACCCCGATTCTCTTGCTGTCGAAATATGGGGACATGTATATGTTGAACAGTTTGCGGAATACATGGAACGACTGATACAATCGAAATTGATTGAAAAAATTTTATCACCGGTGAAAGGAATCTGCAGCGTCATAGATTGCGGCGAAAGCGGGCATGATCAAAACCGCTGGTTCTGGGATCTGCTGGCTCCTTTTAAATCCACCATTGCCGGCTGGCTGCCGGTTAAACAGTATCCTTTATAAAAGCCCTCTTTTTCAAAGGGATAACCGGGAACGTCGGGTTTTGACTTCTATATATTACCTTAGCAACATGGATAAAAGACTCTTTTTGTTAGATGCCTATGCATTGGTTTTCCGGGCTTACTATGCCCTGATCCGCAGCCCGAGGATTACCACTAAAAATAAAAATACCAATGCCCAGTTTGGGTTTACCAATACCCTGGTGGAGCTGATTACCAAACAAAAGCCAACGCATATGGCGGTTTGTTTTGATACGCATGAATTAACAGAACGGCATACGGATTTTGTTGATTATAAAGCCAACCGCCAGGAAACACCGGAGGATATTCTGATTGCTGTACCGGACATCAAACGCATCATTAAGGGATTTAACATTCCGGTTATTGAAGCACCCGGCTATGAGGCGGATGATATTATCGGCACCCTTAGTAAAAAAGCGGCTGACGAAGGTTACGAGGTTTTTATGGTTACTTCTGATAAGGATTATGGCCAGCTGGTATCTGAAAAAATAAAGATCTATAAACCCGGTTACCAGGGCAGTGACGTGGAAATAATGGGCCCGGAGCAGGTGTGCGCTAAATGGAATATCAGAAACGTATCACAGGTAATTGATGTTTTAGGGCTGATGGGCGATTCAGTGGACAATATTCCCGGTATTGCAGGTGTAGGAGAAAAAACAGCAGCCAAATTGCTGGCGGAATACGAAACACTGGAAAATGTTGTAGCCAATGCAGAAAACATTAAAGGGGCATTAGGAAAGAAAGTACAGGAAGGAAAGGAGATGGCCATTCTTTCCAAAAAGCTCGCAACTATTATTACAGATGTTCCGGTTGAGTTCCATGAAGAGAATTTTCAGTTAAAAGACTGGAACAGGGAAGAGCTGAAATCCATTTTTGCCGAGCTGGAATTCAGAACATTGGCCAGGCGTTTATTGGGAGAAGAAGTGGCAGCAACTGTAACCACAACCGGGTCCGCCGCCTCCAAAACTTCCTCCGGAAAAGGGGTTCAGATTGATCTTTTTGGCAATGTTATCGGGGGGGATGTGATCGCAGCGCCCTTGCAGCCTGAGGCCGAAGAAGAAGATGCGCCTTCCTTTCCTGGTTTAAAAACAATAAACGACGCACAACCGAATTATAAGGCGGTTACTGATGAAAAAGACATCAAAGCCCTTGTAGAAGAATTATTACCTGTTAAGGAGATCAGTTTTGACACCGAAACGACCAACATTGACGCAAACCTTGCAGAACTGGTAGGTCTGAGTTTTTCAATAAAGGCCGGCCAGGGCTATTATATTCCCTGCCCCGCAGATCAGGAAGCTACAAGGAAAACCCTTCAATGGTTGCGGCCCTTATTTGACGATGAAGACAAACTATGGATCGGCCAGAATTTAAAATACGACCTGCTGGTGCTGAAGTGGTATGGTGTGGGGCTGAACGGTGCCATTTTTGATACCATGCTGGCACATTACGTGATTGAACCGGATGGCAAACGGAACATGGATTTCCTGAGCGAAAAGTTTCTGGGATAT
This sequence comes from Niabella ginsenosidivorans, assembly GCF_001654455.1. Taxonomy (NCBI): domain Bacteria; kingdom Pseudomonadati; phylum Bacteroidota; class Chitinophagia; order Chitinophagales; family Chitinophagaceae; genus Niabella; species Niabella ginsenosidivorans. Next base: position 5,331,619 of record NZ_CP015772.1, read on the forward strand.
AAGCCCATTCCTATCGGTGACCTCATTGGTAAAAAAGGAAAGACCCAGGGAAATATGCGGGATGTGGAAATTGAAAAAGCTAAAGATTACGCTGTGGAAGATGCTGACATTACGCTTCAGCTGAAAGCTGTTTTTGAGCCATTGCTAAAAAAGCGCCAGGTGCAAAAGGTCTTTGACGAAGTAGAGAACCCGCTGGTGCAGGTATTAACGGATATGGAGTTTGAGGGCGTACGGATTGATGAAGAGTTTTTGAAAAACTATTCCCAGGAACTGGAAAAGGAAGCCGCCGCTGCAGAAAAGAATGTTTTTGAAATAGCGGGCGTACGGTTCAACCTGGCCTCACCCAAGCAACTGGGAGAGGTCTTATTTGATAAATTAAAACTGGACCCTTCCGCACGGAAGACCAAAACGGGGCAATATCAGACCGGGGAAGATGTGCTGCTAAAACTGGCAGCAAGAGGGCATGTAATAGCCGATGAGATTATTGCGTTCAGGGAGCTTACCAAATTACGATCCACTTATGTAGATGCTTTGCCGCAACTGATCAACCCTAAAACAGGCAGGGTGCATACCACTTACGGACAGGCAGTAGCGGTTACCGGGCGCCTGGCAAGCAATAATCCCAACCTGCAGAATATTCCGGTACGCACGGAAAGAGGAAAAGAGATCCGCAAAGCATTTATTCCGCGCGATGAAAAGCATGTGCTGTTATCTGCTGACTACTCCCAGATCGAATTACGGATTGTTGCTGCAATAAGCGGCGATACCAATATGGTGAACGCGTTTAAAAACGGTACAGACATTCATACGGCCACTGCGTCAAAAGTGTTTAATGTAGCCATGGAGGAGGTGACCAAAGAAATGCGGTACAAATCCAAAAGCGTCAATTTCGGGATCATTTACGGGCAGGGCGCTTTTGGACTGGCAGACAACCTGGGTATTTCCCGTACAGAAGCAAAGGGAATCATTGAGAGCTATAAAAAAGAATTTTCAGGTATTCAGAAGTATATGGATGACATGATCAATTTTGCAAGGGAGCATGGATATGTGCAAACACTTATGGGGCGTAAGCGCTGGTTAAAGGACATTAATTCCAGCAATTTTACCGTGCGGGGGTTCGCTGAGCGGAATGCCATCAACTCACCCATACAGGGAACGGCTGCGGATATGATCAAACTGGCGATGCAGAAAGTATACACCGCCATGAAAAAAGAAAAGATGAAAAGCCGGATGATCCTGCAGGTGCATGATGAGCTGATCTTTGATGCGGTCCGTGATGAGGTGCAGGAACTGAGGCCATTGATTCTGGAAAATATGGAAAGCGCATTACCACTGCCCTTTGGCGTACCCGTTGTGGCAGAATGCGGGGAGGGTAACAACTGGCTGGAGGCGCATTAGAGAGAGTTATCAGTGGTCAGTCTTCAGTTATCAGTTTTCAGAATTGAGATTGGAGACGCCCTTTCTTATTTGTTATTCCTTATTTATTATTTTACATTTTATATTTCTCAGATCCAGCCCTTTTTCATGGCTGTTAAAACAAGGCCCACGCGGTTCCTTACTTCCAGTTTTTCCATAATGCTGGTGGCATAGCTTTCCACGGTGCGTGCACTTAAAAAAACAGAGGCCGCAATCTCTTTGTAAGTAGCATCAGAGCACAGCCAGGGGATCAGTTCCCGTTCTTTGGCACTGAGCGCCTGTTGGGTCACTTCTTTCTTCAAATAATCATTTGCCAGAGCCTTGCTTACTTTTGCATCATAAAAGATGCCTTCCTTTACAATGGTGTTCAGTGCATGTGCCAGCTCTTTTTGCTGAATGCTCTTTAATAAATACCCTTTTGCACCGGAGCGGATCATTTTTATTATTTTTTCATCATCATCCTGCATGCTCAGGGCCAGTATGATTACTTCCGGCTTATTTTCGGTAAGCCATTTTGCAACCGTATAACCGTCCATTACCGGCATCTGCACATCCAGGATCACTACATCCGGAATATTTTTAGGCTGCCTGAACCGCTCTATCATCTCTGTGCCGCTGCTGCAAACATATAATATGTCAAAATTCGGAATAGAGCTGATCATTGTTGCAAGCGCCTGGGCAATCAGGATATGATCATCCACAATAACGATGCTATGTCTCATCTGCTGCAATTTTATTTAAAGGTAAATCAATGTGCAACTGCGTTCCGTTTTTATTTTCCCACCGGAAGCCGGCGCCGATACTATTGATCCTCCGTTCAATGGACTTCAAGCCGCTTCCGGATCCGATGCGGTATTCAGAAGCCTTTTCCCAGTCAATACCACGGCCATTGTCAATACAGACGATCCTTAAATTTTCATCCGTCAGGGTAATATGGATCTCCAGTTGCGCGCAGCCGCTGTGTTTTAAGCTGTTTTGAATAAACTCCTGGCAAATGCGCACAAGGGAAAGGTTTACCTTTTCATTCAGAAAATCAAAATGCTCATCAGGATAAGTAAAAACGGTCTTACAAAGACCACTTTCATTAATTCTTGCCATTTCTTTGAGAAGATAATGGACAAAATTAAAGTTGGAAAAATCCTGTGTGGTCAGCATTTTACTAATGCTCCGCAGTTCATTCAATGATTCCTGTATCAATGCGTTCTGCGCGCTGATCCTGGTTTTAATGTCATCAATATTGTCCGATTGCAGGGTATTTTCCATTTGCAGGTAGGTCAGTGTTAGTTTTTGCCCGATCGTATCATGCAGCTCGCTGCCAATGTTCTGCATCAGTTTCTGCTGCACTTCCTGGCGCGTTTCCAGCAGTTCCTGTTTATGCAGGATGGCGTTTGCCTCCCGCTCTCTTTTATAAAGGATATTACGGCGGCGGATACTGATAATGACAAAATAGACCGCCATTACCAAAAGCAGCACCGTTAAGATCACCGACAGGAAAAAAACGTTTATTTCTTTTTCGTACATATTATTCCAACGGTTATAATTCCATAGAGAAAATAATTAAAGCCGAAGAAGAGGTAGTAATAAATATAGAAAATTTTGCGGTGTGCCTCCCATAAATAGGTTCTCATGGAACTAAAAGGAAGCGTGCCCAGGTAAAACAACAAAAGCCCGATGGAAAGATACATAAAAGGGTCTCCGGTTACTTCTCCTATTTCTTCGCTGTTCATCAGCTCAAACAGATAATGAAGGCTGCAGGCAGATATAAAAACGGCACTCAATGTATAATTAAAAGTATTTGACTGGGTTATTTTGCTAACAAAAAACTGAAGAAAGGTTATAAACAGAATAACACCAATAAAGCCCTGTATACACCGTTTCCAGTAATTATAACGGGTCTTCCTGTAAAAAAACAGCAACAGGCTTATACATTGCACAGGAAGCATAATGTTCGTCCAAACGTAAATAATCTTTACAAACGTTCCGGGGCCGGAATACATACGAAGCAAAATGCTTGTTGTTTCTGTTAAAACAACTGCAGCCAGAAAATAAATTACGAACCGGCCGGCGTTACCTAATTTTCTCCTGTTGAAAACAGCAGCTATAAAACTCATCCATTCAAGCAGTAATAAAAGGAACATGAGCGTCATAGCCGCAAGTTACAAAGATCCTTAGTTAGAACTTTCCGTGTTTGGAGGCGGGCAACCGCTCCCGTTGTTTAACCCCACAGAAGGATTTGGTGGGGGAGGAGGAGGTAAAAAGCTCATGGCTTTTACTTCTGCAACGCCTCTTTGCGGCCGGTCAAATAAATTATTTGGGTGTTGTCCTTTGTCCGGAACTTCTCCATTGAGATAAAAATCGTGGTAAAGCGCTGTACCGGCTTCTTTATAAGCAGGAACCAGAATAAGCGTATGACGCCCGTCGTGGCTATTGTATTTCGGGGGTGTTTTAAGCCCCGGATAAGCAGCGTAATACATTTTTATTCCCAGCTCAGAAGTGGTCACTTTTTTACCATTTGGTTTTACTACCTTTCCTTCCTTTACCAGCTCATCCATAGCATATACCAGTTGCTTAATGCTATCCAGCGAAAAAACGGTTAGTCTTGCATCATAAAAAGTACTGTCCCCTTTAAGCTTTAAAAAATTGTTGATCCCATCTGTTATATACTGGTATTGGTATTCCCTGAAGGTCTTTGTCATTTTTAAGGCCGTGTCTAAGGATACATAGTTCAGCTTAATATCCCTGGGATTAAGGCTCCCATCAGATACATAAAAGCGGGTATCATTATCGCCTGATTCGCGCAGTTTCCTGTTTTCCAGAAATAAATAGATAAGGCCCGCGAGCATGATGAGGAACAGCAGGATAGAAGGAACTTGTTTCATAAAGAATGTTTTAGTTTTGTCTATATCTCTGTGTAAAGCTAAACCGCTGTGCTAAAGTTAGGAAAAATAATTATATATAGGCGTATATTATATTCGTAACTGTCTGCAAATCAAAAATAATCGTTCCTTTTTATAAGAAGCTGCCTGCAATTGCCTTACCGTAAAAATACGGTAGACCCTATCGTAAAAAACTCCCCAATATTAGGTATTACTGCTATTGATCCCCAACGGGCGTACAGGCATCTTTGTAAAGCGGTTGGCTAAGTAAATGTTGCCGGGCCTGTTCTGCCAGGTCCATAACAGCCGCTAAAAAAGGTATCAAACAATTGTAATGAGAAGAATTATAAAAAGATGGAATTTTCTGAAAAGACCAGCAGTGAAAGAGGAAGTGCAATTTTTTAAGCTGTTTAAATACAGTCGCATACTTGCAGGAGAAACCCGCTCGGAGCTGTATACAACACCCGGCAGGGAGGCCAACACGCCCGATGAAATAAGAAAAAGAGAATTGCCTTTTTTCTATTGCTGGTACAAATACAATACCTCAGCTCCCGCAAAAATACTGATCAGCAAAACAGCGCCTATACATAACTGACAGAATCGTTCACTGCTAAACGTTGCAAAGAGAAATGCAGCATTTGATCAATGCCATCCTGCAAACCGCAAACACCTTTAGGATCGTCCGCCCGGAGGGCGGATGATTTTTTTTATCCTTATTTTCCAATCACAGGCCGAAACTCTTGGATTTGGCCTTATTAAAAGTTATATTGCACAAAAGGCGTTTTCTTTTTTTGATGATGCCTTAACATTTCATTGGTTATTTTTATTTTTTGTTAATTACCTATTTATACCACTCATGTCAAAAACAGCACAACCCCAGGGCGCTTTTTCATTTCTGGATGAAGTGGAAAAGGTGGAGCCATTGCCCAAACCCAAAAAAAATACGCTGAAACCACCGGCCCAGATTGAGATAAGTGAAGAGGTAACCGGTATGGCTGAGGAAATAGCGGAAAAAGCAGCCACAGCAATAGCGGAGAACACAGAACCGGACATCGTTGAGCAGGAAACAGTTGCGCCCGGTACTGATAACAGAGCGGTGGCAGAAACGTTTGAACGCCGTCCGGCTGGTACGAGGGGTCGCCGTTCGGTAAAAGAGAACGCCATTGCGGCAGATGCGGTGGAGATGCCGGACGAGGAAGAACTGTTTAAAAAGCATTATTACAGTATGGGGGAGGTAACCAGCATGTTTAAAGAAAGCCATTCACTCATCCGGTACTGGGAATCTGAATTTGATATATTAAAACCCAAGAAGAACGGTAAAGGCGACCGCTTTTTCCGCCCGCAGGATGTAAAAAACCTGTTCCTGATCTATGACCTGCTGCGCCGCAGGAAGTTTACCATTGAAGGTGCCAAGGAATACCTGAAAAATAATAAAAAGGCCGATGAAAAATTTGCAGCAGTGCAATCCCTGCAACGGATAAAAGGTTTTTTGCTGGAATTAAAAGCCGGCATATAATTGAAAAAAGGTTCGTACAGCGAGCCTTTTTTAGTGTACAACATAAAGGCATCTTCTTTTGTTACTGATACCGGTTAATTTTTGAAAACAAGACAATGAAGCAACTACTATTGATCAGTGCGTTAATGACTTTATCCCTGACAAACTATGCCCAGGACTATGAAACAATGGTGGATGAGCATAACGGCAAAACCCATAAAATGCTCACCGGCCATATTACAGATAACCTGCTAAAAACAGATACGGCCTTTGATTGGTTTGCCGGAGCACAACGGATCTATGAACCCAAGAAAGAGGTGGTAAAAACGCTCAGCGGTAAAAAGGATAAGGTTTCCTATACTGTTTTTATGGGTACCTGGTGCCCGGACTCCCAGTTTGTGATTCCCCGCTTTTTTAAGATACTGGATGCGGCAGGCATTGATGACAGTAAGGTAAGCATGACTGCTGTTGACCGCTCTAAGATTGACAAAAATAAAGAAGCAGAGCGTTTAAAGATCACTAATGTGCCCACCATTATTGTTTATAATAATGATACAGAACTGGGAAGGGTTGTGGAATATGGCACTACCGGCCGGTTTGATGAAGAGCTGGCTGCTATTGTAAAAAAAGCGAAATAGCTGTATTAGAATAACGTTTTCTTACGCAGTTGTGCTGGTATGAACCAGTTGGACAGGCGCCGCGGTTTTTGAAACCATTTTTGGAACCAGGAGCGATGGTGTTTCTCCCGCTACAACACATAGGCACTGATCTGCTTTGCCGGTTAGCGCTTTCGCAGCCCAGGTTGAGGTCATAAAATCCAGCAATACAGTTTCCGGGGTTACTTCCATTAGCCGGCTAACAGTAAAAACGGGTAGGGAAGTATACAATCAAAATGCGCATACCGTGTGTAATACGGAAGTGACATTTTAATCAGACTAAAAAGTTTTCCGCAAAAACGCAACCCTTTTATTGGGCTGTAATGAATCTTAGTCTCATGTTATGCCCCGCTGTTCCGAACCTTCGGAACGCAGCCTTCCGCCCAATAGCAGAAGCACAGATGTGCAATTATCAGCGTTATTCAGTGGTTTCTGTAGGAGCATTCGCCGCTTAGGAGACCGGTTTTTGATAGAAATGCCCTATTGCAATACTACTGATTGTTTCCAGGTATTTCTTAATGAATTTGCCTGCCACCACAGCTCTGAATACAAAATTATCGTATTGGATAATGGGGCTTTTCACAAAGCAGCAAAACTCATAGTGCAGCCAAACATAGCATTGTTTTTTCTACCGCCTTACAGCCTCGGGTTAAATCCAGCTGAAAAAGCAGGGCAGTTCCTGAAAAGAAAATTACTGCCTGCTCATTCAGCTATCTTTTCCAATCTAAATTGGTCTAATTAAATGTTAGCCCCGTATTATTAATTACTTCAATTGCTTTATCCAATACTTCGTCTTGCTTTAACCTTATTCCTTTTATTGTTGCTTTAACTTCAATGTCCGGCACAATCCCAATCCTTTGTGTTTCCCTGCCATCAGGATAAAATACGCCTATGCCCGTCATATAAGTTTTGTAATTGCCTGGAAGAGTAATTAAAGAAACATTTCCATCTGCACCTGCAGTCTGGCTGCCAATACCAATAACATTTGGTGCGGTTTGTAACGCCATTAAGGTAAATTCGGCGTGGCTTTGAGACGTTTCATTAAAAAGCAGAATTACTTTTCCCGAATAAGGCGTTTTATTCTTTTTGCCACAAAAATAGGGTGCGGTGTAATGAAACAACCCCGGATATGATATGTCTGGTTGTGTAAATTTTACAAACGCTTTTCTGCCAATGTTCAAAAACTCAGCTATTTTATATAGCGTTCCTTTAGGGTAATTTCTTACATCAAAAATAATTGCTTTTGTGTCTTTGAGTTTAGCCAATATTTTATCAGTCTCTTTAAGTTCAAGTTCGCCCATATTTACATAGCCGATATTCCCATCCAAAATTTTATAAACATCTTCTTTTTCTTCTTTCCGTTTATTTCCAAATTTATCAAAATCATACCGGTGAATAATTTTCTCTGCAACAACACCATTTCTTTCAAAAATTACATTAACAGAATCTGTTTGTCCATTAAGAATGACATAGCTCATATTGCGGAGTTTAGTTGGATAATTTGATGCTCCGATATATGCTGATTTTTCCTTGATTATATCCTCAATGGTGCGGCCGTTGACTTTTAAGAAAACATCTCCGTATTGGATATCATCCCTCCCACAAAGAGAATCGTTATAAAACCCTGTAACTATAGCTTTGTTGTCAATAATTTTAAACCGGAAGGGTGCCCATTTTAAACCAAAATATTGATTTGTATATTTAGTTACAAAACCAGCGTGGCTGTCATTTATTTTAGTTATTAATTCGAGCATTGCTAAATGATAGGCAATGGTATCTTTAGAATCCCTGAATTTTGGAATCATCTCAATAAGAACACTGTCCCAGTTCTGCCCGATTCTATATTTATAAGGGTAGAAATAATTGATAATATTCCAGTAACGGGAAAGACTTAACAAACGTAGTTCCTTTGAAGGGAATGCAGAATCAGTATAGGTTTTTTCATTTTCAAACGCTGTGTTACCAATATACGGTTTCTGCTCAACGTAATAATTCTTTCCCTGATTTCGGTTTTGCTGAACATATAATAATTGATTAATCAGGCTGTTAGTAAAGATACTGGTGTCTGTCAGCCAGCTTAAGTTAAGGTTGTATTTTATGCTATCTGTGATTGTGAAGGAGCACTCTTTGCATTTCTTTACTTCTCCTAAGTCTTTAATCCAGGCTGAATAGTAATTGCTGATTTCCTTTTTTGAATGTAATAACCGAACGATTTTAATTCTTGTTGTAAATTCATTGTCCCAGTCAAATTTCCCGGTAGCAACTACAGGGTGGTAGTATTTAAGGAATCCCCATAACTTACAAAAGGTTGCAATTTTCTCTGAGTCATGTGCAGTTGACTGAGAATAGGTTGAACAAGTAAATAAAAGAAAGATAAAAATTGAGATTGTTTTTTTCATATTGTTTTGAGTCGTCTTTACAATAGCCTACAACTCGCCGCTTACCGTAATTACTAAACTTTTATAGTCGTTTGTAAACGCTTAAAGGTAGCTTTATAAAGTTCTTACTGGTTAAAAATCTATTCTTTCTGCAACCGTTCCGGTATTCGTTTTTCAACAGTTTCAATTTCTCCAAAAGGTTGTATTGCTAATATACTTCTTTTTTGTAATTGTAAAAATAATATGCGGGTGGCATAACATAAATGTGTGGGGCAAGACGACTTTGGGAGCAGGCAGACCTCCATACTATAAAACCGGCCATGCCTGCCCGAAAGGGTCAGCAACAGGTCGCCTGTCAGACGGGCTTCGTACTTATTAGGAGATCTTCCAATTGCCTGCTTGTAGCGTGCCCGGCTGAGGATGACGGAGATTAATATTCAGCTACTAAATAGCTGCCTGTGGTGGTGGCGCGCTTCCCTGTACAATTTTTATATCACTCACGCTTTGTGCTGTAGTGATGTTTAATTGTGCCATTAACGAAAGTATGGCCAGGGTACTGCGCTCCCGCACCTTGTTAAATGTTGTAATATCCGGCCCGGTAAAATAATCACAGGCAATAACAATGGCATTGGCGGTAATATTATTTACAAACGCTGTATAGGCAATAATGTCTTCCTTTGTAAGGATCTCGCGGATACCGGTCAATAATTTTTCAACAACATCCGCAGGGGTTGATGATGAAATTTCCAGCTTCAGCGATGCTTTACGCTGCGTATAATCCGATTGATTGTCCAGCACACTATCTACCATTTGCTTATTGGGAACAGTGATATACGATTTGGCATCTGAACGGATACGGGTGCTGCGCAACCCTATTTTTTCAACCGTGCCGGACACATCATTTAATTTTACGGCATCGCCGGTGGCAAAAGGCCTGTCAAAAAAGATAATAAAGGAGGCGATCAGATTTTCCAGGCTTTCTTTTAATGCCAGTGCTACCGCAGCGCCCACAATGCTCAGTCCTGTCACCAGCCCTTTAATATCATATTTAAAAGTATATTTCAGAATAAATAATCCGCCAATGATGCCTATAATAACCTTTATAAGATCTTTAAAAAAGAACACCAGCTGATGGTTGCCCGGTTCATGTGTCTGCAGGTAATGCCCCTGGATCATCAGCATGATAAAATCAATGCTTTTGATGATCAGCCTGAAAAACGTAAAAATGACGAGGAAAGAACCAATCATTCCCAGTAGCTCCTGAAAGGAGACCCGGTAGATATTAAAATCCAGCTCATCCGGCAGTTTCAGCTTGTCCAGCGCACCAACCGTAACCAGCACTGCCAGGAACAAACCCAGTGGTTTTGCCACCAGCGCCAGGAACGTAGGCAGGTTGATGTTCTTATAGCGCAGCCGAACCAGCTTAAAGATCCCCTTTGCCACATACAACGCTATGTACTTCTTAAAAAGAAAAACCACAAGGATCGTGATACCAACGATCAGGTATGCCCTTACGGAATTATTAAAATAGACCTGGTTTAAAAACTCGCTCATAGGATTCAAAAGTAAAAAATTTATGGTCATACAGGCGGCCCTGTGTTTTATTCCGGGCTAATGCTTATAGGAATACAGGGTGAGCCCTGCTGCATCAAGCACATAAAGCCGGCCATCCTCAAAAATATACCGGTTCTTGGTTTTGAGCATATCCGGTATGGGCCACTCATCATATTTCATGGAACTGAAGGTATACCTGTAAAACCGGCTGTCATCATTACCAAAAATATATTTATCAGTAATACGGAGGTGCTGCCAGTTGGTAATAGCCAGCTTTCCTTTATAGGTGCCATAGTAATCAAATGTATAAATGCCCTGCGCCGGGTCATAAAGATAAACCAGCTGGTTACGGTCAATTATCTGCTTCGGGCTGATGGTTTCGCTAAAGAGTTGCCTGAAGTCGGGTGTTTTCAGCAGCACGCTTCCGTCATCATTGATCTTTTTAAGCATACTTTCCATATTGTCATACAGCCATATTTTACCATCATAAGAAAGGCCGATTGCCTGTACATTAAAAATGTTCTGCTTCCTGAGGTCGATCGTGTTTACCGGGCTTAGCAGGCGGTCCAGCATTACCACCGTGGCAAAGCTCTGATAGTAAATAAGCACCCGTAAGGGGTTTGAAACATCCAGCAAGGTAGCTTCGCCCAGCTTTTTTACATTGTTGTACACGGCTACGGAATCGCCGGTTTCACTTAATTTTTTCAGTTGGTTGGTAGCGCTGACCAGGTAGATATTTTCCAGGTTATCCACCGCAACCGTTGTGTAATTGCCCGGAATGGTTTTCTGTTGCTGCACCACCAGCTGTGCCTGGGCTGCGGTTACCAGCAACAATTTTAAAGCAAGTAATATAAAAATACGCCGCTTCATCCCCGTACTATTTTTTCGTTTCTGTTTAAGTAGGAAAGCAGCTGCACATCATTGCCATCAAAAACAGCATAGGTAAAGAAGGTGATCCAGTCCCCCAGGTTGATATAACGGCTGGTATCCGTAAGCCGGAAGTCGATGGGCAGATGCCGGTGCCCGAAAATAAAAAAATCATAATGCCTCTTTTGCAGCTGCTCCCGGCAATAAGTGATCAGCCATTCCCTGTCTGCCCCCAGGAAGGTTTCCTCGGATGTGCCGGTTTTTGCGCGGCTTTTACGGCTCATGTAATTGGCCGTGCCCATACCCACCACAGGAGGCAATATGCCAAACAGCCACTGGCAAACCGGATTTCGGAATATTTTTTTCAATCGTTTATAGCCATGATCGCCCGGGCCAAGCCCGTCTCCATGACCTATAAGAAACTGTTTGCCGTTCCATTCAAATTCCTTTGGTTCGAAATAAACCGGCATGTTCAGCTCCTGCTGAAAATAATCCTTCATCCACATGTCATGATTGCCTACAAAAAAATGCAGTTGTATACCGCTATCTGACAGTTCGGCCAGCTTACCTAAAATGCGCACGAACCCCCTGGGCACTACATGGCGGTACTCATACCAGAAATCAAACAGATCGCCTACAATAAAGATTTCCTGTGCCTTATCTTTTATTTCATCCAGGAATTTTACCAGTAATTTTTCCCGCTGAAGGCTTGCCTCATAAGTGGGAACACCCAAATGAAAATCAGAAAGAAAATAAATATTTTTACCTGCCTGCAAAATGAAGTTCAAATTTGAGCAAAGGTAGAAGAAATCAGGTATTTTATTAACTGGCGTATGCACCATGTGTATTTCAAAATGCTGTATGTGCTTTAAAATCCACCAGGGTTTTGTTATTTGCGTTGCAAAGCAGTAAGACAATCCGGTTTGTGTTTTGTTCCCGTGCCGCAGCTATTAATAGGGCAACATGGGGTTTGCTGTTTCTGAAAATTCCCCGGTTATGGAAGTTATTTTCCGGGTTTCGTAAATCAATTTTTAGATGCCGGGAGTAATTTCGCGCAAAAATTGAATGGTAAAATATCTTTTAGCCGCGTTTTTGATCAGTTTAAGTAATTTTTTACAGGCACAGGATGCTACATTAAGAGGAACGATAACTACTGCAGATGGCAAGCCTGCTGAAGCCGTAACCGTTGTTTTGGAAGGAACATCGAAAGCCACTGCCGCCGGCAAAAAGGGAAATTATGAAATTAAAAATATTAAGCCCGGTTCTTATATTGTCCGGGTTTCTTTTGTAGGTGTAAATGAGCAGTCTCAACTTGTAGATTTTAAGGCGGGCGCTGTTGAGACCCTTGATTTTGTTTTAAAGGAAAACGAGCAACAGCTTCAGGAAGTAGTGATTGCCGCCAATAAAATGGGTACTAAAGGAGATGAGTTTGTAGCAAAAATGCCGCTGAAAAACCTGGAAAACCCACAGGTGTATAGTGCTGTTTCAGCCGAAATAATGAAACAGCAGGTCATTAGTAATTATGATGACGCATTAAGGAACGTTCCGGGTATTACAAGAGCCTGGGAATCGACAGGCAGGGGCGGTGATGGAGGGGCATATTTTTCGCTGAGAGGATTTGAGGCGCAACCGGCCCTGGTAAACGGTTTGCCTGCCCTGGTGAGCGGCAATTTAGACCCTGCAGATGTGGAAGAGATACAGGTAATAAAGGGGCCTTCCGGCACCTTATTCGGGGCCAGTTTTTACGGGTATGGAGGCATCATTAATACAATTACCAAAAAGCCGTTTTATCAGTTTGGCGGCGAGGCCAGTTACACTGTGGGCAGTTTTGGCCTGAACAGGCTGGCGGTTGATGTCAATACCCCCCTGAGCAAAACTAAAAAAATAGCGTTTCGTTTAAACGCCGCAGCACAGACCGAAAATAGTTTCCAGGATGCGGGCTTTAAAAAATCCTTTTTTATTGCCCCCGGTTTTGTTTACGAAGTCAATGATAAACTATCTTTTCATGTGCTGGCAGAACTACTGGAAGAAAAGAGGGCTGTGCCTCCCGTATTTTTTAATACCGACCGGGAAAGCCCAATGGATTTTAAAAATATTAAAGAGCTGAATTTAAACCCGGACCTGTCTTTTACCAACAATGATCTGACGATAAGGAATCCCCGGAAGAACCTGCAGGCCCGGATGCTGTATAAATTTAATAGCCAATGGACCTCGCAAACCGTATTTTCCGCCGGGAATATTAAATCAGATGGTATTTATACATATATATGGGGCGTGGATCCTGACAAGCCGGATGAAAGAAACTATTTTTATCAGTATTTCAACAACCAGGATTATAATACCAACACCGTCGATATCCAGCAAAATTTTAATGGCGATTTTAAAATAGGGCAACTCAGGAACCGGGTATTAATAGGACTGGATTATTTTAACAGGACGGAAAAAAATAACAGCTCCGGCTGGATCACCACCCGGCGGGTGAGCCCGCAGGGTGGCATATCAGACACTGACCCGTCCAACCCGGATGGTTTGAATAAGGATGCCATAAAAGCAGCGCTTGCTGCAACGGAATACACCGATAGCAAATTAACCAAACGATCCTACAGTGCATATGCATCCGATGTGATCAATTTTACGCCGGCATTTTCAGCGATGTTGAGCTTACGGGCAGATTATTTTGATAATAAGGCGGGTGCTGCAACTGAAAGTTTTAATCAAATGACGTATTCCCCGAAATTCGGACTGGTTTACCAGCCGGTTTTGGATAAGGTATCCATTTTTGCCAACTATATGAATGCCTTTTTTAATGTCGGACCCGTTGATGTTTATGACAGTAGTAATAATTATATCGGTTCAAAAGCGCTTAAACCGGAAAGGGCCAATCAAATAGAATTTGGGGTAAAAACCAATCTGTTTGAAGAGAAGCTGCAGGCAACGCTCTCCTTTTATAACACAAGGGTTGGAAACCGGGTTTATTCTACGGCTAACAATAACTCTGAGCAGGGTGGCAAAACCCAAAGCAGGGGTGTTGAGTTAGATGTTACCACTAACCCCGTACCGGGGTTAAACTTCATTGCTGGATTCAGCCATGGAAAAATCAAAGTGATCGAAGGAAATACCGCTACACCAACTGATTTTTATAATGAGGTAGGCAGAAGCCCGGGCGGCCAGGGCCCGCAGACCCTTGCCAATTTGTGGGCTACCTATAAAATCATGGACGGAAAATTAAAGGATTTCGGGGTAAGTTTTGGAGGTAACTATGCCGGCGTTAACAAAGTCATTGACAACAGTGTAACCGGTGTTTTTGAGTTACCCGCCTATACTTTATTAAATGGGGGATTATTTTATAATGGTAAAAAAATAAGAGTTACAGCTAATATAAACAATATAACCAATAAACAATATTATATCGGCTACTGGTCTGTAAATCCTCAAAAACGTAGAAACTTTGCTGCAAGTGTTGCATTTAAGTTTTAGTGAACAATGGCTCTTTTAGTAAGCGCAGATCAGGGAAATACTGTTATATACCTGTGTAATAGCCCTTTGCAAGCAAACGGTTTGGCGGCCTGCCAGCATACCAGCTCTTTAAACTCCTATAATTTCCAACGGCTTTGCCGGAAGCCTGCTATATTTGTAGCATAAATTTTGATTATTACTTAATAAGGAATTCAGTTATTATGCAGTTAACAGCAACATTGGTTCAGATACTGCCCTTACAAAAGGGAACGGGAAGAAACGGAGAATGGAGAAAACAGGATATTATCGTAGAAACGCAGGCGCAATATCCTAAAAAAGTATGTATCTCTATATGGGGCGATAAAATAAACGAGAGTGTATTAAAAATAGGAAATCAGCTGAATATTTCCTTTGATGTTGAAAGCAGGGAATATAATGGTAGGTGGTATACGGATGTTAAGGCCTGGAAGGTAGAGTTGGCATCCGCCACAAACAACGGGGGCGCCAGCTATACAGATACCCCCCCACCCGATAATTATTCGGATCTGAATGAGGGTGGGGCAGATGATCTCCCTTTTTAAGGAATCTTTTGGTTCTTTCAATTATATGAAGTAACACAAAATGGAGGCGGTGAATCATTCTATAAACAATAAAAGTGTTTGCGTAATTTCCTGCCTGTGGCAGGTACCGGATAGATAAAGCCAATAAAAATATGCAGATGAAAAAACAGTTGACAGGCATTATAGGAATGGGAATTATTTTGGGAGGAATTATTGCAGGATGTAACGGCTGTAAGGGCAAAAATACATCCGGCAAAGGAGGTGAGGACGACACAACAGGAATTGACAGGAGCGAAAGGCATGATACATTAGTAACCCAGCCACCTGCTGATTCCTTAAATACTTTTGTGATTACCCCGGCTAATAAGGATAGTGTATTGTCTGCCACAACAAAAGAAGTGCTGACCCTCTTTAAAAACAAGGAATATGAAAAGCTGGACTCCTTTATCCATCCCGAAGAAGGCATCCGGTTTTCTCCTTACGGTACCGTGGATCCGAAAGACGATAAAAAATTCAGCAGGGAAGAATTTAAAGGCCTGATTACAACAGACAGGAACAAGAAAATAGAATGGGGGTCTTATGATGGAAGCGGCAACCCGATTTTATTAACCCCTGCAGAATACTTTGGCAGGTTTGTATACGATGGCAACTTTTTAAAACCACAGAAAGCCGGGGTGAATATACGGTTTGGGAAAGGCAACTCAATCAACAACCTGAAAACCGTTTATCCCGGTTCAGAATTTACAGAGAACTATTTAGACGGAACAAAAAAGAACGGTGGCATCGACTGGAGATCTGTACGGCTGGTGTACAAGCTCAAAAACGGCCGGTACTACCTGGTAGGCATCATCCACGACCAGTGGACCATCTGATAAGCGGATTTAAAAGAAACAATGCAAAGGTAGAAGCATTCAGTAAACCACTCTTTATAACAGAAACCGGATTTGTAAAAGAAGCAGTAAAACAGACCTTAAGATACTAAGTTACAGAGCGGTTAGCTTATAATTATAATATTGTACCTTTAAGTATTATGAACTGGTAAAATGATTATTAAAAACACAAAGATTCCGGTTGAACTGGTCCTTGAAAAATTAGGTCACGGGTATTCTTTGGAAACACTTTTGGAAGCCTACCCCAATCTTACTACAGAGCAGATCCAGGCTTGTTTGCTTTTTGCTTCGGATAATGTAAAATAGGAGAAAATAGTTGCTGTTGCCTGATGAAAGCACTATTCGTTGCAGATGAGCGTGTAGATTTCAGAATTGTAAAAGCGCTTCGTCTATATGGGGCTGAAGTTTTTGCTATTTGCGAAGAACAACCATCTATAAATGATCAGGAAGTTTTACATATTGCAGTTTCTAAGAATGCGGTATTGATTACAGAAGATAAGGATTTTGGGGAATTGGTTTTTCGCCTGCGATTACCGCACAAAGGGGTTATACTTGGGCGGATGAAAGATGTAAATTTCAAAATCGAAAACGTTGCAGCAGCAATTTATCAGAACTTTGAGCTATTACATAACAGGTTTTCGGTAATTAATGAACGAAGGCTTCGTATAAAAGAATGAACTATAAACTGACGATGTAAGTTCTGTTTTTGCTTTAGCCTGTTTTATTTTGTATCCTTAAGCAAAAAGAATTTCAAGATATGTCTGTTATTAAGCTACCCTTACTGTTTGTAGGCTCAAAAGGAGAGAAACACCTGAATACGTTATTTGATAGTGGGGCAAATCTTTCTTGCATTGGGAAAGAGCGGTTACAGAAATTAGAAGATCCCATTAATCCGGGCCAGGTAAGACGATTATCAACAGCAAGTGAAGGGCATTATATTGAAGTTAATGAAAGAGTTACGCTCGATTTTTATATAAACGACATATTGCTCTCTGATGAATTCCTGGTGGTGCCGGGCCTGAGTGAAGAAGCCATTATTGGCGCCGCTACATTACAGAAATGGAGGATCAGACTGAACTTTGAGCACGATATAGTAGGAGAGGTAGACCCCAAAGTGGCTAAGCTACAATTGATTTAAACCTGCTACCTACACCAATTCTTTTCTCAACCTTGCCACCGGAATATTCAGCTGCTCCCGGTATTTGGCAACAGTACGGCGGGCAATATTATAGCCTTTTTCCTGCAGCAGCTCTGTAAGCTTTTCATCGCTGTAAGGATGTTTTTTACTTTCCGATTCGATCAGGTCCGTCAGGATCTTTTTCACTTCGCGGGTGGACACTTCTTCGCCGCTATCGGTGCTTAATGATTCGCTGAAGAAAAATTTCAGCCGGTAAGTGCCAAATTCGGTCTGTACAAATTTGCTGTTGGCCACACGGCTTACGGTAGATATATCCAGGTTGGTTTTTTCGGCAATGTCTTTTAAGATCATTGGCTTCAGGGTGGTCTCATCCCCTGTAAGGAAAAATTCTTCCTGGTGCTCCATAATCGCAGACATCGTATCCAGCAAGGTATGCTGCCGTTGTCTGATGGCATCAATGAACCATTTGGCGGCGTCAATTTTTTGTTTTATGAATAATACCGCTTCCTTCTGCTGTTTGTCTTTTTTGGATCCGCGGTCATATTCCTTCATCATATCCTTATAGCCTTCACTGATGCGGAGCTCCGGCGCGTTGCGGCTGTTTAATGTCAGTTCCAGCTTCCCATTGTGGTTCATAATAAAGAAATCCGGAACTACATAGCTTTCGGCTTTGTTTACAGCGCCTACATTGCCGCCCGGTTTGGGGTTCAGCCGTACGATCTGCTGCATTACGTCTTTCAGCTCTTCTTCTGTTAAACCCAGGCCGCGCTGAATTTTTTCGTAATGCTTCTTGGTAAATTCATCAAAGTATTTTTCAATTGCCAGGATGGCTTTATCAACTTCTTTTCCTTCCTGTTTTTGTCTTTTTAACTGCAGCAGCAAACATTCCGGCAGGTTCCGGGCGCCCACACCGGGAGGGTCAAACTGCTGGATCTTTTGAATGATCTTTTCCACTTCCTCTGTTGTGGTCTCAATATTCTGGCGAAACGCAAGGTCATCTACCAGGGCCGGCGTGTCTCTCCTCAGGTATCCATCCTCGTCAATGCTTCCGATGATATGCTGCGCAATACGGTGCTCTTTTTCAGACAGGGAAAGGAGGCCCAGCTGGTTCTCCAAGGTATCATAAAAACTGGTTTCCGTTTTTATCGGCAGCTGCCGGTTTTCTTCTTCACCATAATGATCTTCACGGGTCTTATAATCCGCAATATCATCATCACCATCGTGCACATAATCGCTTACATCAATCGTATCATACTCATCGTGTCCTGAATCTGAATCATCCAGAGAGTTTTCGCTATCTGCAAATTCATCTTTCAGATCGCCTTCATCGCTGTGTTTTGCATCATCCAGCTCCAGTGCCGGGTTTTCTTCCATCTCTTCCTTGATCCTTTCTTCCAGGTTAGCAGTGGGCACCTGCAGCAATTTCATCAGCTGAATTTGCTGGGGCGATAGCTTTTGTAAAAGTTTCTGTTGTAATGATTGTCCTAAAGCCATTTTTTTAAAAAGTCCGTTTCATCTCAAAAACCGAGCCGCAAATTACAAATATAAAGTTTTGCAACACAAAATACTATTTTAAATACCGGCAACCTGTACCAGGTGGTCCTATAAATATTTGATTTATAAATAAGTGTAATAAAACCTGTGAAAAGAGAAGCAATGGGCAATCTGCATATTATAATGATTAAAAAATCAGCTGTTTTGTTAGAAATTTTATAAAAGTGTTTCTAACACATGTTAGCGCTTTTGCTATATTTGTAACAGCAGATTTTCAGAATTGCTGATCGGATTGAACCCTATGGAAGAAGAATTACATACCATAAAAGCCGGAATTGCAGCCAATGACCAAAAAGCCTTTGGACAGTTATTTGCCTTATTTTATAAGCGGTTGTACCGGTTTTCTTTATCCATATTGCGGATTCCGGAGCTGGCCAATGAGGTGGTTGAGGATGTATTTCTAAAGCTATGGTCTAACCGGTCGGGTCTTTCCGCTATTAACAACCTTTCGGTTTACCTCTATGTAGCTGTAAAGAACCAATCACTGAATAAGCTTTCCCTGAAAGCCAATGAATGGATTTCATCCGGATTAGATGAAATGATGATGAATGTGGTAGCGGTTGACAATGATCCTTATACACAGATGATTACGGGGGAAATGTTGAACAAGGTAAACCGAGCAATAGAGGAACTGCCTCCCCGTTGTAAGATGATCTTTAAGCTGGTGAGGGAAGATGGCCTTAAATACAAAGAAGTGGCAGCAATACTGAATATATCCGTAAACACCATCGATGTCCAGATGGCTACTGCTGTTAAGCGCATCAGTGAGTCATTAGGTATTGCCAAAAATATTCCTGTGCATCCGTTTTCAAAAAAAATAAAAAAAAGCTGAAAAACAGATAGTAGATAACTGCTGATTCCCTGTCCTTTTATATATAGGCGACAGATTGCTTGTATTTGATCAGTAATGATGCTATATGGAAATTAATGGCCCGTAACATCTACGGGGAGGCCTCACCAGAAGAACAGGAGGCGTTGCATCAGTTCCTGAGCGAACATCCGCAGTTGCAGCAGCGATATGAATTAATGAAGTCATTAATTCATCATATAAATGATACTACGCATTCTAAGGGTGCTGCCGGTCTTTCTGAAAGAGCAGCTGCGCTGATTGCGGGCAGGCAGGCATCCGTCCGGACAGCGGTTCCCAAAAGTAAAACAGTTGTCAGGAACTACCTGGTGTATGGTACGGCAATAGCGGCCCTGTTCCTTGTGTACCTGGGCATGCGCGGAGAGAGACATCAATCCCCGGCGTCAGCCGGTAGTAATCAGCTACGGCCGGCATTGATCGTTCAAAATGGGAACCGAAGGCAACTGTTGTTGCCGGATGGCAGCAAGGTATGGCTCAATGGCGGATCAAAATTATATTATGTTACCAATTTTAAAGGAGCAACCAGGGAGGTACGCCTTGAGGGGGAAGGTTTTTTTGATGTAAACAAGATCAGCAATAAACCTTTTATTGTACATGCGGGAGCTATTGATATAAAAGTGCTGGGAACCGCGTTCAATGTAAAAGCGTATCCTGATGAAAATGCGGTTACCACTGCCTTATACAGGGGGCTGATCAGCATTACCAAACATGACGGAGCAAAAGGCTTTCAGCCTATTTTGCTTTATCCCAACCAAAAACTGGTTATTCCGGGCAATATTATTTCGGGAGACAGTGTGACAGCGCCTTCGCCCCTGAATGCTGTTAAAATTGAAGCGCTGGACAGTACAAAACCCGAAACAGAGCGTTTAGAAACCGCCTGGGTATATAACCGGCTTGAATTCCGTGGAGAGGATTTTATTACGCTTGCCCGAAAAATGGAGCACTGGTATAATGTAAGCATTCATTTCCGGGATGAAAAAGTAAAGCACCTCAGCTTTTACGGTTCCTTTGAAAAAGAAACTATTGAGCAGGCAATGCATGCGTTGCAAACGGCCAATGCATTTAATTATACAATCGAAAAAAATGATATATCGATCAGTTCAATCAATTAAAAATTGCAGGAATGATTAAAAAAAGACGATACGTAAACCCATTTTGATCTGTTAACTTTACATGAAGCCGATCGCTTGCTTCATGTGCTATCATTAAAAAATAATATTGATCACATGAAATGCTTAAAAAAGGGACATATTCCCCCCAAAACAAAAAAAGTTTTTCTTGCTATGAAATTGACGATGCTGTTCCTGCTGTTTTTTATAGTCAATGTCCATGCGAACGGATTCGGCCAGCAGCGCATCAATTTGAAAATGAAGAAAACAGCGCTTGCAGAAGTCCTTCATTCTATTGAACAGACAACATCCTACCGGTTCCTGTATAACAATGACCTGGAACAGCTGACATCAAAAGTGTCTGTAAGCGCAAAAGACGCCACAATTGATGAAGTGCTGCCGGTATTGCTGTTTTATACCAACCTTACTTTCCAGAAAATGGAGAACAACCTTATTGTACTGAAGGAAGATCCGCTGGGCAGGAAAGACATTACCGTAACCGGCAAGGTTACGGATAGCTCGGGAGCACCTTTATCAGGCGTTTCCGTACAGGTAAAAGGTACTACCATAGGCACCACTACCAATGCCGAAGGCGCCTTTACGCTTTCCGTTCCGGACCCCAACAGCATCCTGGTCTTTTCAATTGTAGGATATGATGCGCAGGAATATCCTTTAAACGGGAGTACGAGTATTACAGTTTCCATGAAAGGATCGCAACAGGTAATGGACCAGGTGGTGGTGATCGGGTATGGAACAGCCCGGAAGAGGGATTTAACAGGATCTGTAGCATCCGTTAAGGGTTCTGACTTAGCCAAACAGCCTGTTCAAACTCCTACACAGGCGCTCCAGGGTAAAGTATCCGGGGTTCAGGTTATAAGCTCTGGTCAGCCAAATGCAACTCCTTTAATAAGGATTAGAGGCGCTGGTTCTACATTAGCAGGAATTGAGCCTTTATATGTTGTTGATGGTGTAATTACTACAGATATAAGAAATATTAATTCAAATGACATCGTGACTTTGGATATTTTAAAAGATGCGAGTGCGACAGCCATATATGGTATGCGGGCAGCTAATGGGGTAGTTCTTATTACAACAAAAAAAGGCCGTTCCGGAAAAATGAAGTTTGCTTATGATGCAAATGTTGGTTTAAGAGAAGCGACAAAACTGGTGAATATGGCCGGTGAAAAACAGTATGCAGGGTATCTTAATGAAGGAAATATTTATTATGGGAGCGGGGATAGTCTTGTGAAAGCCTCGGCTCTTCAGGGATATAATACAGATTGGTATGATGCTATTCTAAGGAAAGGCTTCCAGCAAAATCATAATCTATCAATATCTGGCGGCAATGAAAGTGTCACGTATTTTTTAAGTGCAGGATACCTGACCGATGAGGGTATTCAGGTAGGCAATAATTTCAGCAGGTTTACTCTGCGTTCAAACAATGAATATAATCTTTCAAAGAAGCTAAAACTGGGAACTTTAATTTCATACGCATTTTCCGATGATAAGGGCGTAAACGCAGGAGCATTTAGCAGCGCTTATAGAGCAGCGCCAATTATACCTGCAAAAATCGGAGATAAATATGGAAATACATCACTTGTTGGAAATGTTTCAAACCCGCTTGTAAGTATTGACAAAACAGATGCCCGGTTTTTGACTAACAGGTTACAGGGAACGGGTTATCTCGAGTACAAACCAGTTACATGGCTGACGTTAAAATCAAGTATAGGGATTGACATGAGTTATCTAAAAAATACCACGTATGATTATGCATTTCTCAGTGATGAAAGCACTTTTATTACCCCCGGAGGCAATCAGCAAAGGGCAAGAAGCCAGCTTACCCTTGTTAAAAACGATATAACACGCTATGTTTGGGATAATACAGCAACCTTCTCTAAACAATTTGATAAGCATCATTTTACATTTCTTGTAGGAACAACGGCGGAACAATATAAAGCCAATAACTCTAATGGAACAGCCTTGGATGTTCCGGTGAATAAAGATCAATGGTATTTAAATGCCGGAGCGTCCGGAACACAAACGATTGATAATACAGGAGATAAATGGACCAGAAATTCTTATTTGTCAAGGCTAAATTACAACTATGATAATCGCTACCTCCTGACTGCTTCTTTCAGGGCAGATGGAACATCAAGGTTTAGTTCCAGTAACAGATGGGGCTACTTTCCTTCTGTTGGAGCAGCATGGAATATCGGCAATGAGAATTTTATGAAAAATCAGGATATTTTTAAAGACATCAAACTCAGAGCCAGCTGGGGTAAAGTAGGCAATGATAATATACCTACAGGACTTTATTACTCTATTGCAAATATAACTAGACCGTATTATTTTGACGGCTCAAGATACAGTGTAATAACTTTTGATAACATAACTGATAAAAATATTCGATGGGAAATTACTGAAGAAACAGATCTTGGCATAGAATTTACAACTCTGAAACGCAGGTTAAATGTAGAGATTGACTACTATAATAAACGTACAAAAGACGCTTTAACTTATGTAAATCTGCCGGGAATTTTAGGAGATGCGGACAATAGGTATATAACAAATGCAGCTACTTTTGAGAATAAAGGCTTTGAGCTGAACTTAAACTGGAATGATCATTTTAGCGATGAATGGACTTATTCTATAGGTGGTAATATAGCAGCAAATAAGAATCAGATTTTAAATTTAAACGGAGGCCAGGCGCTATTTGATGGAAATGTAAATGGTTTTACTACATTATCCGATAACGGGCATGCGATTGGCAGCTTTTATCTTTTACAGATGGATGGAATTTTTCAAACAGAAGCTGAAATTGCTGCTTCAGCACAACCGAATGCTGTTCCCGGAGATATAAAGTATAAGGATATAAATGGCGATAAAAAAATTGATAATAATGACAGGGTTTTTAGCGGTGCCTACTTGCCTAAATTAACTTATGGAGTTAACGGCAGCATAGGGTATAAAAATTGGGATTTTAGCTTTACCAGTTACGGAACATCCGGCAGTAAAATATACAATGGGAAAAAGGCCCTTAGAGGAACTGATTCCAGGGATAATATAGAAGCTGCTGTAGCTGTTGGACGATGGACTCCCAATAATCCAAGTAATACCATTCCCAGAGCTACACTTGGTCTTATGACTCCATCAACTTATTTTCTGGAGAATGGAAATTTCTTTAGAATCAATAATCTTACAATAGGATATAAATTGCCCGAAAAGCTCTTATCCCGCTATAAAATAAATACGCTGAGAGTATATTTTACAGGACAAAATCTCTTCACTTTTACCCATTATAGTGGGTTTACTCCTGAAATTATTGGTACAGCACCATATGATACTCCTTTAAATGCGGGAATTGAGATTAATACTTACCCAACTACAAGAACCTTTGCATTCGGTTTAAATCTTGGATTTTAAATCATAGCTAAAAAAATATTATATGAAAAAAAGATATAATTATATTCTGCCAGGGTTTATTACAATTCTTTTTATTAGCCTGAGTTGTAACAGGGACTTTCTGAATGTTCCGCCTCAAGGCCAGTTAACAGAAGAACAGGCACTTATAGATCCTGATGCTGCTGACAAACTTGTTGGAGGCATTTACAATTCTTTATATTCTCAAAGCACATTGGGAGTAAACTGGATTGTGCTTGGCAGTATTGCATCTGATGATGCGGACAAAGGGAGCACTCCCAGTGATAATGGATTCAATGTCAGCGATGTTGATAATTTTACCTTTGATGCAAATACCACAATTTTCAACAATATCTGGACCGGATATTATGGAGCCATCAGCCGTGCTAATAAAGCGCTTGCTATTTTGGATGCATCAAGCATTGATGAATCCATAAAGAAGCGTTTAACAGGAGAAGCTAAATTTTTAAGAGGACTGTTTTATTTTAACCTGGTCAGGGCATTTGGTGGAGTTCCTAAACTGATTGTTGTTCCAAAACCTGAAGAAGCGAATAATGATGAATATCAGACACGGGCGAGCAAAGAAGAGATTTATGATTTAATTACTGCTGATCTGCAAGAAGCAGTTACTGACCTTCCTGAAAAAGGAGAAACTGGAACTCAGGTAGGCCGGGCTAACAAAGGTGCTGCACAGGCGTTATTGGCAAAAGTGTATTTGTATTTGAAAGACTGGCAAAAAACGTATGATTTGTCATTGGCTGTAATGACATCAGGTAAGTATGATCTTGCAACGGATTATACAAATATGTTTAGAGAAGTGGGTGCTAATAATATAGAATCTATATTTGAAGTACAAACCGGCCCCAGCAAATCCACTACCGGTTCCTGTGATGGGATTAGTCCGAACTTCAGTAATTTCCAGGGCCCTAGAGCCAAATCAGGCTGGCCTAATAATATTATTGATGGGAAAGTATACAGCGGCGATTTAGGATTTGGGATGAACACTCCTTCTGAAGATTTAGCGAACGCTTATGAAGACGGTGATAAACGAAGAGCAGGTACAATTATTTTTATAAGCCCTACCAGTACTACAACTTTGTGGGATGGCTTTCAGATCCCTTCGCAACCGTCGGTAGAAAATTCACGATATAACTACAAAGGTTACCATAGCCCTTTTAAGGAAACACTGCCCTGTAGCGGTAGTGTGAACGATAAAGATAATAAGCCTAAAAATATACGGGTGATCAGATTTGCAGAAGTTTTGCTGATGAATGCAGAAGCCGCCATTCATTTGGGTAAAGATGCCCAAACTCCATTGGACAGAGTGAGAAGCAGGGCGGGATTAACCGTTGTTCCAGCCACTGAAGCAAATATCTGGAAGGAAAGAAGGATAGAGTTGGCCATGGAATCTGATCGTTTTTTTGATATAGTCAGAGAGGGTATAGCCGGAAGTGTGCTTAGAGCCCAGGGTAAAAATTTTGTTGATGGGAAAAATGAGGTTTTCCCAATACCCCAGGCCCAGATTGACCTTAGCGGAAAACGGCTTACACAGAATCCCAATTATTAACACTAAAATGTCTGAGATGAAAACAAAAACTATCTTGTATATATACAGTGCTTTGTTACTTACTGGAACAACGCTCGCTTCATGCACTAAAGTCAACTATGACGATAATTTCCCTGAAGGAGATCCCCCTCCGGTTCCCGGAGGATATACAAACTCCAGCCAAATTGCCAAAGAGAATCTGGTGGCATACTGGGCCTTTAATGGAAGCCTTATTGATAGTATTTCGGGCAAAAGCGCCACAAATTTCGGCGCTACATTTACGGATGGCAAAAAAGGCGAGGCATTTCAAGGAAGCACAACTGCATATGCCACTTTTGATCCGGATAATTCAATACAACAATTAAAAAGCTTTACTATCTCTTTCTGGATTAATTCACCTTTAAATACAGGGGCTATAGGGATCTTTACTCTGGCAAAAACAGATGATTTTTGGGGAAATCTTGATATATATCAGGATAATGGCGGAACGGGAAGTAATGCAGTGTTTAAAGTACACCTCTTCAATAATGCTGTTCCATGGTCCGGGCAATTTACGGATACCCGTACCGGATTTGGTTCATGGCGTCAGATTACTATTACTTACGATGCTGCTACATCAATATTTAATATTTTCCAGAATGGGGCTGCATTAGGTGTAAATTCAGCAGGAAACCCGGCAAATACTCTTGGCCCAAAACTTAATGGAAGCGATCCCAGTGTTCAACCGGTAAAACCTTACGGGGAGCTCAATTTTATTAATGCAACAAAGATTGCGTTTGGTGCATTTCAGTTCCAGACAAATCCCAGTCTTACAACTGGCGCAGGGCCTCAAAGCTGGGCCAATAATTTTACCGGACAAATTGACGAATTCAGAATATATAATAAAGCACTTTCTGGTTTAGAAGTTTCTGCTTTATATAAATTAGAGCAGCAGGGTAGATAGGCTGGTTCTAATAGTTATAGTTGCCTAAAACAGCTATTCCTCTTAATTGAATTAATAAGTAACAAAAGAGTGTCTCTTCAATTCTTTAAAAAATCATTTTTTCTTTGGTTATTTTTTGTGATAATCCAGTTTGGGAGTTGTAAGAAAAATGATCAGAATGGTGATAAGCCTCAGCCAGCTAAATCCCTGGCAATTGAAAATATAGTAATGAATGGGAAAGTTTTGGCATCAGGGTATTATGACGTAAATATCAGGTCTTACATCATACTGAAGTTTTCGGGGGCAATAAGCAGAACCTCTGTGAATGGAAATATAACGATAAAGGATCAGCAAGGGAAGCTGGTCCCGGTTTCTTTTAACTTTGAGAACGGCGACAGCATTATTTCCATAAAGACAAATCCGTTAACATTTTTAAATCGCTATACTGTTTCAATCAGTAGCAGTGTGCAATCTACAGAGCAGGTTAATTTTGATAGTGAAAAAGACTTTATTTTTGCTACTTCCATTGACTCTTCCCGCAAGTTCCCGCTCATTACAGACAGTGCGCTGCTGGATACGGTTCAAAAAAGAACCTTCAAGTATTTCTGGGATTACGCCCACCCCGTTTCCGGCCTTGCAAGGGAACGAAGTAATGCTACACCGGAAATCGTAACAACCGGCGGTTCTGGTTTTGGCATCATGGCCTTAATTGTTGGCATTGAAAGAGGATTTATTACAAAGGCACAGGGACTGGCACGCCTGCAAACAATCGTTGCTTTCTTAAAAAATAAAGCGTCTGAATTTCACGGGGCTTTTCCGCACTGGATGAACGGAAGTACCGGTGCCGTGATCCCTTTCAGCACCGACGACAATGGGGCAGACCTGGTAGAAACCTCTTATTTAATGATGGGACTGCTGACGGCACGCCAGTACTTTACAGGAACCGGTGCTTCAGAAACTGCATTAAGGAATGATATTAACAGTTTATGGAACGGTGTTGAATGGAACTGGTTCCGTCAAAATAATCAGGATGTCCTGTACTGGCACTGGAGTCCCACGGCTAACTGGGCCATCAATCAGAAGATCCGGGGATGGAATGAGTGCCTGATCACCTATGTGCTTGCAGCTTCTTCTTCAACGCATGCCATCACCAAAGACGTGTATGATAAAGGCTGGGCCGGTGACGGTGCTATTAAGAACGGGAACGATTATTTTGGATACCGGTTGCCATTAGGGACGGATTTTGGCGGCCCCCTGTTTTTTGAGCAGTATTCGTTTATGGGCATCAACCCTGTGAAGCTAAGCGATAGGTATGCCGATTATCAATTGCAGACAAAAAACCATACGCTCATTAATTATACCTATTGCCGTACCAACCCCAAAAATTATTTTGGTTACAGCGATTCCGTATGGGGGCTTACGGCAAGTGATATAAAAGGCGGTTATACGGCCAGCTCGCCCACCAATGACCAGGGATTTATTGCGCCAACCGCAGCCATCTCCTCCATTGCATACGCCCCTGCGCAATCCATGGCGGCGCTGAAATTCTATTATTATGTATTAGGAGACCGGCTCTTTAAAGAATATGGCTTTACGGATGCGTTCTCACTGGATGTGATAAAAAATAATGGTGCCTGGTTTGCTGATTCGTATCTTGCCATTGACCAGGGGCCCATTATTGTTATGATTGAAAATTACAGGACAAAGCTGTTATGGAATTTATTTATGAGTTGTCCGGAAGTGCAAAATGGGCTGGGTAAACTGGGCTTTTCGGGTTTTTGAAAGCCTCGTGGGGAAAGGGAGACGCAGGAGTTCTTTGGAAAGAATTTATTAATAATGAAAATGGCAGGAGTGAACAATAATATGACCATCGTTTACTTTATAAATTAAACGGTGCTCTTCTGTGATACGTCTGCTCCAATACCCCTTAAAATCGCCTTTTAATGGTTCAGGTTTGCCGATGCCGGTAAAATGATGTCTTTTAATGTCTTCAATGATATCTAAGATCCGGACGGCTATTTTCCGGTTTTCAGAAATCCAGTAGCGCAGGTGTTCAATCGCGGTTAAAGAAAAACTAATCATTAATCATTTTTTTTACATCTTTTATGGGCATCGAAACAGTTTCACTATTCTCAATTTCTGCCTTCGCCTTATACATCATAGCTTTATTGGCTTCAGTGCTGGTAAGATATTCTGTTTCATCATAGCTGTTAAAATCATCCAGCGATATCATTACTACCGTTTTGCCATTACCCGTTATAATCAATATGTCATTATTATCATGTACGCTGTCAATATATGATTTCAGATTTTTCCTAAATTGAGAAACGTTTGCTACTAACATGGTACAATATTTTGTACAAAAATAAGTACAATTTTTTACTCTAAAAAACGTAAAAATGAATGCCCGCAGTTTAATCATTGTCAGCCTTTTATTGGCCACTTATACCAGTACAGCCCAGAAAGTAATAAAAAAGAGTTATGGTATCCCTGTTAGTTCAAAGATCGATAAAAACATCTCCGACTCTGCCCTGGTCAACCTGGTACAGCAACAGACCCTCCGTTATTTCTGGGATTTTGCACACCCGGTAAGTGGTATGGCTCGGGAAAGAAGCAACCGGTCGTTCGACTATGGGCAGGAAGTGGTTACCACGGGTGGTACAGGTTTTGGAGCAATGGCCATCCTTGTTGGTGTAAACCGCGGATGGATCGGGCGGGATACTGCCGCACGGTTTTTACTGAAAATGGTAAAATGGCTGGCAAAGGCAGATGCCTATCATGGTGTATTTTCGCATTGGTACAATGGTGAAACAGGAAAGACCATTCCTTTCAGCCGGAAAGATGACGGGGCCGACCTAGTGGAGTCGTCTTTTTTGCTGCAAGGCTTGCTTTGCGTGCGCCAGTATTTTGACAGGGATGTACCGGTAGAGCAGGAACTGCGTAACCGTATTAACTGGCTCTGGAACGATGTGGAGTGGGATTGGTTTACGCGGGATGGAAGAGAGGTATTGTACTGGCACTGGAGCCCTAATAATGGCTGGGCAATGAACTTTCCCTTGCGTGGGTTTAACGAATGCCTGATCACCTATGTGCTGGCGGCTTCCGGACAGCGCTATCCTGTTCCCCGTACCGTGTATGATCGCGGCTGGGCGCAAAGCAGTTTTTTTAAGAACGGTAAAAAATTTTATAACTATTTGTTGCCTTTGGGATTTGATTACGGCGGCCCGCTCTTCTTTTCGCATTATTCTTTCCTGGGTTTAAGCCCAAAAGGGCTAAAAGATCAGTATGCAGATTACTGGCAACAAAATCAGAATCATACCCTGATCAATTATGCTTATTGTGTGGATAATCCAAAAGCATTTAAGGGATATGGTGAAAATTGCTGGGGCTTAACGGCCAGTGATGATCCTAACGGGTATGATGCGCATCAGCCCGCCAACGACAATGGTACTATTTCACCAACAGCGGCATTATCTTCCTTTCCTTATACGCCGGATCAATCCATGAAGGCGCTGCGGCATTTCTATAAAGACCTGGGCAGCAAAATATGGGGTGAATATGGCTTTACAGATGCTTTTAATGAAACAAAAGGCTGGTATGCAAAAAATTACCTGGCCATTGACCAGGGGCCTGTTGTAGTGATGATTGAAAATTACCGTACCGGGTTGCTTTGGAATTTGTTTATGAGTTGCCCGGAAGTGCAGTATGGATTAAAGAAATTAGGGTTTGAAAGCGCTTATTTCAAATAATACAATTGTAAGCAGGTGAGGGGAGCTGGAAAAGAAAAAGCAGGAAGGTTATCCGATGCCGCATTGCTGGAACTGGTGCAGCGGCAGACCTTTGCCTATTTCTGGGATTTTGCGCATCCGGAATGCGGCATGCCAAAGGAACGGAATCATGAACATTATACCAATGTTATTACCACCGGCGGTACGGGTTTTGGAGTAATGGCCATAATTGTAGCCGTTGAACGGGGCTGGATCACAAGAGGGCAGGCCATAAAACGCTTATTAAAGATCCTCACCTTTTTAAAAACAGCGGAAAAACATCATGGCGCTTTTTCTCATTGGTTAGACGGCAACACAGGAAGAACGATCCCGTTTGGAAAAAAGGATAACGGGGCCGACCTGGTGGAAACGGCCTTTTTATTTCAGGGGCTGCTTACGGTGCGGCAGTATTTTAAGCGGGAAACCCCCGGGGAACAAAAAATAAGAACAATGATCACCACACTGTGGGAAAATGTAGAATGGAGTTGGTTTACCCGGGAACGGGAAGTGCTGTACTGGCACTGGAGCCCTGATCATAAATGGGCCATGAACCTGAAAATAGAAGGCTATAATGAAGCGCTGATCACGTATATACTGGCCGCAGCTGCCCCAAGGTATTCCATTCACAAAAACGTATATGAGAAGGGCTGGACAAGAAATGGCGCGCTTAAAAACGGCAAACGGTTTTATAACACACTGCTGCCATTGGGCCCGGATTTTGGCGGCCCGTTGTTCTTTGCGCAGTATAGTTTTGTAGGGCTAAACCCTAATGGGCTGAAAGACCGGTTTGCCGATTACGGAAAGCAGAACCGGGCACAGACAAAGATCAATTACCGCTATTGCGTAGCCAATCCCTTAAAATTTAAGAATTATGGGAAGCGGTCATGGGGATTGTCTGCCTGCGATTATAAAAGGAGATACAGGGAACATTCACCCACAAAAGATAACGGAACGATCTGCTGCTCAGCAGCTATTTCCAGCATTCCTTATCTGCCAAAGGAATCTATGGCTGCGCTCCGCTATTTTTATGAAGTGCTGGGTGATAAAATTTTTGGAAAATATGGCTTTACTGAAAGTTTTAACGAAACCCGTAACTGGTATGCAGCCTCGTATCTTGCCATTAACCAGGGGCCGGTCATTTTAATGATCGAAAACTACCGTACGGGCTTGCTCTGGAAATTATTCATGCAGGATAAAGATGTGCAGAAGGGGCTTCAAAAATTAGGCTTTGCTGTGTCCAAAAAGAGTACAACAAAAAGAGCGCAACAATAACAATTAAAAAATAAAAATGAAAATAGCGATTCTTGGCTCGGGGTTTATTGCCCGTTTTTATGCAGAATCCCTTGCCGCCCAAAGAAGGAGGGATGTGATCACAATGATCTGTGCACGGGATGCTCAGAAAGTAAAGGCTTTTGCCGCTCAATATAGAGTACCTTATACGGCTACAGATCTTAACGAGGCTGTTGCGCATCCGGAAGTAGATGTTGTGGTGGTAGCCCTGCCCAATGATCTGCACCTGGAGGCAGTGCTAGCTTGTGCAAAAGCCGGCAAGCCTGTTTTGTGCACAAAACCTTTAGGGCGTAATGCTGCAGAGGCATTACAGATGCTGCAGGCGGTAGAAAAAGCCGGTATTGTTGGCGGCTACCTGGAAGATCTTTGTTATACGCCCAAATTTTTAAAATCGCTGGCCAGTGTAAAAAGAGGCGCTATCGGGGAAGTGCTTTGGGCAAAGAGCAGGGAAACGCACCCGGGCCCGCACAGCGCCTGGTTTTGGAGCAAAGAAAAAGCCGGCGGAGGCTGCATGATCGACCTGGGTTGCCATTGCGTGGAGATCAGCCGGAACTTTATCGGAAAAGAGGTGCTGCCTGTTGAGGTGATGTGCTGGGCAGACACCCGCGTGCACCCTATTGATGCGGAGGATAATGCCATCGGGCTGGTAAAATATGCAAACGGTGCCATAGGCCAGTTTGAAGTGAGCTGGAGCTTCAGGGGCGGAATGGACCTGCGCGATGAAGTAATGGGAACAGAAGGAACGATCTGGTTGAATAATTTTTTGAGAACAGGCTTTGAACTGTTCACAACCGGAAAAGGCGGTGATTATATTGCAGAAAAAGCCGAAAGTAATCGCGGCTGGCTCTTTCCGGTTGGAGACGAAGTGCATGAACTGGGATACAGCCATATGTTTACGGATATGTTTGAAGCGATTGACCAGGGAAAACAGCCTGCAGAAACCTTTTATGATGGGTATATTGTGAATGCCATCCTGGATGCGGCCTATGCGTCGGCTGCATCAAAACAATGGGAGCCCGTAAAAATTGAGGGATGGCGCGGTGCTAAAAACGATATACAAAAAAGAACCTATCCGAGTTATGATGAAAATTATTACCTTATAAAAGAAGAAATGTTACCCTCAGGAGAAAAGAAGCTGATCGTTAAGCACAAACAAACCGGCTCCATTGAAAAAAGAGAGCCGGCTGCTTCCGGAACACAGGGAGAGTAAAATGAAACTAAAGCAGGAATATGGAACTACGGGTTTTTAAAGATTACGGCCGGGCATCCGCAGTAGTGGCTGATATCATGAGCACTGTTCTGGCTGAAAAACCGGATGCGGTGCTTTGCATGGCTTCCGGCGACTCGCCCAGATTAGCCTGTGCCCTTTTCTGTGAACAGGTAAAAAAGGAAGCAACAGATTGCTCCCGGCTGTTTTTGGTGGGGTTAGATGAATGGGTGGGCGTACCGCCTGCAACACCCGGAGCCTGTAGCAATGACTTCCGGGAACGCCTGATTGAACCGCTTGGTTTAAAGAAAGAGCAATACCATTTTTTTAATGGTTTGGCCAGTGATCTCCGGGAGGAGTGTATAAAAATGGATACGGTCATTGCCCAAAAAGGAGGTATTGATCTGATGGTGGTGGGCGTTGGCATGAACGGGCATATCGGTTTTAATGAACCAGGCGTGGATGCAGGGCTAAAGTCGCATGTGATCGGCCTGGATGCGGTGACAAAAGAGGTAGGTCAGAAATATTTCCAGGTTGGCCGGGTGCTAAATAAAGGAATCACGTTGGGTCTTTCTTATTTAATGGAAGCAAAAAAAGTGGTGCTGATTGCCAGTGGAGCGCACAAGTCCGGTGTTATAAAAAAGGTGCTTACGGACGAAGTATCTTCCGCATTTCCCGCAACGCTGCTGCGCCGGCATGGAAATAGCGTTATCATAACAGATGAGGATGCAACTGCTGAGATCCGGAACATAACCCATCTTTAAAGAACCCGGAAGTTAAACAATACTTCAAATTCCAGAATTATGTCAGATACTTTACAGATCAATTCAGAAGGCAAAGAAACCCATACCTACGATGCCATTGTAATAGGCAGCGGCATCAGCGGCGGATGGGCAGCCAAAGAACTTTGTGAAAAAGGGTTAAAAACACTGGTGCTGGAGCGGGGCCGCAATGTGGAGCATTTAAAGGATTATCCTACTATGAACCTCAACCGCTGGGAACTGCCGCATCGCGGACAGATAACGGAAGCCCGGAAAAAACAAAATCCATTGATCTCAAAAGCTGCCGGTTATGATGAAGCTACGCAGCATTTTTTTATACAGGATAAAGAGCATCCCTATATACAGGAAAAACCGTTCGACTGGATACGGGGCTACCAGGTAGGCGGAAAATCATTGACCTGGGGCAGGAGCTGCCAGCGCTGGAGCGACTGGGATTTTTCCGCACCCTTGCGATACGGGTATGCGGTAGACTGGCCGATCCGCTATAACGATATCGCGCCCTGGTACAGCCATGCCGAAAAATTTATCGGTGTTTGCGGCTCAGCCGAAAATATAGAATCCATGCCCGATGGCGAGTTTTTACCACCGATGGAATTCAATGCAGTGGAAAAGCATTTTAAGAAAATCATCTGGGATAGATACCGGCGCTACTATATTCCCGGCAGATGGGCGCATATAACAGAAGAGAAGGATATTTATAAACAGCAGGGCCGTACACAATGCCAGAACCGTGACCGTTGCATGCGCGGATGTCCCTTTGGGGGATACTTCAGCTCGGTAAGCTCCACGCTTCCCTGGGCAAAAAGAACAGGCAACCTCACTATCCGCCCGTTTTCAGTAGTGCATTCAGTGATCTATGATGAACAAAAACAAAAAGCCGTAGGCGTACGGGTGATCGATGCCCGAACCAAACAGGCCACTGAATTCTTTGCAGAGATCATCTTCGTAAATGCCTCTGCGCTGAACAGCAATCTTATCCTGCTGAATTCAACGTCCAACCGCTTTCCCGATGGATTGGGCAATGATAACGGTCTTATGGGAAAATACATTTGTTTTCATAATTACAGGGGCAGCATGAATGCCGATTTCCCGGGTATGGAAGATCAGTATTACAAAGTGCGCCGCATAACAGAATGCGTGATCCCCAATTACCGGAACCTGAAAACCCTGGAGACGGATTTTAAAGGCGGGTATGTTATTTTCAGCGGCGGCTATCGCAAAACAAAATATTATGAAGCATCGGAAGGGGTCGGTGCCGCCTATAAGCAAAGCCTGGAAGAGCCGGGTGGCTGGGGTATGTATATGTATATGCAGGGAGAAACCATTCCAAAGGAAACCAATCATGTGCGGCTGAGCGATACTGAAAAAGACGCTTACGGCATGCCATTGCTGGTTACATCTGTTGACTATGATGAGAATGACGAGAAGATGGTCCATGATTTTTTAGAGCAGGGAAAAGAAATGTTTGAAGCCGCGGGGGCCGTCAATATCCAGACAAACGACAGCAAACAGCCGCCGGGGCTGGACATCCATGAAATGGGGGGTATACGAATGGGCAGGGATCCCCAAACTTCATTGCTGAACGAATGGAACCAATTGCATCATTGTAAGAATGTTTTTGTAACAGACGGCGCCTGTATGACCAGCACCGGCAATCAAAGCCCCTCTGTTTTATATATGGCCTTTACGGCGCGCGCAGTTGATCATGCAGTACAGGAATTAAAAAAAGGAAATCTGTAAATGAGCAGGCTTAGTTTAAATTTTTGGAGACCAGCTGTAAGATATCTATTAAGTCTCCGTTTAACAGCATTATTATGCCTTTTGATGCTTACTATTGTTGCTACGGCTCAATACCCCTCTCCGGCCGAAGAGGCGCAAGGGGTGAGGCACACCTATTGCAATCCCATCAATATAGATTATGGCTACACACCCATTCCCAATTTCAGCAAATGGGGAAGGCACCGCGCAACGGCAGATCCGGTGATCGTAAATTATAAGGGAGATTATTATTTGTTCAGCACCAACCAGTGGGGATATTGGTGGAGCAGTGACCTGCTGAACTGGAAGTTTATTTCAAAAAAATTCCTGCGGCCCTGGAACACCAATACCTATGATGAGCTCTGCGCCCCGGCAGTAGGGGTTGTGGGTGATACGATGCTGGTATTTGGTTCTACCTATACCCGGAATTTTACGCTCTGGATGAGCACCAATCCCAAAGCCAATGAGTGGAAACCATTAGTGGATTCCTTTGAAATTGGCGGCTGGGACCCGGCATTTTTTACGGATGAAGATGCCCGCCCGGATGCTTCGGCTGGACGGGGACGGGTTTATATGTACAACGGCAGCAGTAATGTGTATCCCATTTATGGAATTGAGCTGAACCGGAAAACCTTTCAGCCCATTGGCACACGCAAGGAACTCTATTTTCTGCAAAGCTGGCGCTACGGCTGGCAGCGGTTTGGAGAATATTCAGATAATACCTTTTTAGACCCTTTTATTGAAGGTGCGTGGATGACCCGGCATAATGGAAAGTATTATTTACAATATGGCGCGCCAGGCACTGAGTTCAGCGGTTATGCCGATGGTGTGGTGGTGGGTGATACACCGTTGGGGCCCTTTACGCCACAATCGGATCCTTATAGCATGAAGGTGGGCGGCTTTATAAGAGGCGCGGGGCATGGCGCTACCTTCCAGGACAATTTTAAAAATTACTGGCATGTTTCTACGGGCATCATTTCCGTAAAAAATACTTTTGAGCGCCGTATCGGTATCTGGCCGGCAGGGTTTGATAAAGACGGGCTGATGTACTGCAATACATCGTTCGGAGATTACCCTACTTACCTGCCTTCCTCGCTGGATGGTGAAACGGGAGATACCATGCGCTCCCTTTTTACCGGATGGATGCTGCTGAACTATAACAAACCGGTACAGGTTTCTTCTACCCTGGGCGATTATACGCCCAACAATGCGGTGGATGAGCTGATAAAGACCTACTGGAGCGCAAAAACCGGCAAGAAAGGAGAGTGGATCCAGTCGGATCTGGGTACTGTGTCAACAATAAACGCGGTACAGATCAATTATGCAGACCAGGATGTGGCTCCCTATCACTTAGGAAAGATCAACAACCAGTATCATCAGTATATGCTGTACTATTCAAAGGATGGCAGAAAGTGGACCGTGCTGGTTAATAAAAGCGCCAACAAAACAGATGTGCCCCATGATTATGTAGAACTTGAAAAACCGGTACAGGCGCGTTTTATAAAGCTGGAGAACATCCATATGCCCACCGGTAAGTTTGCCATCAGCGGCCTGCGCGTTTTTGGCAATGGGAACGGGGAAAAGCCCGGAGCCATAAAGGATTTTATCGTATTGCGTACAGAAAAGGATAAGCGCAGCGCCTATATAAAATGGCGGCCGGTTGATGATGCTTATGCGTACAATATTTATTATGGTATTGCCCCGGATAAGCTGTACAACTGCATTATGGTGCATTCCAGTAATGAATACTGGATGAAAGCAATGGATGCGCAAAAAACCTATTATTATTGCATAGAAGCAATAAATGAGAACGGGGTAAGTGAAAGGAGTAAAGTCATTAAAGTAGAGTAAATTCGCTATAACAGCACACAGATTGCATGGGTTGTCACAGCATATTTTAGATCTGTGCAGGTCTGCGAAACCTGTGAGCAAAAATCATGGAGACTTAGTCAATTAATTTGAAAATTAAAATCGGATATGAAGAAAATCTACCTGTTTGTTTTATTGTTTTTTATTCCTGTAACCATACTATTGGCACAGGAAGCGCCTTTTTATAAAGATATCCAGCATTTTAAAGAACTGGACCGGCAAAATCCTCCTCCTAAAAATGCAATACTGTTCATAGGCAGCTCCTCCTTTACCAAGTGGACGGATGTAAGCGATTATTTTCCCGGTTATACCATTATTAACCGTGGTTTCGGAGGGTCTACATTAAAAGACCTGCTGTATTATTTTAATGACCTGGTGCCTGTTTATAAGCCCCGGCAAATTGTAATTTACTGCGGCGAAAATGACCTGGCCAATGATCAGACACCGGCGGATACTGTTGTCAGCCGTTTTAAACAATTATATGATCTTATCCGTAATTACAGCAAAAATGTGCCGGTGGCATATATTTCCATGAAGCCAAGCCCCAGCCGCGCACGGTTTTTACCAAAGTTTATAGCTGCCAATGCTGCTATAAAAGCATGTATTCAGAAAGAAAAAAAGATCCGCTATATTGACGTATATGATCATATGCTGGGCCCCGATGGCGCTCCCGTACCGGGTATTTTTGTTAACGACAGCCTGCATATGAACGCGGGGGGATACCATATCTGGCAGCAGGTTATTCAGCCCTATCTGAAAAAGTAGGCAAATGTGCAAAACGGTATTCTAATGAACGATCCCCTGTAAAATAAAAAATCAAAATCATGCGATACAAAAGATTGCTGCTTGTTCCTTTGGTGATAGCCATAGCGGTTGTAAGTGTTTATGCACAGCCCGGCGATGCAAAGATGAAGGGTTTCGTTAGCTCTTTAATGAGCAGGATGACCCTGGAGGAAAAAATAGGGCAATTAAATTTGCCAAGTGCAGGCGAGTTTACAACAGGAACCGCTACCAATTCAGATATCGGTAAAAATGTGAAAGAAGGAAAAGTGGGCGGCCTTTTTAATATAAAAGGGGTCGCAAAAATAAAAGCCATCCAGAAAGTGGCGGTAGAAGAAAGCCGTATGAAAATTCCGCTGCTGTTTGGTATGGATGTAATCCATGGTTATGAAACTACTTTCCCGATCCCTTTAGGTCTTTCCTGTACCTGGAATATGCAATCTATAGAACAATCGGCACGCATTGCCGCTACGGAAGCCAGTGCCGATGGTATTTGCTGGACCTTCAGCCCGATGGTGGATCTTACCCGTGATCCGCGCTGGGGAAGGGTTTCAGAAGGCAACGGGGAAGATCCCTACCTGGGAGCACAGATCGCCAAAGCTATGGTAACGGGTTACCAGGGAAATTATGCGTCTAATACCAATATCATGGCCTGTGTAAAGCATTTTGCGTTATACGGAGCTGCGGAAGCCGGCAGGGATTATAACACGGTAGACATGAGCCACCTGCGGATGTATAACGATTATTTTCCTCCTTACAAGGCAGCGGTGGATGCCGGCGCAGGAAGTGTTATGGCTTCCTTCAATGTGGTGGATGGCATACCCGCAACCGGCAACCGCTGGTTGCTGACAGATGTGCTG
Source organism: Niabella ginsenosidivorans (assembly GCF_001654455.1). Classification (NCBI taxonomy): domain Bacteria; kingdom Pseudomonadati; phylum Bacteroidota; class Chitinophagia; order Chitinophagales; family Chitinophagaceae; genus Niabella; species Niabella ginsenosidivorans. The sequence goes on from NZ_CP015772.1 coordinate 5,370,637, forward strand.
CGGAAGCAATGGGGCTTTAAAGGTTTTGTAGTAAGCGATTATACGGGTATCAATGAAATGATCGATCATGGAATGGGCGATCTGCAGGCGGTTTCTGCACTGGCATTAAAGGCAGGTGTGGATATGGATATGGTGGGGGAAGGATTCCTGAAAACATTGAAAAAATCCCTTGACGAAAAAAAGATCACACTGGCTGAAATAGAAGCTGCCTGCAGAAGCGTGCTGGAGGCAAAATATAAATTAGGTTTATTTGCGGATCCTTATAAATATTGTAATGAAGAGCGCGCCAAAACAGAAATTTTTACCCCGGAGCACCGGAAAATAGCCCGGCAGGTTGCAGCAGAAAGTTTCGTGCTGTTAAAAAATACTCCTGCCCCTGAAGGGGATGGGATATTACCTTTAAAGAAAGCAGGCAGGATAGCGCTCATTGGTCCCCTGGCCGATGCAGCCAACAATATGGCCGGAACCTGGAGCGTGGCAACGGTACAGGACCGGTCGGTTTCCGTTTTGGCCGGGTTAAAAGAAGTGCTGGGGAGTAAGGGCGAGATCTTATATGCAAAAGGATGCAATCTGGATGCTGATCCGGCAATGGAAGAAAGGGCTACACTGTTTGGCAAGACGCTGAACCGCGACAGCCGCTCACCGGAAGCAATGAAGGCCGAAGCGCTGCAAATTGCAGGCAATGCCGATGTGATCATAGCAGCCATGGGAGAATCTGCAGAGATGAGCGGGGAAAGCAGCAGCCGGTCCGATCTGAATATCCCGGAAATTCAGCAGGATCTTTTGGCCGCGCTGGTAAAAACAGGAAAACCGGTAGTGTTGGTTTTATTTACAGGGCGCCCGCTGACACTGGGCTGGGAAGATAAAAATGTGCCGGCTATTTTGAATGTATGGTTCGGCGGCTCTGAAGCGGGAACAGCCATTGCGGATGTTTTGTTTGGGGATGTAACCCCTTCAGGAAAACTGACCATGACCTTCCCGCAGAATGTTGGGCAGGTTCCGTTGTACTACGCGCATCTGAATACAGGGCGTCCGCTGGGAGAGGGCAAATGGTTCCAGAAATTCCGCTCCAATTACCTGGATGTATCCAATGACCCGCTATATCCTTTTGGGTACGGATTAAGCTATACCTCCTTCAATTATAGCGATCTTCAGTTAAGCAGCACTTCACTCAAAGGCAACCAAACTCTGCAGGCAAGCGTTACACTGACCAATAAAGGTAAATACGATGGTGCAGAAGTGGTGCAATTGTATATTCGCGATAAAGTGGGAAGTATTTCAAGACCCGTAAAGGAATTAAAAGGATTTCAGAAGGTGCTGCTCAAAGCAGGAGAAGCAAAAACAATTACGTTCAGGATTACACCAGAGGACCTGAAATTTTACAACAGCCGGCTGAAATATGATTGGGAAACCGGGGATTTTGAAATAATGATCGGCGGCAACTCAAGGGATGTAAAAACGGCAACGGTGCATTGGGAACGGTAAATACAACGTGTTGACTATTTTTATCAGCAGCATTTTTATAATATTACCTGACCTGTTTTAATGCTTGGTTATTCTTATATTTATTAAATTATTTTTTTATATGGCCTTTCAATAAATTTTCTGGATATATTATCATAAAATAACTGCCAGTAAGAGATAATAAGGCTGAATTCATTTTCTTAAAGTAACCCGGGTTGCTGTAATTACAGGGTAGGTTTTAACCGGTCAATAAGCTCTCTGGTAACGGGCCTGGAATAGCGGACTTCTTTAAAACCGCCGTTATCATCTCTGGCCAGGGATGTGGTGTTATAGGTGTGTTTGTATATATATTCTAAATTTTTCCTGAAAATGTCATGCAATTGATTATAGCTGTAATGGACATTGTTATTGATTTCATAAACGGCGGTGGTCAATCCGGTATAGGCTGCATTTAACCGCTGGCCGGGAGTACCGTGATGATTGGGGGAGGAAAAAGCATAATCACCGGAACTGTAAATAGCCGTATAATAGGTCTGAATCTGTTTCCAATACCATTGTTTTTCCAGTCCCATGTAATACCCGGAGAAGAAATCAGCTTCCAGTTCCCGTTCCGTATTGTTGGCGTAATTTGCCCAGCCCAGCCTGAACTGAACTTCATGCCCCCATTCATGAGCCAGCACACCGTCAACAGGTAAAGGAGATACTTCATTGGGAGAAATGACGCTGAACCGGTTAACCATATAGTAGAATAAATAATATCCAAAATAAATATTGCCATTGGCAAGCGCATAAGCATTACGGTAAGCGTCTGAAGGCTCAAAAAGCAGCGAAACAGTAGCCGGAACCTGGTTCCAGAAATTCCGTTGTATGGATACCTCCTGGGCAAGAAATTTATTATTCTGCGCTTCCTTAAAGGTGAACGTGCCCGGGGAGCCAACAGTACCTGAATTTTTGTAGCCGGCCGCATAACCCAGGCAACCATTAAAGTCTTTCTCGTTGTCTGATGCCGGGTGCTCTTTGGAACAATTTAAACAAGCAAAAGTAATTAAGAACAGCAACCAATAGGTAGTGGAACTTTTCTTCATAAAACTATTTTAATTGTAAAGAATAAATGGTGTCCGGAAACCAGCCTGCCCTTTTGCAGGATACTTCAGGTACCAAAAATAACGGGGAACTTGTCAAAACAGTCTGTTGTATGCGTTACAAATAGTAACAGGAATGGAGTACAAAAGGTATACAATGCCCATTCGGTCTACTTTTATAGGAGCATGCTAACCGGGCCGGTAAAAATGTCAGGCCCGGGCTGTCAATATAGTAATCGAAATAAAGCTTGTATTGCTGTGTATTTATCCAGCTTGCGGACCCGGGAAAATTGCACCTGTTCCGGCTAAAGGATATTACCTGTATCGGAGCACTCGCTTTCTACTTCCCCTTTTACTATATATATTTGTGTGCGATTGTATGTTTGAGCAAAAACAACTGGACGGATCGGCCATTGAAAAATGGAAACTGCTGATTGCAAAGGATGACCAGCGGGCCTTCAGGGACCTGTTCAATCTGTTTGCGGAACGCCTCACTGCATTTTCCTATTCTATTACAAGAAACAGGGATGCTGCATCAGAAGTGCTGGATACGGTATTTATCAAACTTTGGAAAAACAGAAGATCGCTTGCGGATGTTCAAAACCTTACGATTTATCTTTATGCCGCGGTAAAGAACGCCTCATTGAATTATCTGGCACGTAAGGCAAATGAAAACCAGACCCAACCTTTCGATTTTATCAATATACAGCTAACCCATGACGAGCTGCCCGATCAAAAGCTTATTTCTGCGGAAATATTTGAGAAAATAAAAAAAGCGGTGGACGAATTACCCACCCGGTGTAAAATGATCTTTAAGCTGGTAAGAGAAGATGGATTGAAATATAAGGAGGTAGCCCGGGTGCTGAATATTTCTGAAAATACCGTAGATGCACAAATGGTTATTGCTGTTAAAAGGATCGGAGCAAGCGTAAGGCATTATTTCGATTATTTTCCGGGGCGGTTTCAAAAAAAACAATAATTCTTTTAGGGTGTAATTTCATTCTGACTGTCTTTATGGTTAGCAAAGCCATAGAGTGAGGGACCGGTTGGCCATATTATTATCAAGAAAATTATCTGGGGAAGCCAGTAATGAAGAACTAAAGGAGCTCGAGGACTGGATCAGGGAGCACCCGGAAGATCATTACTGGATCGATACAATGGAGCTGTTCTGGTACAATCCTACCAGTTCCGATTTTTCAGATCTGAACCTGGAAGCGCATATCCGGTATATTTTCAACCAGGCAGAAAAAGAAAGCGCTGAATTGCCGGAACAGGAAGGGGTGGTCTCAAAAAAGAAAAGATCCTATTCGGCAACGTGGATAAAATGGTCTGCTGTGGCAGCAACCCTTATCATCCTTGCAACAGGCGGGCTCTACCTGGCAGGAAAGCAAGGCTTCCTGTTTAACCGTACTAAAAATACAGAAAGTGAAATAGCAACTACTGGCGGTACCCGGTCACAAATAGTATTACCGGATGGCTCAAAAGTATGGTTAAATGCTTCCAGTAAGCTGCTGTATAATAAAAAATTCAATGACACTTTAAGAGAAGTTTTTCTGGATGGCGAGGCCTTTTTTGATGTCCGTAAAGACCCGGCAAGACCGTTCATTGTACATACGGCAGATATAGACATCAGGGTGCTGGGCACGGCATTTAATGTAAAATCGTATAAAGAGGATGCCACAGTGGAAACGACCCTGATCCATGGGTTGGTAAGGGTCATTAACAAAACAGAGCAGAATGCTTCAGAGGTCATCCTGCATCCCAAAGAAAAGCTGGTATTCCGCAAACCCGGCACAAAAGATCCTGTACCGGAAAGCAGTGCATCCACTGCACCGGTCACCCGTCCTTTACCGGATTATACGGTTTCCAGGATCTTACCGGTAAATTCGGATTCTGTTTTTGCAGAAACTGCCTGGGTCAACAACCAGCTTTTGTTTGACGGGGACCGGTTTAAAGATCTTGCCGTGAAAATGGAGCGCTGGTTTGATGTAACCATCTCTTTTGAAGACAGCAGCGTTGCCAGCTATCGCCTGAGCGGGGCCTTTGAAGATGAAACCATTAACCAGGCGCTTGGCGCGTTACAGCAGATCGCATCCTTTCATTATAAAATAAAAGACAAACATGTAATAATAAGTAAATAAAAGCCGGAAAATGCTGCAACATTAACCGGCTGTAAGATAAACGGAACGCCGTTAGAGAACGGGTTCCTATTTGTTTAACTCTAAAAGTAAATGTATGAAAAAAAACGTACCTGAGGAGCTTTTGCCTTCTTACAGGGTGCTTGTTAAAACATTGCTTATCATGAAGCTGGCAATTGCACTTATTTTCTTTACCGCAATACAGGTAAAAGCCGGTACAGCAGCAGGCCAGAACATTTCTGTAAATGTAAAAAATGCCGAAGTGAAGAGCGTATTGAAAGCAATTGAAAAAAGCTCAAAATACCGGTTCCTGTATAACTATGAGTTAAAAGGGCTGAAGAACAGGGTTGATTTCAGGGCGGAGGAGGCCTCTTTGGAAAACACGCTTAATAAATTGCTGGATGCCAACGGGCTTACCTATAAAATGGTCAGTAAAAATCTTATTGCGGTGGTTTCAAAAGACCCGGAGGAGAATGCTGAGATCAGGATAACCGGTAAGGTTACATCCCAGGCCGGCGATCCTGTTTCCGGGGCATCTGTACAGGAAAAAGGTACCAGCAACGGAACAATAACCAATAATAACGGGGAATATACGCTTACGGTTGGCAATAATGCGGTGCTGCAGATCAGCGCCATTGGGTATCAGTCCCAGGAAGTTCCTGTTGCCGGCAAAAATATAGTAGATGTACAGCTTGTTGCAGCCGTAACACAGATGGACCAGGTGGTGGTCATTGGTTATGGTACACAAACAAAAAAAGACCTGACAGGCGCAGTATCCGTCATTTCTGAAAAAGATATTAAAGACAGGCCTTTGGTAAATGCCGCAGAGGCCTTACAGGGTAAGGCTTCGGGGGTCAGCGTTGTTTCCAACTCGGGTAAGCCCGGTGCCGGTTTATCAATCCGGGTGCGGGGCTCCTCATCCATAAGCGCCGGGAACGATCCGTTATATGTTGTAGACGGAGTTCCGATGACAGATATTTCTTCGTTTTCAGCAACCGATATAGCCTCTATTTCTATTTTAAAAGATGCAGCATCCACTGCTATTTATGGTACACGTGCCGCCAATGGCGTGGTAATTATTACCACAAAAAAAGGGTCAGGAAAGGGAAAATTAGATGCAAATGTATATTACGGAATCAGCCGGCCAACAAAAATGCTCTCTGTTTTAAATGCCCGGCAATACCAGGCATATGCCAATCAGCTGACACCGGGGCTTATTACAGACTCCGCTGTAAATGCTACTAATATTAACTGGCCCAAAGAGGTGATCGGGAACGGGCATCAGGAAAATTACCAGCTAACCTATTCTAAAGGTGGCAAAGTGTTACAAAGCTTCGTCTCTTTAAATTATTTAAATCAAACGGGTATTATTGAGCCTGCCAAGTTCAACAGGTTCACTGCAAGAGGCAACTTTAATATCATTGCAACGAAATGGCTCACTATAAACTGGAATAATATTTATACCTATGATTATACAAATGATGTAACCGATAATCAAAGCGTGGCAAGAGGCGGTGTTGTATTGTCAGCACTTGAAACCCCGCCTATTATTCCCAAGTTTAATCCGGATGGAACGATCGGCTTTAACCCATATGGCAATAACTGGGAAAATCCCTTAGGCGCTATTTTAGGGCAATACAATAGAACCTATGCAAACAGGCTGGTATCAAATCTCGGTATTAATATCAAAATTGGCAAAAACCTCACTTTTGATTCAAAGTTTGCCATTGATTACCTCGATCAGAAGTATAACCATTTTCTTGATCCCTTCCTTACTACATATGGCCGGCAAACAAGAGGCCAGACGAATCAGACCAAAACAAAAAATCCCGTTTGGTTAAATGAAGAAACGCTGAACTTTACAAAAACCTGGAACAGCAAGCATCATTTCAGCGCACTGGGCGGGTGGACAGTACAGAAATCGTACAAGCGGGACTCTGTTCGCAGCGGCTCGGTTCTGGATCCTTCGCTCAATTATAATGATTATACCTGGGAAGCCATATACCAGATGGATTCTATTAAAAATCCTTCTGTCCGTAATATAGATGAGTGGGGGTTGATATCCATGCTGGGCAGGGTCATGTACGATTATGAAGGGAAATACCTGTTTCAGGCAAATATCAGATCAGATCAATCCTCAAAATTTGCAAAAGGCTACAGAACGGCAACCTTTCCTTCATTTTCAGCAGGATGGCGGATCTCAGAGGAGCCGTTTATGAAAGATTCAAAAATATTCAGCGATTTGAAGTTGCGGGTTAGCTGGGGTAAAAATGGTAACCAGGAAGGAATTGGGAGTTACAGCTATTTAAATACTTCCACTGTTGACCCGGTAACGGGAGGCCTGACCATCAATAATATTGCTCCTCAAAATCTGACATGGGAAACCACAACCCAATCCAATATAGGATTAGATGCAGGCTTCTTTAATAACCGGTTGAGTTTTACCGGAGATTTTTATGTTAAAAAGACCAAAAACATTCTGGTAAATATTCCGGTTTCTTCACAGGTAGTAGCTGTGGTACCTGTGAACGCCGGTGCCATGCAAAATACAGGAGCCGAGTTTTTATTATCCAGTAAAAACATAGCTGGAAAAGATTTTACATGGAATACAGATTTTAATATATCTTTTAACAGGAACAAAGTAACCGAAATAGGCCTGGGAATAAATACGTTAAATGTATTCGGCGGTATTTATGAAAGAGACAATGCCATTACATTAAGGACAGGGTATGGTTTGGGTGAGTTTTATATGTACAGGGCTGCGGGAGTAGATCCTCAAACCGGTTTACAGCTCTACTATACCAAAGATGGGCAAACAACATCAAACCCCGCTCCAAGCGACAGGGCATTGGTAGGAAGCGCCCAGCCTGATTTTCTGTATGGTTTGAATAATACGTTTTCTTATAAAAACTTTGACCTGGTCATCTTCCTGCAAGGTTCCCAGGGAAATAAAATATTTAATGCCGGCCGGTTAGAGTTAGAGTCTATGCGTAATGCGATCAATCAGAGCTCGGCAATTTTAAACCGGTGGATGAACCCGGGAGACGTAACAGACATTCCGGCCGTAAGCATCAATCAAAGTACCGCTAATACGCTTACCTCTACCCGGTTTTTAGAGAACGGGTCTTATTTACGCTTTAAGACCATTACACTTTCGTACAGGGTAGGGCCTAAAGTGCTTTCATCATTAGGGTTGAGGGCTGCCAGCATATATGTCTCCTGCAATAATTTAATAACATTTACAAAATATAAAGGGTTCGATCCTGAAGTGAGTTCTTATGGTAGCCCCACCAATACTACAGACAACAGGAATATCTCTATTGGTATCGATAACGGAGCGTACCCGCAAACAAAAATGGTACTGCTTGGAGTTAATATAGGCATACTATAAATGATTATTAAAGAAGCCGATTCTTTTAAAATAATTTTTATGAAACAAACTATTCAATTTAGATATATATCCATTGTTCTGGGAGCCTTTATCATAATGGCCGGGTGCAATAAGATTCTGGATCTTGAACCGAAACCTCCGTTGGTAAAAACGCCGGTAGAAAATGTTAATGTAACTGCCACTGATGCCGAAAATTTATTACAGGGCATATATGATGCAGAAACAGGGTATGACAATGGATTGGAGTTTAACGTGCTGGACCGGATCACCAACGGAGATGTATGGGCAGATAATTGTTACGCCGGTGGAGATAATGCAGCTAATATTACGATTGATTTGTTCACCGCAAATGCGTTGAATGATAATATCAGGAGAGACTGGGTGGATGCCTATGCGATCATCGGTAAGGCAAATAATGCACTGGCACAGATAAGCAACAGTACCGATGCGTCTCTTGTCAGCCCTCGAAAAGAACAGATATTAGGTGAAATAAGGTTTATGCGGGCATTCACTTATTTTGATATGTTGCGTTTATATGGAAATATTCCGCTTTTACTGCAGCCAGCAGATAACAGCAGCTCTGAGGCATTGATTCAATCCACGATAGTGCCGCCAGCTGCACCCGATACGGTATACAATGCTATTCTTAATGATTTATGGTATGCAAGGGCAAATGTTAGAAATGACAATACGCAAAAAACAAAAATGATCGTGACCAAAGGAGCAGCCAATGCCATGCTTGCAAAAGTGCATGCTACTATGCCTGAACCCAACTGGGATTCGGTGGCTTATTATTGCGATCAGGTAATTCCTAATTACAGCCTGTTGCCCGATTATACTTTTTTATGGGATAATGCACACAAAAATAATAGTGAAGCCATCTGGGAATTTTATTATCAGGGGTACTCTGTTGTTGGCAATTGGATACCCAGCCAGTTTATCGGGGAAGGGTGGAAGAAATTTTCAACACCTACCAATGACCTGGTAAATACCTTTAGAGCAGAAGGCGATTCCATCCGCTTGCATGCATCTGTAACATTTGTGACTTACGGATGGAGCGACAACTACTGGAAAAATCCATTCAACTATCCTGTTTTGTCGAAGTATAATGATCCAACTAACGGCACCAATGACTTTTACCCGATCAGGCTGGCCGATATCTTATTGCTAAGGGCGGAAGCCTATAATGCCAAAAATAATACAGGCCAGGCCGCCGCGTTATTAAACCGGGTCAGGAACAGGGTGCACCTTCCAAACACCACAGCCAATACACAGCAGGATATGGCAAATGCAATAGCAAAAGAAAGGCGGCTTGAACTGGCGTTTGAGGGACATAGAAGATTTGATTTATTAAGAACAGGGACGGCAATTACGGTTATGAATGCGCAACAGGATGGCAGCGGTAAAAGCCTTAACTATAATGTGCAGTCTACCCAGCTTATATACCCTATACCCCAGCAGCAACTGGATCTCAACCCTAAACTGGTACAAAACCCCGGGTATTAAATGTATGTTATGATGAAAAAACGCTTATGGAGCTTACCGGCCATCGGATTGGCGCTTTTATTTATCCAATGTAATAAAAAAGCCAGCCCCGGCAAGACCAATGGGCCGGCAGAATATGATATACTCCATCCGGACGCATGGATCACCAAAGCAGACCAGTCTGCTTTGTTACAAAAAACAGATCTGAGCACTGCGGAGGTAGCAGGCAATAGCCCGGTGATCACTATAGATACGTCCCGGCAATATCAAACGGTAGACGGGTTTGGTTATACGCTTACGGGCGGCAGCGCAGTGCTGATCAACCAATTGCCTGCGGAAAAAAAACAGGCATTGCTGGAAGAATTGTTTGGTAATAATGCCAATGCTATTGGCGTCAGTTATCTGCGGTTAAGCGTCGGCGCTTCTGACCTGGATTCTGTTACTTTTTCCTATAATGATCTTCCCGCGGGGGAAACAGATGTTGATCAGTCAAAATTCAGCCTGGCGCCGGATCAATCCAATCTGATCCCCGTTTTAAAGAGGATCCTGGCCATTAATCCCGCTATAAAGATCATTGCAGCGCCCTGGAGCGCCCCTGCCTGGATGAAAGATAATAACAGTACCAAAGGCGGATCACTCAAGCCGGATTATTATGATGCGTATGCCACCTATTTTGTAAAATACATTCAGGCAATGCAGGCAGAAGGAATTACTATTAATGCCATTACCCCGCAGAATGAGCCGTACCATCCCGGTAATAATCCAAGCCTTTATATGACGGCTACGATGCAACGGGACTTTATAAAGAACCACCTCGGACCTGCCTTTGCAAAAAATAATATCCGGACAAAGATTGTGGTATATGATCATAACCTGGATAAACCTCTGTATGCGGATACGATATACCAGGACCCGGGTGCATCAAAATATGTAGACGGCGCGGCCTTTCATTTATATGCCGGGGAGGTAAGCGCCATGGGGCAGCTGCATGACCGGCATCCGGATAAGCAGCTGTATTTTACGGAACAATGGACCGGCAGCCGGGAACCATTTAACACCACTTTGCTGTGGCATATAAAAAATGTGATCATCGGCACCCTGCATAACTGGAGCAAAATAGCATTGGAATGGAACCTGGCAAATGACCCTTCCTTCCGGCCTCATACGCCCGGGGGCTGTACAGAATGCAAAGGCGCTGTTACCATAAACGGGAACTCCTTTACACGCAATGTTTCCTATTATATCATAGCCCATGCGTCAAAATTTATTCCGCCGGGGGCCAGAAGAATTGAAAGCGCACAGGTGAACGGCCTCTCCAATGTGGCGTTTATAACCCCGGCCGGTAAAAAAGTATTGCTGGTGCTGAACGAAAATGTAACCCCTGTTTCCTTTAAGTTGCAGGATGGAAAGGCCGGTGCTCCTATCAGCCTTCCGGCGGGTTCCGTAGCCACGCTTGTCTGGTAGGGTATCTGGCAAACAGGATGAAAAGTTCATTACAATGACGGCCTTTTGTGCTGCTGTCCTGTATATGTCGTTTGGTGCAGGACCATTGCCGGGGCAACAAAGCCCAAATAGTGTATTTTTACGATGTGCAGCCTTCTGAAAGGATCAATTTAAAAAAGCGGAACCTGTTTAGTAATTGCCGGTTGCACAAAACATACAATGATTGCTTAAAATGAACAACATGGATCAGAGCAGAAGAAATTTCTTAAAATCATCATCCGCAGCAGTGGCAGGTTTGCTGACCCCGTTTACAGCAGTTACAGCAAACCCGGATCTCCTGAAGATGCCTGCCGGCGCAGGGTTTCAATTACTGGTAATGGCAACCAACTGGGGCTTTAACGGAACGGCCACAGCGTTTTGTGAAAAAGCAAAACAGGATGGATATGATGGGGTAGAAGTGCTGTGGCCCGCAGACCGGCAACAGCAGGAGGCGATCTTAACAGCCGCAAAAAAGCAGGGGCTGAAAATTGCTTTTCTTTGCCGGGGCGATGAGCCGGATTGGAAGCAGCAACTGGAAACCTTCAGAACGGTTACCGCAGGGGCGGCTGCTAATACAATACTACAACCCCTCTATATCAACTGCCATTCCGGGCGTGATTTTTTTGAAGAAGAGCAGAACCAGTCGTTTATTGATGTTGCCGCAGGTCTTGAAAAACAAACGGGCGTAAAGATGTACCATGAAACGCATCGCTCACGCATGCTATTTGCAGCCCATATCACAAAAAAATTTATTAATAAAAATCCGTCATTAAAATTAACATTGGATATTTCTCACTGGTGCAATGTGCATGAGAGCATGCTGGAAGACCAGGCCGGAGCAGTAGCTGCCGCCTTAGAGCATACAGCACATTTTCATGCCCGCATCGGGCACCCGGAAGGGCCGCAGATCAATGACCCCCGCGCCCCGGAATGGGAAGCAACAATAAAACAGCATTTTGCATGGTGGGATAAAATTGCTGAACGAAAACGCCGGAACGGGGAGGTAATGACCGTGCTTACAGAGTTTGGCCCGCCTACCTATATGCCTGCACAGCCCTATACACAGCAACCGGTGGTAGACCAGTGGGCTGTAAACCTGTATATGATGAAAATGCTGCGGCAGCGGTATCAGTAACAGGTACCAGAAAAGCGCTGCATGTAAGCCTGCCTGCGGTAGCAGGTTCATGGAATCCGATCATTCGGATGACGATCTCTATGATGTTCATCGGGCGCATTAATTTTTGAAATTTGTGACAGTTATTTCCGGGTCAGAACCAGGAACACGATAAACCGGCACAGCCTGTAAAAAGGGAATGTAATAAATAGTACCGGAAAACATTATTCACTGGCACGAAATAATAACAGCAATTGTACAATGCATTCCGTATATTGGTTTCCCCAATGGAATGAATGCAGTGAACAGCATTATAGAAACTTTGATGAGCTGCGCATTAAAAAAGGAGCATAAAGAATAAAATAATAAATTTTAAAACAGATATACAATGGAAACATTTTCAGCAAAAGCATATGGCACGCAGGCAGCAACAGTACCGCTGGCTGCATTAAATATTCAGCGCAGAACCGTTACACCGCATGATGTGGAGATCGAGATCCTCTATTGCGGTGTATGCCATTCCGACCTGCATACGGTAAGGAACGAATGGCACAATACCGTTTACCCTGTTGTTCCGGGTCATGAGATCGTAGGAAAGATAGTAGCCGTGGGCGATCATGTAAAGAAATTTAAGGTGGGCGACCTGGCCGCGATCGGCTGTATGGTAGACTCCTGCCGGGAGTGTGCTCATTGCCAGGAAGGATTGGAACAATACTGCGAAAATGGGAATACCTTAACCTATAACGACCCGGATAAATTCCTGGGCGGCCAGACCTATGGCGGCTATTCAGAACGTATTGTGGCCGATGAGCACTTTGTGCTGCGGGTTCCGGAAAATCTTGAGCTGGCTGCAACGGCGCCCCTGCTTTGTGCCGGAATCACAACCTGGTCTCCTTTAAGGCACTGGCAGGCAGGGCCGGGGAAAAAGGTAGGTATTGTTGGCATTGGTGGGCTGGGGCATATGGGCATTAAGCTGGCAAAGGCCCTGGGGGCTGAGGTAGTGGTATTTACAACTTCTGAATCAAAGTTTGAAGATGCCAGGCGCCTGGGCGCGGATGAAGTGGTGCTATCCAAAGACCCGGAACAAATGAAAGCCTATAACGGATCGCTGCATTTTATCCTGGATTGTGTTTCCGCAGCGCATGATATTAATGCATACCTGGCCTTGCTTAGGATAGATGGCACATTAGCATTAGTGGGCGCACCGGAAAATCCCCTGCCGGTCCAGGCCTTCAGCCTGATACCGGGCAGGAAAAGTTTTTCCGGCTCCACCATTGGAGGCATTGCCGAAACCCAGGAAATGCTAGATTTCTGTGGAGAGCACAACATTGTAGCCGACATTGAGCGCATCAATATCCAGCAGATCAATGAGGCATATGAACGCCTGCTCAAAGGCGATGTGAAATACCGCTTTGTTATTGATATGGCGTCCTTAAAAAAATAGAGCAAGGTTTCCGCAGCACATTTCGCAGAAAAGTCAATGGAAAACCCTGCATAAGTCTGCGCATTCAGCGGGAGACAAGTCTTTGGAAAGGCCCGATGAATACGCGCCTGCCGGCGAGGCAGGAGTTTCACAGAAAAGTAAATCAGGAATCCCGCGTAAGTCAGGGCAATCTGAGGAGAACAAGAATTAATTGGTGTACTGAAGAGCGCGCAGCATTATCATCAGTGTTATTCTGGGGATGCTGCACAACCCTGAGCCAATGATTTTTACCAGGCGCAATACTGCTGATTTATTTGTAGCTTAGAAGCCAAATTGCTGAAATGAAAAAATGGGGCTTGCTAAGTGTTGGAATGGTGCTGCAGTTGACCATAGCTGCACAATCCAAAGTATTAATGCCAGGGCCTGCAGCATCCAACGGATTTTCTGACGAACGCCTGCAGCGCATTGATGCGGTCATTAAAGAATATATCCGGCATGGCTGGATCAAAGGCGCCACCGCCTTTATTGCACATGATGGCGTTATTGTTTATAACAAAGCGTTTGGCACCGGCAATGCGCAAACCAATGCTTCTTTAAAAACGGATGACATTTTCCGCATTGCTTCCCAAACAAAGGCCATTACCAGTGTGGCGGTGATGATGCTGTTTGAGGAAGGAAAATTCCTGCTGGATGATCCCATTTCAAAGTACATTCCGTCCTTCGCTCATCCCGGAGTGCTGGATCAGTTTAATGAAAAGGACAGCAGTTATACAACCGTTCCTGCAAAACGGGAAATAACGATCCGGGATCTGCTTACCCATACTTCCGGGCTGGATTATGCGCAGATCGGCTCGCCGAAAATGAAGGCGATTTATGCAAAGGCGGGTATACCTGCAGGTTTTTTGCCACATCCTCAGAAACTGGCAGATGCCATTGATAAGCTGGGCACCCTGCCATTAGTGCACCAGCCGGGTGATGGCTTTACTTATAGTTTAAGCGTGGATGTTTTGGGCAGGCTGGTAGAAGTGGTCTCCGGCATGAGCCTGAATGATTTCTTCCGTAAACGGATCTTTGAGCCGCTGGGAATGAAAGATACCTATTTTCATTTGCCTGATGCAAAACGCTCCCGGCTGGTAAGCGTTTATACAGAAGATAAAATAACAAAAGCACTCATTCCATGGGCAGATACCACATTCCGTGGCATATCCGTTGATTACCCGGTAAACAATAACGGGTATTTTTCCGGAGGAGCAGGCTTGGTATCCACCACTGCAGACTATGCCGCCTTTCTGCAAATGATGGTGAACAAGGGAGAATATAACGGCAAACGCCTGCTGTCAAGACATACTGTGGAAATGATGACGCAAAACCAGATCGGGGAGTTGCCCTTTGGCGCCAATAAATTCGGATTGGGGTTTGAAATAACCACGGATAAAGGGTTCCTCAAGCTGGGCCAGTCTGCCGGAAGCTTTGCCTGGGGCGGTTTCTTTGGCACAACCTATTGGGGAGACCCCCGGGAACATATAGTGGCGCTGCTGTTTGTGCAGCAATGGCCGTTCAGCCATGGTGAACTGGGCGATAAATTTAAAGCCCTGGTCTACCAGGCATTACAGTAATAGGCAGGAAAACAGGCCTTTTCTTCCGGTAAAGGATTTCCGGACCCGCCGGCATAAAAAAATATACAGATGAAAAAAGTTTTTAATCTTGCTTTTGCAATAGCCCTGTTGGGCTGTAATAATCCGCAAACGACGATGAACGCATTAACAAAAGAAGAAAGCAACGCTCCGTCTTTTTCTCTTGAGGGGAGAACTGCATCCATTTATACCTCCGCAGATACAGCCGGTTACCGGCTTTTGGAAACAGACAGTGGGAAAGGGTTTACTGATATGGGGCAGCCCAAAGAAACCCAGGTCTGCGTTTTTGCAGATCCGTCAAAAGCATTTCAGACCATTGTGGGCATTGGCGGAGCCATTACAGATGCTGCAGCTGAAACATTGGCAAAACTGCCGGCTGCTACCCAGGACTCTTTATTAAATGCCTATTATGACCCGGCAGCAGGAATCGGGTATACATTAGCCAGAACCAACATCAATAGCTGCGACTTTTCCAGCGATACTTATAATTACGTGGCCGATAATGATTCACTCTTAAATTCATTCAATATTGCGCACGATGAAAAATATAAGCTCCCGTTCATTAAACGGGCTATGGCAATTGCCAAAGGAAAGCTGAAGTTGTTTGTAAGCCCCTGGAGCCCTCCTGCATGGATGAAGGATAATAATGATATGCTGCACGGAGGCAGCCTGAAAAAAGATTTTTATCATTCCTGGGCGGAGTATTATATAAAATACATCAACGCACTTGAAAAACAGGCAATACCTGTTTGGGGGCTTTCTGTACAAAATGAGCCTATGGCAACCCAAAAATGGGAATCCTGTATTTATACAGCAGAACAGGAGGCGGATTTTATAAAAACAGCCCTTGGGCCGGCCCTGGAAAAAGCGGGCATACAGGATAAAAAACTGATCATATGGGACCATAACCGCGATCTGATCTATCAGCGTGCAAGCACCACATTAGCAGATCCTGATGTTGCAAAGTATGTTTGGGGAATTGGTTATCATTGGTATGAAACCTGGACCGGCAGCGATATGATGTTTGAAAATCTTAGAAGGACCGCTGAAGCGTTCCCCGGTAAACAGTTGCTGTTTACGGAAGGCTGCAGGGAAAAGTTTTCAATGGACAGCATTCATAACTGGAATCTCGGAGAAAAGTATGGCATGTCTATGATCAACGACTTTAATGCCGGTGCCGCAGGCTGGACAGACTGGAATGTGTTGCTTGATGAAACCGGTGGCCCCAATCATGTTGGTAATTTCTGTTTTGCGCCGGTGCATGCCGATACCAGGACCGGCCGGCTCATTTATACCAGCGCCTATTACTACCTGGGGCATTTTTCAAAATTTGTCCGCCCGGGCGCAAGGCGCATTGCAGTAGCTACCAATCGTACCGATCTGCTGGGAACAGGGTTTCTCAATACTGATGGCAGAATAGCCGTTATAGTAATGAATAAAGGCGGTCATGACCTGCAATACAATCTTTGGATAAAAGGCAAAGCAGTTGCAATAAATGCCTTAAAACATTCAATACAAACAATTCTGATATAGCGATTATAAAACTGGAGAATCATGTTGAAATTAATTACAGGCACAGGAATTTTATGTTTATTGGCCGCACTGGCATTTGCGAACCCGGTTACTGATAAAGACAAACCTTCCGGCAATGGTATAGTGGCCCATCGCGGGGCATTTAAAAAGAACGGACTGCCGGAAAATTCGATAGCCTCTTTAAAACAGGCCATTGCATTACAATGCGCCGGTTCAGAGTTTGATGTGCAAATGACATCCGACGATTCACTGGTTATCAATCATGATCCGCATTATAATAAACAGACCATTGAAAAAACCACGTATGCAGTGTTAGAACAGACCCCTTTGTCAAATGGAGAAAGACTGCCAACATTGCGCGAATATCTTTTGGCCGGTTTACAGGATAACCGGTCTACAAAGCTGGTGCTGGAAATAAAACCATCTGTGGTCAGTAAGGAGCGGGGGCAGCAGGTTGCAGAGCGCGTGGTAAAGATGGTACACCAGCTGTACGCTGCGCCTAAAACCATTTACATCAGTTTTGATTATGAGATCTGTAAAAAAGTAAAACAACTGGATCCCCAAGCGCACGTACAATATCTGAATGGAGATAAATCCCCAGCAGCGCTGAAACAGGATAACATTGACGGGGCCGATTACCATTTCTCTGTATTTCAAAAGAATCCGGAATGGATTGCACAGGCAAAGAAGAACCATATTGCCTTAAATGCCTGGACGGTGAATGATGCCGCGGAAATGGACTGGCTCCTGGCCAATGGCTTTGATTTTATTACTACTAATGAACCGGAGCTGTTAGCAGAGCGTATGAAGACCGCGCCTGTTTCAAAAGGATGGAAGCTGGTATGGAGCGATGAGTTTAATAAAGATGGATTGCCGGATGCTGCCAGATGGGGCTATGATGTAGGAGGAAATGGCTGGGGTAATAACGAGCTGGAATACTATACAAAGGCAGACTCTAATAATGCGGTCATAAAAAACGGGAAGCTGTTGATTATTGCAAAAAAGGAGAAGAGGGGGAAAAATACGTATACATCAGCGAGGCTGGTTACCAAAGGCAAGGGCGATTGGCTGTATGGCCGGGTGGAAGTCAGCGCTAAACTGCCTGCCGGTAAAGGTACCTGGCCTGCAATATGGATGCTGCCAACAAACTGGAAATACGGAGGCTGGCCAGCAAGCGGTGAAATTGATATAATGGAAAATGTAGGATTTAATTCTGATACTGTTTATAGCAGTGTGCATACAAAAACATTTAACCACGTTATTGGTACGCAAAAAACAAAAGGCTTTTATCTGAACGATGCAGATAAAACATTCCATGTGTACGCTATGGAATGGAATAAGGACCGGATTGATTTTTTTGTAGATGATCAACGCTTTTTTTCGTTCAGCAATACCCGTAAAGGCTTTGCCGAATGGCCGTTTGATCAGCAATTTCACCTGATCTTAAATGTTGCAATGGGCGGTAACTGGGGAGGCGCACATGGTATGGATGAAAACCTCAGCAAGGCTGTTATGGAGGTAGACTATGTACGGGTATTTCAGAGATAAAACGGGAGAAATGAAAAAGCAGGGTGGTTAATAAACATTTGCCATAAAGAAAACTTAATTTTAACAGGGTCCCCAACAATTGAAATTCATCTGTGTTAAGTTATTATGAATTAGCAATAGCTTATATAGTTATTGGCAGGTTCATAAATAGATTTGTGTACAGATAGAGGTAATGGCGGCTAACGTTCATTTGTTTTAAAACAAGGAAAAAACTGCATAAATTTTGCCATTTATTTCATATCTTACACTTATGAAAGAGTAAATTTTGAGTGATGAAGAAATCGTATCGTTTAATAGGTTTTGTGCTATTAGGAGTTGCAGCATCGGCTGTAACAGGTGCTATTTGTGAGGTGCGCAGGAGGAACGCTATGAGGCGTTTACTGGAAACGTCTAACGAGGGATACGAAACTGCTCATGATATTATTTATCCTGAAAAGGGTTCCTATCGTCGCACCAAAAAACTCCGTTATGGTCCCATTTATCCCGGTATGTAATTTTTACCGGTAGGTATTCTTAAGCTCCTTCAATACACATTTAAGTTGCAAAAATCATTGCAATGTTTTTTCTGGGCAGTCCTACAGGAATGGACTGTACGCCTGGTTGGTTCGCTTTGGCAGAAAAACCGGGTAAAATTGAAAAAGTGTTGTTTCGCCGGGCGGCTGCAGAACCTTTGTCAAACGGATCGTGCCTGCCTGACCCGGGATTGGTTTGCACCATTCTGAAAATAGAGAAGCCGTCAGCGGAATTTTAGGATTTCTGAATCTCAAATGCAGTATTTTTGAAACCATGCGTCGCTTTCTCCGGTTCCTGCTGCTAAAACCCGTTCTATGGGCCGCCAAAAAATTTGATTCAGATCCTGATAAAATAAAAGTATTTGATGCACTCACCAAATTGTTCAACCGCATATCAGACCATCAGAGTAAGCTGGGCCTGCTGATTGATTTTGATTTACAGAAAGATAAATACATCATTTTCTCAGATCAGCACAAAGGCGCGCGTAATGGTGCCGACGATTTCCGGCTGGCCGCACCTGCCTATGTGGCTGCATTGAACTATTATAATACCAGCCTTTTTTCTTTTATAAACCTGGGCGATTGTGAAGAGCTGTGGGAAAACCCGCTGTTCAGGGTAAAAAAATTTAATGGTGAGCCATTTGAGGCGGAGAAAGCATTTGTGCAAAGAGATGCTTTTATAAAAGTTATTGGCAATCATGATCTGTATTGGGGCAATGATCCCCTGGCCGGGCTGGAGCTGGAAGCCGTGTTCGGGAAAAAAATAAAGGCTTATGAAGGCGTGATCCTGCAAACCATCATTAACGGAAGGCCGCTCCGTATATTCTGTACCCATGGCCATCAGGGCGACGCAAACAGCGATGGTAACTGGTTCTCTAAATTCTTTATATCAAAGATCTGGGGAC
The DNA here is from genome assembly GCF_001654455.1 of Niabella ginsenosidivorans. Classification (NCBI taxonomy): domain Bacteria; kingdom Pseudomonadati; phylum Bacteroidota; class Chitinophagia; order Chitinophagales; family Chitinophagaceae; genus Niabella; species Niabella ginsenosidivorans. The sequence continues at coordinate 5,390,348 of NZ_CP015772.1, forward strand.
CGCTGCAGGCCTGCCTGCAGATCAACCCCAATGAACCTTCCAACAATGATTATAAAAAAACATTGCATAATGAAATTATGTATGAATGGTCTTCAGAGCAGGATGCTATTCTTTTAATTACGGGGCATACCCACCAGCCGGTCTTTGAATCGCTCACCCATATTGAACGTCTGTACCGGCAGATGGAAATTGCAAAATTAAAGAGTGATGCAGTCACTATTGAAAGGATAAAAGAGGAAACCATTGCTTTCCGGAAACGGTTCGATACATTGTTACTTGATTATAACAGGATTTTGCCCACTTATTTTAATTCAGGCTGCTGCTGCTTCTCAGACGGGGACATCACCGGTATTGAAATTGAGGGAGGCTTTATCAGGCTCATAAAATGGGAAACAAAAGGAGGCCGGCCGGAAAGAATCGTTCTGGAAGAAACTTCATTAGGTGTAATAATGGAAGCCGTTAAAAAATAAAGTGTCGCGGGATTCAGGTATAGGAAATCGTTTTTTACAAAACTACCTTCATGGCCTGAGCAAGAACAATGCACCGCCGCCGTTTTATTTATCAGGGTATGCTGTCTGCAGGAGCGTTGGCTCTGCCCGGTGTGATCCCCGCCCGCCCGTATCCTTCTAAAAAACCGGGAGTCATTATTATTGGCGCTGGCCTTGCAGGGCTGGCGGCCGCTTACCGGTTAAAAAAGAAAGACACACCCATTACTATTATCGAAAGCAGGTCAATTATTACTGGGGTAACGATGCTTATTCTTACGGTGCGTATGCAGTCTATAAGCCAGGGCAATGGTTTGGGGTGCAGCCGGAATTAAAAAAGTCCTTTCGGGATGTATATTTTGCAGGAGAGCACCTTGCAGACTAGCAGGAGTTTATGGAAGGCGCCATAGAAACAGGAGAAGCAGCAGCCGGCGCAATAGCTGGCTGATTCTGTTGCCCTGTTAACCATAAGTGGTTATTTATTTTTACCGCAGTTCCAAAGCTTTGGAACGCAGATTGCTGTAGATGATCAATGCGGATCCGCGTCCGAAAACCTGCGGGAATCATACGATGATCTTTTCTGGGGCTGACCAAAAAGTAATGTCAGCCTGATTTTTCATTTGCGGCGCAAAAACATCCGAACGTTCGGATGAGGCTATGACACGTTTTTACCGTCACCTCGACCGAAGCGGAGAGGTCTCTTCATGGGTTAGAGATGCCTCGGCTGTGCTCGGCATGACGATAAGTGTGATTGATCTCTGATATATAAAGTAACATATCATTGGCTGCTTGACGATGTCTATATTTCGTCAAGCTCTTCCAAAGTTTCGGGGTGACAATCAAGACGCCGTTTAGTCACCACCAGTATAACCCTGTTCTCCCAAAAGGTTACCAGATGTATTTTGCCAGGAATTTTCCTGCCTTGGCATATGCTTCCGAGATCCGCCAGCTTCTACCATAATCAACGCCCATAACATCTCTGTTCGGCGCATTATCTACATTCAGAACAGCGATAATATGATTCCTGTTGGCGGTTGCTACGATGGTAACGGTAGCGTCAATATAAGCGTTCCTTCTCCATGCGCCTGCGTTAAAGCCCGGCTCAATAAAGGTAGTGTGGAAGATGAGCATGTATGGGCCCTCTTTTTCATTTTTAAGGTTGCTGGTCTTTAAAAAGAGCTCAAGGAACTTGGGTTCATAGGCATGGGAACGGTCATCTTTCCAGGAAGCAGCCCATTTATCCCCGCAACCCGGTTCTTTTTGTTGTATTCCTCGGTTTTCTTGGCTACATGATCCTCTTCATTTTTAAATTTACCTACGGAAAGATAATCATAGATGAGCTCAACGTTTGTAGCGGATATTGATTTTAACGGAGCCGGATTACCCCGGAAGGTTTTGATCTTTTGAGAATAAGCAAGTGTGATCAGGAAAGGTAAACTTATTTTTCAGAAATAATGATAAAACTATGCTGCTGACCGTGGTACTGATTATAGAGAATGACCCGGTCCGCTTTCTGCAGGGAAGCTCCTTTTTTAAACAGGTGATCCGGTAACTGCAGATCCTGGAAAGCCTGTGCGGCAAGCCATACCGCAAAGGACGCGGCTGTTGGGTATTCCCCCGTCAGGTGCTTAAAGCGGATAACGGGCGCAGTACCGGCGTACTTTTCAAACGCATCATAAAAGAATTGGTAACGGCGGTCTCCGTTTTCCCCCGAAATTAATAGGGTAGTGGCAGTTACAGGATATGCCTCCAACAAGGCTTCTAAGTGCCGGGCAATTGCTGACACTTCTGTTGTATGCAGGGTGCTCACAGATTCAATTTTTGCAATAGCGCCGGTTGCGGTTCCGCTTAATAAGAACATTGCAGCTCCTTCACCGGCAATGGTTGCGCTATGACCGGCGGTATAAAGGTCTGTGTTGGTCAGCAGGGGATCGTACCACCCCGCCAGGCGGTCAATATTATAATTGTAGGTAGATATTTCATCTACTGCACCTGTAAGGTAGCTGTTTCCCGGGTGCTCACTAAGAAACATTTTTGCATCAGTAAGGGCATTCTCAAAAGCCAGCCCCAGGTGTACATGCGTGGCATTGTAATTCCGGTTCTTTTTTATAAGGCTTAACTGGCCGGCAATGGCATTAGGAGTACTTTGTACAAAATTGCCGGGGGTCAGCATGCCTTCATTATAATCAATGATCTGGTTGAGGAATTTAATGCAATCTTCCATTCCCCCGTTGGCGGTTCCTATAATGATTCCATCCGGAACCACCTCTTTCAGTAAGGGAAGGCCGGCTCCAATGCCCATACGCACCGCTTTGCTCATTCTGCGCAGCATGCCCGGAGGCACGCCTTCCAGTGCGGGCTCAATGGCAACCAGCTTACCTTCGGAGGATGTGATGACTTTTTCAAGATCAGGGCTACCGGCGGTGCGCTGCGGAGAAATACAAAACTGCTGATGGATATACACGGATCAATTTTGAGGCTAAGATAATAAAAACAATGCAGGCAATTAAGGGAAGCTGGCTGATCACTAACAGTTATGGATACCTTCAAAAAAACAGTGCGCCCCGCGCTTTAACGAAACCATAAAAAAAATTATGCTTACTTCGCAGAAGTAAACAAAGCAGTATATGCATATTTTAATTACCGGCGCATCGCAGGGGATAGGACTGGCTATTGCAGAAGTGTTTGCAAAACAAGGAAACACACTCCTGCTTTCATCAAGAAACGATCTGAAGTTGTATAAAACAATGGAAACCCTGCAAACTCATTACCCGGATGCGGTGTTTTATGCAAAAGCATTTGATCTTTCTGTAAAAGAAGAAGCCATTGCCCTGGGTAAATGGGCGTTGGAGAAGGGCACCCCGGATATACTGGTTAATAATGCCGGTTTATTTGAGCCTGGTAACATCAGCGATGAGGCAGAAGGCGTACTGGAAAGCCAGATGGCGGTAAACCTGTACAGCGCCTACCATCTTACAAGAACAGTGTTGCCGGCCATGAAAAAGAACGCAAGGGGGTTTATTTTTAATATCTGTTCGGTTGCCGGCCTGCAGGCCTATCCAAACGGGGGTTCTTACAGTATCAGTAAATTTGCAATGAATGGCTTTAGCCAGAACCTGCGGCAGGAGCTAAAGCCATATGGTATTAAGGTAAGTGCCTTTTTTCCCGGGGCGGTGATGACAGCGTCCTGGGGCGACTTTGACAACAGCGAAAAACGGATCATGGAAGCGGGTGATATTGCTAAGCTGATTGAAGCGACTACACAACTTTCTGCTGCAGCCTGTGTTGAAGATATTATTATACGGCCGCAATTGGGCGATTTATAAAAAATGATGAAGATTTTTCAGAAAGGTATAAAACAGTTGGTCTTATGGGCGCTGGCATTAATGGCATCCCCAATTGTTTTTGCGCAGAACAGCACGCTGGACGCACGCATAAAAAACAATCTTTACCTGAACGTTTATGTGAATAAAACCAATTGCTATGTAGGAGAGCCCATCGTGGTTACCTATAAACTGTATTCATCCCTGGAATCTGTTTCAGAGGTAATTAAAGACCCGGATTTTGCCGGTTTTGAATTGCGTGACCTGATCGCTTCGGGTGATGATATTGTAAACCGACAGACCATTGACGGCAAAAGTTTTGATGTGCATACCCTGCGAAAGATTCAGCTAACTCCCCTGGAGGCCGGCAGGTTGGTGCTGGATCCTATGATATTGAGTAACCGGATCAGGCTGATAGATGCCTCCGGGAACCGCAGCTCTTTACTGGACGGTATTGATGACAGCTTCCTGAAAAATGGAGAATACCGCGTTTCTATAGCATCCGTTCCTATTACGGTCAATGTGCAGGAGGCGCCGGCCAACGCAAAGCCCGCAGTTTATAATGGCGCAGTTGGTGATTTTAAAATGAATGTGCGGCTTTCTAAGGTAAACCTTAATCCGGGGGAACAGGGCAGCTTGCTGATAACGATTTCCGGTACGGGCGACTTTTCTCGGGTAACACAACCCGTTGTGCAATGGCCCTCAGGCGTAACTGCAGCAACAGCAACCGTACAGGAACAATATGACCGTAATGATAAAAACGCACCGGGTGTAAAGATCTTTACTTTTCCTTTTTCCTCGTCAAAAGTAGGTGCTTACACCATTATGCCGGTACAGTTCTCTTATTTTGATGCTGTCCGGAACAGGTATAATACCGTCAGTAATCCTCCGGTAACTTTTTATGTACGGGAAGGGGCTGTAAATGCACCTGCAGGCGCAGTGAACACACAGGCAGAGCGCAACGATCACTACGGCGCCTTGCTGCTGGGTATTGGCATTGTTGCATTATTGCTGCTGATCCTCCTGTTAAGGAAAATGTTCCGCAATAAAGGGCAGCAGCAACCGATGCGCCAGGTAATGTTAAAGCAGCAGGTACAACCTGTTCAGACGGATCAGCCTGGTTCCGGTGTGGAAGAGCTGTTGCAGCCGGCGGAAGATGCGGTAACAAAACCCGGAAGTCTTTTTTACACCACATTAAGACAGGGAATGATCCGTTTCTTTGAGCAGAAATACCAGGTTCCGGCCAAGCTTTTTTATAAATCTACGTTGAAAGAAACTATGACGCAAAGAAAAGTCCCGGTACCGCTGCAGGATGAGGTCTTTCACATGCTTACAGAAATTGAAATGAATATTTATTCTGCCGGCGGAATGGAAGGAGACCGCGTCCGGCTGCTTGAAAAAACAAAGGCAATACTGAAAAAGTTGTGATCAGCATTGCCTTATATCAGGAAGGGAAATCGCCTTTAATCCCTGCGTCCGGTCAATATGGAAATGTATTGCAACAGCATTACAACCGCTGCCAGGGCAGCAACTACATAAGTGGTAGCGGCCCATTTTAATGCATCTTTAGCCATCGGATATTCCCGGTTGTTAGTAATATTGGTATGGTTCAGCCAGGCTAAGGCTCTTTTGCTGGCATCAAATTCCACCGGCAGCGTTATCAGTGAAAACAATACAGTAATGGCCATCAGAACGATCCCGATAAGAAGCAATGTATAGCTTCCGGATGCTGCCATAATTAAGCCCGCCAGCAATACCCAGTTTACAATTGCCGAGCTGAACTGTACAGCCGGCACCAGCCTGCTACGCAGTTGTAAGGGGGCATATTGGGCAGCATGCTGTACGGCGTGCCCGCATTCATGGGCTGCAACGGCAGCTGCGGCTACGGTACTACCTTCGTAAACATCCGGGCTCAGGTTCACGGTTTTTTTAGCCGGGTCATAGTGATCGCTTAAAAATCCTGGTACGGAAGTTACCTGTACATCATAAATACCGTTTTCCCGCAACATCCTTTCAGCCACCTCCTTTCCGCTTAGGCCGGAGGAAAGGGGCACTTTGCTGTAACGCGTAAACTTACCTTTTAAAATCATCGATACAATCATGCTGATGCCCATAAACAGTATCGAAACCATCATAATTCCTGGTGTCATGCTTTCTTTCTTTTTTCTTTTTTATGCAAATCTGTTTCCAACCCTATATTTAACAATCGAACAGACTTTTTGTCATGTAGATAAGTTTTTTTAAGGATATTTTAAGAGATGTTTTTTCGTTATATATTTGATTTGTAATGTGTTATGAATTTTTTGACAACTGCTATTTCATCAGTTTATTATTTCTTAACCAAAGGTTTACGGAATTTGATTTTTTATTTCTGCTCCGGATTTGTACCTTAGTATCAGAATTTAATGGGTTAGTAAGTATTAAGGTCAGTCGGAAGACTGGCCTTTTTACTTTTTGGCAGTAATGTTTTCTTACTGCTTTTTTTGTAGCAATCGTTAATATTTAAAATGCATTTTTACAGTCATTATTTGGCGCTATGCAGCATAAACTGAATGTTTTATTCAGCAATAAATCATCAAAAATTACAAATTGTATATGGCTAAAGTTAAAAAATCTTTTTTCTGTCAGAATTGTGGATATGAAAGTGTGAAATGGCTGGGGCAGTGCCCGTCATGCGGGCAGTGGAATACTTTTGTAGAAGAAGTGATTGAGAAAGGAACGGATAAAGCCAACTGGGATCAGTATACATCAGCAATCAAAAGAGCAAACAAAGTCATTGCCCTGCATGAAATAGAAAGTGGTGAAGAAAAAAGGATCATAACCCAGGATGCAGAGCTGAACAGGGTTTTGGGAGGAGGTATTGTTAGCGGCAGCCTTATTTTGATAGCCGGAGAGCCGGGTATTGGCAAAAGCACTCTGTTCCTGCAATGTGGCCTGCATTTTAAAAACAGGAGCGTATTGTACGTGAGCGGAGAGGAAAGTGAACAGCAGATAAAGATGCGCGCAGACCGGTTGATGGTCAATGAAAAAACAAAGGTGAATGACCAGTTTTTTCTTTTAACAGAAACAGCAACCCAAACGATCTTCCAGGAGATAAAAAAATTAAAGCCGCAGGTAGTGATTGTAGATTCGATCCAGACCTTACAGTCGCCTGTTATTGATGCATCCCCCGGCAGCATATCACAAATAAAAGAATGCGCTGCTGAATTTCTGCGTTATGCAAAAGAGACCGGGACCCCCGTTTTTTTAATTGGTCATATCACAAAGGAGGGGGGTATTGCGGGGCCCAAGATCCTGGAGCATATGGTAGACGTGGTATTGCAGTTTGAGGGCGACCGGCATTATGCATACCGCATTTTGCGCACGCTGAAAAACCGTTTCGGGAGCACTTCAGAACTGGGGATCTATGAAATGACCGATTCCGGAATGCGGGGGGTAATGAACCCGTCTGAAATACTGATCACCCAAAAAGAGGAGCAGCTAAGCGGCATCGCTATTGCAGCCACTATTGAAGGGGTTCGTCCATTACTTATTGAAATACAGTCTCTTGTAACGCAGTCGGTTTATGGAACGCCACAGCGTACGGTTTCGGGTTTTGACCTGAGGCGGCTGCAGTTGCTGCTGGCTGTTTTGGAAAAACGGGGTGGTTTCCATTTTGGCATAAAAGATGTGTTCCTGAATATTGCGGGGGGCATTAAAGTAGAAGATCCTTCTATTGACCTGGCCGTATTATGTGCTTTATTGTCATCCTATGAAGATATTCCGTTGCCTCAAACCATGTGTTTTGCCGGGGAAGTTGGCCTTAGCGGGGAGATCCGCGCTGTAAACAGGATTGATCAGCGGATTGCCGAGGCTGAAAAGCTGGGTTTTGAAAAGATCATTGTATCCAGGTACAATCAATCCCTTAAAAACACCAGCCGCTTTAACATTGAGGTGATCCGCATGAGCCGGGTAGAAGAAATATACCGGTACCTGTTCTGAAACCGGGTGCTGTGGAATAATCCCGGGCGGTCGCATCAATCTGTAATTCCCCAAAATGGGTTATCTTAGAAAATAAACAGCTCCTATGTCTGCTGCCAACGCAATAAAAAATGCCCTTATTCATCTCTTTTATCCGCACATTTGTGCCGGTTGTGCAAGCGATGCACTGCCACTGAACAGTCAGCTTTGCCTGCAATGCCTGCATGAGCTGCCTGCAACCGGTTTTGAGGGGCATGCCAATAACCCGGTTGAAAAAATATTTGCCGGCCGCATCCGGTTTGAAGCCGCAACGGCCCGTTACTATTTTTCAAAAGGATCGCCTTTGCAGCATATGATGCACCAGCTGAAGTATGGAGGCAACAAAGCGCTGGGCCACCAGTTGGGCATTGAGTTTGGTAATGCATTAAAGGCCTCCGGCCGGTTCCGGGCAATTGATGCCATTGTGCCTATGCCGCTTTATAGTGCCCGGGAACGTAAAAGAGGCTATAACCAGGCGGCTGTTCTTGCAAAGGGAATTGCTGAGGTATTGAATAAACCTGTATGGGAAACTATTGTTTGCCGGGCAGAGCCTACTGAAACCCAAACAAAAAAGAACCGGACAGAGCGTTGGAAGAACATGCAGGGTAAGTTTTTTATTATTGATAATCAAAAAGCTATTGATCAGCACTTGCTTCTGGTGGATGATGTTGTTACAACCGGTGCAACCTTTGAGGCATGCGGCAGCGTCATACTGGAAATTACTGGCGCGCGGTTAAGTATTGCAGCTTTGTGTTATGCCAACGATTGAATGAAGCGCGGAGAATGGTACAGCAGAATCGGGAAAATCCTTTTAACTTTAGTAGATAAAATAAATAAAACATGAAAATTTTATTAATGGCATTGGTTGTATCTATGGGTATGGCGGCCGGTTCTATCTACGATTTTAAGGTTGATGGTTTGACAGGGGGTACCATCAATTTCAGCGATTTTAAAGGAAAAAAGATATTGGTAGTGAACACTGCCAGCAAATGCGGCTTTACGCATCAGTATGAAGGGTTAGAGCAACTGTATGAAAAATACAAGGATAAGCTGGTGATAGTGGGTTTCCCGGCCAATAATTTTATGTCGCAAGAGCCCGGTTCTAATGACCAGATCGCCGAGTTCTGCAAAAAGAATTATGGCGTTTCTTTTCCAATGGCAAAAAAGATCTCCGTTAAAGGAAGCGATACCGCACCTATCTATAAGTATTTAATTGCCGAAGCAGCGAAAAAAGGCATAAAGGATCCGATCAAGTGGAATTTTACAAAGTTCTTAATAGACGAGAATGGAAACCTGGTTACAGTATTCCCTTCTAAAGTAGAACCCATGAGTGAAGAACTTTTGAAATACCTGAACTAAGTTTTATATATATTTTTCCTGCAACAGGCAATTAATGGTCCCGGCACTGTCGGGACTATTTTTTATATTCGCTGTAAACTATTTTATGCGTGCCTGGCTGTTTATTTTTCTTATAAGTTTAAGTTGTATGATGATATCCTGTAGCTCAAAGAAAGCGGCAGACCTCTTTGTGTATAACGCCACGATTTATACGGTTGACAGCGCTTTCCGCAATGCAGAAGCCATGGTAATTAAAGAGGACAGGATCATTGCCGTTGGTAAAAAAAGTGATCTTGAAAAGGAATACCAGTGCAAAAACAGCCTGAATGCGGAAGGAAAATTCATTTATCCCGGTTTTATTGACGCGCATGCCCACTTACTGATGTATGCAGCAGGGTTGGGAGAGCTGGACCTGACAAACACAACGAGTTGGGATGATGTGCTGCACCGGTTCAGCGATTTTAAAATGCCCCGCGATAGTGCTGCCTGGCTGATCGGCCGGGGCTGGGATCAGAATGACTGGCCAATAAAGGAATTTCCTACAAATGACGCGTTAAATGAACGTTACCCGGATCAGCCGGTCTACCTGACGCGCATTGACGGGCATGCTGCCATTGCCAACAATAAAGCGCTGGAGCTGGCCGGCATAAAAGCCGGGGATACTATTACAGGCGGTACTTACCAGACAAAGAACGGAAAGCTTACAGGTATTTTGATTGATAATGCGATGGACAAAGTGGCGGCAAAGATCCCCGATCCGTCAGCAGCAGCTATGAAAGGGTTATTGTTACAGGCACAGCAAAATTGTTTTGAGGTGGGGCTTACAGGTATCCATGATTGCGGGCTGAACTATGACGTGGTAGAGAAAATAGAAGCCTTGCAGAAAAGCGGCGAGTTGAAAATGCGCCTGTACATCATGCTGAGTGATGCCAAAAAGAATTATGATTACCTGTTAAAACGGGGGGCGATTAAAACGGATCATTTAAATGTGCGGGGCTTTAAGCTGTTTGCCGATGGCGCTTTGGGCTCCAGGGGCGCCTGCCTGCTACAGGATTATGCGGATAAGTCCGGCTGGAAGGGCTTCCTGTTAAGTAACCCGGAGCACTTTGATTCGATGGCTGCGCTGATCGTAAAAAACAAATGGCAGATGTGTACGCACGCCATTGGAGATAGCGGCAACCGTACGTTATTGAAAATTTATGCCAAATACCTTGGCGGGAAAAATGACCTGCGCTGGCGGATTGAACATGCACAGGTATTGAATGAAAACGATTTTCATTTTTTCGGCGATTATAACATCATTCCGTCTGTGCAGCCCACGCATGCCACATCCGATATGTATTGGGCAGGCGACCGCCTGGGCAAAGACCGGCTGAAAGGAGCCTATGCATATCAGCAGTTGCTGCAACAAAATAACTGGATACCGCTGGGAACGGATTTTCCCGTAGAATCCATTTCGCCTTTTAAAACGTTTTATGCCGCTGTGGCAAGAAAGGATGCCAGTGGTTTTCCCGCAGGAGGTTTCCAGATGGATAACGCATTGACACGGGAGCAGGCGCTGCGCGGAATGACCATCTGGGCAGCAAGGGCAGCCTTTGAAGAATATGAAAAAGGAAGCCTGGAGCCGGGAAAATTTGCCGATTTTATCATCCTGGATAAGGATCTCCTCAAAGCCCCGGAAAAAGAGTTGCCGGGCACCAAAGTGCTGATGACTTATTTGGGAGGTGAAAGGGTATATGAGCAACGTTGATGCGCTGATGGGACAAGCCCTGCTAATAAAAAATGAATATGGAAAGAGATGTTTTTCAAACGGTCTATAGCAGTCCTTACATCACTAAAACAGATTATGAGGAAATTGCCAGTGCGCATAGCCAAATGGGCGTTGAGCAGGGAACGATACTTTTAGAAGCCGGGAAAATTGCTAATGAATATTACATTATTGAAAAAGGGTTGTTCAGGTCATTTGTTTATGATTATAACGGCAATGAAATAACTACGGAATTTTATTGCCCGGAAGAATTATTAATAGAATCGTTTTCTTTATTTTACAGAAGCCCGTCAATGGAAAACTTTCAGGCACTCACCAGCGGAACCGTTTGGAAAATCAATTATCAAACCTTTCAGCAATTACTGGATCAAACAGAAGGTTTACGGGAATGGGGAAGAGCCTGGGCTACCCACCATTTATTTACGATGAAAAAACGGTCTGTCAATATGCTGACAATGAACGCTACCGACAGGTATTTAACCTTGCTGAACGAAAGACCGCAGATAATACAGCAGGCACCCTTAAAACACGTTGCATCTTATTTAGGCATTACCGATACTTCGCTGAGCCGTATACGAAAAGAAATTGTAATAGCTTAGCATTTCTTGCCATTTGGAAAGACCATTGTCTTTGCGGAAAATTAATTTTGCTGCATCAATAATTTTTAAAAAGAAAACAGGATGAAAAATGCAGTTAACTGGTTTGAGATTTATACTTCAGATTTTAAAAGGGCGAAAAATTTTTATACAGAGGTATTTAGGTGCGAGCTAACCGATATTTCAACAAACAGCGAAAGGCATAATCAAATGCAATATGCAGTTTTCCCGGATGCTGAAAATAACGTGGGTGCAAGCGGTGCATTGGTTTGGATGGAGGAGGCAAAACCGGGCATTGGCGGTACGTTGGTGTATTTTGCTACCGAAGAAATGAATGAGGCATTAAGCCGTGTAGAAGCCAACGGAGGTAAAATTATCCGCCCAAAGACGCCGGTAGGCGATTTTGGCTTTATTGCTTTAATAGAAGATACAGAGGGGAATATGATCGGCTTGCGTTCAATGAAATAACACCGATCGCGCATCTGTATAGACCTTCCGGGAAACCGGAATCATTAGCTGAACAGCTGTAACGCCGGCATTATAGGTCTAAAATAAAAATTCGTTTCGTATAATAACAGAGCAATTATTTTGGAATGTTCGTGTGAGTTTATCGCGCAAGTCAATGAGTTGATCGCCGTCTGTTTAAGCCGTGTAAATAGGGCCTGCTGTTTAACTGCCGCATCACTTCAATCTTTTGTCGCTACAAAAGGATGCTCCATTTTTCATCCCTGCCCGCCGGGTATTGTTGTCAACTTATGCCCTGAATCTACGGCTCTCCTCTTTGATTATTGTCGCTTTTGGGGTGACCAAAAAGCCCCTTTGTCATGCTGAATTTATTTCAGCATCTAAATAGCGATTGCTTGCCGACAGATTCTGAAACAAGTTCAGAACGGCAATCTACTATAAACAGGATTTTTGATCACCCTCAACACATCCGGTCAAGGCTACGCCTCTTCATCATTACAGCAATTTCCAAACAATACGCTGCCACATTTTCCAGGTCCCAAGGCCATCGGCCTGATTCCATAAAACAACTCCGGTATTCATTCCGGAGTTAATGTATCCCTATAGAACTTTGAGTGCTATGGGCACGATGCATTTCTTTGCCTCCGGGAAGTGCTCCTGATAGCGATACTCAAAAAAACAGTGTTTCCGGTCTTCAATTGAAAGGACTGGGAAAATGGGGAAAAAAATAGTCGATGGGCTGCAAGGATTTTTAACCCTCCTGCGCTAAATCCTTACAGTAAAAAAAGACCTAATGGATGTTTCAGGCAATAAATATCTAGATTTTTTGTCTAAGCAATTGGCTTTAGCTACAACAGACAGGGAAAAGAAACAAATACAATGGGCAATCAATTCGTTGCCTGCTCAACAGAATGAAGCAACCATGGATTCAGCGCAGCTTGCCGCATACAACGGAACCTTTGAAGGAGGACTTCATTTTTATGTAAAAGGTAATAATTTGTATTGCCAGAATGCACAGAAAGGTAATGTAATTGTAAAACTTCAGCATGTTAGCAATAATCTGTTTATTTTGAATGAGAATAATCAATTAGAGTTTAAAAAAGATCAATCAGGGCAATTTTCCGGTATCCGTTGGTACCGATCAGACGGAACTGAATCTTTCAGAAAAAGGAAAAACGTACGGTAAGAATATAAACAGGAACAGGGGCGCTTGCTGTTCTGCCATCACATTCCCGTCTTTATTTGATTGCAGCAGGAAAGTAAAAGTTATACGCCGGCCTCCCGGCCAGCGCAAGAATCTAACAAAAAACCCTTCCGTTAAGAAGGGTTTTTTTATATCAGAAAATTATACGTCATAAGTCGTAGAAGCTGTGTCTCCACCTCTGCCCGTCCAGTTGGTATGAAAGAATTTTCCGCGGGGCTGATCGATCCGCTCATAAGTGTGTGCCCCAAAATAATCGCGTTGCGCCTGCAGCAGGTTGGCCGGCAGTCTTTCACAACGGTACCCGTCATAATAGCTGATGCCTGCGCTCAGACAGGGAACAGGAACACCATTCAACACAGCGGTTGCGGTCACCTTCCGCAGCCCTTCCTGGCAAGCCTGGATCTTTTTGGCAAAATACGGATCCAGTAACAGGTTGGACAGGTCCGGGTTTTTGTCAAACGCTTCTTTGATATTGCCCAGGAACTTGGAACGAATGATACATCCGCCTCTCCACATCAGGGCAATGTTTCCATAACTTAATTCCCATCCGTACTCTTTGGCAGCAGCCCGCATCATCTGGTAGCCCTGCGCATAGGAAATAACCTTGGCAGCGTATAAAGCGTCCCGGAGCTGATCTATAAATTGTTTTTTATCGCCATCAAAAGCAGGCTGCGGGCCGGCAGTCAATACTTTGGAAGCGGCCACGCGTTCTTCTTTTAAGGCCGATAAACATCTTGCAAAAACGGATTCGGTGATCAGGGTTAATGGAATGCCTAATTCCAGGGCCACAGTTCCGGTCCATTTGCCGGTACCTTTCTGACCGGCAGTATCCAGGATCTTATCAATAATAGGAGTGCCGGCTTCTTTGTAAGCTAAAATATCGCGGGTGATCTCGATCAGGTAACTGTCCAATTCCCCTTCATTCCATTCTTTAAATACTTCGTGCATTTCATCGGCAGACAGGCCCAATACCTCTTTCATGATCTGGTACACTTCGCAGATCAGCTGCATATCGCCATATTCAATGCCATTGTGCACCATTTTTACAAAATGGCCGGCGCCGCCATTCCCCACCCAGTCGCAGCAGGGTGCCCCGTCATCTACTTTTGCGGCAATACCCTGGAAGATAGGCTTTACCTCGGGCCAGGCATCATTAGAACCTCCGGGCATTATAGAAGGGCCTAACAGGGCGCCTTCTTCTCCGCCGGAAACACCGGTGCCAATATAACGGAGCCCTTTGCTCTCCACGTATTTTACCCGGCGCTCTGTGTCCGGAAAATGAGAATTACCGCCGTCAATAATAATATCGCCTTTATCTAAATGAGGCAGCAGCAGCTCAATAAAATCATCCACGGGCTTGCCGGCTTTCACCATTAACATTATTTTACGGGGGCTTTTTAATGACGCCACCAGGTCTTCAATGGAATGAGCACCATAAATATTTTTTCCTTTTGCCCTTCCATTAATAAAATGATCCACTTTATCAACAGTACGGTTATAAGCGGTTACATGAAAGCCTTTGCTTTCCATGTTCAGAATCAGGTTTTCACCCATTACTGCCAGCCCTATAACGCCAATATCTGATACTTCTTTCATAATTACGCAAGGTTAAATTGTATAGTTAAAATTTAGTAGTTTAAAAAAATAAAGGATGCCAAATTTAATCTGCCGGAACGGTAAAACCAATTATTGCTACAAATAGTCGCTATTATTGGAAATTTTATAATTTAAAGGATGGTTTTATAATACTTTTTTAAGTAAAATGATATATACAGGAAAATGATCGCTGTATCCCCCGCGGTAAACATCCCCGCCGTAAAAACGCATCGGATACCCTTTATAGGGCCCTGTATTTTCTACCATAAAGTCCTTTTTAAAAATAGCGTTCCTGTAAAAGAAGAAACCTGATTGCTGTTTATCCAGAAAGCCCTCTGAAAGCAGTATCTGGTCAAACAGGCTCCAGGCATTCTGATAAGCCAGGGAACCCTGCCCCTTCTTATACAGGCCCACCCAGGGATTATAGAGCATTCCCATGCTGATGTTGGTGCTGTCGGCGGTAGCTTTTATTCCTTTTACAACACTGTTGTTGACGGGGTCGTCATTCAGGTCGCCCATTACAATAATTTTGGCCATCGGATCATGGCTGATCAGTGTATCAATAAATTTCCGGACTGTTGCTGCAGCGGCCATGCGCCCCGGCTCCGACTTTTTTGCACCACCATAGCGGCTGGGCCAGTGGTTGATGAACAGGTGTACCCGCTCGCCATCCAGCAGACCGGTTACCCACAGGATATCCCGTGTATAAAGGGATTCCTTGGCGCCTTCCGGCAGCTTTACATAAAGCGGCCTGCTTTTTAGCACTTTAAAATATTTCGGGTTATAGATCAGGGCCACGTCAATGCCCCGGGCATCCCATGAGTCATAGTGCACATATTGATAATGCCGGCCGGCAATGAGCGGATGCCGGATCAATGTGTCCAATACTGCGTCGTTCTCCACTTCTGCGACGCCTAACAGGGCGGCCCCGTCAGGATTCAGCTCCGTTCCTATTTGTGCCATTACCGTTGCCTGGTGCAACACCTTATCATTAAAAACAGCGCCGGTATAGGCTTTGGTGCCATTGGGCGTAAAGGTTTCATCATCATTTTTCCCATAGAAAATAGTATCGTAAAAATTTTCAAGGTTATAAAACGCAATAATAGCTGATTGATAGCGGCCCTGCTGGGTAATTGCATGCTTGCTGCAGAAACAGAAAAGCAGGGTGATAAAATAAACCGGTATTTTTTTCATGGTGTATTCATTAAGGTTCCCGTAAAGCTACGGATTATTTTATATGCTGGTTACACGCCGGCATACACATGGCAGGGCGCACTTAGCCCGACAGCTGTTTTTGTTCTTTTAATGAACACAATTGCAACGCTTTTATAACTGTCTGTTAATGACAAGTGGTGTAAAATGGTCATTGAATCAATAATAAAGGAGTGCCACCCAGAGTTTTTTATAGGGGCCTAATCAATGAGGAGATGACGAACACGCTTATGGTCACCCCTGAAGAGGTCATCCCGGACCTGTTCCGGGATCTGTTTTTATTTCAGGGTCCAAATTAGCGATCAAATAGATGCCGAAACAAGTGCCAATGACAGATGGAGTTATGCATTGAGGATCAATGATACTTTCGTCATCCGAATGTGCCAATGACAGATGGAGTTATGCATTGAGGATCAATGATACTTTCGTCATCCGAATGTTCGGATCCGAGCGAAGCCAGGGAGTTTCTGAAATATTGAAGTGTTCGCTGATTGAGAAATCCTTCAACTTCTTCCGCTATCGCAGAATGCGCTGCCAATGACATATTATTTAATTCATTGTATTTCAATGATCTTTAATCCTGTTTTAAAGCCAGTTTTTGTAAATAGTTTTGTTCACGCTGTTTTAATTGCTGTTCATATTTTGCAATACCCTGTTCCACGTATTGCGTTCCCTTTGTCAGCAGGTTATAAAAGGCTTCCGCTATTTTTCTGGCACCTGCTTTGATCGCTATTCGTGCATTCTTTCTGCTCTTAAGTTTTCTGATAAAAGCTCCTGTTGCCACATACTTACTATTGAGTAATGCCTGGGCTATTTCCCGGAAGGTCTGACCGGCATTAGAATGATTGTTCATTTTCGATTTTCTGTTTTTTAAACCACTTTGGTTATGGCCCGGACAAAGGCCACACCAACTTACAAAATGTTTTGCCGTTGGGAATCGGCTCATGTCTGCTCCCACTTCTCCCAACAATTTCAGCAGTGTATAATCGGTGATACCAGGAATACAACTGGCATCTGCACCATAAATATTTAGTAATTTCTGATGCAGGCCGGTTATCATGGGCTTGTGATGCCGTATTGGCTTGGCTTTGTGTTCACTTGTAATGAACTGTTTGCCATGCTCAAGATTACACAACAAGCCTTCGATACGTTTATCAATAAGCAACAGTTGCTGCTGATGAACCTTCCAAAGATTTAAGCTTTGTTCTAATAGAAACAAAAGCAAAAACTTCGGCATGACAAAAAGAAAGATTGATTTTCAAAACAATAACACATCTGTCATTGGCAGCCTGACGAAGGGCAATCCTTCACAATTGAATCATACTTGGACAAGTTCAGTACGATAGCCATTTTGGTCTCCTTAATGAGCATAAATAATGCTTTATGGCTGCCTGAAGATGATAATGATTCTATCAATTTATACATGATACATAGACTTCCGAGAAAAAAATCACAAAAAAACAAACAAATGTTTGTGATTGTTTGTATATTTATAACGCTAAACTAAACCACCACGCTACATGAAAACCGCCCTAACCTTGATAGGCTCGTTTGTTTGCTTTATCGGATACGCGCAAACCCTTCATTTATTTCCGGCAGACACAATTCCTCAACAGGATTCTTCAATACAGGAACTTAAAAATGATGTCCAGGAAAGCCTGCCCGTCATCACGCTTGATGCGGATGAACCGGACAATGAAGGCGGCAGCACCAGTGTTTCATCGGTGCTTTCCTCCGGCCGCGACCCATTCCTTTCTGCTGCTGCATTTAGTTTTTCACCCATGCGTTTTCGCCTCAGGGGTTATAATGGCGCGGATGCTATTTACCTGAACGGCGCTGATTTTACCGGGCCGGACAACGGGCTCATCCCTTTCAGCCTGTGGTCCGGCCTTACCAATGTGCTGCGTGCCCGGGAAAATGCTTACGGATTAGAGGCGGCAGGATTCAGCCTGGGAAGCATCGGGCTGAACACCAATATTGACCTGCGGGCCGGTGCGCAATGGGCACAAACCCAGGTGGGGTACGCGGCTGCCAACAGGAACTACCGGCATCGCCTTTTTATTACCCACGGTTCCGGTTTTAATAAAAGGGGCTGGGCCTATAGTTTTATGCTGAATGCCCGCTACGCAAATGAAGGCTATGTGCCCGGCACTTATTACCGTGGGTTCAGCTATTATGCTGCGGCTGATAAAAAGCTCAACCCCAAAAACACGGTTTCACTGATCGCTTTTGGAGCACCCACTGAAAACGGCCGGCAGGCTGCAAGCGTGCAGGAAGCCATGGATCTGGCAGGGACTGATTTTTATAATCCTTCCTGGGGATACCAAGATGGTAAAAAACGGAACGCGAATGTAGCAACCGTTTTCCAGCCGGTTTTTATGGCGGTGCATGAATATCAGCCCAACAGCAGGTCCAGCTGGATGACCACGCTGGCTTATGCTTCCGGCAAAAGAAAAACATCTGCTTTTGACTGGTACAATGCGCCGGATCCTCGACCTGATTATTACCGCTATCTGCCCAGTTACTATGCTGCTGCACAACCCAATACCGCTGCCACTATCCGGCAAATGATGCTGGATGATCCGGATCTGTTGCAGGTAAACTGGGGGCAGTTGTATAATGTGAACAGGGGCAACACAGCCACCGTACATAATGTGGAAGGCATTCGGGGTAACGATGTTACCGGTCATCGCTCCCTGTATATTTTATCCGACCGGGTAAACGCGCTGCAGCGGTTTATAGTAAATACCGTTTATGACACAAAGCTGAATAAGCGGATGGCGCTTTCTGCAGGAGCACATTTTCAAAACCAGGAGAATCATTATTACGAAGAAATAAAGGATCTGCTGGGCGGCGATTTTTGGGTGAACGTGAACCAGTTTGCCGAAAGGGATTATCCTAATGATCCCAACTCGCTTCAGTTTGATGTGGACCATCCCAACCAGATCAAAAAAACGGGGGATCCATATGGGTATAATTATAAAATGGTCGTGACCCGTATGGGTGCATGGGCACAGGTATTAGTTACGCTTGATCATATGGATCTGTTTGCCGGGGGCGCCCTGGACTATACCCGGTTTTACAGGAACGGGCTGAACCGTAACGGGCTTTTCCCGGATGCTTCACTGGGTAAATCAGCCCCCCAGCAATTCCTGAACCCGGGTATAAAAGCCGGGATCACTTATAAATTGAACGGGCGTAATTATTTCTTTATAAACGGAGGTTATTTTGCCAGGCCGCCCTTATTTGATAATGTTTTCATCTCCCCGCGCATGCGCAATACATTACAAAATAATGATCTGAAAAGCGAAACAGTGCAATCGGTGGAAGGAGGATATAAACTGAACAGCCCGCGTGTGCACATAGGTATAACAGGTTATTACACTCAAATAAAGAATGTATATGATGTAATGACCTTTTATCACGATCAGTACCAGAATTTTGTAAACTATGCGCTGAGCGGTATCAACTCGGTTTATTTTGGTGGTGAGCTGGGCGCTTCGGTCCAGCTTACTGCAACCTTAAGTTTTAACGGTGCAGCTGCTGCGGGCCGGTATTATTATAAAGGTCGCCCCAATGCGGTGGTTACAGTTGACAACAGCGCACAGGTCATTACGGAACAAACCGTTTACCTGAATCATTTCAGGATACCATCTACTCCGCAAAATGCGTATAGTGCCGGATTGTTCTACCGGTCGCCGAAATACTGGTTCATCAGCCTTACAGGAAATTATTTTGATAATTCCTGGTTGAGTGTAAACCCTTTGCGCAGAACGGTTGCAGGAATTGGGGATGTGGATCCCACAAACCCGGATATACAAAGCACCATAAGTACCATGATCAAACAGGAAAAATTTCCGGCGCGGTTTTCAATGGATCTTTTTGGAGGCTGGTCCAGGCGGTTGCCCCGCTCTTTTAATATTCATAAAAAACCCAGCTATCTGGTTTTTACTGTGGGCATCAATAACCTTTTAAATAATCAAAACATCCGCTCCGGTGGGTTTGAACAACTGCGTTTTGATACGGAGAACAGAGATGTAAATAAATTTCCTCCGAAATATTATTATGCGTATGGCCTGAATTATTATGCCAGTGTATTGTTTCGGTTTCATTAAATCGCCTTCACCAAATAAAAAACCCGCCTGCGTCGGGCAGGCATAAAATATATACGGATGAAAAACTACCCTTCAACATGGAACAACCGCATCAGTCAACTGCTGATAGTTCTGTTGCTTATTACAGCCTGTAACAAAAAATTTGACGCGCCTCCAATAAATACAGACCCGGATGTTGCGGTAGATATGACCATAGCGGAATTAAAATCGCGTTATCAGGGAGTAGGCATTTTCCAGACCATTACGGAAGATAAAACCATCACCGGCATTGTAACGGCCGATGATCGCTCGGGTAATTTTTTTAAGCAGATTGTGATACAGGATGAAACGGGCGCTATTCCGGTTTTACTGGATGGCAATAGTGTATATACCTCTTATCCCATAGGGCGAAGAGTTTTTGTAAAACTAAAAGGGATGATGCTGGGCGATTATGGAGGCACCATTCAGCTGGGACTGGACTCTACCCGCTCTGATGCGGGCTATTTAAACGTAGGCAGAATCCCCATGGCACAATTTGACCAGTTTATTATTAAAGGGTCCTATGGAAATACGGTAACACCGATGATCATTACACCGGCAGACCTTTCTACAAATATTACCAACAGACTGCAAAGCATGCTGGTACAATTCGATCACTTCCAGTTTGCCGATGGTGATACTTCTAAAACCTATGCCGATCCTGAAAAAAAGATCAGCGCTGTCAATTTCACTATAAGGAACTGCGAGAAGAAAACGATGGTGCTGCGCAACAGCAGCTATGCCAGCTTTGCCGCCTTGAAACTTCCCAAAGGAAACGGATCTATTGTGGGCATTAACAGTATTTTTAACGGAACGCAGCAATTACTGATCAGGGATACCGGCGATGTTCATTTTAATGAGCCCCGTTGCGGTACTGGTCCGCTGGTGCCAAAAACAATAGCCGCATTACGGCAGCTTTACCAGGGAGCGGCTGTGGAGATGGACCGGTATGCGGTGGGCGGAACGGTTATATCCGATCCCGCTTCAAAAAATACTGCATCCGGTACCATACTCCTGCAGAGTGGCAACAGGGGCATTGCTGTTTACTTTGGAGGATCGGTTACTTATCATATTGGTGATTCTGTTGTATTGAATTTAAGCGATGCAGATTCACTGATCAGTTACCGAGGATCGCTGGAACTGAAATTAAATAAAGATTTTGTAAAACTAACGCCTGTAGCAACCGGCAGAAAGGTAACACCCGTTGTTAAAACAATCAATGCTGTTAATTCAATGCTTGACCTGCCGCCGGGTGATCCCGGTAATTTTGAATCAACACTGATCACTATTGAACAGGCAAGCGCTGCACCCGGTACATTCTCCGGCAGTCATGCGCTTACAGATGCTACCGGCTCTATAGAGTTGTATACACAAACAGGCGCCACCTTTGCCCTGCAAACGATCCCCACAGGTGCGCAATCATGGACGGGTTATGCCGGTAATTTTAATACCACAAAACAATTCTCTATACGCAATACAAATGATGTAACAGGTTTTGAGCCTTCCACATTCTTTAGTGCCCTGTTTGATTTTAAAGAAGTAACTGATTCCACAGGTACAACAGATCCAACAGCATTACCCGTAGTAAGCAATCTGGTTTTTACACCTTTTAAAGCGGTAGGGGTCGGCACAAAGCCAACTGCTTCCGGCCGCTTTTCTTTCAGCAGCTGGCCAACAGGCGCTACAGATGCTTCGGAGATATTCAGCGGCAAGCCGGATGAAGGGAAATATTATGAAGTGACCATAACTCCATCGGCAGGTTCCGGGATGGATCTGTTCAGCATTGCATTTACATTGAGACGCTCTGGTACAGGCATAAGGCAGGCAGTTGTGCGCTCCAGTATTGACAATTTTAAAGAAAACCTTCCGGTATCTGTTGATCCGGGGAATAAGAACATGCGTATTGTTCCTGAAAATATTTTTCAGGTAAATGATGCATCCACATCTGCAAATGAGGGATGTGTTGTAAAGCCGGGCGCAGCGTTTATGAATTTAAAGGTTCCTGTAACTTTCCGGTTCTATGGCTTTAATGCAGAGTCTGCAGCGGGTACGTTTAGTATTGACGATGTAAGGATCGGGGGTAGTATACGATAGATGGCGGGGCTATGTTGGCTGTAAGACTTGGGGACTGTGATAAAGTACTAATTCAGCCCCCTGAGCAATGCTGATACGCTGACGGTAATTTAAAGGGCACTCACTTAAAAAACGTTGACAACAACGCAGCTGCAACTCCACTTCTTTCAAAGCTAAATTGGATGGCAGCTACTTCGCATCAGACCTGCGCATATCTTTCGCCTTATTAAAATTTGCCAGACAACTATCCAACGGTTGCCCTTGCCGATAAATGCAGTCGCAGAAAATTTCGCAGGCCGCAGGGTTTTTACTGGAAGTACATTGATTGCTGCACTCAGCTTCAGAGTTGCAGGGCCCGATCTCATATAAATAGAACGTACCAATAATGATAACGGCCAAGATTGCAACGAAACCTCCAAAAAACAGGATCCGAAGTCGCTTCCTCAGGGGCTTTTTTAACACATAAGGAGCTGTTTTGGGCTGCTTGAATGGCAAAATATGTTTTAAACGGTTATAATCCCAGATTAGTAAAAACAAACTGGCCAATACCATCATCGTAACAAGCCGGGTACCGTTAAAACGGGTAGCATAGGTCAGCACACAAATATTAACGATGATGGGAAAATAGATCAGTGCACCAAGAAGAGAAGTTCTCGGAATCAGTAATAACACAGCTGTTATAATTTGAGCAACTCCAATAAAGGTATAGTAATATCCTGTAAGATATAAGGCATCGAAATAATGCCCTAAAGGGTTATTGGACGGCAGACCGGTAAAACGTTCACCCATGATTTTAACATAGCCTGCCGGAAGAAAGCTTGCAGCCAGTGCGATACGGCAAAAAACAGCAAAGTTTTGAAGCCACTTATCAGACTTTGCTTCATGGTATATTTCTTCAATTCTGTTCATGCCTGTATCTTAATGCTGTAACGTCCAATCTTTTTTAACGCGTCTGCTTCGGATTCCGGAATTAATAGCGGAATACACTAAACCGGCTAAAATTTATATTTTTTTACGAACCTTTATTTTACGAATAAGACTGATAAGATAATAGAGCACCCATGCTATGACAGTCCAGTATATAGCACAGGCAAGCATCCGAATCGGAGGTGGCGGGTCCGGATCGTTGAATATGGGTGCAAGGGGCCCTACCAAAACAATTTTGATAGGATATATACTATTAGCTAAAGTACGCTTCCAGCCTATTGGTGAATCCATACCCGGGAACCACTCACCATTTACGGGAACCAAAAGTAAATTAGTGATAAACACAAACGCAAAGGCCGATACAAGAAAGATAATAACAAATCTGGTTCTTGAAATTTTCATGCCACTATTTTTATGATTAAAAGTGCTTTGCATTTCAAAGTTAATATAAGTTACTTTGAAATGCAAAGTAATTTAAGAAAAATTATTAACGGTTGACGCAGCAGTAACAGCGGCTACTGTTCAATGTGCCGGATGACCCTGGCGGGGTTGCCAACCGCAAGGGAGTTGGCCGGAATATCTTTTGTTACCACGCTGCCGGCACCAATAACGCAGTTATTGCCAATGGTAACGCCGGGTAAAATGGTGGCGTTGCCGCCCACCCAAACATTATTGCCAATGGTTACAGGCCGGGCATACTCAATAGCCGTATTCCTTTCTGCTGCCTGCATCGGGTGAAGGGGAGTATAGATCTGTACCGATGGGCCAAACAGGCAGTTGTGTCCAATGGTAACAGTTGCCGAATCCAGGATAACGCAGTTATAATTAAAATAAACATCGTTACCTGCATAAATATTTTCGCCATAGTCGCAAAAAAAGGGTGGCTCTATATACAGCCCGGAACCTTGTTTGGGAAGGAACTGTTGCAGAAGGGCTTCTTTGTCGTCATCAGTAACAGCATTATTATAAGCCCGACAGAGCCGGTGCGTTTTTTCACGTAAATTCTTTATTTCCGGGTCTGCGGGGTTATAAAGTGCTCCTGCAAGCATTTTTTCTTTTTCCGTGGGCATAGCGATGCTTTTACTGGAAGATACAGGATTTTGCCGGTATAGTATGTTTCCGGATGCATGAAAAATAGACTGATAATAATCGGCATCAGGTTTTCAGCTCCGGCGGCAGCATTCCCCCGGTCATTGGTCGCACCATCTTAACCACATTTTTAATATTGCGGCGCTACGCGCCTTTGAGGGCTGTGGTTATTCGCTGCCATGAATATCTGGCTGCTCAGCAACTATGCATTCCACATAGCGCATGGTAATAATAAGCAGCGATCAATTTTATTACATCCACTCATAAGTGGTTTGTGCGGACCTGCTTTCGGCAGGCAAACCGGACAGGCAGCCGGCACTGACCCAAAAGAGCAACAATTTTTGATACCGGTTTATTATAAAGGTGCAGCGCACCGGTACCATTTACAGATCTATCGAAAACAATACAGAGCCGCAGCGCGGCGTGCTATCAATTTCCGTTTCAGGTTATCCGCGGGCATGTTGCTGCCTGGAACATCTTTTGAAGAAAATATCTGTTTTCACACAACAACCTTTGTACAGGAGGCCAACAAATTTGATGAGCGCTTCCTCTAAAAGTCTTAAATTGACAGGTATTGTGTCAGCATGCATCATTTCAATCACCAAAATGTTCTACACCCATATTTCCTGTTACGATTAACAGGCACCCATGTTAGCAAACAAAGAATTTTTTCCGTTCAAAAAGCAGCGGGGGATTGTTAATTTTGCGCCCATGCCGGCAAAAAAGTATCAGTGGTTAGTAGCGGGGTTGGTTTTTGCGATCCTTTGGTCCTCTGCGTCAACAGCAACCAAAATTGCTTTAAAGGCAGCCCAGCCGCTGATCATTGCGGTAGCGCGTTTTGGAGTGGCAGCGCTGATCATGCTGGTGATTGCGCATGGTATTTTAAGAAAGCCCCTGCCCAAAGGAAAGGAGTGGAGCCAACTGATTATATACGGGTTGTTGAATATTACGGTTTACCTGGGGCTGTATGTAATAGCCATGCAACAGGTAACAGCAAGTATAGGGGCGCTTACCGTTGCTGTAAGCCCGGTATTCATCAGCTTTATGTCTGTTTTCTTTTTAAAAAAGCCATTATCCGGCCAAATCATTCTGGCCATTTGCATCTGCCTCCTGGGCATTATAGTAGTGGCATGGCCTTTACTGGACGGGGCTTCCGTTACCCCTCTTGGGCTGACACTGCTGGTGGCAAGTATGTTGTCTTATTCTGTAGGCACTATCTATTTTTCCTCAAGAAACTGGCATGGGATGCACCTTTTTGTCATTAACGGATGGCAAACCCTTTTTGGCGGATTACTGCTGTTACCCGTTGCCCTGTTTACATATAAGCCGCTGCTTAATCATTTTACCTGGAATTTCTGGGGAGGTACCCTGTGGCTGGCTATTCCTGTTTCCATAGGTGCTGTGGCATTATGGCTGGCATTGCTGAAACAGGATGCTGTAAAAGCAGGTATGTGGTTATTTATAAGCCCGGTGTTCGGGATCATTATTGCTGCTTTGTGGATGCAGGATCCTGTAAGCATTTATACAATAGCGGGCTTGCTGCTGGTGTTGGGCGGACTGGCATTAAGTCATTTTCAGGCCCGGAAGGTCATTACTAATACCTAATTAACCGTTCATCATATAATTTTTTTTTCATAAAAAAATCTTTGTTTATATTAGCGCACCTTTACCAAAGCCTTTTGACAGCTTGTACTCAAAAGGACATCAAAATTTTTGAGGAGCTATTATTTTGTTAATGAATTTTAATAGTTATTAATTATTTATTAATGTTATGTTAGCACAACACAAACAACCTTCGCTACAGGGTAGCGAACGCGTGTCGTTTTTGCACGCACTGCTCTTATTATTAGTAGGGTTCATTCCTTTTTGCTCTTTTTCGCAACAGGAACACCAGAGCACCAGTTTTACGGCACGGTTGATGAACCTGGAGGCGGCCGTCAATGAAACATTCAGGTATAATGCTTCCCTGCATAATGGTACCAGCCATAGCGGTGTGTATGCCTTAACGGCAGATGCGCCTATTGGGTGGAATGTGGCTTTTAAGGTAGACGGGAGCCAGGTGGCTTCTTTGCGCCTGGATTCCAATAAAACACAGGACATTTCTATTGAAATAAACCCCACACCTGTAGCCAGGCCTGGTAAATATACCATACCGGTAAAAGCCGTTTCCGGGTCCGATACTGCAACGTTAAGCCTGGAAGCCGTAGTAAAAGGCTCCTACAGCGTAGAGCTTACAACGCCTACAGGCAGGCTGAGCGATGAGGTAACAGAAGGAAGCAGTAGCCTCATACACCTTGTAGTGCACAATACAGGTACCATTGCGCTGGACAACCTGGAGCTTTCTGCACAGGCCCCCTCCCAATGGGATGCTTCTTTTTCACCATCAAAAATCAACCGCCTGGAGCCGGGCCAGTCGCAGGATGTAACTACAACAGTAAAGGTGCCGGATAAAACAATTGCGGGAGATTATGTAACCACCTTTAATGTAAAAAGCCCAAATGCCAATGCAAACGCTGCCTTTCGCATAACGGTCAAAACATCCTGGCTATCCGGCTGGATCGGCATCCTGATCATACTGATTGCTATAGGGATTATTTATTATCTGATTCGTAAATATGGAAGACGATAGGCAGCTATGGAAAATCCTGTGATTGAACTGAGCGGGTTAACGAAATTTTATGGCTCCCTGAAGGCGGTGGATGATCTTTCTCTGGAGATCAGTAAAGGAGAGATCTTCGGGCTGCTGGGCCCCAATGGGGCAGGGAAGTCTACCACCATTTTAATGATGCTGGGGCTTACAGAACCGTCTGCCGGGCAGGCGCATATTTGCGGTTTTAATGCTACCCGCAACCCGATAGCAGTAAAGCGAAAAGTGGGCTATATGCCGGACAGCGTAGGTTTTTACGGCAATATGAGCGCCCTGGAAAACCTGGTATATATCGGGCGCTTAAATGGCATCCCGGAGGCGGAGGTACGGGAGCGGTCGCAGGAAATGCTGGAAGACGTGGGGCTGGGCGCTGCCATGCATAAAAAAACATCGGCATTTTCACGCGGTATGAAACAGCGTTTAGGGCTTGCCGATGTGCTGATCCGCCAGCCGGAAATTATTATACTGGATGAGCCCACCCTGGGTATTGACCCCAGCGGGGTAAAGGATTTCCTGGCGCTCATCCGCCAGCTGAGCCGCCAGCAGGGCTTAACGGTATTGCTCTCCTCGCACCACCTGCACCAGGTGCAGCAGGTTTGCGACCGCGTAGGCATTTTTGTAGGTGGTAAATTACTGGCAGAAGGAAATATTGATACATTAGCCCGCAATTTGTTTGCCAGCGAACCCTTTGTGGTAACCATTACCGTTAACAATCCGCTGTCTCCGGAGCTGGAAGCGGCATTGCTGCAACTGGAGGCTGTTAAAAAAGTGACTGTGCAAAACAGCTCAGTGGAACTTTCCTGTACGGAGCATATTACACCGGACCTGGTGCGGTTTTTTGTGCAGAAGGGATTGGACATAACCGGCGTGCAGCAGCGTGCTTATGGTTTGGATGAAATATATCAGCGCTATTTTGAAAATAATTTAAACTTGGATACTCCCGATGAAAAGTCCAGTGGTTTCTTTCAGAGGTCTTTTTTCAGAAAACGTAAAAAGCAATAGCCGGCAAATAGAAAATGCCAGTCCCTTTTCTGTTATGGTGCGGAAAGAGGTGGCAGATCATATACGCAGCTGGCGGTTTATTGTACTGCTGCTGCTGGTGGTGCTGACCTTTTTCGGGTCAATGTACATTTCACTCAGCAATATTTCCCGTGCGGTAGGCAATACCAATGACCCTGATCATTTGTTCCTGTACCTGAAGCTGCTGACAATCACCGACGGAACCCTGCCCCCATTTCATGTATTTATCGGGTTCCTGGGCCCGCTGTTAGGCATCGGGCTGGGGTTTGATGCCATCAATGCGGAGCAGAACAACGGTACGTTAACACGGTTACTGGCCCAGCCGGTATACCGGGATAACCTGTTGCTGGCAAAGTTTACCGGGGCATTGATCGTGATCAGCGTGCTCTTTTTATCATTAGGCTTATTAATGATAGGCGGTGGGCTGCTGTTTACCGGTGTAAAGATCGAGCCGCAGGAATTTTTACGCATTATTTGTTTTATAGTATTGAGTATTATTTATATAGGTTTCTGGCTGAGCCTGTCTATACTGCTTTCTGTCATTTTTAAACAGGCGGCAACCTCTGCTTTAACGGCTATCGGTATCTGGCTGTTTTTCACTATCTTTTATCAGATCCTCCTGAATCTTATTGTAAAAGCATTCCTACCGGATCCCGCATTGCTTTCCCAGGAAGAAGTAGCAAAATACAATAATGTGATCCTGACCTTTTTAAGGTTTGTGCCCAGCCAATTGTATACAGACGGAACTACAACCCTGTTGATGCCTTCTGTAAGAAGCCTGGGGCCGCTTTCAATGGAGCAGATGGCCAACGCAATCCCTGCACCTTTATCCCTGCGCGACAGCCTATTGATTGTTTGGCCCCAGCTGTGTGGCCTTACAGCCGCTACAATGGTCTGTTTTGCACTGGCTTACTACTTTTTTATGAGAAGGGAGATCCGCACCTGAGAGTATATAATAGTTTCTCGTCTGCACACATCCCGTGGAAAAACAGCATCCCGCAGCATCCGCAGACCTGCGCTGAAAAAGACAATAGTTTGAGGTGATCTGTGTTCCGAAGTCGCAAACTTTTGTAAGCATATTTAATTTTATTACTATGAAGCTGTTTCAATATAGCAGCAAACAGGCCGCTCCTAACAGAGCTCCATTATAAGGTGTTGTTATTCTTTACCAGGATTTTGTTCCTAAGGTACAGCCCTGTAAGGCGGTATTTGGGTAAAAACTTACTTTCTCAACGAATTTAGCCCCGACAGGAGTGACCTATAAAAAAGGATATTTGTGGAGTATAAATTGGAATTCAGCTTTAATGAAATGACTAAAATAAATACTCCCAATAAAAAAGCTGAAGCTTCAAAACAGCAGGAAAAAAACGCATATTGCAGGTTTCGATTATAAGATCCACGCAGCACCCATATCCCCGTTCAAATAATTACTCTTCCCGTTTGTGATTACAGTATTAATTTCGTGCTCGCCGCAATATGGCGAACATTTTATTTTGAATAAAGTAAAATGCTTTTCGGTTCGTCTCTGATAAAGAAAAGCGGGTTCCGGTATATGGAGTACCCGGAGCATAAATAATAAATATGGCAAAAAACGATCCCGCAAAACCCAGTATCATATCCCTGCTAAAACCCTACAAAGGTCTTATAGCGGCATTGCTGGTTTTTGCTTTCCTGAGCAACGGGCTGAACCTGATCATACCAAAGATCTTTCAGTCGGCTATTGACGATTTTTCGCACAACCGGTTCCGGATGCAGCAGGTAGTACTTTATTTTTTTGGTGCGGCTGTCCTTATTCTCATCCTTACCTATTTGCAAAGCATTGTGCAGACCTATGCTTCTGAAAAAGTAGCAAGAGATCTGCGGGAGCAGCTGGCTAACAAAATTTCCCGTCAGACCAATGCGTTTATACAGGAAACAAGCCCCGGCAAATTGCTGACGAATATTACCTCTGATGTAAACGCGGTAAAGACCTTTGTTTCGCAGGCTATTGTAAATATCATTTCCTCTATTGTACTGATCATTGGTACAGCCATCCTGCTTTTAAGCATCAACTGGCGGCTGGGGCTGATCGTTTTAGGGGTGATCCCCATTATTGCGCTCACCTTTATGTTTGTGTTTAAAAAAATAAAACACCTCTTCAAACGGTCGCAGGAGGTAATTGATCAGCTGAATAAGGTTATTAATGAGTCCATCCTGGGCGCTGCGCTGATCCGTGTTTTAAATGCGCAGTTCCAGGAATACAATAAATTTATGGGCGCCAGCGAGGAAGCAAAGAATTTGGGTCTTTCTATTTTGCGGTTATTTGCAACGCTCATTCCCATCATCGTATTTACCGCCAATCTTGCCGTATTGGCCGTAGTGGCTGTTGGCGGACACTATGTTATTTCCGGGTCCATGACAATGGGGGAGTTTGCTGCGTTTAACAGTTATATTGCCATACTGATCTTCCCGATCCTGCTGATCGGCTTTATGAGCAACCTTATTGCCCGCGCTTCTGCATCCTATGCCCGTATTCACCAGGTATTGCATGCACCGGATACAGCAGAAGGCGGCGATTTTGAAAAACAGCTGGAGGGCGCTATAACCGTAAAAGAAGTAACAGTTGCGTTTGGTGAAAAAGAGGCGCTGAAAGACGTTTCCTTTATGGTTGCTGCCGGGTCGCGCACCGCTGTTATTGGCCCAACAGCAGCGGGTAAAACGCAATTGTTTTATGCATTGACCACGCTTATAAAACCGCAGCAGGGTGCTATTTTGTATGACGATGTTCCTATAGAGGCGTATAACCAGGAGGTATTGCTGCGGCAGATTGGCCTGGTGTTCCAGGATGCGATCATTTTTAACATGAGCCTGCGGGAGAATATTGCTTTCAACGCCACAGTTACGGAAGAAGCCCTGCAAAAGGCGATCCGGACGGCCGAGTTATCTGATTTTATCGCGTCTCTTCCACAGGGCCTGGATACGGTGGTTTCAGAAAGAGGATCCAGCCTGTCCGGCGGGCAAAAGCAACGCGTCATGCTGGCAAGAGCGCTGGCAGGCAACCCGAAGATCTTATTGCTGGATGAATTTACCGCAAGAGTAGACCGCAATACGGAACAGCGCATCTGGAAGAATGTAGCCCGCAACTACCCCGGCATTACTATTATATCCATTACGCAGAACCTGGAGCCGGTAAAGGATTATGACCAGATCGTTTTATTGATGGAAGGAGAGCTGGTGGCAAAAGGCACACACGAAGCATTATTAAAATCAAGCCCGGAGTATAACCAGATCCTTCAAAGCCAGCAGAGCCTGAATAATTACCAGGCAGTGGAAGCATAAATACTAAATGATGCAAGCAGAAACAAACAATATTGATTATAATCTGAACAGGGAACAGAAAAGCTCCGCAGGAGCCGCATTGCGCAAAATGTTCCGGTTCATGAAAGGGGAGCAGGCCAGCCTGCTGGTGGCTTTTTTTGTAATGATGCTGAACGCCGCTATTACCATGCTGGCCCCTTACCTCATTGGTTATATTGTGGATCACTTTATCCTCAAAAAACAATATGGCCCGCTGATGCAGTATTCTGCATTATTGCTGGGCTTATATGTTGTATGGGCCGGTACGGAATATTTCCAGGCCAAGCTGATGGGGGGCGTGGGTCAGCGCATGCTGTATATTTTAAGGAATGAGGTGTTTAATAAATTACAGCAGTTACCGGTGGCCTTCTTTAACCGCAACCGGTCGGGCGATCTGATTTCCCGCATTAATAATGATACGGATACCGTAAATCAGTTTTTCTCCCAGTCGCTGATGCGGTTTATGGATAGTATTTTTTCTATGGTAGGTGTGGCGGTTTTTGTTTTGTCCATCCATTGGGAATTGGGAGCTGCTTCATTGGTGCCGGCTGTTTTTATCCTGCTGTTTGTGCTGCTGGTTTCCCCGTGGGTAAAGAAAAAAAATGCGGTCAGCTTGAAAGCCAATGGCAGCCTGAGCGCCGATATACAGGAAGGGTTGCATAATTTTAAAACCATTATTGCCTTTAACCGGCGGGATTATTTCCGCAAGCGTTTTGCAAAAGTTAATGAAGAAAATTATAAAACATCGGTTACGGCGGGCATTGCCAATAACCTCTTTACCCCGGTGTTTGGCTTTTTCTCCAATATTGCCCAGCTGATTGTACTGGCGTTTGGCATTTACCTCATCATTGAAGGACAGTTTACGCTGGGGCTGCTCATCAGCTTTATGAGCTATGTGCAGTTGTTCTACCGGCCGCTGCGGGAGCTGGCGGCTTTGTGGGCCAGCTTTCAAACCGCCCTGGCTGCATGGGATCGTATTTCCGTCATCCTTTCCCTGGAATCGGATCTTAAGGTCGTTGATCAGAACCAAACAACAATAACGGCATCCGGTAGCGTTGTGGCTTTTAAAGATGTTTCCTTTCGGTATCCGGATGGTAAAGAAGTATTGCACCACATCAGCTTTGATATGAAGCCCGGCAAAACCTATGCATTGGTAGGCCCCACCGGGGGTGGCAAAAGCACCACGGCTGCGCTCATAGCCCGGCTGTATGATCCAACAGAAGGGGTTGTTTTATTGAATGGCAGGGACATCCGCTCCTACACCAATGAGGAACGGACAAAGGAGATCGGCTTTATTTTGCAGGAGCCATTCTTATTTACAGGCACTTTAAGGGAAAATATTTTATATGGCAACCCGGAACTGGGCCGGATGGATAATGACCAGCTGTTAAAAGCCATTGCCGATGCCGGCTTGGACGATCTGCTTGCGCGGTTTGAGAAGGGCCTGGATACGCCGTTAAATGCATCGGCGGATACGGTAAGCCTGGGGCAGAAACAACTGATCGCCTTTATACGCGCGGTGCTCCGCAACCCAAAGGTGATGATCCTGGATGAGGCAACGGCTAATATTGATACGGTTACAGAAAAGCTGCTGGAAGCTATTTTAAAGCGGCTGCCAAAAGAAACCACGCTGATCATCATCGCTCACCGTTTAAATACCATTGAAAATGCAGACGAGATCTTTTTTGTAAACGCCGGTGAAGTAATACCTGCGGGCACGCTGGATCATGCCATGGACATGCTGCTGAACCAGAAAATGGCAAGCTAGAAGTACGGCCTGTAGGGTACTATACCTAAGGCGACAAATGGGACCGGGTTAACATGCCACTGTCTATTCGGGAATGGCGAAGCTCGGCTTATAGCATCATAGTTGTGCCTGTTTGTCCTCCATGTCGCCTTTGTCACCAAAAAGCGCATTATCTTACGTCAAACCCTTATTTCCCCGTCAGTTAAACGATCTCCTGAACTCCAATGGAGAAAGATTTGTTTTTGATTTAAAGAGCTTGCTGAACGATTGCGGGTGTTCAAACCCCAGTGTATAAGCCACTTCACTTACCGATAAACGGGTGGTGGACAATATCTCCTTTGCTTTTTCAATAAGCCTGCTATGGATATATTGCTGGGCGTTTTGCCCTATGAGGGAGCGCAGCATATCGCTTAAATAATTAGGTGAGAGGTTTAAGCGCGCTGCAAGAAACTGTACAGTGGGCAGCCCGTCATTTAAGGAGGTTTCCTTATTGAAATAATTGTCCAGCAGGTCTTCCAGCTTTTGCAGCAAATCGTTGTTCACAGCCTTACGGGTAATGAACTGGCGTTTATAAAAACGGTTAGCGAAGTTGAGCAAAAGCTCTATCTGTGCAATGATCACATCCTGGCTGAAATCATCGATCCGGCTGTTCAGCTCTTGTTCCATCATTTTAAAGATAGAAATAACCGTTGCTTCTTCAGTTTCTGAAAGATGCAATGCTTCATTGGCCGAATAAGAAAAGAAGCCATACTGCCTGATCTTTTTTGCCAACGGATAATTCCACAAAAAATCAGGGTGTATCAGCAGGGTATATAACGGGCGTTCTTCCGAAATATTAATAGTATCATCATTATTGCCGCCGATTACCTGGTTCGGAGAAGCAAATAACAGTCCGCCACCGTCAAAATCATAATAATGTTGTCCGTATCTTAACTTACCGCTGAACTTGGACTTGTAGGATATTTTATAAAAATGAAGCACATGCGCACCCGGCGGCCCGCATACCGCCTGGTCGCTGATCAGGCTTATCAGCGGGTGCCCCGGCTTAGGTAAGCCAAAAAACCGGTGTGCTGCCGGTATAGAATCAAACTGGTGATGGTTCACTTCCTCTTTTTTCATTTTTAAAGAATTTAAAAATGATAACTGATAATAGTACAAATATCGGTTATCATGGTTGGGCTATCCGGAATTTTTATTTCAGTTTGCCCTGTGCTGCGTTTGAAACGGTTTCCCATTGCTCCCAGGTTGCCAGCCGTTCATTATAGGCAGCGCGCACTGCCGGCAGATTATGGCTGCCCAGAAAAAAACGCAGTGGCGGGTGCTCTGCGTCCACCACTTTAAAAAGCGCTTCCGGCGTAGCATCGGGATTCCCTCTTTCCATATTTTTTAACCCCTCAACAAACTGCGTTTTAAAATGGGTATAGATGTCCAGGTTGGCTGCAAATTTCAGGGACTCCTGGCTGCCAAATTCGGTGGCATAAGCGCCGGGTTCTATAATCGTTACTTTTATGCCAAATGGTTCCACTTCCCTGGCCAGGCTTTCGTGTATTGCCTCAAATGCCCATTTGGAAGAGCAATAATAACCGATCACCGGCAACGTTACATGACCCAGGTTGCTGGATGTGCCCAGTATATGGCCGCCGCCTTGTTTCCGCAGCAACGGCAATGCCGCCTGTATAACAGCAACCGGGCCCAGGATATTTGTTTCATAAAGCGCGCGGATCTCATCCGGGCTGGCTTCCTCTATGGTGCCTACCAGTGAGTATCCGGCGTTATTAAGCACAACATCCAGCCTGCCAAAATGCGTGTGTGCCTGCTCCACGGCGGTTTTTACCTGTGCGGCATTAGTTACATCCAGTTCCAGTGTAAGCACGTTATCGCCATATTGTTCTTTAAGGGCAGCAATACTTTCCAGTTTGCGGGCGGTAGCCACAACCTTATCGCCGCGTTTCAGCGCTGCTTCTGTCCATACGCGTCCAAAACCACGGGAGGAGCCGGTGATGAACCAGGTTTTTGCCGTAGTAGTAGCCGGAATTTCATTTTGATTTGCCATAATTTTTTTAGGTTTAAATTTTATTCATCAAAATTCAGCAACTGCCGGTAGCTGATTGTAGCCGAATGCAGGGTAGTTGTAGCCAAAGCCGGGAATGCCGCTTCGCTAAGAAATACTCCTCATTCGTCCCGAACGCAGCGGAGGAATCTCTGATATTATAGAGATTTCTCCCCACTTACCAGCCGGCCTGCGCTCCGTGTCATCCCCGGTCGTATCCGATTATTTGGATGACGGCAGGAATGGGGGTACCATCCCCCACCTCCGGGGTAGCCCCCGGTACCCAAAACCCAATCGCGCGCAGGTAAAAGCTGCGCGCGCGAAGCAAAAACCTAAACTATTTAAGCTTCTTTCCCCGGCAACCTACCTGCACAGGTGGGGGTGGCCACCCTTTTACCTTTGCCGCCGAAGGCTAAAGGGTACCCCGGGGTATAAAAAAAGCTTCGCACGCGAAGCTTTTAGGTGGGCTGGTTTAGCTTTTTGCTGAACCGGTTTAGGTTTTTTCCGCAATAGTTTAGGTATTTGGTACGGTACCCGTGCCTTCCGGTAGGGGTGCCGTGCTTTTACCCTGGCCACCAAACCGTTGCCTTAGCTGCTCATGCAGGGTTTTAGTGCCCTGTACACCCGCTTCGCTGGCAGCGCCAAAAATTTTGTAAATGGCCAGGGCGCTGGTATAGGCCTCACTGCCCGCCAGCAATTGAGTGTCCGACAGTTTTTCTGCCAGTTGCTGCACCAGCAGCACCAGCTCATCCAGCGCATGGTAAAGGGCCAGGTCTTTTTTCATACCCTCCACGTTTACAAAAGCAGGCAGCAGGGCAGCATTGTTTAC
Organism: Niabella ginsenosidivorans; assembly: GCF_001654455.1. NCBI lineage: Bacteria > Pseudomonadati > Bacteroidota > Chitinophagia > Chitinophagales > Chitinophagaceae > Niabella > Niabella ginsenosidivorans. The sequence continues at coordinate 5,426,185 of NZ_CP015772.1, forward strand.
AGCCGCCTGTATAGCATCTTCTGTAAACACTTTGTTGTTTACATTTACTTTTGGCAGGGCTACGCGCTCCGTACCGGTAAGGCCCACTAAAAAGGGCAGGGTTTGCTCAATGGCGGTAATGTGGTCTTTTACGGTTTTTACTGCTTCGGGCGTTAGTGTGGCATCCACACGGTTAAAGGTTGCATTTGTCATAAAGGTTGTTTTAAATTGTTAGGAAAAAGAATTGTGTTGGTTGCTTGGTGCGTACTGGTTTTAAAGGCTTTTTTATAAGGTTAAAAAGAGTGCTGTATTAAAGATAACACATATAAATTATAGGCATTATATTCCAATTTATAAGATGCTGTTAAAGGTGAGGAAGCGGGGTTGGCTAACCCGGGGCAACAATTGGGGCGGGTGGAACAAGCCTCTGCCCATAAGAGGTAGAGCAGGTTGCTCCGGCCTTGTGATGTGGAATGTCTGTTTACCCAAAAGCGCAGGGCATTTATGCCGCGTCAATCTCTGGGGCAAACGCATCCATTTTTCCGGTGGCCAATAGGTCGCCGCTATGCGGCTTGTCACAACCTGGTGTTTATGTATCTATCCATATTAGGCCCCCCATAGGGGCCATATATAGGTAGCCTATATGTAAAACAAAGTATAAAGCCCGCTTGGCGGGCGACCTATTTTTAATTCTTTCATACAGGCAAGGCCAGGGCTCTGTTTATTACCTGCGCATAGGACAATATACATTTTAATAAAACCGGTCGTCCTTCCATTTAGCCGGGTTATTTAAAATATAATTTGCAATGCGGTGGTATGCCGCATCATTGCGTATGATATGTTCGTAATAATTTCGTTGCCATATTTGTGCGTTTTGCGCAAATCCGTTTTCATACCGGAACCATTTTGTAACACCAATTTTAAATCCGCGAACAATAGAACCAATGGATTGGGGAATAATATGTTGAAATTTATTTTCCGTCCCCATCTGTTGGGGTTCAAAATTTTGAACCCCAACAGATGGGGATTGTAATTCAATAATCCCATGAATATGATTGGGCATTACCACGTATTCATGCAATGCGGCGGTGGGGAAATGGGCAGGTATATCCTGCCAGCATTTTGCCGCCACCCTGCCGCCGGCGTTTAAAACCATTTCCCCATTAATTATTTGGCCAAACAGGTGTACCCTGTTATGCGTGCAGAGGGTTATAAAATATAAACCGGCCTGTGCATAATTATATCCTTTCAGGCGGATGGATTTACGGTTGTGTTTCATACGGCGATGGTGTTTGTTATGAATATATAAAAAATAGGGTATATTAGCAAAGCAATCTGTATTAGGAATGCAACCCCTTTTATTTATGAAACAATTATCGAGAAAACACCATTATATCCCCGAATTTTATTTGAATAATTTTACAAATGAAGATGGCAAATTCTACATCTATTTACCAAAAGAAAACCGGTTTAAGAAAAACGGAGAACTATTTACACCTCAAACCCACTTTTTTGAATTAGATGGGAACAACTTAATTGGCGCTGATTACGTGGATGATCATTTAGAAAAATCGTATAGCGATTGGGATAATAAAGCGGCTATTTTATTTGATAAAATAAAAACTTCGAAAGAAGAACGATTTGGTTTATCAGAAAAAGATATGCCTATTCTACAATTTTTTATTGCCCACTTGTATTGGAGAAGCCCAATGGCAAATGAATTTGCAAAAGATCTTTTAAAAAGAGAAGGGTTAAACGCTACAGGCATGATAGTAAGAAATTCCATTACAGGCGAAATTATACAGAATCATAAATTTGAAAATTATATTTCAAGCAATGAAAGCTCTTATAAATTTGTAAAACACTGGTTACCCTATCGTCTGATAACTAATTTGTTGAAAAATGATACTCCTTTAGAAATTATTACTTTCAACAATGGCATAAAGCCAAACCTGATTGGTGATAATCCGATAATATTTAGAAACCAAAGTAATGTAAATGTTTATGAAGATGATTTCATTTTACCTATTACGTCGAATAAATTTTTAATTCGAATGAAAAGAGAAGGGAGGCCGGAAAAATCAGTAATCATGATGATTGATGCGTTGTTAATCCAACAGGCGCAACAATTTGTTGCTACAACCAATGTAGAATATATTTCAATACTTAAGAATTGCCATGAATTTCAAACTGCTGACCTAAGAGAGAAATTATTTTCACAATTTTTGATTTGTGAATAATATCTTGAGATTTAATCATTTCCCCTTAAAAACAGGGTCATTAAAAAAATCAAACACTGAGATTCCGATTTCTTTACAAAATTTATTTACAGTAAGAATTGAAGCACCTTTAGTCTCCCATCTGTATTGACTTTGCTTGTCTTTATCTGTTTCGGATGCAAAAGCTGACATATGCTTACCAGTCTTTCCCCGTAAGGCTTTCATGCGAACAGCAATCTTATTTTTAATGTCAATATCGTCTTTGTCCAGCTTACGCATAATGGCAAATTTCAAAGAACAGGCATTTCAAAAGAATGAAAGTATTATTTCTGTCTTTTTATTTTTTTCATCGCCTCTTCAACTTTTGTCATAAATTTTGAAAGAGAAATGTTGTAGTATTCGCATAGTAGGCTTAGGTTACTCACAGAAATATTTCCAACAGCTGTTTCTATCCGGCCTATATGAATGGAGATATCCGTTTTGATTTTTATATCATTGACAACTTCTTCCTGGCTAAGTCCGAGCTTCTCCCGAAGCTGCTTTGCTACGATGGCAATGCCTGTTAATAGTATGTCATTCCGATACTGACTCATGTATTGCAAAGAGAAGATGAAAAAAAGTTTTGCACAATGACATATTTGTCATTTTTTCTTTTTATATTTGGGTTGTTATATTTTTGAATTACTTCTTAAAAAGAAAAAGAAGCAATTCACTTTAAATCTCGAATAGAAAACTGGTAATTTTCAAAGGGACGGGATGATAAGTGAAATGCCCATGTTATGGCGTGGGCTCTCTTATCCGTTCCGGGTATACCAGTACCTCTATTCGGTAAGTTGAGCACCACGCCTTTTTTTGTGCGGGTGCCTGGCCTAAAACTTTTTTGTTATGGACAACGCCGTTACTACACCTGTACAAAACACCAACCCCCATTTTAATGAAACCCAATGGCTGCAGGCCCTGTTTTTGCTGGCAGAGGCGCAAGGCTGGCTGCAGCAATTGCAGGAAGGGCTTATTTGGCAGCTGCCGGTAAAGCGCCGTAAAAAGCTGCTGCGCCAAAGCTGGTACCTGAGCGCTAAGGCGCTGGCGCATATTGTGGAACGTCATTACTGCAAAGCGCCACACAGCGCGCAAACGCCGCTAACCGGCAGGTTTATTATACCCCTGCCACAAATTGTGGACTGTATAAAGGCTGCCGGCCGGCAACCGCCCCGGCCGGTACCTCGCAGCCGCCACCTGCAACGGGTATGGGATGCAGGTATGGCTATAGGTTATGACCCCGCTGGCAATGCCGTAACCACTATTACGGTAATTGCCAGCACCAGCGGGGAAATTATTACGGCTTTCCCCGGCACTATGCCGCCGTAAGACCTATGAGGTTTTCAAAAACCTTATAGGTCCTCCTATACCTCACCTAAAAACGAAACACATGAAAGACCCAACAACAACCGATCCTTTTCATACAGAAAGCTGGAGCCAGGAGTGCACCACCAATCCCTACCGGGTATTTACCCTTTGTTTTGAACATGCCGGGGATATTGACCTGCTCCGCAAACTATTGCTGCACCTGCCGCTTTTTATTGATCAGTTTAAGCCCGCAAACAAAATACCGCCTTACCGGATCTGCTGTGCCTTTATGGCCATTAACTCCGTTATTGATGCGGCCTATTCTATTTATACAAAAAAAGACCAGATACCTGTAAAAGAACCGGCAGCTTTTAAATACTTTTTTCAAAATGACGCCCCGCCCGGCCAGCGCAGCTTTGCTTCTTATTTTATTACGGAAGAGGAATACGTACAGCTTTACAAAGTGTTGCGGAAATTTTTTAACTATCAGCCCCGGGAGGGCTGGAAAGCTGATCTGCACGCACTACTGTATCACAGCTTAACAAACAGGGCAATTGGCGTTGAAATGAATGTGTTTGCCGTATGGTTTTATATTACCAAACTGCTGGAAGCGGCGTGGCTTGTTGCTGAACGCTGATGCGGGTTGCGTGGCTGGTGCGTGCGGACAAGCACCAGGGCAATAGTATGACGAACAAAAGTAGAGCCGTTCCCCTGACTGCAACGCCCGCCTGACCGGGCGGGCAATGGAGCCGAAGCCCGCCCGGCTGAACGCTATTCGGACGGGGGCTCTCATCAGTTGGTATTGCTGCATTACAGAGATGCTTTGGCTACGTTACACTTTGCTCTGCATGGTCTGTAGCCCTCACTATTACATTCTAAAAGTCGCAAACTACGTTCCTATTGTCGGAAATGCCCCTGCTGCAAGCGTTTCGTTCGTTTTAATTTTGCTTAGTCACTAACCTGAAACAAATAAAGTATGAACAGTATTAACAATACTCTTGCCGGGCTTGAGCTGGCCCAGATCGGCTGGGTGGTGCCGGACATTGATGCCGCCGTAAAATTCCTTGCAAACGCCCTGGGCATAAAGGGTTTTCCCCAACCGGAGCAGGTGCGCGCACAGGACCTGGATATGACCTATTATGACAAGGTTGTGCCGGGAGAGTGGCTCACCACACAAACCTATAATGGAGGCACCTTTATTGAATTGGTTCAGCCCCTTTCTGGTCAAAGCATGTTTCATGATTACCTGGCCCGGTATCCCGCAGGCGGTACGCAGCACCTGGCCTTCCGTTTGCCGGTAAGTAATTTTGAGCGGGTGACTACTGATCTGCACCGGCAGGGTTATGCCCTCCTTAGCCAGGTAAACCATCCCATTGCACGTATGGCTTTCTTTGATACGTACCAAACATTGGGCGTTGCCACCGAAATCATGGGCATAACGCCGGAAGGGTGGAAAGCCATTGAACAAATGCAGAAAGCCCGGTGAGGATTGGATTATTCATCCGGTGCTGCCTGTAATGCTTAATTATGATAAGTAGACTGAATAAATTTTGCTACATTATCATGCAGCTCTTTAAGCGATTCCTTATGCAGGTACACCATATGGCCGGATTTGTACTGCGCGTACTGGATGTTTTTTTGTAGCTCCGCAGGCATCGGCAAATGCTGCATTTCATAAATGCCCTCAAAATAAGGGGTGCCCAGGTCAAAATAACCGGCATTCAGCATTACTTTCAGATCCGGATCATAGATCATTGCGCGCGCCAGGTCGTTCATTACATTGGGGAAGCCTACAAAACCTCTTCTTTTAAAATCCCAGGGGTGCACGTTCCCAAAGGTTTTGTAATCCAGCTCTTTTCCAAAATTTAAGGTGGTGCGCATATAATTGTTGAAGGTAGCGGTAAAGGGCGCATCAATATAAGCGTCCATAGGATCATACTCTGCATATTCGCTCAACGGATCAATAGCCTTTCCGGAAAAGCGGGAGTCCAGCCGGCCGGTAATGCTGGAGCTATCGCCCAGCAGGGTTTGCTCAAACTGCGGGCCAATGATGCGGAGGTTGGCTTTTTTAATATAATCTACCGGCAGGCCCGTGTAATTATGCAATTTTTCTGCTATCTTATTAAAGGAAGCAGCATCCAGTGTTGCTCCTTTATTTAATGCAACCGCATAGTCATTCAGCGCAAATTGTTCCACTTCCCTTAAAAAAGGCTCCAGTTCCGCGGGTTGGTTAGGTATTTTATGATGGTACCATGCAGTGGCTGCAAAGGAAGGTAAAACCAGCTGAAAGGGAAGCCCGTCTCCGGGGTTCTGGGAGGTAGTCTCTGTCATTAACCCGTATGTGAGCAACTGAGAAAGGAGGATCACGCCATTGAGCCCAATGCCTCTTTGCAGTAAAAGGTTGGATACTACAGCGGAACGGAAAGTACCGTAACTCTCGCCAAACAGGTACTTCGGCGAATTCCAGCGATTATTTTCGGTAATAAATTTCTGAATAAAATCAGTAAAAGCAGTACCGTCCTGATCGATCCCGAAGAAATCTTTTGGTGTGCCGGCACCGCCCATTTCTTTTGTGATGATCTTTCCAAAGCCGGTTCCGGGCGCATCTATAAACACAAGATCACTTACATCCAGCAGGCTGAAGTCATTGTTCACCGTGCGGAAGGGTGCTTTGGTACGACCCTGCTCATTCAAATATACTTTTTGCGGTCCCCAGGCGCCCATATGTAACCATAATGTGGCACTTCCCGGGCCTCCATTATAAATAAACGTAATGGGACGTTGAGATTTATCTTTTTCATCTGCCTTGTAATAATAGGTGTAGGACATGCTGATGGTAGGCTGATCGTCAGCGTTTTTTAAAACCAGCAAACCCGCTACGGCTTTATAGCTGATGGCTTTTCCTTCCACGGTCACGGTGCCGGATGTTTCCGATTTGTGTGGCTTTTTGTAGTCAAAAGAAGCAGCTTTTTCCGCTGTATCAGGCCTATGGGCCGTTGTATCTTTTTTATTCTGGGCTTGCAGGTTGGTGAATAGACCCAAAACGAGTAAGCCTGCCAGGAATTTTTTCATGCAATAGGTTTAGATGAATGAAATTATTTTATTAAAACAAATATAACAGAACATAATGATATGTTAAGCAATATTGGTATGAACGGTGAAAAATGAAGGTTTTCATTTTTAGCTGGCCGGTTCGGTATAAGTTTAAAGGGCTTCTGTAAAAAATATCTGTTAATGCATCAATGTTTTCAGGTAAAGGGTGAACAAAAGCGATAAGAGAATTGCAGAGGCCGGCAGGATGTTTTTAACTGTTGCATTATGAACAGCAGGGTGCGGGATAGCAGGCAATGATTTAAAAAAGAATTGCTTTAATCTTTTGTAGTCGGTCAGCAGAAGATAGGTAATACCTGTTGTCTGCAAAACAGATTGTGTAAGGGCGCCTGCATTCATATGATAACAGATATTTATGAGGGTGAGATTCAGCATTAATGGGAATAGTACAAAAGCTGCAGCCAGCATAGTTCTGCGAAATAACAGGCAATAGGAGCCAAGGATCTGGATAGTTGCTACAATGATCCCAAAACTGTGTGAATAACCAAAGTAAATACCAGGTCAGCCATTCGCCGGATTGCAGGAAAGGCTTTTCCTGGCCAGCGAATTCTCTTTCATATTGCAATTTGTTATTAAGAAGCAATACCCGGAAAATTCCATAAAATAAAAAAAGGAACAGTTAGCCGTTGCTGCTAATGTCAATCTTCTTTTATCCGGCAGGTGAATTTTCACCGGCAACAGCATGCTTTACAGGCTTATCTGATAAGTAGTGCAATAGTTACCAGTATAAACAGGAGTGAAAGACCTGCCTTTACTTTTGCCTTATTATTATGGTTTTTAAATAGTATGAAAATACTAATTACCGGCAGAACAAACAAAGCAAACAACATTGGAATAGACAAAAGTTCAAACAAGGCGCCGATAACAACATAATGATACACATCTGCCATAATTACTTGGGTACTAAAATAGAAAACAAATGTGATGAGGCTGCCGGTAAGAGTTGCGTTATGCATAGCCGGGTTCGTGAACATAGTTGCGTGTTGTATGTTTTTCTCAAATAACAGCTGTTACAGAAAAGAATTATGTCTGTTTATAAAGCCATTGACTGTACAATGTTCCGATAAGATGTTTAAATAGTTTTTGACTTATGTCAAAAAATGATCTGTTATTTTCTGAACCTGGCTGATTTAAAATACCTTTAAACAGAATCCATATTTGCTTTCTTCAGGATAAAATTGGTGATCGTTTTTTAAATCTTTATTATAAAAAAGGACTTTCTTCATATAACGCCATTTTTCAGATATCTGCATGATCCCATTTTCAATATTATTGATAAATTTTCTCTATACTAAAACAGGCGCATTTGCTCCGGCTTTGACTGTTTGTTTTGTATCGTTTCTGTTAAAGAAGCAGGTATTTCTTTTACAAATCCCGACAGGGACTTTGCTTCCTCTTCTCTGAAGCCTTTGCGTTGCCGGGCATTGGTGATAAACAGGCGGTCCTTTGCACGGGTAAGGGCCACATAAAAAAGCCTTCTTTCTTCTTCAATGTTTACGTCTTTTCGTTGCAGCGGCGTAATGCCTTCTTCAGCACCGGCGATGAATACCACGGGAAATTCCAGCCCTTTGGATGCATGGAACGTAAGCAGGTGCACAGCATCGGTTTTCAGCCGGCCCGCATCCGTATAGGCATCCAGCAGGAGCTGCTGCAGGAACTGTTCTAAAGCTGCTCCATATTCCTTAGCCATATTGAACAGGGTTTCTTTGCGGATCAGCCCCATATCATCCAGTGTTTCATCAGGAATGAATTTCTGGAAAATAAATTTTACGGTATTTTCTGCTCCCAGTTTTGTAAGATCCTGCCCGCCAAAAAGCGCAGCAAAACGTTTTTTTTCTGCATGGGATGCCAGAAATACCTGCTTTTCATTTTTGCTCATTTTAAAGCCGTTGGTCAGCACACTATCCAGCGCTATCAGATCCCCGGCATCCAGATACCATTTGATCACATCTGTAACAAGGTGAAACGGGTAGTCGGCAAGAAAAGAAGCGGCATCACCAAAACGTACCGGTATGCCCGATTTTTTGAAGGACGAAAGCAATACGCTTCCCACAGCACGGGTACGGAACAGCACAGCAATATCTGAAAAACCATAATGACTGTCAGTATGTTTGTTACCCACGGTCAGGTTATGAAATCCGCCTACCAGCTGCTCCACTTCATTGATGATAAAAGCTGCTTCTTTATGCTCATCCTCTGCTGTATATAGTTTTATTTTATTGCTCATGTCTGTGTTTTTAACCATTAAGGAATTAAGGCTGTTAAGGTTGAATCCTTGTTGTTCTTAATGCCTTAATGGTCAATGTTGTCATTCATTCCCTCATCGCTACTAATTTTGTCGGCCTGCGTTGTGTATTATTGCTGATCACAGCGGACGCGGCTGCTACAATAACAGCAGCAGAACGGTAATTATGCTGCAATACAATTTCTTTGGCGCCGAAATCTTCACTGAAACGGAAAAACAATTGCACATCCGATCCGCGGAACCCGTAAATGCTCTGATCAGGATCTCCTATGGCAAATACATTTTTACCGTTCCCATCTGCCAGGCAGTCAGGTGCCAGGAGCTTTAAAAATTCATATTGCAGCGGGTTAATGTCCTGTAATTCATCAACAGCAATATACCGGTAACGTTCGCGGCAGGCTTGCATCCATTTAGGTTCATCATTCCATAAGCGCACCACCGTGCCAATGATATCCGCAAGATCAATTCCCCCGTTTTGCAGGGCAAAATTGCGGTAAGCGGCTGCAATACCGGCTACTTCATTCTCCGATGCTGTTTTATTATTCTCAAAATAGTGCTCCAATCCGGCAGCCAGCTTTTTGATTTCTTTTGCTTCCTTACCGGGGTATAATATTCCCAAAATGATCTCCCGGCTCTTTTCGTCATATACTTTATCCAGCTGTATATATCGTTCCTGTAAGATAGCAAAACAAATGGAGTGGAAGGTGCCTGATGTAATACCCTCTGATCCGTCTTCAAGCACAGCTGCCAGGCGTTCTTTTAGTTCATCAGCCGCTTTGTTGGTAAAGGTAACCGCCAGCACTTCCTGCGGTTTTGCATTTCTTTGCCGGATACAATGCGCTATCCAACTGATGAGCGTTTTGGTTTTTCCCGTACCGGGGCCTGCTGTTACCAATACCGCACCTGTTGTCTCACACGCTGCCTGCTGCGCCTCATTAAGTGCAGAGTGCCTGTTTTCTGTTGCGGCGTCTGCCGGTGTTCTTTCTTTTGACGAGGCTGTTTCTTTGTTTTTGCCCCTGGTGGTTGTAGGCCCTGCATCCATACCAAAGAAGTTCATTTGCCCCTTAAGTTGTGCCAGTTCCCCTTCCTTAAAAATTTTAATGATGCCATATTCACCATCATAACCGCCCTGCGGGCTCACCTGTTGCGTGCGCATTCGTTTAATGGCCTCTGCCACTATTATACCTGCCTTTTTCTCAATATCCTCAATAGGTGTTTGTTTCAATAAGGTAAACTCATTGCCGAAGGAAGAGATGGTTTGCTGAAAGGCTTGTTGCACCGCTTTGCTGGAAGGCGAAACATTTTTGATCTCAGAAAGTATTTCCGGCAATGGAATAATATAATCAAAATTTGCCGCGCCTTCGGGCCTTTGCGGCTGTTTACGGTCAGAAAGTTCGGTAACGCGGTGCAGCACACCAATAGTAAGCGGCTGCCCGCATTTGGGACAGATATTTTTATGACGGATGCTTTCTTCCGGTTCAAAGCAAACGGCACATTTGCGATGACCATCCATGTGGTACTTTCCTTCTTCCGGGAAAAACTCATAGGTGCCCAGGAATCCCTTTCCTGCCTGCCGGTCGGCAGGTTTGCTTTTCAGCGCATCAAACAAGGCATAATAGCTTCTTTCGGTATCAAACAGGTTGGCTTCCCTTCCTAATTTTTGCGGGGAATGCGCATCTGAATTAGATACCAGGGTATATTGATCCAGCATGCTTAGCCGCCAGTTCATTTCAGGGTCGGAAGATAAGCCGGTTTCCAGGGCAAAAATATGGCCCGCCAGATCGCGGAAGCATTCTTTTACGCTATCGTAACCGGATTTAGAGCCGAACATGGAAAACCAGGGCGTCCATATATGCGCAGGGATCAGATGGGCATGTTCGGATGTTTCCAGGACGATCTCCAGCAGATCGCGTGCCGGTAATCCCAGTATAGGCCGGCCGTCTGCCTCCAGGTTGCCGATCTGCGCCAGCTTTGCATTGATGCGGGCCACGGTCTCAAAATCGGGGGCATATACACAGTTGTGATTTTTGCGCACTTTATCGCCATGCTTGTATATGGAGCTGATCTCGGAAGTAAGACAGAAACGTACATCAATATCTTTACACTTAAAACCGGGTACTGACTCTTTCGGAGGGTTTTTCAGCCGGAACAACCCTGTGCCATCCGGCTCCAACTTTTCTTTCAGCTCTTTGAACCAGAGCGGATGGGTAAAGTCGCCCGTGCCAACTACATGAATGCCTTTGATACGTGCCCATTGATAAAGTGTTTCCAGGTTCAGATCTTTGCTGGTGGCACGTGAATAATGGGAATGCAAATGAAGGTCGGCAATATAGAACATGATACTAAAATGAGCGTTTAAAAAATGACTGCGGTCAAACCCACCTCAATCTTTTATTCAAAGTTAATTTACCGGATCCGGATGAAAATGTTCTGTTAAGTTTCATCTGGCAGTAGTCAAAAAAAGGCGTTTGTATGATGTTCTGTTTTTAAAAGCTAATGTGATCCATGATAAAAAAACTATGCTTTTGTTGAAGGGCACACGAAACCAGTTATTGAAAATTTGCCGGAATTTTTAATAGCCCTGAACCCGCCCTGCACATCTGTAATATGATCAAACCCTCTTGATTTTAAAATGGAGGCAAAGATCATAGAGCGGTAGCCACCGGCACAATGCAGGTAAACAGGGTTGTTTTTATTAATGGTGGCAATATGATGATTGATTTGCTCCAGGGGGCTATTAACGGCACCTTCAACATGTTCCGCTTCATACTCGCTTTCTTTACGTACATCTATTATATACGGATTTTTAACAGCGGCCAGTTCAGCTACAGAAATGCTTTCAATATGGTCTGTTTCCTTTCCGGCACTGATCCAGGCATCTATTCCGCCATCCAGGTAGCCAATAGCAAAATCGTAGCCCACACGTGCCAGCCGGGTAGCTACTTCTTCTTCCCGTCCGGGATCAGCAATAATTAAGAGTTCCTGCTTCAGATCCGGGATCAGCGTTCCTACCCATACGGCAAAGCTGCCGTCAATACCAATATTAATGGAGTTGGGTATAAAGGCTTTTGCAAAATCTTCCGGTGCGCGGGTATCCAGCATAATGGCACCGGTATGATTGGCCGCTTCTTCAAACGCATCCGGGCTAAGAGCATGATTAGCGCGTTTCAGTACTTCGTTAATGCTTTCATAGCCTTCTATGTTCATCTGCACATTCTTGGGAAAATACTGGGGTGGCTCTGTTAAGCCGTCCGTTACTTCTTTTATAAATTGTTCTTTGGTCAGTGCGGGATTTAAAGCATAGTTCACCTTTTTCTGGTGGCCCAGGGTGTCGGTTGTTTCCCGGCTCATATTTTTACCACAGGCGCTGCCTGCCCCGTGGGCGGGGTAAACGATCAGCTCATCCGGCAGCGGCATAATCTTGTTCCGGAGCGAATCGAACAGGTAGCCGGCCAGCTTTTCCTTTGTAAGCTCACCGGAAATTTTCTGTGCCAGGTCCGGGCGGCCCACATCACCAATGAATAAGGTATCACCGGTAAAAATGGCCTTCGGGGTGCCGGTTTCATCCGATAGCAAATACACAGTACTTTCCAGCGTGTGCCCCGGTGTATGCAGCGCTTTAATGGTAACGGCGCCTATTTTAAAGGTTTCGCCATCTTTTGCCCTGTAAGCGTCATACCCCAGCTGGGCATCCGTTGGCCCTAAAACGATTTTGGCCCCGGTTTTGGCGGCCAGGTCAATATGCCCGCTTACAAAATCGGCATGAAAATGCGTTTCAAATATGTATTTAATAGTAACACCGTCTTTTTTTGCACGGTCAATATAGGGTTGCACTTCTCTTAAGGGGTCAATAATAGCCGCATCTCCTTCTGACGAAATATAATAAGCTCCCTGGGCCAGGCATCCGGTATATATTTGCTCTACTTTCATTTACAATAATTTCCTTTAAGGGGTATGTTATTAAAACAATATTTTGGCCTTTCTGTTTTAACAGGGTTTAATATTTTGGAATACATACCAGTTTGTACTAATATCCTTCTTCCTTACACGTTTTTCCCCGGTACAAAGTTGTCGGAAATAATTGAAATTAAACATCTGTTTTCTTAGTGTTTGTTTAGTTAAATTTTTCATGCAGGCAACAAATAACAGGAGTGAAAAAAGAAAAGGAGTAAAAATGTTATTTTTTTATAAAAACACTGCGGGTATCGTCAGAAGGGTCTGTAAAGGCGTACATTCAGTTGCCTTAATTAAATCTTAACAGAAGTGGTATACACAGATCATAGAGAAGAACCGCATTATCAGGAATTTAATCCTGACAACAATCTAAAGCAATTTGTTGAATGCATCTGGTATATAAATGGGCAAAATAGCGGCATTGATCCCTGTGTTGAACCTTTAGTGCCCGGTGGCCGAGCTGAATTCATCTTTACGAGGTCAGCCATACTATGGTATGGCAATAATTTAAAAAATAAACCGGAAAGAATAGCATCGCCATTTTTATTAGGTCAAAGGGACTGTGTTAACTACATTACCTGCCTTGATCATTATGATAGTATTAATGTGCGCCTGAAATATGGTTGTTTGCCGGTTTTTAATAATACATCAGCCCACACATTTACCAATAAAATTGTACCGTTGAGTAAATTGTTTGGCGAAACAGTTTCCAGGTTCGCTGCAATAATTTTTGAAATTCGATCTTTTAATGACAGGGCACAGTTAATAGAATTATGGTTAGAAAAAAATATTGCTGATTTACGTAAAGACTGGTTTGAATTACAGGAGTTTTTAAATGAAATTACGGCGATTGAGGAGGTAAATAATTCTATAATCAGGAAAATATCAGATAGTTATGGTTGGAGTGAAAAGAAGTTGGAAAGAATATTCCTGAAATACATTGGTTTTACGCCGTACCAGTTTATAAAACTGGTACGGTTCAGAAAGTTTATGGAAATGATTTTTGGAGGGTACAAAAACCTCACGGATTTAGCCCATAGTAATGGTTTTTATGACCAATCTCATCTGATTAGGGAGTGTTACAGATATGCAGGAGATAAACCCACAACCTTCCTTAAAAACCCGAATAATATTGTCCGTTTTATATATAGCAGGAGGTAGCCTCTTTGCTTTGTCTGTTTTATACAATTTCCTTTAACCAGGATATCTGTTTTTTGCAGGAATAAAAAAATTAAAAATGCAAAGAATCAGAATTGCCAAATCAGCCTGCATGATTTGTTTATTATTTATTTTAACTAATTGTTCTAAAAATGATATCCAAACACCAAAACGTCCGGACGGTTTTGAAACCGGCTCATTCAAAGAAGCCGGTATTGATGAAGCGCCAATAATAAAACTGGCGAATGAAATTCAGTCAGGAAAATATAATATTCACAGTGTTTTGATCCTGAAGGATAATAAATTAATTTATGAAAACTATTTTACTGGTGACGATGCAGTTTTCCCAGACCCGGTTGGCGTAATGAACCACAACAGAGATAGTCTGCATGACTGCAGAAGCTTAACCAAGAGCCTTGTATCGGCATGCGTTGGTATTGCAATTGAACAAGGCAGGATTCATGGCCTGGATGATAAAATTTTTAACTACTTTCCTGCATATACAAAATATGCCACCAGTAAAAGAGCCAATATTACGATCAGGGACTTGTTAACCATGAGCGCCGGTTTTAAATGGAATGAAAACACTCCATACACAGATACCTTAAACGATGAAATAAATATGTCCACAAAGCCGGATGTGGTTGACTATGTTTTAAGCAAGCCAATGGTGCACACACCGGGTACCGTATGGAATTACAGTGGCGGATGTACCCAGTTACTTGCCGAATTAATAAAGAACGCAACCGGATTACGGATAGATAGCTTTGCAAAAACGTATTTATTTAAACCGCTTGGCATTACAAATTATAACTGGTATGTAAGGCCTTCATTAACTCCAAAGGAAGGGGAAGTGGTCTGGGCGCCTTCGGGTTTGAGAATGCGGCCCATTGATCTGGCAAAAATAGGTACACTGTATCTTAATAAGGGCAGCTGCAATGGAAACGCAATTCTGTCTGAAAAATGGGTAGAACAATCACTTCACTGGCAAATAAACACAGATGGATTAAGTGAAGGTTATGGGTTTCAATTTTGGTGTACGCAGCCTTTTATTGCCAAGGAGTACACCAATGTTACCATGGCTGATGGCAACGGAGGACAAAGAATATGCATGATACCGTCTAAATCTATTGTAATTGTGCTTACGGCCGGAAATTATGATGAAGCCGGTTCAATTTCAGACGACCTGTTAACGAACGTCTTTTTTCCGGCAATTCATTAATAAATAGTAAGCATGCCGCTTTTTCTGCGCCCCTGCACCCGCCAAGGCTTGAAATTTACAAGAATTATAAAAGAAATAGAAGGTAGACTTAAAAGAATATCCGCCTTTCACTTGTAAGTAAAAGAAATCGTACGTTTGCGCATGCAGTTTAAGGATGTTATTGGCCAGGCAACATTAAAAAGCGAATTGCCGGAGCTGATGCAGGAAAACCGGTTGGCACATGCCATTTTATTTCTGGGAAAAGAAGGGAGCGGTGCGCTGCCGCTGGCATTGGCTTTTGCACAATATATTGTATGCGAGCGCATTAATCAACCATCTGCCTCTTCCAAGGAGCCATCACTTTTTGGAGATGCGGAGCCGGAACCTGCGGGGGATCTTTTCTACGATTCCTGTGGTACCTGCCCTGCCTGCCTGAAGGCGGCCGCCTTTGCGCACCCTGATGTTCACTTCAGCTATCCTGTGGTGACCAAAAAATCCGGAACTCCGCCCATCAGCACCGATTATATTACTGAATGGCGGGAGTTTTTAAAAAGTCACCCTTACGGAAATGCTTATGACTGGCTTCAATTTATTGGCGCAGAGAATAAACAGGGAAACATTACTGCGCAGGAATGCAACGATATTATAAAAAAATTGAATTTAAAAAGCTTTGAAAGCGGATATAAAGTGCTCATTATGTGGTTGCCCGAATACCTGGGCAATGAGGGGAACAAGCTGCTGAAGCTGATTGAGGAGCCGCCTCCCAATACGGTTTTTCTGTTTGTGGCTGAAAATGAAGGACAGATCCTGGGCACGATCCTTAGCCGGGTGCAATTAATAAAGGTACCCTTACTGGAGGATAGGGATATTGAAACCGCCCTGGTAGAAAGAAATAATATACTGCCCGAAACAGCTGCCCGTATTGCTGCTGTAAGCCAGGGAAATTATCATACTGCCCTGCAATTGTCGCGGAGTGCCGACGAGGACTGGCAGGAATTGCTGCGCGATTGGCTGAACGCGATCATGAAAACCGGGCCCGTAGCCCAGTCAAGATGGGTGGATGAGGTCAGCAAACTGGGCCGGGAGCAGCAGAAACAGTTCCTGCAATATTTCAATCACCTGCTGCAACTGGCAGTTAAAATGCAGATTTTTGAAGAAGCGGGTAAGGGTCATCCGGAAAAAGAGCAGGATTTTGCCCTCCGCTTGAATAAGATCAGCGGACTGGAACAGCAGCAGGCCATTATTGAAGAACTGGATAATGCAGCGTATTATATTGAGCGGAATGCAAACAGTAAGATGTTGTTTATGGCATTAACCATTAAAATTTATCATATCATTAAGGACAAAATCGTATTTTTGAACGAATGAGGAGAAGGATAAGAGGAGGAACTGATTTTTTTAATACAGGTAGGGTGATGAGTTTTTTGTGCGTTGGGTAACCTTGTTTTTTGCCGTTTATTAACCAGATATATTATAATCGGTCAATTATAATCGGTTATTACACTTTATAAGACCAATCATTTTGTTTGGCCTGGTATAATAATATTCAATAAACAGCCGCTTTTTCGCATCACCTTCCATATAAATAACAGCATTAGAATGGGTTGTTCAAGTTGTGGTACAGCCACCGGTGGAAAGCCGAATGGATGTAAGAGTAACGGCGGTTGCAGTACGGGTGGTTGTAACAGAATGAATACATATGATTGGTTACGTAATTTGCCAATTGCCAGTCTGGATGATTACTGCAATGTGGTTGAAGTAAGCTTTAATAAAGGAACGCGCAAGGATTTTTACCGGAATACCACTTTACAATTATTTGAAAAGGGAGACCTGGTTACCGTAGAAGGGATAAGCGGGTTTGATGTAGGCGAAATTTCGCTGACGGGTGAAATTGTGCGCCTGCAGATGAAAAAATACGGAGTTAAGGAAGATAACCCCGAAATGAAAAAAATATTACGCCCGTCAACCGAAAGAGATCTTGATCTGCGAAAAGTAAATAAAGACCGGGAACCGGAGGCGGTTATCCGCAGCCGTGCCATTGCCAAGCAATTAAACCTGAATATGAAAATAAGCCAGGTGGAAATGCAGGCCGACGGGCGGAAGGCGACCTTTTTTTATATAGCCGACGGCCGGGTAGATTTCAGGGAGCTGATTAAAGTGTATGCACAGGAATTTAAGGTAAAGGTAGAAATGCGGCAGATCGGTGCCCGGCAGGAAGCCGGAAAAGTGGGCGGCATCGGAAGCTGCGGAAGAGAATTATGCTGCTCCACCTGGTTAACGGATTTCAAATCGGTGAACACAACCGTGGCCCGTTACCAGAACCTTTCCATTAACCAGACCAAGCTGAGCGGACAATGCGGCCGTTTAAAATGTTGCCTGAATTATGAGCTGGATACCTACCTGGACGCTTTACAGGGTTTCCCTAATGATTGCGACCAGATACAGGTAGCCAAAGGAACCGCTTCTCTTATTAAAAAAGATATTTTCAAGAACCTGATGTGGTATTCGCTGCCGGATAGTACCAAGCAATACCCCCTTACGATTGAGCGGGTCCGTAAAATAAAATCCCTTAATCGCCAGCATATTATCCCGGAAGAACTGGAGCCGGTAGAAGTAACCAGCCATAAGCCGGTGGAAGTAGAGCATGAGTTTGTGGATGTAGTGGGACAGATCAGTTTACGAAGCCTGGAACGTGCTGATAAAAAGAAACGCCAGCAAAAGAAAAAACAGGGACAAAAAGAACAGCCTCAGGGACAAAAGCAGGTGCAAACGCAGCAATCAATTGCCAGGCACACAGCACAGCCCCCCAAAAAAGGATCGGCCGGCCGTCCGCCCCATCATAAGAATAAACCGGGACGTAACAAACAGCAGGAAGGAAAAAAGCAGGAAAAGAATTAGGCTCTGGTGTTCTTAAAGACGGGTGACCTGTAGCGTTTACCCTGGCTCCATCGTGGTGCGCCGGTCCTTATGTACATCAACCTTTATATTTGCCGTTTAAAATTTAAAAATCAGATGTTGGACAGAAGTGTAGCGCCTCCCATTGTAGATGCGGTGAATTTTAATTTACAGTTGCAACCCTATCAAAAATACACCCTTAAAAATGGTGTGGAAGTATATGCCGTAAACGCCGGAACGGAAGATGTGCTGCAGATGGAATGGGTGTTTGACGCCGGCAACTGGCAGGAAGAGAAGAACCTGCAGGCAGCAGTCACCAATTTTCTCTTAAAGAACGGTACCACTACCAAAAGCGCTTATGACCTGAATGAATATTTTGATTATTATGGTGCCTACCTGAACCGGCATTGTTATGCGGAAACCGCAGTGATCTCCCTGCATTGTTTGACCAAACACGTGCAGGAATTATTGCCTGCGGTAAAAGATATTATTGCCAACAGCACCCTGCCTCAAAAGGAAATGGAAATAGCGGTGCAGAATATGAAGCAAAAGCTGGATGTAAACCTGAAAAAAAGCAGCTTTGTTGCCGGCCGGCTCATTGATGTATACCTGTTTGGGGAAGAGCATCCTTACGGACGTTTCAGCCGGCATGAAGACTTTGACCGGCTTACCCGTGAAGACCTGGTTGCATTTTATGAAAAATATTACCGGAACGGGGCGTTTAAGATATTCATCGCCGGAAAGCTGCCACAACATATTGACCGGTTGCTGGATGCGCATTTTGGTGATTTGCCCAACCAAAAAAGTACTGATCGGCAATTTACCATACATCCCGCGGAGCAGAAAAAATACCAGGTGATCAATGACGATAAAAATAACCAGGGATCCATAAGGATTGCACGTCCGTTCTTCAATCGCCATCATCCCGATTTTTTAAAATGCCAGGTATTAAATGTTGTATTCGGCGGGTATTTCGGAAGCCGGTTAATGGCCAATGTCCGCGAAGAAAAAGGGTATACCTATGGTATTCACAGCTACCTGCTCAATAACCGTTATGCCAACGGCTGGATGATTGCTACAGAAGCCGGCCGGGATGTAAGCGATGCCGCCATTGAGGAAGTGTATAAAGAGATGGCGTTATTGCGTGAAGAGCCTGTTGATGCGGATGAACTGTTGCTGGTCAAAAATTTTATGATGGGTTCCATACTGGGAGACCTGGATGGCCCTTTTCATATTATTGCCCGCTGGAAGAATAATATCTTAAATGGCCTGGAAGATGATTTTTTTGACCGTTCCATTCAGAATATAAAAAATATTACCGCCGCAGAATTGCAGGAGATGGCCGATAAATACCTGCATCCGGAAGCGTTTTATGAACTGACGGTGATTTAGGTTTGTTCATTAATAGGCTGATTTGATAATGTACTGATGTGCTAATAGACGCTATCTGATAATGAACCGGGATCAGGACACAATTTCACTTCTGGTCAGTGTCTGAACTGACCAGGGTATAGCCGTGGTTATAGGAAGCGCTCATCAATTTGTTGGCCTCCTGTTCAAAGGTTGTTGTGTGGAAACAACTGTTTTCTTCAAAAGATGTTCCAGGCAGCAATATGCCCGCGGATAACCTGAAACGGAAATTGATAGCACGCCACGCTGCGGCTCTGTAATTGTTTTCGATAGATCTGTAAATGGTGCCGGTGCGCTGCACCTTTATTATGAACCGGTATCAAAATTGTTGCTCTTTTGGGTCAGTGCCGGCTGCCTGTCCGGTTTGCCTGCCGAAAGCAGGTCCGCACAAACCACTTATGAGTGGATGTAATAAAATTGATCGCTGCTTATTACCATGCGCTATGTGGAATGCATAGCTGCTGAGCAGCCGATATTCATAGCAGCGAATAACCACATCCCTCAAAGGCGCGTAGCGCCGCATATTAAAAATGTGATTAAGATGGTGCGACCAATGACCGGGGGAATGCTGCCGCCGGAGCTGAAAACCTGGTGCCGATTATTATCAGGACTATTTTTCAAGATGTGCCCGCACCATAGCTGTCAATTTAAGAGCAAAAGCAAGATTTTTGAGTATTGCGATCCGGAGCACTCCATGTTTCTAAAGAAATGACCTGGCTAAGCCAGGGCTGAAGCTTTGGCCCTGAAAATAGCGGTAGTGCATTGTTTAGGAATTGCTATAGTGATGAATACAGAGGCGTAGCCTCGGCCGGTTGTGTTCCCGGTTGAGGTCTGATCCCAGGCCTCAATGCTCAGATCCTGTTTCTCTAATCAATCAAAAAACCGAATCCCAGGGTTTCAATAATTTTCCGTCCCCAGTTCACAGCAGCCGGAATGGCTTTGCCCGCATTAATCCGGCGGATGTAAGCCAGCCGGAACTGGTCGCTGTAATTTTGATAATGGATGTCCTTTTCATTAGCGCCGATAAAGAAGCGGTTAGAGATGGCGGAAGCCACCAGTTCCCAGTCACGGGCATTGTATCCAATGGCGCCCCGCATGCTTATGTTCGGGGTAAAATACCAGCGGGTTTTCTGATCGCCACTGGTATTTTGCTCAAAGGTTTGCGCAGCATCCCCGTTAACAGAAGCTACAGCGGTAACAAAAAAGTGGTTGCTGATCACAAAGCTGTGCGCGTAGGCAAGGGTGGGCCCAAACATGATGTAATGCATATGGTTCACAGCAGCATCAGGGAAGTGTTGGGCAAGGCCGGCCGGCACCAGCGCACTGTCGCCCCTGGCGCTTCCATAAACAAATTCACCGCCAAGCATAAAGCTTCCGGCAGATCTTTTTTGCCAGGTATCAAATACAAACGGGGGCTTTATGGAAAACTGGCGGCTGTTCAATATTTTCCGTACGGTGACTCCAAAAATCTGTGTCCGGATGTCGGGCCGTACATAATACGGTTCACTGCTGAAGGATGGGTCCTGTTCCCCTCTCAGATAAAGGCCTTTATTTACCTGGAAATGCAGATCGGCCAGTACTGATTGCCCCGTAACCGACCACTGGAAGTTGATGGATTTTGTTTTGCCTTTGTCTTTTTTATAATCGGGATCAAGGGTGCCCAACCCAACGGAAGCGCTTACTGAAAGCCAGTCGTAACCAACGGATACGCCCACACGGGTAGGGGTATTGGTAGAATACCTGAGCGGGCCACCCTGCTCTTTTGAGCCGATGGCAAATGTGGTATTCTTTTTTGACAGTATAGGGCCTATTGCCAGTTTATGCGGATAGCGTTCATAATAAGTGGAATCATATTTTTCCGGCACAGGTGTATCCTGTGAAAAGACGGCAAGGCAGCTCCCGGAAAATAAAAAATAAAATACAAGTCGCTTCATGGGTCGTTGGGTTTCAGCTAAGTTTTCCGGCAATTGCCGGATATGTGTTTACTACAGGGACAATAAAAATTAAAAATAGGATTTTATTAGGCTACGAAAAATTCTTTATTAGCTTTATGGCATGGGAACAGATAGAAAGGGCCTTGACAATGATCAGCTGAAAAATCTGTATCAGCAATTATTATATCCCCGGCTGATAGAAGAAAAAATGCTCATTCTGCTCAGGCAGGGAAAGATCAGTAAATGGTTCAGCGGTATCGGTCAGGAAGCTATTGCTGTAGGCGCCACGCTGGCCATGCAGGAGGATGAGTGGATCCTGCCGTTGCATCGCAACCTTGGTGTGTTTACAGCGCGGAATATGCCTTTGAGTAAATTGTTTATGCAATGGCAGGGCATGCAGCAGGGCTATTCAAAAGGGCGGGAGCGCAGTTTCCATTTTGGCACAAAGGAGCACCATATCTGTGGAATGATCTCTCACCTGGGCCCTCAACTGGCGGTAGCCGATGGTGCAGCGTTGGCGTATAAATTAAAGAAGGAGCCAAAAGCCGCCCTGGCATTCAGCGGGGAGGGAGGCACCAGCGAAGGCGATTTTCATGAAGCGCTGAACGTAGCCGCGGTGTGGGATCTGCCCGTTATTTTTCTGGTGGAGAACAACGGCTATGCGTTAAGTACGCCAACCCATGAGCAATACCGGTGCATTGCCATTGCTGATAAGGCAAAAGGATATGGAATGGAGGGGATAACAATTGACGGTAACGACCTGCTGACGGTTTACGATACCCTTAAGGGCGTCCGGGAATATTGTATCCGCAACCAGAAGCCCTACCTGGTGGAATGCATTACCTTCCGTATGCGCGGACATGAGGAAGCAAGCGGTGTAAAATATGTGCCCGCAGCATTATTTGAACTGTGGAAGCAAAAAGACCCTGTGCTGCTGTATGAGCAGTTCCTGTTAAAGGAACAGGTACTGGATGAAAATGAAATACAAACAATCCGTGAAGGATTAAAGCACCGTATTGAGGAAGAGCTGGCGCAGACTGATAAAGGAAGCATGCTGGTTATCAGTACTGCTGATGAGCTGGACGCTGTTTATGCCCAACCTGTAACATCTGGTTTGCCTGTACAGGCTGATGGGCTGCCCGCAACGGAAAAACGTTTTGTTGAGGCCATAAAGGAAGGCCTTTCCCAGGCACTGGAAAGGGATGAAACCCTGGTGATTATGGGACAGGATATTGCAGAATACGGCGGCGCTTTTAAAGTAACCGAGGGGCTGGCAGAACATTTTGGAAAAGAACGCATCCGCAATACACCTATCTGCGAAAGCGCTATTGTTGGAGCTGCCCTGGGCCTGAGCCTGGAGGGCAGAAAGGCGGTAGTGGAAATGCAGTTTGCTGATTTTGTTTCCGTAGGTTTTAACCAGATCGTAAACAATCTTGCCAAGATCCACTATCGCTGGGAGCAGCAGGCAAACGTGGTCATACGCATGCCAACCGGTGGCGGTGTGGGCGCCGGGCCGTTCCATAGCCAGAGCAATGAGGCATGGTTTGTGCATACTCCCGGGCTGAAAGTGGTGTATCCGTCTACTCCTGCAGATGCAAAAGGACTGCTGATAGCAGCTATCAATGATCCCAACCCTGTTTTATTCTTTGAGCATAAAGGATTGTACAGGAGTATCAGCGGCCCGGTTCCTGATGAACTATATGAAACGGCCATCGGGGAAGCAAGGATCGTTTCCACGGGAAATGATCTTTCCGTGGTCACATACGGTATGGGAGTGATCTGGGCTGAGGAGTACGCTGCGGCACATCCTGAAATTGCTTTTGATATACTGGACCTGCGCACACTGTTGCCATTGGATTACGAGGCCATAAAGGCCTCTGTAAAAAGAACAGGAAAAGTGCTGGTCCTGCATGAAGACACATTAACCGGTGGTATGGGTGCAGAAATCAGCGCCTGGATCGGTGAGCACTGCTTTCAGTACCTGGACGCGCCGGTATTGCGCTGTGCTTCACTGGATACTCCCGTGCCTTTTAATAAGGAGCTGGAGCAGAACTTCCTTGCAGAAAAAAGACTGGATGACTGTGTAAAGGAGCTGATGGACTACTGATAACCTGTTTGCTCAGTGCATTTATAATTCCTGACAGCTACGGTGCCCTTATTGGCCGCCGTTGTTCCCGCTTTGGAATACACCCCTTGTTTTCAGGCATTTACCTAACTTTGGAAGAATCTTACAATCAGCAAAAATGAACGAACCCCAACTCCTCAATCATATCGAACAATATGTTCAGCAGTTTATGGATGAGCATTACAGGCCGGAGCTCCTGTATCATAATAAAGAGCATACCATCCGCGTGGTGCGCGCCGCTAAACAGATTGGTGAGCATTACCGGTTAAATGAACAGGATTTTCTGATCGTGGTTGCCGCGGCCTGGTTTCATGACCTGGGGTACTATACTGCCGGCCGTACAGATCATGAAAAGGAGGGCGCCCGGCTGGCGGCAGATTACCTGCAACGGCAACATGTAGACACAGATACAATTACCAAAATACAGCATTGTATACTGGCAACAAAAATGCCCCAGAATGCCCGGACGCTTCTAGAGCAGATCGTTTGTGATTCGGATCTGTTCCACCTGGGAACTACTGATTTTGCCGACTGCAATAAACTGATGCGTAAGGAGGCTGAAGCAGTAAAAGGATCGGAAATTTCAAAAGCTGATTGGAGAAGCAAAACCATTCAGCTGTTGCAGGGGCATCAGTATTATACGGATTATTGCCGGATACTGCTGAATGACCAGCAACAGCAGAACCTGGATAAACTGCTGCAAAAGGAGGAAAGAAAGAAAGAAGAACTGCCGGAAACAAAGCAGCCTGAACAGGTCATTGAAGATAAAAAAAACAGGAACAAGGAAACCAGCAGGGGTGTTGAAACCCTGTTCAGGACCACCTCTGCCAACAACCAGCGGTTAAGTGATATGGCAGATAATAAAGCCCATATCCTGATTACCGTAAACTCCATTATTCTTTCGGTGATCCTGAGTGTGCTGATCCGGAAGCTGGACAATAATACCCATCTTATTTACCCTACGATCCTGATCCTTGCTACATCAGTATCTA
This sequence comes from Niabella ginsenosidivorans, assembly GCF_001654455.1. Taxonomy (NCBI): domain Bacteria; kingdom Pseudomonadati; phylum Bacteroidota; class Chitinophagia; order Chitinophagales; family Chitinophagaceae; genus Niabella; species Niabella ginsenosidivorans. Next base: position 5,450,752 of record NZ_CP015772.1, read on the forward strand.
CAATGGTCATCAGCATCCTGGCAACACGGCCTTCTATTCCTGCCGGTATTTTTACACAAAGTGATGTGGATACCCAAAAGGTGAACCTGTTATTCTTTGGCAATTTTTACAAAATGCATCTGGAAGACTATGCCAGGGGCATGTGGAAGGTAATGGGCGACCGGGATTTTTTATACGGAACCCTTATAAAAGATGTTTATTCACAGGGAGTGGTATTGGGCCGGAAATATAAGCTGCTCCGGCTGGCATACAATATTTTTATGTTCGGGATTGTGGTGTCTGTACTGGCATTTATTATAGCGATCTATACTGTGCAATAATTGTGTGATTCATGAGCGAAGCTCCGAAATTTTTTTCCCGCGATCTCAGCTGGTTAAGTTTTAACGGAACGGTGCTGGCCGAAGCGGCTAAACCGGAAGTGCCATTGCTGGAACGGATTCTTTTTCTGGCTATTTTTTCATCCAACCTGGATGAGTTTTACCGGGTGCGTGTTCCGGTAGCCATTGCGCTGAGCACCATCAAAGAAGACCTTTCAACAGATGAAACACTGGTAAAGGAGATACAGCAAACGGTGAACCGGCAGCAGGAATTTTTTGGTAAGGTGCTGGTCAGTGAAATTATTCCGGCCCTTAAAGAGCAGCATATCTGCCTGGTATATAATGAACCGTTGCCGGAGGCATTATACAGGCAAACAACAGCTTATTTTTACAGCACGCTTGCTGCTTATTTGCAGGTAACCTACCTGGGCACAGAAGCATTGTTTCTTGAGAACAACCACCTGTATTTTGCTGTGACCCTGCAAGAAGGAACCGCAGCAAAGCTGGCTATTGTAGCCATACCTTCGCACCTGGTGCCCCGTTTTTTCACAGCTGCGGCTAACAACCGGCAGTATGTTGTTTTTATTGATGATATCATCCGGAAGCACCTTCCGGTAATTTTCAAAGGATACCAGGTACAGGGCGCATACAGCATAAAAGTAACACGGGATGCGGACCTGAACCTGCAGGATGAGTATGTGGAGGATCTTGCCGGGAAAATTGAAACACAGATATCCAAAAGAGATGCCGGCCTGGCCACACGCCTGCTTTATGCACCGGATCTGCCGGCGGATGCATTGCGCAGGCTGATCATTGCCTGCAGGATGGAAGGGTCCGTAATTACGGCAGGCGGGCGCTATCATAATTTAAAAGACTTTTTTTCTTTTCCGGTAAACCGGCCTGATTTAAAGTATTTGCCGCAGTTGCCCGTTAACCTGTATATGGGCGCAGAAGGAATTTTTGAATTTATGGAGCAGCAGGACAGGCTGGTGCATACGCCCTATATGTCCTATGACGCTGTATTGCGCTTTTTTAATGAAGCTGCGATAGACCAGGATACGGAAGAGATCTATACCACCCTGTACCGGGTAGCCAGCGACTCAAAGATCGCGCATGCGCTCATGACCGCGGCAAAGAACGGTAAAAAGGTAACCGCTTTTATTGAGCTGAAAGCCCGGTTTGACGAGGCCAACAATATCAAATGGGCCAAAGTGATGAAAGGCGCCGGGGTAAACATTATTTACAGCATTCCGGGGTTAAAAGTGCATGCCAAAGTAACCCTGGTAAAAAGAAGGCAGAACGGACGTTTGCGGTATTATGGGTTGTTGGCTACGGGTAATTTTAATGAAAATACCGCCAGAGTATATGCAGATCATATCTTACTGACCACCAGCCACTCCTTATTAAGAGAATTAGAGCTCCTGTTCATTTTTCTGGCAAAACGGAGAAAACCCCGTGTGGAGGAAACGGGGCTGTTCCAACAGCTTCTGGTAGCACAATTTAATCTGCTTGACCGTTTTATGCAGATGATTGAGAACGAAATTGCCAATAAAAGAAAAGGATTACCAGCAGGCATCCGCATAAAATTGAACAACATTCAAGAGGAAACGTTAATCAATAAACTGTATGATGCAAGCAATGCCGGTGTTCCCGTGGAGCTGATCGTCAGGAGTATTTGCCGGGTGGTACCGGGCGTAAAGGGCATGAGCGAAAATATCACTGTAAAACGGATCGTTGACCGTTATCTGGAGCATGGCCGCGTTTTTATTTTTCATAATAATGGAGATCCGTTGGTATTTATGGGCTCCGCTGACTGGATGAACCGGAACATTTACAGCCGGATTGAGGTATGTTTACCGATAAATGATGCGCAATTGAAAAGTGAGCTTATCTCAATAGTAAATTTGCAGTGGGAAGATAATGCGGCTGCGGTTGAGATCAATAGCCGGCTGGAGACTATTGCTCCTTCTGTTCAAAAGCCCGTTATCCGCTCACAACAGGAAATTTATTCATATATAAAATGTGTGCTGAATGATGGTGGTTAGATACTTGCTGATATTCGTAATCCTTTTTGTTCAGGTGTCCTGTTTGAATAGTCAGCAAAAGCACTATACAAGCCCCGATGGTTATGACCTGCAGCATCCGCAGGTTTTTCAGATGCCAAAAGAGCTGGAGGAAATTTCCGGTAATGCCTTTTATGCAGGTAATAAGGATATGCTGTATGCCATACAGGATGAGGACGGGTATATCTATTCTTTTCAATTAGGCAGTGATAAGGTACAGGCTACCAGGTTTGGGAAGAAAGGGGATTATGAAGACGTTACCATCTATAAGGGCACAGCCATTGTTTTAAAAAGCAATGGAACATTGTTCAGTGTTCCTGTGAGCGAAATAGGAAAACCAAAGGCTGAAGGCGTGCAGGAATGGAAAGGTCTTTTGCCGGATGGCGAATATGAATCCCTGTTTGCAGATGAAAAAAATAAGGAGCTGTATGTAATGTGCAAATCCTGTCATGCCGATCGTAAAAATTCGGTGGTTACAGTGTATGTTTTTGATCTTTCGGCCGATTCTGTACAACCCAAAAATAATTTTACATTTGATGCTGCACAATTAGGAAATTATATCCCCTCAAAAAAGTATATCCTGTTTAAGCCCAGCGCCATTGCGCTAAACCCTCTTACGGATGAGTGGTATCTTCTTTCTTCGGTCAACAAGCTGCTGGTAGTTACAGACAGGAGCTGGAAGGTAAAGCAGGTACATGAATTAAAGAATGCTGTTTTTGAGCAACCGGAAGGAATCTCCTTTGATGCAAATGGTAACCTGTACATCAGCTCCGAGGCAGGAGAGAATGAGCAAGGTGTGGTTATGAAATTTGCCTATAAACCAACAAAATAGAATGTTCAAAAATATTGGGATATTACTGAGTGCATTGCTGCTGGCTGTTGCGTTGCAGGCACAGGACTCTGTTTTGCAAAGGATCCTGCTGATCGGTGACGCCGGTGCAATCAATGAGCACCAGAAAGAGGTATTAACGGCCGCAGCCGGTAATATTCTTCCCTCGAAGACCCGTGTACTTTTTCTGGGTGATAATATATACCCGAGAGGAATGGGGCTTCCCGGTGCCCCTGACCGTGTTGCAACAGAAAAGATCATAGCGGCTCAGTATGCGCCAATGATTGCAAAAGGAGCAACCGTTTATTTTATACCTGGTAATCATGACTGGGACCGGATGGGAAAGAACGGTCTTGCAAAAATACAGGAGCAGGCAGCATTTATCAATAATCAGCACAATCCGTTGCTGCAGGCGGTACCCTCAGGCGGATGCCCGGGCCCGGTAGAAATACCGGTGAATGATCACCTGGTCATCATTGCTTTTGACAGCGAGTGGTGGCTCTTCCGGCATAATAAAGATAATGATACCTGTGGCTGCACAACAAAAGAGGAGTTTATTGAAGCGCTCTCCTACCTGGCCAATAAGGACCGGAATAAAACCGTATTGCTGGCGGCGCATCACCCGTTCCGGAGCTATGGGGTGCATGGCGGCTATTTTCAATTTAAAGATCATCTATTTCCTTTAACCAATCTCAATAAAAACCTGTACATACCCTTACCTGTTATCGGGTCTTTATACCCGTTTTTACGCACAGCGTTGCCAAATGCAGAGGACCAGATGCACCCGGATTATAAAGAAATGGTTGCAGATGTGGATAGTGCCTTTGCGCGTAACCTGAATGTGGTGCATGTAGCGGGTCATGAACACGGGCTGCAGTTCATTCAAAACGGGCAGATACAGATAGTAAGCGGTGCCGGTGCAAAAAATGCTTATGTAAAAAAAGGAAAAGGCAGTCGGTTTGCATCAGATCGCAGCGGGTTTGTAATTGCTGATCAATTGACGGATTACAGTTTAAGGATCACTTATTATTTCCTGAAGGGAAATCAGATGAAGATGGCATTTACGGATAAAATTCCTTTTACAGCGCATACAGAGCTGGAAGAAGCCATCAGCACTTCTCCGCTGGTACAGGAAGACAGCGTAGTAGTAAAAGCGGATCCTGAACTGGACCAGGTAGGAAAAGCCCACCGTAAATGGTTTGGTGAAAACTACAGGAAAGAATGGGCCGCCCCAACAAGGCTGCCTGTGTTAAAGCTATCGCAGTTGCACGGCGGATTAAAGCCTACACAGCAGGGCGGCGGGTTGCAGACAAAATCACTGCGCTTGGAGGATGCCACAGGGAAAGAATGGGTACTGAGGAATGTAGTAAAGAACATGGAGTTTCTCCTGCCGGAAACCATGCGGCAAACTTTTGCAAAAGATGTGATCATGGATGCATTAAGCGCCCAGCATCCTTATTCTGCGCTGATAGTGCCGCCACTGGCAGCAGCGGCAGGTGTGCCGCATACCAACCCTGTTATTGGGGTGGTAGCGCCGGATAAAAACCTTGGAATGTATAGCAGTGACTTTATCAATCGTATTTGTTTACTGGAAGAACGGGAACCATTGGGCAAGTCAGACAATACACCCAAGATGTATAAGACCCTTAAAAAGGACAATGATAATACGGTGGATACAGCAGTTTACTTTAAGGCGCGGCTGTTGGATCTGCTGATAGGAGACTGGGACCGGCATGAAGACCAGTGGCGGTGGGCCTACAAAAAAAATAAAAAGGATAATAAACGCTATACGCCTGTGCCCAGGGACCGGGACCAGGTGCTACATGTGGTAGACGGCGTATTCCCGGCTATTGCCTCCAGTAAATCACTTATGCCCAGGCTGCATGATTTTGACGGTAAGATCAAAAAGGTGAATTATTACTTTATGGCAGGCAGTAAGATCAACGCCAACTTTTTTAATCAGTATGATGAGAACCGGTGGACACAACTGGTCAGTGAATTTACAGGGAATATTACAGACTCCGTGCTGGAAGCGGCACTTAGGCGTTTGCCCGGATCATCTTATCAGCTGCGGCATGATCAGTTGCTGAAGCAGTTTAAAGAACGCAGGAATAATATCCCTGCCGCCATGGCTACCTATTACCGTTTCTTCAATCGTATTGTTGACATACAGACGTCTGATAAGAACGAGCTGGTGCAGATTACGGATGCAGATAACGGAGGCTTGCTGGTTGCTATTTATAAAATAAGCCAGTCAGGCAAAACAGAACAGCAGCTGTTCCGCCGGGTGTTTGACCCCTCCGTTACCAGGGAACTGCGGTTATTTATCCATGACGGCAATGACAGTGTAGTGATCCATAACACCACGTCGGTAAAGCTACGCATCATCGGACAGAAAGGTTCAAAAAGCTACCTGGTTGAAGAAAGTAAAAGGCATATCCGTATTTATGGAAAAGATACAGCGGTAGCCATAAACGGGGCAACCGGAAAAGTTTGGGCACGTTTGCGAAAGGATAGCGCCAATACGTCTTATATGCCTACCAACCTGTACAACCGGGTACAGTACCTGCCAGATGCGGCCATTAACCGCGATGACGGGTTTATGCTGGGGCTGAGCGTTCGTTTTATCAACCAGAGCTTCAGAAAAGCTCCTTATGGCAACATGCAGGAGCTCTCCTTCAGGCATTCCTTTACTACCGGTGCTTTTCATTTTGGGTTAAAGAGCGAATGGCTGCATGCGCTGGGCAATGCAGATATTGTGGTAGATGCCGATCTTTATGCGCCGGATAATACGCAGAACTTTTTTGGCCTGGGCAATAATACGGAATATGATAAAGACAATCACATTACCTATTACCGCAGCCGGTTTACATTGCTGAATGTAACACCGAAGCTACGCTGGAGAAAAGGAGAAAAAACAACGTTCAGCCTAGCGCCGCTTTTCCAGATGTATTCATTTGATACAAAAGACAACACCGGCCGTTTAATAATGAGCCCGTCTTTGGTTCATTCTTATGACAGCAGCACCGTTGTTAATACAAAATACTTTACAGGCATTTCTGCGGCATACACAAGGGATGGACGTAACAGCCGTTTACTGCCCAGTTCCGGCGGCTATTTTAATATAACTGTTCTTGGCTTTAAAGGGCTGAACCATTATTCCGGCAACTTTGCGCAGGCGCTTACAGAAGCATCTGTCTACAAAAAATTAGATCCCCGGGGTGTTTTTGTTATTTCAGACCGTATTGGAGGTGGAGCTACTTTTGGCAATGCGCCTTTTTACCAGTCACTGTTCCTGGGTGGTCAGGACAATTTATTAGGTTTTCGCCAGTATCGTTTTGCCGGTGAGCAAATGCTTTATAACAACTTCAGGGTAAGAATAAAATTAATGGACGTTGCCAGTTATATATTGCCCGGGCAATTGGGTGTGACCGGTTTTTTTGATGCGGGCAAGGTTTGGGCAAAAGGATACAATAGTGATGAGATTCATACCGGTGTGGGTGGTGGTATCTATTTTTCACCGGCGCAGTTGTTTGTGGTACAGGCTCTGGCCGGCTATTCAAAAGAGGGGTGGCTCCCTTATGTTACTTTAGGATTTAGATTTTAATAAAATGTATTACGAATTATTTGACCTTGCGGAAAAGAGTGGTAAGAGAATAGGCAACCTGGATATACGGCTTTCCTTTAACCGTTTTCTGAGTTACCTGGAGCAGAGGATTGCTGCAACCGGGTCAGTAAAAAAAGGGTTCTTTGAGTATGTGTTGAATAAATTTTTATCCAACAAACATCTAAAGGATGAGATTCCTGTTGAGGAAATAAAATATTTCCGGGAAGAGCTGGAATTAATGTATAACCTCTTACAACCTCCGCTTGATGACGAAAAAACCAACCTTTGGGGGCTTTGCATACCTATAGATCCGGTTATCTTTTTTGGTACAAAAGCGTTTTATGACCTGGTAAAGAAAAGCGCAGCAAAAGCAGACCATTGTGAAGAAGGAATGATCCCTACGGATGAAATGATGCAGCGGCGGCTGCAGTTCATTTATACGATCATTTTTTCCAAGGTATATAATCAGCCTTTTTCAGCAAATCTTGAGCTGACGCATTCTGTGGACTTTCAGGAAGAAGGGCTTGCAAAATATTTCCGGATCAATATTGACACCCGCTTTGTAGACGTGCAGGTGAAGGGCACACTGCCCGAATTTAAAATGTCTGTATGGGCCAATGAGATCCGTAATGAAGATTTTGACTGGAAAAAGGGCTTGCGTGAGCTGCCGTTGGACCTGTTTTCATTCAGGGGCTTTGGAATTATCACTGTAGAGGATGTAACCGAGGAGCAATCCGTTGAAAATATTAAAAGCCTTACCTTAAACAGGAACGGACATACGGATTCAGGCTATAATGATCAGGTGATTGCCTCATTAAAATCCCTCCTGGGCTCCTCAAAAATTGAGTTTGGGCTGCTGCCTAATTTACGGGTAAACGACCGCCTTGTTTTTTCAGGGGAAGAAGGCGCTACTACAGTAATGTGGGATGTGAAAAACGGGAAAGCCCAGGAACAAACATTGCTCACTTTTGCTGAAAGCTATCTGAACCATCCCAAAACAGTGATCTTTGGCGAAAATGAGTTTTCCGGAAAATATAAATTTATAGAAGGCTACCTGCAAAAGGCGGGTATACAGTCGTATGCCTTGTTACCGGTCTATCACAGCAATAAAGTAGCGGGCGCACTGGAAGTGTACAGCATGGAAAAAGATCAGCTGACGCACAGCCGGCTGCTGAAGCTGCGGCCGATACTGCCGATCATTTCACAATTGCTTCAGAACACCGTTGACGAGTTCAATACTTCTATTGACGGCGTCATTATGGATAAGTTTACCGCTTTACAGCCCGCGGTACAATGGAAGTTCAAGGAAGTGGCCTGGCATTATTTAAGAGATACCCACCATGTATCCGGGAAACCTGTCATTGAAAAGATCCGGTTTACGCACGTATACCCTTTGTATGGGGCTATAGATATCCGCAATTCAACGGTTGAGCGGAATAAGGCATTGGTGCTGGACCTGGATTATCAGCTGGAACTGATACTGGATCTGCTGACCAGGGCAAAAAATAAAACCGGCATCCTGCTGATTGACGAAATGATCTTTAAGTGCAAAAAATGGCTGAGCGCTATTGACGGTCATTTCAATGATTACGATGCAGTGCTGTTAAGTGAATTTCTGGAGCAGGAAGCAGAACCGCTGCTGAAGCATGTTGCGATCAGCCATCCGGATCTGAAGGAGGCGATCGATTACTATTTTTCTACAATCAATGAAGCAGACGGGGCGGCATTCAGGAACCGCCGTGCCCTGGAAAATTCAATGAAAGCGATCAACACGGTCATCAGCCAGCAACTGGAAGATTTTAATACAGAGCTGCAGAAGCTATACCCCGCGTATTTTGAGAAGTTCCGTACAGATGGTCTGGAATATGATATCTATATCGGGCAATCGATAGCACCCCACCTCCCTTTCAACCCGTTGTATTTAAAAAATATCCGGCTTTGGCAGTTACGTACCATGGCGGAGATCGCGCGTCTTACAGGTTCTCTTTGCCCGGCGATGGAGCATGAACTGGAAACCACCCAGCTGATTTTTATACGGTCTGTACCCATTGACATCGCCTTCAGACCGGATGAAAGAAAATTTGATGTGGAGGGAAGCTATAACATCCGTTACCAGATTGTAAAGAAACGCATTGACAAAGTGCATTTAAAAAATTCAACCGAGCGGTTAACTCAGCCTGGTAAGATTGCATTGGTGTATTTTAACCGGGTTGAGGCCGATGAATACAAAGGGTATATCAGCTATCTGCAAAATGAAGGCCTTCTAAACGATGACCTTGAGTTTTTAGAGTTGGAGGATCTGCAGGGCATTTCCGGTTTGCGGGCAATGCGCGTAGGAGTAGCAGCGGACGCCAGGGCAAACGCATAGATCTGATGTGTAATACAGCTATGAGTGCGTTTTTGGTGCAGGTTCGTGTTTATGTGACAGGCCGGATCCTCTCTTTCCTGTATCTTTATAGCTATGAGCAACGCATTGATACAGAATATTGAAAAACTGGTTGCACTGGATGCGGATGCGGCCGCCAGGATCCTTGCTGTTTGTAAATACAGGACCCTGAAGAAGAAGGACTTTCTGTTGCAGGAGGGAGACATACTGAAGCACTATATTTTTGTAGAGCAGGGGTGCCTGCGGAGCTATTCTGTTGATGATAACGGCTTTGAGCACATCCTGCAGTTTGCCCCGCCCGGATGGTGGATCAGTGACATGCGTAGCCTTCTGGAACTGGTACCGGCCTCCCTGAACATAGATGCTGTTGATGATAGTGAGGTGGTGCTGATTGCTGCTACAGATATGCAAAAATTATATAATACAGTTCCGGTTCTGGACCGTTTTTTCCGCATCCTTTCAGAGCGCGCCCTGGCAACACAGCAGCACCGCGTTATTGATTCACTAAGCCTTAGCGCCAGGGAGCGCTATAACAATTTCTGCCGCCAGTATCCTTCATTAATAACCTGTCTTCCTCAAAAATATGTGGCATCCTATATTGGCATTACTCCTGAATTTCTGAGCAAGATGCTGAAGCAGCCGGTTAAGGGATAAGAGCGTATTAAACTTTAATACCTTATCTCCTCTTCCCTGTACAACCCTTCGCGCCACATGGGAGAAGGCGGCAGCCCCCGCTGAAACCGTTCATAAGATCTTTTAATGTACTCCTGGAATGTATAATCATTGGTTCTTTGTGCAAAAAGATAACTGGGCGCATACAATGCAATGAACTCATTGATCAGGCTGTCATTGGTCATACCGGTAATACGGCGGATGAGCGCTTTATTAAAACGGTAACGCACATACCCTTCCTGCTCGTCACCCACAAGTTTATCCCTGAAACGGGTCAGCTTCCGGGTCCTTTTAAAACGAAATACATTGATCAGTTCATCCAGGTCTACCCCTGCATTGCCATCTGCGCTGCTAAAGGCCAGTCCGGGCTTTTCAAAATCAAAATATTTCCGGTAATCTTCCCGGTTCTGGAGCGAGTCCTGATGATAATCCCGGTTTCTGATCTTTACCTCAGGCAGATCAGGAATATTTACACGCAGCGAAATGTCAAAAGCATAAGGTGTGCTGATCTTATCAACCGGGAATTTGCGGGTGGGTTTGTTCAGATAGCTGAACCAGATAGAATCCTGCTTATCCGTAATAATGCTGTAGCTGCCATCTGCTGCAGTGGTAGTGCCCCGCCCGGAACTGGTGAGCACAGATACTGAAGGAACCGGTGTCCTGCCCAGGCTATCATATACATTACCCTTGACCTGGATCTGTGCCCGTGTGCCCCCGCAAATCACAAGCAGGCCAACAGCGAATATGATTTTAAGTACCCTCAATTTTCTATGATGCTCAATAAAATACGACTTTACAGGCATGTTGGACGGCAAAGCAATGAAACAATTTGCAAAAACTATGATAAAGTAGCAACAGCCTAATCGCGCTTATAAAAATAATACGGTGTATATTCTACAAAATCAGCTACATATAATTTCAGATAACTTACTTTCCCGTTCTGGACAGTAAACTCCAGTACCTGCTTGCCATAGAGCGGATCATTATAATTGCAGTAAAACCGATTGCCTCCCAGCGGATAAAGATCCGCCTTCAGGCGGCTGTGATGCTCAAAGGTCATTGACAGGTGCCGGCCATTGATCTGAATGTTTGCCCGTCCGTAATTACTGTCTGCATAACTTCCTGCATATGCTTTCAGCTCCAGCGCCGGCTGCAGGTTCCCTGCAACCGAATCGGCCATTTTTTTATCAAAAACAGCCTGCTTCGCTTCCTGTTCCTTATTTTTTGAAAAATACAGGTCGCTGTAGCCCCGGTAAGGCAGCCCCAGTTCCGCATCCAGGAGTTCCCATTTTAAGGCTTCATAAAAAGCATTGGCATCTGTATTGGTCAGCACAATAATGCCCAGGTGCTCTTCAGGAACAAGGGTAATACCGGTAACAAAACCGTTTACCCCACCTGTATGTGCTACAATTTCCCGGTTTTCATACTCGCTAAGCATCCAGCCAAGGCCATACAATAAAAAATGGCCACGGTTAAACAAGGTGCCCCCGTTGCCAATGATTGATTGGGGCATTCTTGTTTTTTTAATGGCAGATGAGGGTATTACCTGTTTGCCCTCGTATTTCCCGTTGTTTAACAGCATCAGTACCCAATGCGACAGATCGTTGACAGAAGAGGAAATACTGCCGGCAGGCGCAAGATTGTCTATTTTTCCGTAAGGGATTTTTATTAACCTGCCTTCTGCTATTGTATGGGCTGACGCCTTATCAGCTGCCCCGGCAATAGCTGCCGACAGTGCCAGTGAATGGTTCATACCTAATGGCTTAAAAATAGAATCGGTAATAAAACGGTTCCAACTGACGCCGGTAGCCTTGGGGATCACCTCGCCGGCAGTTAAGAAGGCGGAGTTGGTATAGCCCCATTTACTGCGGAAGCTGTACACTGGTTTCAATTTGCCCAGCTTTTCCCGCACTTCTGCTACAGTTAAATCAGAAGCAAAGAACATAAAATCTCCCTGGAAGGTCTCAAATCCCAAACGATGGCACAGCAGATCGGTAATAGTAGCTTCTTTTGTCACCCAGGGATCATATAGTGTAAAATCGGGCAGCCATTTCTGCACAGGATCATCCAGGCTCAGTAAGCCCTCTGCATCCAGCTTAGCCAGGGCCGTTGCGGTAAATGCTTTGGTATTACTGCCAATCATAAACAGGGTGTTTACGTCAACAGACTCTTTTGTGCCGGTTTCTTTTATACCATAACCCTTCATCAGCACTATGCTGCCATCTTTTACCACGCAAACGGCTGCGCCCGGTATCTGCCAGTCTTTCAATGCCTTATTTACATATGCATCAAGGCTGTCTTTCAGAAAATGGCTTCTGGAAGCCTGCTGTGCTTTCAGAAAAGCAGCATTAAGACAAAGCAACAGCAATAAAAGGGCCCTCTTCATAAAATATATTAACAGGTATTGTAAAAGCGGATGAATAATTCAGGTGGCAGAACTCCCGGGAAAAATAGTGCAATGGTTCGTCTGGTTTTCAGGAAACTTCTTTTAATACCAGCCGCTCCACTACCGGGGCAAAATGCTGATGTTCCAGAAACTGCACCTTACGGGCCAGTGATTCCGGCGTGTCGGAGGCGGAAACAGGACAGGTGGTCTGAAAGATCGTAGCACCGTGGTCATATTGCTCATCTACATAATGAATGGTAATACCGCTTTCTTTCTCCCGGGCGTTGATCACCGCTTCGTGCACATAATGGCCATACATTCCTTTCCCTCCGTATTTGGGCAGGAGGGCAGGATGGATATTAATAATATGCCTGGGAAATGCTTCAATAAGCGTTGCCGGTATTTTTAATAAAAAACCGGCAAGAATAATGAAGTCTGTTCCTTTTTCAAGCAGTATTTTGGCAAAATCAGGCGACTGCAACCGGTGCTTATCAATCAGCATCAGCTCAATGCCTTCTCTTTCAGCAATTTTTGTAACACCGGCGCCCGGTTTGTTGCAAACAATCAGTGAAACAGTAACAGAAGCATGATCTTTAAAATAATGGATCAGTTGGCGGGCATTGGAGCCGGCACCGCTGGCAAATAAGACTATTTTCTTTTTTTTCATAAAACCCTGCAGCAAAGGTTTTATAAAATACCCAGCCGGCCAAAAAACCTCGGTGATTTTTCAGATAAATACAAAATAGCGCAAGCCCATCCAAAAGTGTTGGAAACTAATAATTGACGCTGATCAAGAATACAGATAAAAAGTAAGATGTTAACAACTATTCGTAATTTGAAAATGAATGACTTTTTAATGACAAATATTTTCAGAAATGCTTTTTTTAGCGTTCAAAATCGGCTGAAACGCAGTCTGGTAGCGGGTTTAAAAAATTTTTAAAATGTTGCTGTTTTGTTAAGCCCGAACCTTATTTTTGCATCTGATCAGAGACATTTATCCACACTTTTAGATTTAATGTGTTTATGACTATTTCTAAGTATATAATTAACAGGCTCTTATTAATTATACTAACGCTTTTCTCTCTTTCCAAGTTTAACATTACGGTAGCCCAGGATGATGCAGAAGGTAAACAATTGTTTATCAGCAAGTGCCAGAGTTGTCACGCACCGGATATGAAGACGATGGCTACAGGGCCTGGTCTTTTTGGAGTACAGGGGCAATGGCCTGATCAGGGAAAACTGCATGAGTGGATCCGCAACAACCAAAAACTGATTGCATCCGGTTATCCGCAGGCGGTGGAAACGTCAAAACTGACGCCCAATGTAATGTCTACCTTTCCCGATCTTACTGATGATCAGATAAATGCAATCTTAAAATATATTGATGATAAAGGAAGTGGCAAGCTGGATACCGGCAAGGGCGGCGCTCCGGCTGCAGGCGAGGGCGCCGAGGAAGACAGCACCAGGCAGCACCCTTTATTATATGGTATCATTACCCTCATCCTTGCCCTGGGTGCAGTGATCCTGATCTATGTAAACAGCAACCTGAAAAAGATCGCCAATGAGGCAGACGGTAAAAAAACACCGGAAGGGGTTCCGTTTCTGAGAAATAAAGTATACCTGGCTACTATTGCTATTATATTATTTATTGTAAGTGGCTATTTCAATACAAAGGCGATGATCAATATGAACCGCCAGAAAGATTACGAGCCGAGACAACCTATTTTCTATTCGCACAAAGTGCATGCGGGCATCAACCAGATCAATTGCCTGTACTGTCATGGTAATGCCTGGGAAAGTAAAACCGCGGCAATTCCTTCCGTAAACGTATGTATGAACTGTCATAAAACCATCCAGAAATATAATGGCCCTGAGCTGAAGGATAAATATGGTAATGTGATTGACGGTTCGGCGGAAATTGCGAAACTCTATCAATATGCAGGCTTTAACCCGCAGGCACCGGATTCCTGGGATCCCAACAAGGCCAAGCCCATAGAGTGGGTTAAGATCCATAACCTTCCGGATCATGTTTACTTTAATCACAGCCAGCACGTAAGAGTGGGTAATGTACAATGCCAGACCTGTCATGGTGAAATTACAGCAATGGATGAAGTGCACCAGTTTGCTGAACTGAGCATGGGATGGTGCGTAAACTGCCACAGGAATACCAAAGTAAACTTTAATGTAGATTCAACAACCGGTAATAAATTTTACAGCATATACGAAAAATTCCATGAGGATATCAAATCCGGCAAAATGGATAGCGTAACTGTAAAAGACATTGGAGGTATTGAGTGTCAGAAATGCCACTATTAAAAAAATTAGGAAGTATGTAAATGTGCAAGTATGAAAATGTAAAAAATTATTGGCGTCATTCACATTTCCCGGATTTTTCACATTTTCATATTTCCAGGTTTTTCACATTCTCACATTAGTATATTAACAAATTATGAATAATAAGTACTGGCAGGGTTTCGGAGAATTTAATAAATCCGAACAATTTCAAAAGAGAGTTCAGGATGAGTTTCGAGACGAACTTCCCTTTGAAGATTTTGACAGTAAAGGTTTACTGGATGCAAAAGCTCCAAGAAGAGATTTCTTAAAATATTTAGGGTTCAGTACAGCCGCCGCCACACTGGCAGCAAGCTGTAAGACAAAGATCCGCGAAGCGATCCCCTATGGCAGCAAGCCGGATAATATCATTCCGGGCGAAGCCAAATATTATGCAACAACTTTTGTTCAGGGCGGGGAAGCTGTTCCTGTTGTTGCCAAAGTAAGGGACGGACGGCCTATAAAGATTGAGGGGAACGATTATCTTTCCACAACCAACGGAGGTACTTCTGCAAGGGTACAGGCTTCTGTGCTGGATCTGTATGATATGCACCGCCTTCGCTTTCCTCAGAGACAGGTTGGCGGCAAATTTGAAGAAAGCACTTTTGATTTTATAGATAAAGCAATTGCCGCGGAACTGGCGGCGGCAGGCACTGTGGTACTGTTAACAAGTTCCATCAATTCTCCCACCACTCTGGACATTATTGCTAAAAACCCGAAGATCCGCCACGTACAATATGACGCCATTAGTTATAATGGTATTCTTTTGGCAAACGAAGCGTCTGGTTTTGGAAAAAAGATCCCTACCTACCGGTTTGATCAGGCATCTGTAATTGTTGGCCTGGGCGCCGACTTCCTGGGCACCTGGCTGAATAGTGAAGAAAATGCAGCAGGATATGCTGTAGGGCGGCGGATCAATGAGGCCAACCCGGTAATGAGCAAACATTACCAGTTTGAATCATTCCTGAGCGTAACCGGTTCCAATGCAGATGAGCGTTTTACGCACCGCCCGTCAGAGACCGGTGCTGTAGCACTGGCGCTGCTGGCTGCTTTAGGTGGGGCCGTTGCCGCGCCGGCATTAAAAGATGCCAAACTGAGTGCCGGTATTGCCAAAGTAGCTGCTGAGCTAAAGGCTGCTTCAGGTAAGGCCCTGGTAGTTTGCGGCAGCAATGATATAAATACCCAGGTAATTGTAAATGCCATCAACAACGCTATTGGCGCTTACGGTACCACAATAGACTGGTCAAGGGCGGATAACTCCCGCAAAGGAACGGATAAAGAATTTGCAGACCTGCTTGCCCAGATGGAAGGCGGACAGGTGGACGCATTATTGATTTATGATGCCAACCCTGCTTATGATTATTTTGATGCGGCACGTTTTGCAAATGCCTTAAAAAAGATAAAAACCACGGTTTCCTTCGGCTACCGCATGGACGAAACCACGCAATTGTGTAAATACATTATTCCCTCGCATCATTACCTGGAAAGCTGGGGCGATGCAGAGCCAAAAACAGGCGTTTACAGCTTTATTCAGCCTACTATTTTCCCCTTGTTCAAGACCCGCAATTTCCAGACCTCTTTATTGAAATGGTTTGGGAACGCGCAGGACTATGAAGCATATACAAGAAACTTCTGGATACAGAAAACCGGCAGCGAGGTAGCGTATCATAAAGCGCTTGAGAACGGGATACTGGAAGAGGCTGCATCCGGCTCCGGTGCCTATAATGCTGGCGCGGTAGCTGCAGCAGCAACGTCCATTGCCGGAGCGCCGGTTGGTGCTAAAGATGAACTGGTATTATATGAAACCGTAGCTATTGGCCCTGGTTATGGGGCGGTAAACCCCTGGTTGCAGGAATTACCGGACCCGATATCCAAAGCCTGCTGGGGTAACTATGCCCTGATTTCTATTCCCAAGGCAAAGGAACTGGGAATAGATACCGGTGTGGATTATGAGTATTACCCGGACAAGCCGGTTATTAAGATCAGCAACGGTAAAACAACCGTGGAGCTTCCCATATTGGTGATTCCCGGTATGAATGCCAATACAATAGCAGTACAGGTAGGGTACGGCCGTAGTGAAAAATTAGGAAGAACGGCAGCAGGCGTTGGAAAAAATATGTTCCCGTTTGCATCCCTCTTTCCAAGTGGCAGCATCAGCTATTTTGTTCCCAATATCACCGTTGAAAGTGCCGGAAAAAAGGAAAAGATTGCACAAATGCAGATCCACAACTCTTACGAGGGCCGTGTTGAGGTATTGCGCGAAACCACTTTGGCCACTTACCGCAAAACCCCCAACGAGGTGCTGGATTTCAGAAAAAAACTGGCTGAAACGTATGCAAAAACTACCGGTGACTTCAGGACAGAGGCTACGTTGTACGGTGATCATGAGAAACCTGGTATTAAATGGGGGATGAATATTGATATGAACGCATGTACGGGTTGCAGCGCCTGTGTGGTAGCCTGTCATGCTGAAAATAACGTTCCCGTTGTAGGAAAAAGCGAGGTATTGCGCTTCCATGATATGCACTGGCTGCGCATTGACCGTTACTTTGTGAGCGATGAGGCCAACCCCGATAATTTAAAAGGAGTGGTATTCCAGCCCATGCTCTGCCAGCATTGCGATAATGCGCCTTGTGAGAACGTTTGTCCGGTAGCAGCAACCAACCATAGCACAGAGGGACTGAACCAGATGGCTTATAACCGTTGTATCGGTACAAGATATTGTGCCAATAACTGTCCCTTTAAAGTACGCCGTTTTAACTGGGCTGATTATACAGGCGCAGATTCCTTCCCGAACAATCAGGATCAGAAACTGGTAGGGGTACTGGATCCGGTGGTGCATCAGATGAATGATGCGGTAAGCCGGATGGTACTGAACCCGGATGTTACAGTGCGTTCAAGAGGTGTTATGGAAAAATGCTCCTTCTGTGTTCAGCGTTTGCAGCATGCCAAGCTGGATGCAAAGAAAGCCGGCCGTCCGTTAAAGGATGGTGAAGCAAAAACAGCCTGCCAGCAGGCCTGCTCCACCAATGCCATTGTTTTTGGGGATGCAAGAGATAAAGAAAGTGCTATCAGCCAGGTTCGGTTAAACAACCCGCAGCGTTTGTTCTATTCATTAGAACAACTGCATGTGCTGCCCAACGTAAGCTATTTTTCCAAGATCAGGAACACAGATGAAATTGTTCTTGCCGGGGAGCATGAAGTTAGAGACCCGGAAGATGAAAAAAGAGGGATTGTGGAAGAGCCGGTAAAAGAGGGCGCGCATCATTAAGGTCCCGGATGCGGATCAGGGAACCATTAATGAGGAGCACTATATAAGAAGAACTGAAAAGTTAAAAAAGTTAATAGGTTGAAGCGTTTAAGGGTTGTTTATTAATGACAATTCATAAACATCAGGCCATAAACTATAAACAGATATGTCATTAAACAGATACGAATCGCAAGTACGGGGGCCGTTGGTTGTAGGAGATAAAGACTATCACCAGATCACAGAAGATATATGCCGCCCTGTAGAAGCCAGGCCAAGTAAATTATGGTGGGTAGGGTTTATTATTTCTTTAGGGCTCTTGCTGTTTGGTGTGGTATCCATTTATATGGACGTTACGTATGGTATCGGCCAGTGGAACCTGAACAAAACGATCGGCTGGGGATGGGATATCACCAACTTCGTATGGTGGGTAGGTATTGGTCACGCCGGAACGCTGATCTCTGCTATCCTGCTGTTGTTCCGCCAGGGTTGGAGAACCGGGGTGAACCGTGCGGCTGAAGCGATGACCATCTTTGCGGTAATGTGCGCCGGCCAGTTTCCTATCTGGCACATGGGCCGGGTATGGAATGCATTTTTTGTGGCACCTTACCCCAATACCCGCGGTCCGTTATGGGTAAACTTTAACTCCCCGTTGTTGTGGGACGTGTTTGCGATCTCTACTTATTTTACTGTGTCTTTATTGTTCTGGTATTCCGGTTTATTACCGGATCTGGCTACTCTGCGCGATCGGGCCAAGCTGAAATGGCGGAAACTGTTTTACGGGGTTGCTTCTTTTGGCTGGACGGGCAGTACCAAGCACTGGCAGCGGCATGAAGCGTTATCGCTGGTATTGGCCGGTTTGGCAACACCGCTGGTACTTTCGGTGCATACCATCGTATCTTTCGACTTTGCTACTTCGGTAATTCCCGGTTGGCATACCACTATCTTCCCTCCTTACTTCGTTGCGGGTGCGGTATTTT
Organism: Niabella ginsenosidivorans; assembly: GCF_001654455.1. Taxonomy (NCBI): domain Bacteria; kingdom Pseudomonadati; phylum Bacteroidota; class Chitinophagia; order Chitinophagales; family Chitinophagaceae; genus Niabella; species Niabella ginsenosidivorans. The sequence continues at coordinate 5,469,570 of NZ_CP015772.1, forward strand.
CCGGTTTTGCTATGGTGCAAACGCTGTTGCTGGTAACAAGGAAGGTATTGAATCTGGAAGAATACATCACTATAGAGCACATTGATGTAATGAATAAGATCATTGTACTAACCGGCTCTATTGTGGGTATTGCATATTTAACGGAATTATTTATTGCCTGGTACAGCCACGTGGAATATGAATGGTTCGCGTTTAAGGAAAACAGGGTGAACCTTACCAGTCCTTATGGGTGGGCCTATTATTTAATGATGGGGTGTAACGTACTGTCTCCCCAGATATTCTGGTTCCGCAAAATGCGCAGGAACCTGCTGGTTACCTTCTTTATGAGCATTCTGGTGAACATCGGTATGTGGTTTGAGCGTTTTGTAATTATCGTTACCTCTATTTACCGCGATTACTTACCGAGCTCCTGGAGCACCTATTATTCTCCTTCTATCTGGGAGATCGGATTCTATATGGGCACTTTTGGTTTGTTCTTTACCTGTTATTTCCTGTTCTCAAAATTCTTCCCGGTAATTGCTATGGCGGAAATCAAACATATCCTCAAGCGGAGCGGGGATAACTTTAAGGAAGGAATGACGAAGGATGAGAACGAAACACTGGAGGAATTTGAGCATGAAAATGCGCATCATTAAAAAATAATTTAAAGTTTAACGTTTAAGGTTTGAAAAACAATATCAAGCTATAAACATCAAACATCAAACAAGATATAAATGGCAATCAAGAAGTTTATAACCGGCAATTTTTACGATGAAGCAGTGCTTTTCCCGGCGGTGAAAAAAGTGCGTCGTGCCGGTTACAAGATACATGATGTATATACGCCGTTCCCTATTCACGGATTAGATAAGGAGCTGGGCATGAAAGATACGGATCTGCACATTGCCGGGTTCATATACGGGATTACCGGAACAACAGTGGCCATAAGCTTTATTGGCTGGGCGCTGGCGCTTGACTGGCAGATCAACTTCGGAGGCAAGCCCTTCTTTTCATTGCCTGCATGGATCCCTATTATGTTTGAGCTTACGGTATTGTTTTCTGCTGTAGGAATGGTGCTTACTTTTTGCTGGTTATGCCAGCTGGCTCCTTTTGTAAAAAAGGATCACTTTAATCCCCGCAGTACAGATGACACTTTTGTAATGGCCATTGAATGTACCGACAAGACAAACGAAGCGGAAGCAATAGCTTTTCTGGAAAGTGCCGGCGCTAAGGATGTACAGGTTCAGAACAGGGAAACCGGCTGGTGGTTTGGCCGTTATGACAGGGATTCTGTTGTGTTTGGTAAAAAAGTAGCGGCGGTTTAAAAATAAGTTTTGTATTTATTATTAATAAGTAATATGAAGAAATATTTGATCATAGGTGTTGTAGCGGCAGGAATGCTGGCCGGCTGCGGTGCAGGCGATAAACCGGGTTACTCCTATATGCCGGATATGACCTACAGCCAGGCTGTTGAAACCTACGCTTCTACAGGTGATCTTGCTAAGGAAGGTGTTTTTTACAATCGTAAACCCGTGCCGGGTACTGTTGCAAGGGGGGAAGATGCTGAGTTTATGTTTACTTTAGCACATGATTCTGCCGGATATGCACAGGCTGCACAGCTTAAAAATCCTTTAGACACAGCAGGGGCTGCTATTGATATGAAAGAGGCTGAACGGTTATATCTCATCAATTGTGGTATCTGTCATGGCGATAAGCTGGATGGTAACGGCCCGTTGTTCAAAGGAGGCGAGGGACCATTTACAGCTGCGCCTAAAAACTTTATGGATGCGGAAATGAAGGCAATGGCAGAAGGCACCATGTTTTATTCAGTTACTTATGGCAAAGGGCAAATGGGTAGCTATGCTTCTCAGCTAAGTCCCAAACAGCGCTGGGAAATTATCGCCTTCATAAAATCCAAGCAGGGGGGCAGCGCACCGGCAGGTGCCGCAAAGACGGATAGTACGGCAGCAAAGCCGGAAACAAAGGTTGATGAAAAGGCGACTGCAAAAAAATAAGGAATAACTAATTCACAGAACTATTAATAAAAGATTCGAATGTCAACTACGGAAAAATTCATACCTACCAAAAAGTATAACACAATAGCGTTTGCGTTAATGATTGTGGGTGTTATTGCTGCTATTTCGTTATATGCAGTAACAGGGGGTGAAGGTAATCATGATAACCGTGCCCGTTTTTGGGCCAGCCTGCTGCAAAACAGCGTTTATTTTTTATTAGTAGTGAACGCAGCCATGTTTTTTATGTGCGCTACTACGTTGGCATGGGGTGGTTGGCAAATTGCTTTTACCCGCGTTACCGAGGCCATTGCTTCCTGCGTTCCGGTAATAGGTATTATTGCAGTGGTAATCCTGTTAGCGCTTTGTTTCGGAGACCATCATACCATTTATCACTGGACAGATGCAGAGCATGTGGCACATGACCCTGCGCTCCAGCATAAAAGTGGTTTTCTAAGTAAAGGTTTTTTTGCAACAGTAACCATATTAACCTATATATTATGGTCGTTCCTGGGCTGGAAAATGAGGCAGATGTCGTTAAAAACAGATGATGGCGAAGTTGTAAGCACCCTTGAAAAAAGAAAGAAGTTTGTATGGAACAATACGGTAATGGCTGCATTATATATTGTAGTATTTGCCTTAACCGTTATGTCTTCCATACCCTGGCTGTGGATCATGAGCATTGATGCCCATTGGTACAGCACCATGTTCAGCTGGTACAACTTTGCAAGCACTTTTGTTGCAGGCCTGTCCCTGATAGCACTTTATGTAGTGTTTCTGAAAAATAACGGGGCATTGCCCATAGTGAATAAGGAACACCTGCACGATCTGGGTAAGTTCATCTTTGCGTTTTCCATTTTCTGGACCTATTTATGGTTTGCCCAGTTTATGCTCATCTGGTATAGTAACCAGCCGGAGGAGACCATTTATTTTATTAACAGGATCGGCAACAATTATCATCCGAGCCCATACGCAGGAGTGTTCTGGATCATGCTGGTCATCAACTTTGTGGCGCCGATATTGATTTTCATGAGCCGTGATTCAAAGAGAAACTATACTATTGTGACCGTTGTATCTATTATTGTTTTGTTTGGTCACTGGCTGGATTATTTCCAGATGGTTTTCCCCGGCGTTTCCCCGGATAAGATGCCGATGATCCTGTTTGATATGGGTATCGGTCTGGGATTTGTGGGTATCATCATGTTTGTAACAGGGAAAACATTGAGCAAATATCCGTTAACGGCAAAAAATCACCCTTTTGTAAAAGAGGCCGTTATTCATCATACGTAATAATCAGGAGGGGAAGTAAGATATTCATAATATAAGTAGTTGAAATAAATATTAGAACAACATCGTATGCAAAACTTTTTAATATTCGCCATTTTGATTTTGGGTTTTATCATCACCTTTCAGATTGCACGGGCAAGTGAATTTGTGTCAGTAATCAGGGGAGAAGAAAAAACCAGGAAGCAGTCTAATAAAATCAATGGGTTTTTACTGCTGGTTTTTTTGGTTGTAGGGCTGTTTGGTGTCTATTGGACACATCATACATTGGGCGACAAAATTTTGAAATTCGGGTCTTCTGCTTCAGATCATGGCCGCCTGGTTGACAATATGATGTTGTATACGTTGATAGCAACCGGTATCGTGTTTTTTGCAACGCAGATATTGTTGTTCTGGTATTCTTTTAAATACCAGGAGTCTGATAAAAGAACGGCCTATTATTTTCCGCATAATAATAAACTGGAGCTGCTTTGGACCGTGGTACCTGCAATTGTGTTAACTATTCTCATAGGATTTGGTTTGGTTTACTGGTACAGGATTACCGGTGCGGCGCCGCAGAATGCCATGCAGGTTGAAATTACTGCCAGCCAGTTTAAGTGGGAATTCCGTTACCCGGGCAAGGATGGGGTTTTTGGTAAGAAATATTATAAATATATTGATGAGGCACATGATAACCCGCTGGGCCAGATCTGGGATGATGAGGCCAACCATGATGATGTTTTCCTGCCCGCAGGGCAGGCATTGCACCTGGTGGTGGGCAAGCCTGTAAAACTGGTCATTGGTTCTAAAGACGTTATACATAGTGTGGGTTTGCCTCATTTCCGTTTAAAGATGGATGCGGTACCGGGCACACCCACCACTTTGTGGTTCACGCCAATAAAAACCACAAAACAGATGCAGGAAGAAACAGGAAATAGTAAATTTGTATATGAAATAGCCTGTGATCAGATGTGTGGGCAGGGGCATACAGGAATGAGGGGTGAGATCGTTGTGGAAACACAGGAAGAATTTGATCAATGGATGGCTTCCCAAAAGCCCAAGTACGCGCAAATGAAGGAAGATCTGGAAGGCGCTGCACCTACTGCCGCGCCGGCAACCGGTGCAGCGGCAAAGGATTCAGCCGCTTCCGGTACAGCAGGAAAAGATTCTGCAAAGGTTACTATTGATGCTGCTGCCGGAAAGAAGGATTCTACAGGTAAATAGTTTTTGATTAAGGGGCAGTTTAAAAAAAATTTATTATGAGCGATACTTTACATATTCAGCATGAGGTTGCAAGCCATGGCCACTCCGGTGAGCCACATGTGCATCATCACAAAGAAACATTTATTTCCAAGTACATTTTCAGCATGGATCATAAAATGATAGCCAAGCAGTTCCTGGTAACAGGGATCATCTGGGCAATTATTGGTGGTTTATTTTCGGTGCTGTTTCGCTTACAATTAGGATTCCCTGACCAGAGCTTTCCCATCCTGGAAACATTTTTCGGGCATTGGGCCGAAGGGGGCAAGATAAAACCGGAATTCTATTACGCCTTAACTACCATGCACGGAACGGTGCTCATCTTCTTTGTGTTAACAGCAGGCCTTAGCGGAACCTTTGCCAACCTCCTCATTCCTTTGCAGGTGGGCGCCAGGGATATGGCCTCTCCGTTTATGAACATGCTTTCCTACTGGATGTTCTTTGCTGCAAGTATCGTAATGATCTCTTCCCTGTTCACTCAAACAGGCCCTGCAGCAGGCGGGTGGACGGTTTATCCTCCGCTTAGCGCATTAGGTCAGGCTTCCCAGGGCTCCAAAAGCGGTATGGATCTGTGGATCATTGCCATGACACTTTTTGTGGCTTCTCAGCTCTTAGGCGGTCTGAATTATATTTCCACTATCTTAAATATGCGCACCAAGGGTATGGCTATGACACGGATGCCGCTCACCATCTGGGCGCTGCTGTTCACAGCTATATTAGGTGTATTGTCATTCCCCGTTTTATTATCCGGTCTGGTATTACTGATGTTCGACCGTCACCTGGGTACCAGCTTTTACCTGAGCGATATTTATATTGCCGGCCAGGCACTGCCTAATGAAGGGGGAAGCGCCATCCTTTATCAGCACCTGTTCTGGTTCCTGGGCCACCCCGAAGTGTATATCATCATTATGCCAACCATGGGGCTGGCATCAGAGATACTGGCCATCAATGCACGCAAACCGATCTTTGGTTATATGGCCATGATTGCATCATTAATGGCGATCTGTGTGCTGGCCTTCCTTGTATGGGCGCACCATATGTTTGTTACAGGTATGAACCCCTTCCTGGGATCGGTGTTTGTATTACTGACCCTGTTAATTGCCATTCCTTCTGCAATAAAGGTATTTAACTGGATCACCACCATCTGGCGGGGAAACCTGCGTTTTACACCGGCGATGCTCTTTGCAATAGGGTTTGTAAGCATCTTTATTTCCGGCGGTTTAACCGGTATCTGGTTAGGAAACTCTACTATCGATATTCACCTGCATGATACTATGTTCGTGATCGCGCACTTCCATATTGTAATGGGGGTATCTGCCTTCTTTGGCATGTTTGCAGGTATTTATCACTGGTACCCCAAATTGTTTGGCCGTTATATGAACAGTACATTAGGGTACATCCATTTTTGGGTAACACTGGTATGTGCCTACCTTATTTTCTGGCCAATGCACTACCAGGGGCTGGCAGGTATGCCAAGGCGTTATCTTGACAAGAGCAGTTGGGCAAGTTTCAGCCAGTTTCATGGTTTGGATGCCATGATCACCGTGGTTACCATCATCGCTTTTTCTGTACAGTTAATGTTTGTATTCAACTATTTCTATTCCATGTACAAAGGAAAAAGAGTGCGGTCTCAGAATCCATGGGGCGCAACTACACTGGAGTGGACCACTCCTATTCATCCCGGCCATGGTAACTGGGAAGGAGAAATTCCTGAAGTGCACCGCTGGGCTTATGATTACGGTAAGGATGGAAGAGATTTTATTCCCCAGACAGAACCGGTGGGTGAAAATGAATCAGAACATTAGTTAATGGTGAATAGTCAAGAGTAAATGTCCATTGGCTATTGACTAAATATAAAAAATTGAAAAGATCAGGAGAGGGTGGAGTAAGGGATTTTCTCCAGTTAATGAAGCCCTCATTAAGTATAATGGTGGTTTTCAGCAGTGTGATCAGTTACCTGCTGGTGCCCGATGTGATGTATGACTGGTGGAGGATTGTTTTGCTCTTTGCAGGTGGAATGCTGGTAACCGGCAGCGCTAATACCATCAACCAGGTTGTGGAAAAGGATACAGATGCTCAAATGAAAAGAACTGCAAAACGGCCTGTTGCTTCAGGAAGATTAAGCCCTGAACAGGGTTGGGGATTTGCAATTTTTACAGGAGCATTGGGCATTTTTGTCCTGGGCTATTATTTTAACTGGACGGCAGCTACTCTTGCAGCCTTTAGCCTGTTTTTATATGCCTTTGTTTATACACCGCTGAAAAAAGTTAATTCAGTAGCTGTTTTAGTAGGTGCTTTTCCCGGCGCGCTGCCCTGTTTAATTGGCTGGGTAGCCGGGTATGTTCCGGGACAGCCCATCAACTGGTTAGGCGGTATTATTATGTTCGGCATCCAGTTCCTTTGGCAGTTTCCCCATTTCTGGGCTATTGCATGGGTAGCGCATAAGGACTACAGCAACGTGGGGTTTAAATTACTGCCCAGTGAAAAAGGGCCTACAAAATTTACGGCCCTGCAAACAGTAGTATATGCGCTTTTGATGTTGCCCATTACCGTTGCGCCTTTTTTTGTGGGAATTTGCAGCTACAACAATGTAAAAGGAATGACAGGGCTTGGGTTGATCATACTTGCGAATATTTTTTTAATAGCAAGGGCGGTAGCGCTTTATTCCCGGATGGATGTGCCTGCTGCACGCAGGGTAATGTTTGGCAGCTATATTCATTTACCCGTGGTATTGCTGGCCTTGTTGCTGGCAAAATCCTGATTTTTGAAAGATTTTGATTGGTTTATATGAGTACGATTATAGTGAGTGAACAACAAAATAAAAGACTGCACCCGCATAAATTTGCCTTGTGGGTGGCTATGGCCAGTATTATAATGATGTTTGTAGGGTTTACAAGCGCATTCATTGTTAAAAGTAATCAGACCGGCTGGAGAACTTTTGTATTACCTAAAATATTCTGGGTATCTACCATTATCATTATGGTAAGCAGCATAACCATACAGATGGCTGTAAAAACATTCAGAAACCGGAATATGCAGCAATACCGGCTGTTGCTGGGTATTACTCTTATTTTGGGTATTGGCTTTGTCATTTCCCAGATACTGGGTTTTACAGAGCTCTGGAACAACAATGTACGTTTTAGAGGAGCATCCGGTGCAGGTCAGTTCTTCTATCCTATTGCAGGGTTGCATGCGGTGCATGTAATAGGAGGAATAATCGCATTGCTGATCATATTCTTTAGATCAATAGCAGGAAGCACAAAGATCTATAATGCAGTGCCTGTAGAAGTAATGAGCACGTACTGGCATTTTGTAGACGGGCTTTGGATTTATTTGATGATCTTTTTCTTAATTCTGGGATAAACAACTTATAAAAAATTGATTCAATCAATATGGAACAAACAGTAACACATAAAACCAAATGGTGGAGCGGCGGAAAAAGCCCGTTTAATATAGAGTATGGGAAGATAATGATGTGGTACTTCTTATTGAGTGACTCCTTTACTTTTGGAGCATTCCTTATTTCTTTAGGTACCGTTCGTTTTGGTTTGAACTATTGGCCGGAGCCCAGCATTGTGTTTAACACATTCCCTTTTGCAGGGCATGCCAACCTCCCGCTTGCTTTTGTGAGCGTGATGACCTTTGTGTTAATCATCAGTTCCGTTACCATGGTGCTGGCCGTGCACGCCGGCCATAACCGCGATAAAAAAGGTGTAGAAAAATACCTGATATTTACTATTATAGGCGGTTTGATCTTTTTGAGCTGCCAGGCCTGGGAATGGCACCACCTGCTTACAGAAGGTCATCCTGCACTGGTGGGTGATCATATTGAACTATTAACACAAAGAAATGGTTCCAATCCCTGGGGTGAGATCGTGCTTCCACAGGAAGTAACTCCTGCTCTTTTAAAGTCCTCTCCCGAAACCCTGGCCAGGCTGGTGCAGGAAGAGCATGCTTCTCATCTTTCATTTGCGCAATTGGTTCAAACACCAAAAGAGCAACTGGTGCAAATGCTGTCCAGCAGCGAAATGGTGGTACGTAAAGCAGGGCCCACTGCATTTGGTGGTTTCTTCTACGGCATTACCGGCTTCCACGGTTTTCACGTATCTGTAGGAGTTATTTTGCTGATCATTATGCTGATCCAGACAAAAACAGGTGTTTTTGAACGCAGGGGCCATTACCTGATGATTGAGAAGATAGGATTATACTGGCACTTTGTAGATCTTGTATGGGTATTTGTATTCCTTGCTTTTTACCTCATCTGATTTTAAAACGTTTAACTGACTTCTAAAGAAATAATAATGAGCCACGATACACACGCACCCGCTTCATCCGAGGTTACTTTTGAACATCATATGGATGACACTACTTTTAAACAACGCGTAAAAAGAACAACGCTGATCCTTTCCGTTTTTACGATCATAGAATTGGCGCTGGGATTTACCATCTATAGTTTGCATAAAGGCGAGCCCAGCCATGGATTGCTGCTTTTAATAAAAGGCGTTATCTGTATTTTAACCCTGGGAAAGGCTTTTTATATTGTTTCTGTATTTATGCACCTGGGCGATGAGATACGTAATTTTACGATGACTATCCTGTTGCCCTTATTGTTATTTATCTGGTTCATTATCGCTTTCCTTGCAGATGGAAATTCCTACAAGAACCTGCGGAATAAATACGACCCTTATTTTAAGGAATCAACCACTCCTTCTGGTCATCCGGTCATTCCTACGGAAACGCACCGGTATAATTCCAATCAGAAAGGGCAAAGACAATAAATCATTACTGGATTTTTATAGAGAATGGGGCGCCTTAAAGTGCCCCGTTTTGTTGTGGTAATAAAACGGAATTCAATTTTATTAAAAAGATTCAAAAAAAGAACTGATTTGCCATTTCTTAAAAGGCGCATGAGTTCTGCCCTACACAGGTATTACTGTAAGAAACCGGGTCTGGTAAAAGTTTCATTAGATATAAATAAATTGTGCAATGAAAATAGTTTGCTTTCTCCTTTTCTTCCTGGCACCATCATGTATCATCGCGCAAAAACTAACCATTATTCAATCACCCGCATTGATCCCGGAGCAGGATAAAAGGGTGAAAATATTTCTGGCGGGGAGCATTGATATGGGCAGATCTGAGAACTGGCAGAAAAAAGTAATACAACAACTGGCCGGTGTAGAAGGAATTATTCTGAATCCCCGCAGGGACGACTGGGATAAGAGCTGGAAACCGGTAAGCACCGATACCAATTTCCGGAGACAGGTAGAATGGGAGCTGGATGCTCTTGAAAAAGCAGATATGATCCTGATGTATTTTGAACCTGCTTCCCAAAGCCCCATAACGCTGCTGGAACTGGGGCTGTATGCAAGATCAAAAAAAATAATGGTGGTCTGCCCTGAAGGGTTCTGGCGGAAAGGAAATGTGGATATTGTTTGTGAGCGATATGGGATTAAACAATATAAAACAGTGGACGAAATGCTGGGGCAGCTAAAAAAGCAATTGCAATAGTTAGTTATCCAGGCTTACCGGCTCTGTAAAAAAGGAACCTTCTTATTTGCCTTTTGTGCGGATCCTTTTATAAATGCGGATGGCCAGCATCAGAATAAAGATCAGCAGCAGCATCCCTACCAGGCCCCAGACAACGCTCATCTCCCTTTTTACCACAACAAGCAGTACAATGGCTATCAGAAAAACGGTGGCTACCTCATTCCACATCCGGAGCTGGTCGGAGGTATATTTATAAATACCATTCATTTGTTGTTTGAAAATGCGGTGTAAGGAATAATGATACCCGTAAAGGAGCAGTACCAGCATCAGCTTCAGCAATAGCCAGAAACCTTCGGGTTTAAAAAGGATTGCATAAAAACCACTGCTGATCAAAACGGAGAGCCCCAGGATCAGCGTAAGAATGGCCGAAGGCCAGGTAATGCCATACCAAAGGGGCCGCATCATTTTTTTGAACTGCGCATGCAGGAGATCCTGCTCCGGTTGCGGTTTTTCATTGGCCTCCACATTATAAATAAATAACCGGGGCATATAAAATAAACCTGCGAACCAGGTTACTACAAAAATGATGTGAACAGCTTTTAAATATAAATACGCCAAAACTTAAAATTTATTAAAATGAGCTGGTACAGGTAAGGAAGATCCTGCCCGGTTTTTTATCAAAAGTATAGAATTTCAGATTAGAACCGGAAAGATGAGTAATACAGGCAACCGCCTTAAGTACCTGTTCCCTGTTACTCAATGGGTTATAGCCATAAAACGGAACAGACCGCGATAGACGGAGAACGGTTGCCTGCAGTACTTCTTTTGAAACAATAAAAAATGATTTTTCTGACTGAACAGCAAAAGACGAAGTAGTGTATAAACTATATAAAGGCTGACAGAAAATTCTGTTTTTAAATACAATAAGAATGTCTAATTTTGGCCCGCCTGAGCCGGTAATCATTGTTACCGGCTATTATTTTTATTTAAAGGTGTTATGCTTCGGAAAGAAAGTCGAAACCTGGTTGATCACTTAAATTCAAAACAGCAGTATGCAAAAGGGATATAGTTATTTTCTGCTTATCTTTTTCGCTTTCATACTGGTTGTAAGCATTGTATTTACGCAGAACCTTACAGGAAGAGCTACCAGCGCATTGCAGAACGGGAATGTGGAGGCTGTGGAAACGTTCAAAAATAATAACGGTATGCAGCAACTGGTGAACCTTTCTTTTTCACTGCAGTCGCGTTTACAGCAGGCAGGCAGTCTGAATAAAGAAGCAATAGGCATTTTGGAAGATTCCCTTACCTTGTTGGGTTATAACGCAAACGTGCTGAGCGATGCCATTGCACGGAAAGGGGCTGTTCCCGATCTGCGCAGCCTGATAGACGCGGTTAATACCCAGCTCAATCTTTCCTATGCTATTTTAGATGCCCGTCAGAAGAATAATATTCCCTTGCTGGGAACGCTTATTGATTCGCTCAGCAGGTCAAAGCCGGGAGAAGATGTATACCATTATGGTGTGCTGGTTGAAAAATCCCTGGAAAACCAGCTGCAGCAAACACTGGTAACCAATTCTGCGCATTCCAACAGGCTTTCTGTTTATAACCGCATTTTGGCAATAGCAGCTATTATTGCCGTACTTGTTTTTACAACAATTATTATAATGCGGCAGTGGCAGCAGTTGATATTGATCAGGGAATTAAAGGTAGCCCGGGAGGCTGCGGTTAAAAGCAAGAATGCAAAGGATGAATTCCTGGCCAATATGAGCCATGAACTACGCACTCCTTTAAACTCGCTGATCGGTTTTGGAAACCTGTTATCAGATACACCGCTCACAAACAAGCAAAAAGAATATATCAATACAATTATTTCCAATGGTTACAATTTGCTGCATATTGTAAATGACATACTGGACTTTTCCTCTATTGAAGCCGGTAAGCTGCGCATTAAGCGAATCCCGTTTGACCTGCAGGAGCTTTTTAAAGACCTGAAGTGTATGTTTGCCGCCATTGTAGGGGAAAAAAAGCTTACCTACCAATGGGAAATTGATCCGGAAATCCCGCAAATGGTAAAAGGAGACCCGCAACGGCTAAAACAGGTATTGGTAAACCTTATCAATAACGCCATTAAATTTACGGCTCACGGTGGCGTATCTGTTCATGTGGGTACACAGCCTTCTGAAAAGGAGCATACATATCAGCTGATATTCAGTGTAAAAGATACCGGGGAAGGGATCCCTGAAGAAAAAATAGGTCTTATTTTTGAACGGTTTGAACAACTGGAGCATTCCACTACCCGGCAGCATGGAGGCACCGGGCTTGGGTTAAGCATTGTAAAAAGTATTGTTGAGCGAATGGGCGGATCCGTTTCTGTAAACAGTGAAATAGGAGTAGGCTCCGAATTTACCTTCACAGGTATTTTTGAAAAAGTAGCGGTTCCTGCAAAAACAGTTAGCAAAGAGGCTCAGGTCTTTACCGCCGATTTTTCAGGGTATACGGCATTGGTGGTAGAAGATAATGCCGCAAACCGCCTGCTGATAAAGCACCTGTTAAAAAAACACCGGCTGAACATTGAAGTGGCTGAAAATGGACGGCAGGCCCTGGAAAAAGCCCGGCAAAAGACCTATGATCTCATTCTGATGGATATTCAGATGCCGCAAATGAATGGATATGATGCCATATCTGTGATGCGGGAAGAACTACAAATTTATACACCTGCTATTGCAATGACCGCCTATGTAATGGAAAATGAAATTAAGCGTTGTTTTGCTGCGGGGTTTAATGATTATATCGGAAAACCGATCGAAGAAAAAGAGATCATTGCAAAAATTGCCAGGTATCTTTCAGATGCCCACACTGGCAGCCAGCCGGCTGATGCCGGTGCAGCCGGTAAAGACCTGGATTTTTTCCGGGAGCTTACAGGAGGGGATGAAGCGGTAATGCAGGAAGTGCTTGCTGAAATAAAAAAACAATGGGCGCAGGATAAGACAGCGCTGAAAGCTGCTGCCAAAGCCGGTAATGCAGGTGAAGTAGCCCGCATCCTGCATCGTGCCAGGTCCACTTTTTCCGCCCTGGGGCCAAACCATATGATCTTTAAGCTGTTAGGTGATAATACGATTACAGATGGTACGTTGGAAAATATAGTTAAAGATTGTGACCATATCATTCACCAGATTGATAAAGAGGGGCGTTTCGTATTTCAATCCTGACAGTATGCACCGGCAGCTCATAAAAAATACGTTAAAACAGGGACGGCCGTATAAGACAATATTGCTGGCATTGGTGCTTTTATGGCTGGTATCCGTTGTATTGATGGTGTGGATGCTTTTTTGCGCACAACCGGAAGGGAAATATGACAAAAAACTGTCAATGAAACATCTTTCTTTGGATGACATGCTATTATCTTTTAATGAACTAAAACTGGACAGTAATGCTACGCTCATTAATTTACAGCTAAAGGAAATTTCCCGGAAAAACAGTACCTCGGATGAGGGGAAACGCCTGATCGCAGATAGCAGGAAAAAGATTTATAACAATATACTGGCACAAAAAATAAAACAACCTGCTAAACCAACCGGCTTTACCATTAAACCGGTTCCTCAATAGTGAAGTATGAAATTGTATCTGTTTATTTTTAGTCTGCTTCTTCTGGCATCCTGCGGTTTCCAAAAACAACTGGCTACTGCAAAAGCAACCAGTGAAAAAACAAAAAGAATGATCCAGGAGGAAGCTGCCCGGCTGGATTCTGTAAAAGTGATCCTGAATGCCAGGGCAGAAGACCGCACGATTGACAGTGTTTTAAATAAAGGAGTACAGGATATATTAGACAAACTGAACAGCAGGCTGAACAGTGTGGAGCAACTGGCGCTAATTATAGACGCAGCTGCCCGGAACAGGGCCTCATTCCGAAAAGGGATCGCTACAAAAGATATCTTAGCCAAACTCATCCTGCTGGACTCTTTTAATAATACGCAACAGCGGCGGGAGGAGGTCTATAGCATGCTAAATGAGTCGGTACGCCTTTCAAAATATAAGATGTTTCACCTGGCTGCCTTCTTTGACCGGGGTGTTTATCGTATTCCGCAATCGGCTATGGGTACTATTATTTCCAATTTTACACCTATTGTTGACTCTTTATCAGTAATCGCCAATAAATATGCGGCTATTGAGCGTGAGGCCCGCATTGTGTTTGTGGGGTATTCAGATAACACCCGCGTAGCGGAAACAGGGCCTCTTTATAAAGAGCTGACGCAGATACTCCATAAGGAGCTCCCTTCCCAGTCCGAGCTGAACCAGCTCCTTTCCGATCTGCGGGCAAAGGAAATGGCACAGAAGGTAAAGATCGTATTAGATACCAATGCTTCCAGGTTTAAGAATTTCAATTCGCTCAAAATAGGGTACATTGCCTATGGTAAAGGAGAGGAATATCCCTCTCCCAGGATCAAAGATTACAAGCCTACTGATGAGCGAAGACGGATCGTTGTATGCTACTGGACGGTATTACCAAAGATTTCGGACCTGTAATTCAGGAAAGACTCCCGGTCTTTAACCACTCCAGTATTATCCGGCGCTTGTTGCCGTCTCTTCAATTAATTGTAACAACGCGTCTATCCAGGGTTCGCAAGTATTCATACAGGGAATATAAGTATATTTTTCACCGCCATGCTTTAGAAAATCTTCCTTGCCACGCATTTCTATTTCTTCCAGCGTTTCAAGGCAATCACTTACAAACGAAGGACAAGCAACCACCAGTTTTTTTATATGTTCCCCGGGCAGTTCCGGTAGTCGTACCTGTGTATTGGGCAATAGCCAGGGATCGCGCCCCAGGCGGCTTTGGTAGCTGATTTGCCACTGCTTTTTGCTTAGCCCCAGTGCTTTTGCAACCAGCCTGCTAGTAGTCATTACCTGGTAACGGTAACAGGTGGCCTGTGCCGCTTCATGGGTGCAGCATTCTTCAGGAGAATTCAGATTATGGAAACTATTGGTTGTATCAGTTTTGTAAATATGAGAAACAGGAATGCCATGATAGCTAAAGAGCAACTGGTCAAAGTCTTCCTGCAGGTAAGGGCGCATACTTTCAGACAGTGCATTGATGTAGGCAGGATGCTTGTAATACGGGGGAACTACTTTGAGTGCAAAGGAATAATTATTCTTTTTATGTGCTTTCTTCATGTGCTCCACAGCCGTTTCAAAGCTGCTCATAGCATAGTGCGGATATAGAGGAACCAGAATGACTTCTTCTACATCCGGCATACGTTTTAGCAGGGCATTATACGATGCTTCCGGAGTTGGATTGCCATAGCGCATAGAAAGTTCCACAGGAAGATCTGTTTTTTTCTGAATGGCCTCCCGCAGCCGTTCGGATAAAACAATCAGCGGGGAGCCCTCTTTCCACCAGATGGTACTGTAAGCTTCTGCGGATTTAGGCGCCCGGAAAGGGGTAATGATCCCTTTCACTAATAAGAAACGCAGCCAAAAGGGTTTGTCAATAACCCGTTTGTCCATCAGGAACTCGTTAAGATATTTTCTTACGTCTCTGACTTCAGTAGAATCCGGAGAGCCCAGATTCATTAAAATTACTCCGGTTTTACGCATTACAGAACTAATATTCGTTTATTTTTTCGGGATGATGACCGCTTTGAGGTCAGTTTTTTATAATGAACCATAGAAATAACAACCGGCAAAGATATAAGTTATACAAAAGTGATCCTGTTTTATACAGCCTTCTTTCTGTAAAAGATGAGCAGGGTCATGCGATTGCAGGCAGCGGAAAGAATGCCTGGCTGCAAGCATCTGGAACTCATGATAAAAATCATATTTTTTTTGGCTGCCAGTGACAAAAATATGACGATACTCCAACTTATCCTTTATACATTTGCGCAGTTATCATGGCAATAGAGGAGTTCCATATTTCAAAACAGGTGTTAGATCGTTTTTGTATTGCTGGTATTAACTATCACAAAGCTGATGCTGCAACAAGAGGCCTTTTTTCTTTAAGCAATGACGCTTTTGCCGCATTGGGCAAAAATGCTAAAATTGATGGACTAAAAAGCGTCTTTGTTCTTTCAACTTGTAACCGTACTGAAATTTATGGTTTTGCTGAATCCGTAATGCAGCTGGTAGAGTTGCTGGTGTCACATACAAATGGCGATAAGACCGGTTTTTATGAATGTGGTTATTTTAAGAACGGAGATGAAGCGCTGCAGCACCTGTTTAAGGTTTCCGCAGGGCTGGACTCCCAGATATTGGGCGATTATGAAATTCTTGGCCAGCTGAAAAGAGCTGTGGATACAGCACGGGGACAACAGTTAATTGGCCCGGTGATGGATCGGTTGCTCAATTTTGCCTTTCAGGCCTCAAAAAAAATAAAAACAGAGACCAATCTGAGCGACGGAACGGTTTCTGTATCATTTGCAGCAATTGAATTATTGCAGAATATAAAGGATATTGCCCAAAAGAAGATCCTGATCATAGGGGCTGGTAAGTTTGGTGTAAATGTTTGTAAGAACCTGAACACATATCTGCCGGGCACTGCTGTTACCATTATAAACCGTACGGATGAAGTAGCTAAAGCAATAGCGGAGGAAAACCGCGTTCATTTTGCCGCTTATAAGGATAAAGCGGCAGCTATTGAGGCAGCAGACATCATTATTGTTTGCACCAATTCCAAGGAGCCAACAGTGCTGCCGGAACACATCCGGCCCGGCAAACAGCAATTGTTACTGGACCTTTCTGTTCCTGTAAATGTGCATCCGCTGGTAAAAAAAATGGAGGATATTACAGTGATTGATGTGGATGAGATCTCCAGCTCTATTCTTGACAAAACCCTTACCCGGCGCAAGGCTGAAGTGCCTAAGGCGAATGTGATCATCGATCACTTTAAAAAAGAATTCCTGAACTGGTTAAGGGAGCATCATTATGCGCACCACCTGAAAACATGGAAAAATAAGCTCTGCGAAATTGATTTAACGCAAACATCCGTTTGTGAATTTTATAAAGATAAAGAATTGATCAGCGAAACTGAGCGTGTGCTGCGTGCACAGAAAGCAGTAAAACAGCTGGCAGTAAACCTGAAGATAAAGCATGATAAAGGTTGCCAGTTCATCAGCAGCATTAATGATTATCTGCAAATACCCTAAGTGGGTGTAGAATATGATCCGTATTGGTACCAGAGACAGTCAGCTGGCCGTATGGCAGGCCACCCAGGTAAAAAATCTATTAGAAAATTTTGGAGTTCCCGCGCAGTTAGAGCCCATCAAAAGTGAAGGGGATCTTGACCTGACAACGCCCCTGTATGCAATGGGGGTACAGGGAGTATTTACAAGGGCGCTGGATGCTGCTTTGCTGAGTAATAAAATTGATGTAGCGGTGCACAGCATGAAGGACGTGCCGGTACAATTACCGGAAGGAATTGTGGAAGCGGCTGTTCTGGAACGTGCTTCTTATAAAGACATCCTGGTTTTGAACGAAAACTGGAAGCCTCCTTTCCCCGGCCGGGACCTTAATAGGATCAAAGAGGCTGTTTCCGGCAGGACCCCGGATCTCATATCTCAGACCCCGGATCTCATATCTCAGATCCCGGATCTGGCAATTGCTACCAGCAGTGTACGTCGTAAGGCCCAATGGTTGCACCGTTTTCCGGGGTGCACTATTGAAAATATCCGGGGAAATGTAAATACCCGTTTACGCAGGCTTGCAGAAAGTAACTGGCTGGGGGCCATCTTTGCTGCGGCCGGTCTGGAGCGCATTGGTTTAAGACCAGCCAACAGTATAGATCTTAACTGGATGCTCCCGGCTCCGGCACAGGGAGCCATTATGGTTACGGCAAGAGGCAGCGATATAAGAACATTAAGAGCCTGTAACCGCATCAATCATGTGCAGACTGCATTTTGTGTAAAAGCGGAGCGCGATTTTTTAAGTGAGCTGATGGGCGGATGCGCTACTCCTATAAGCGCACTGGCAATACTGGAAAAAGACCATCTTCATTTTAGAGGAAGCGTGGTAAGCCCGGACGGTACAGAAAAAGCAGAGGTTGATGAAATCTATTCTCTTAATGATATAAAAACACCGGGTAAACAGGCTGCGGCGGTTATTTTAAATAAGGGAGCAAAAGCCATTATTGCAAAGATGAATAATGAAAAATGAACGGTTTCATATTTTAAGCACCAAAATCCTTGATGAAGCACTGGTAGATTTGGTTAGTGACCGGGTACAGTTGGATAGTATCCCTTTTATTGAAACCTATGCTGTTCCTCCTGCTGAAATTGCCCAGCAACTGGCAGCTGTTCCAATCAAAAACGGACTGGCGATCTTTACCAGCGTCAATGCAGTAAATGCAGTAGCAGCGGCTGGTATGCTTCAGCCTGGTTGGAGTATAGCCTGCATAGAACCCACTACAAAAAAGAGGATGCAGGAAGCATTTCCTCAATCAGCAATAGTGGCAACCGCGCCCACTGCTGCAGCATTGGCAGAGCAAATCGTTAGAATCGCACCGGAAAATTGCATCTTTTTTTGTGGTAATAAACGGCTGGGCATCATCCCGTCTGCATTAAAAAAGAAAGGAATTCCTTATAGGGAAATCATGGTATACAATACCATCAAAACGCCGCAGGTCATCAATAAAGAATATGATGGCATTATTTTTTACAGCCCAAGCGGGGTGGAAAGCTTTTTTGAATTGAACAAAATTCCGGCTACAGTAAAAGCTTACTCCATAGGGCCATCCACCACAAAAGCATTGCAGCAATACACAGAAAATATTGTGCAGAGCAAGGTGCCGGACACAAAACAAATGATCGCGTGGATCAGCAATAGTATTTAAGAACAGATCAACGATCACAGGGAAAAGACATTATGCAACAGGAACTAAAGAATGATTTGATCTTAAGAACGCTCCGCGGGGAAACTACAGAACGCACACCGGTCTGGATGATGCGTCAGGCAGGAAGGTACCTGCCGGAATATATAGAGCTGCGGGAAAAATATTCTTTCTTTGAAAGGTGCCGGACCCCGGAGCTTGCCTGTGAAATTACGTTGCAGCCGGTGGATCTTATAGGTGTAGATGCCGCTATTTTATTTTCAGACATCCTGGTAGTGCCACAGGCTATGGGGCTTGAGGTACAGCTGGTAGAGAAGCTTGGCCCTTATTTACCGCAACCGGTAAAAACAGGTAAAGACCTGCAAAGGGTTCATGTTCCGGATGTAAATGAAACTTTAGGGTATGTGTTTGATGCCATCAGGCTCATTAAAAAAGAGCTGAATGGCCGGGTACCGCTGATCGGCTTTGCCGGTGCACCATGGACCCTTCTTTGTTACATGGTGCAGGGGAAAGGAAGTAAAACTTTTGATGAAGCCAAAGCCTTTTGTTATCAGCAGCCCAATACAGCCCGTGCCTTGTTGCAAATGATCACCGATGCCACCATTGAATATTTAAAGGGGCAGATAGCAGCCGGCGCTGATCTTGTACAGGTATTTGATAGTTGGGGCGGTTTGTTAAGTAAACGGGATTTTGAAACGTATTCCCTGAATTATATCCGGCAGATTGTAACAGCGCTGAAAGACCAGGTACCGGTTATTGTTTTTGCAAAAGGAGCCTGGGGCTCTTTAACAGAAATGGCAGCCACAGGTGCCACGGGCCTGGGAATAGACTGGTGCATTGAACCGGAAACCGCCCGTGAACTGGCCGGTAATCATGTAACTTTGCAGGGGAATTTTGATCCCGCGAAATTACTGGCGCCGGTTCCGCAGATAATAAAAGAAACAAAGGAAATGCTGAAGGCTTTTGGAAAAGGAAGACATATTGCAAACCTGGGGCACGGCATTTTGCCCAATGTTCCGGTAGACCATGCAAAAGCGTTTGTTAATACGGTCAAAGAATACTCATTTTCTAACATTTAAAACAGAATACCTTGAAGAAACTGCCATTTTTAACTGCCCTCCTTATTCTTCTATGCGGCGCTGTTGCCGCCCAGGAACTGTATATGCCCCGCAATATTCAAAAAGCGATTGCCAAAGGCACCCGTGCCACTACCGGGCTTCCCGGGGCAAAGTACTGGCAGAACAGGGGCAGCTATGAGATCAGCGCCACAGTAAATACGGCCCAAAAAACGGTTTCAGGAAAAGAGCGGATCGTATATGCCAATAACAGCCCCGATACATTGCATACCGTTTTTATCCGCTTTGTAAATAATATCCATAAACCGGAAGCACCAAGAGCCGGTCCCGTATCAAAAGACTTTCTAACAACCGGCCTGCACATCCTTTCCTTTGCAGTGGATGGAGCTGCTTATACGGTCAATAGTGATGATTGGAGTACTATAAACTCCGTAAAGCTGCAAACCCCCATTGCGCCGGGCACCCGGGCAACGTTTGATATTGAATGGGATTATCCTTTGTCAAAGCTGAGCGGAAGAGAAGGGCAAATTGATCCCAATACCTTTTTCTGTGCGTATTTTTATCCGCGTATTTCCGTATATGACGATTACAACGGGTGGGATCGCCTGCCCCATACCGACGGAGGTGAATTTTACAACGATTTTAATGACTATACCGTTTCCGTAAAAGTGCCCACTAATTATATTGTTTGGGCCACCGGTACCTTAGAGAACGCGAAAGAGGTATTACAGCCCGGCGCATTTAAGCGCTTCCGGGAATCCTTAAACAGCAACCGGATTGTTCATGTGGCAACCGCCAAAGACATAGAGCAGGGGGCAGTGACCAGCTCCAGCGAATGGAATGAATGGAAATTTACTGCAAAAAATATTACTGACTTTACATTTGCAGCCAGCAATCATTTTATATGGGATGCCGGCAGCGTTGCGCTGGCTGATAAAAGGGTAAGTGTGCAGGCGGCATATAAAGACACCGCGGCGGATTTCAGGAATGCAGTTGAATGGGCCAAGTCTGCGATCAGCTGGTTTTCCAATAATTTACCGGGAGTTAACTATCCCTATCCCACAATGACCGCGGTACAGGGATTTGCAGATATGGAATATCCCATGATGGTGAATGATGCCACCACTCCGGATCCTGATTTTTCAAGGCTGGTACTGGATCATGAAATTGCGCATACCTATTTCCCGTTCTATATGGGCATTAACGAAACCCGCTATGCTTATATGGATGAAGGCTGGGCTACAACGTTCGAATATCTGATAGGCACGGCAGAGCGTGGCAAAGCGGCAGCTGATGAAGCCTATAAGAACTTCAGGGTGAAAGGCTGGATTTATAGCCCTGCTGCGGAAAACGATCAGCCTTTAATAACCATGTCTTCACAACTAAGCGGCGCAGGCTACGGCAACAACTCGTATGTAAAAGCGTCACTCTCCTATCTTGCTTTAAAAGATTTGCTGGGTGATGCGGCCTTTAAAAAAGCACTGATCGCCTACATGAATACCTGGAGCGGCAAACATCCCACTCCCTGGGATTATTTCTATGCCTTCAATGCAGCTATCAAACAGGATCTTACATGGTTTTGGAAGAACTGGTTCTTTAGCAATAATTATATTGACCTGAAAGTGACCGACGTACAGTATGGTAATAACAACACGACCATAACCCTTGAAAATGTTGGCGGGTTTGCCGTGCCCTTTGATGTGATTGTACGGCCTGAAAATGGAAAAGAAAAAAAATACCACTACACACCCGATATCTGGAAGAAAGGCACGGCAAAAGTAACCTTCACTGTTCCCAGTAGCGGTAAGATAGAAAGCGTAACTATTGATGGGGGCATTTTTATGGATGCTGCTCCGGATGATAATGTGTTCAAATTATGAAAGCTGAACTAACAAAAGAATTTCGCCAGGAATGGATTGAGTATGTTTACGGACTGCAGGATACCATTTGTAAGGCGCTTGAAGCTGAAGACGGCAGGGCCTTGTTTAAGGAAGACGTATGGCAGCGTGGCGAAAACGGAAAAGGAGGCGGTGGCCGCTCCCGTGTTATGGAAAATGGAAACGTATTTGAAAAAGCAGGAGTGAACGTATCCGCTGTTTACGGCCATATAACAGAAGAAATGCGCAGGGTATTGAACCTTGCGGCTCCTGAGGCGGCAGCAGCAACCGGTGGTACCTGGTTTGCATGTGGCATCAGCCTGGTATTACACCCTTATAATCCCTTTGTACCAACCACACATGCTAACTGGCGTTATTTTGAAGCCCATGATAATGAAGGGAATGTGTCCCGCCGCTGGTTTGGTGGCGGTGCGGATCTGACGCCCTGTTATTTATTTGAGGAAGATGTAGTGCATTTTCATTCTACCCTCAAAAAAGCAATAGATCCTTTTGGTGCACATCTTTATCCGTTGTACAAAAAGCAGTGTGATGCTTATTTTACCAATACCCACCGCAGTAATGAAATGCGCGGGGTAGGCGGGGTTTTCTATGATCATCTTTATCTGAACGATGAAGAGGAAGTAAAAAGATTAACTGCTTTTCAAAAAGCAAACGGGGATGCCTTCCTGGAAGCCTATCTTCCGATTGTAAAAAAAAGAAAGAACACTTCCTTTGACCGGGAAAATAAAATATGGCAGGAGATCAGGCGGGGCCGGTATGTGGAGTTCAACCTGATCCATGATCGCGGAACGCTCTTTGGCTTAAAGACTAATGGCCGCACAGAAAGCATTTTAATGAGCCTGCCTCCAACAGTACGTTTTGTTTATAATTACGAACCGGAGCCCGGTAGCCTGGAAGACCAGTTATTGCAGGTCTGTAAACACCCGAGAGAGTGGATTGATTTATGATGTCTGATATAATTTGCTCGCCTCATAGTTCATAACCTAAATGATAATATATGGTTCGAAATGAATTACAACAAAGAACAAAAAGATTTCATGTGGATATTATTAGACTCTGCGGGGATTTTCCTAAGAATGCGGCAGGCTTTGAGACTGCAAAACAGTTGATTCGTTCAGCTGGGAGCGTTGGTGCAAATTACAGAGCAACGGTAAGGGCCAAATCTGACGCAGATTTTATTTATAAAGTTGAGATCGTTTTAGAAGAGGCAGATGAGAGCCATTATTGGTTGGAGGCGGTTAAAGAAGCAGGATGAATGCAGGGAAAAGACTTGATCGTTTAATAGATGAAGCGAATCAGTTGACTGCAATATTCGCGGCAACAGATAAAACGGCAAAATGGAACCGCAACAAATCATAAATCAGAGATCAACAAATCAGAAATAATAAAACTATGATCTTACAAAGACGAAACAGAATAATACGAAGATCCGCAGCTATAAGAGCGATGGTAGCTGAAACCCGGTTGCACCCGGATGATTTTATTTTGCCTGTTTTTATTACAGAGGGCAAAGATGTAGTGGAAGCCATCAGCTCTATGCCCGGGTATTTCCGCCGGTCAGTGAATAAAACCATCGAAGAGGTAAAAGAGCTGTGGAGCATGGGCATTAAAAGTGTTCTGCTGTTTATCAAATGCAATGATTCATTAAAGGATAATACCGGCAGGGAAAGCTGGAACCCCGCTGGCCTGATGCAGCAATCCATAAAAGCCATTAAGGATGCTGTCCCTGAGATGATTGTAATGACAGATGTGGCGCTCGATCCCTATTCAGAATATGGCCATGACGGGATTGTAGATGTGCAAAGCGGTTATATTTTAAACGATGAAACGGTAGAGGCGCTCACAAAAATGAGCCTTTCACATGCCGCTGCCGGTGCCGATTTTATTGCACCGAGTGATATGATGGACGGCCGTATTGGTGTATTCAGAAAGGCTTTGGAAGAAAATAATTACCCGAATGTGGGAATTATGAGCTATTCCGCAAAATATGCCAGCTGTTTCTATGGCCCTTTCCGCGATGCATTGGACAGTGCCCCCGGTTTTGGCGATAAGAAGACCTACCAGATGAATTATGCCAACCGGCTTGAAGCAATAAATGAAACATTGCAGGATGTGGAGGAAGGTGCAGATATCGTAATGGTAAAGCCTGCCATGGCTTACCTTGATATCATCCGGGAAGTAAGGAATGCCGTAACGGTACCGGTAAGTGCCTATCATGTAAGCGGGGAATATGCAATGATAAAAGCCGCAGCAGAGCGGGGCTGGTTGGATGAGGATAAAGCCATTATAGAAAGCCTTACTGCTATTAAGCGGGCAGGTGCCGACCTGATAGCGACCTATTTTGCAAAGGATGCTGTACGGTTATTACAGGCATCATGAAAAACCTGGTTCAGAAATATAACACCCCCGGTCCAAGGTATACGAGCTATCCAACAGTACCTTACCTGGGAGCAGGGCTCTTTTCCTGTTCAGCTATGGAAAGATACATTGATAAAGCATTTCAGCGAAAGTAATGCCACCCAGGGTATTAGTGTGTACATTCATTTACCGTTTTGTGAAAGCCTTTGTACATTTTGTGCCTGCCATAAGCGCATTACCAAACGGCATGATGTGGAGCTGCCTTATATTCAGGCGGTATTAAAGGAATGGGAACTGTACAGGCGGCTGCTTGCGGAATTGCCGGTAATCAGGGAATTACATTTAGGTGGGGGAACGCCCACTTTTTTTAGTCCGCAGCATTTACAACTGCTGTTAGAGGACATTTTCGCAACTGCCCGCGTTGTCCCCGATGCTGAATCTAGTTTTGAAGGGCATCCCAATAGTACCACACAGGAGCACCTGGAGGTATTGTACAACCTGGGTTTTCGCAGGGTAAGTTTTGGTTTGCAGGACTATGATCCCAAAGTGCAAAAGGCCATTCATCGGCTTCAGCCGTTTGAGCGGGTAGCCGCGGCAACAGATCAGGCGCGTAGCGCAGGATATAAGAGCGTAAGTCATGACCTGGTATTTGGTCTTCCTTTTCAGACCTGGGAGTCGATGCAGCAGACCATTGCTCAAACCATTCAGCTCAAACCGGATCGCATTGCTTTTTATTCTTATGCCCATGTGCCCTGGATAAAGGGCGTGGGGCAGCGGGGGGTTAAAGATGAAGATCTGCCGGCGCCGGCGCTGAAACGGCAACTTTATGAAGAAGGAAAAAAATGCTGGAGCTGCCGGGTTATGTGGAAATAGGCATGGATCATCCTCCTTTGCCGGAGGACAGCCTCAATAGGGCATTACAGAACGGAACACTGCACCGGAACTTTATGGGATACTCATCTTCGTTCACACAGGTAATGATTGGCCTGGGGGTTTCTTCAATCAGCGACGCATGGTACGCATTTGCACAGAACGAAAAATCTGTAGAGATCTATACGCAAAAAGTTATGCAGGAGCAGGAGCTTCCTGTGGTAAAAGGCCATTTACTGAACACTGAAGACCTGGCAGTCCGGCAGCATATTTTAAATATTATGTGTCGTATGAATAGCACCTGGAGCAACAACGGAATGCAGCTGCCGGAAATAAAGGCGATCCGCAGGCGGCTGCAGGAAATGCAGCGGGACGGATTATTGATATTGCATGAAGACGGGTTGACAGTAACTGAAAAGGGGCGGCCTTTTGTACGCAATATTGCAATGGCTTTTGATTTAAGGCTTTTACGGAACCAGCCGGATACCCGTATTTTTTCGATGACAGTGTGAGCGGGAGGAAGAACAAACAGCAGCCCTTTGCTGCTTTCATAATTTCTTAGATCCCCTGCCGTTGCTGCGCGAAGCTCTTTTTGTACCTTCGGGCAAATGATTTATTAATGCAGCCGGTCTTCATTCCTGTCAGCAAAAGAAAATCCCTGCGCAACCTGGCAGGCGCCATCCTGCTTGTTGTGCTGGGGGTGCTTTTTATCATAAAGCCTTACCTTTTTATAAAAAGCGACGACCCTGCCGTAATCAGGATCATTGGATATATATGTGTTGCCTTCTTTGGTATCTGCGCTATAGCCATAGGAAGAATGCTGGCCAATAAAAAAGACGGAATATGGATCAGCCATGAGGGGGTCAATGATCAGTCCAGCGGTATAGCCGCAGGTAAGATTCTCTGGAAAGATGTTAAAAGCATCCGTGTTGAATCAGTGCCGGGTCAGCGATTTATTCTGTTAGAGGTTTACAATCCTGAAGAATATATCCGGCAGCAGCACAACCCGCTGAAAAAACAGGCGATGGGCATGAACTATCAGCTTTATAAGACGCCTGTATGCATCACTGCAAACTTTATCACTATAGAGTTTGAAAAGTTGCTGGAGCTGTTGCAGGCAGGCTTCCATCAGGCTGAAAGGGAATAGAAGCTGCATAATATTTTGCGGATTGACCGGCGTGTAAACAGCCTCTTTATTTCACAAACCGGAAAATGTTCATACCGGAAAGCCTGTTTTTAATAAGTTTCTCTATTTTTATAAAAACAAATACTGCATGCAAACGGCATCTAAAAAAGTAGTGAACGGATGGGCAATGTATGACTGGGCCAATTCTGTTTACAACCTGGTCATCACTACCACCTTTTTCCCTATCTACTTTTTAGCCGTTACAGGCGGTGGCGCAGATGATGGCCACCGGATTGCCTTTTTGGGAAGGCAATTTGTCAATTCTTCCTTATATGATTACGTATTATCTGTTGCCTATCTTTTTATAGCATTGTTATACCCCATCCTCACATCCATTGCAGACACACGCGGAAATAAGAAAAGTTTTATGCAGTTCTTTTGTTATATGGGCGCACTGGGCTCAGGTCTGTTGTTCTTTTTTACAAAAGATACATTGGGGTTGGGGGTAGTGGCTTTTATGCTGGCAGCAATGGGTTATGTAGGTAGCCTTGTTTTTTATAATGCGTACCTTCCGGAAATAGCAGCACCGGAAGACCGGGACCGGATCAGCGCTAAAGGATTTTCTTATGGTTATATCGGCAGTGTTATTATGCAGGTGGTTGGCTTTGTTTTAGTAACAGTAATGGAAGACAGGGGGCTTGCTACCCGGTTAACCTTCCTGCTGGTAGGGATCTGGTGGCTGGGGTTTGCTCAAATTACGTTTGCCCGTTTGCCAAAAACGGCTTATGCGGCGCCTGCAAAAGGCAATGTGATCCGGGACGGCTTTACTGAGATCAAAAAAGTATACCTGCAGGTAAAACGAATGCCTGTTTTAAAAAGATACCTGCGTGGTTTCTTTTTTACAGCATGGGGGTGCAGACCGTTATGCTGGCCGCCACTTTGTTTGGCAGTAAATTATTAAAGTTACCGGATGAACGACTGATCATTTCTGTAGTAATGATCCAGTTGGTGGCCATACTGGGCGCCTGGTATATGTCAAAATTATCCGCCCGGTACGGAAACATAAAAGTGCTGATGGGGGTAATTATTTTCTGGATCCTGATCTGTATTGCAGCCTATGGTACCGCCATCGTAGCCGAACAGGGTGGAGATGCGGAATACCTGTTTTATGGACTGGCCGTTGCTGTGGGTCTTGTAATGGGGGGCATCCAATCGCTCAGCAGGTCTACTTATGCCAAGCTGATGCCCAGCACAAAAGATACAGCCTCTTTTTTCAGCTACTACGATTTTACGGAAAAGCTGGCCATTGTAATCGGTATCTTTGTGTTTGGTTTTATAGAAGAACAAACCGGCAGCATGAAAAATTCGGTGTTGTCCCTGGTTCTTTTTTTTGCTGTTGGTTTTTTTTGGCTCTATTCAGCACTGGTTAAACAAAGAGGATCCGGTATCAGTGATCAGGCATCGGCCATTGGTTGAAAGCTGATCACGGACTGATTACTGAAATCTGATCTCTCAATTCTCAACACTCAAATCTTAATTCTTACCATGAACCTGTATACGATTCATTGCGGGCATTTTAAGTTAGATGGCGGTGCTATGTTTGGTGTAGTGCCTAAAAGTATCTGGATGGAATTAAACCCTGCAGATGAAAACAACATGTGCAGCTGGGCCACCCGGAGTCTCCTGATTGAAACAGAAGGAAGACTGATACTGGTAGATTGCGGTATGGGCGATAAACAAAGCGAAAAATTTTTCGGATATTATTACCTGCATGGCGAAGATAACCTGGATCGATCCCTGGCTGCATATGGTTTTCACCGGGATGATATTACCGATGTGTTCTTAACGCACCTGCACTTTGATCACTGCGGCGGCGCTATAAAAAAAGACGGGGATAAGCTGGTTCCGGCATTTAAAAATGCGCTTTACTGGAGCAATGAAGACCATTGGAACTGGGCAGTGCATCCCAATCCCAGGGAGAAAGCTTCTTTTTTGAAGGAGAATATTTTTCCGATACAGGAAAGCGGAAAGCTGCATTTCATAACCAATAAAAGCAGCCGGGAACCTGACCTGGCAACAGCTCCTTTTCTTAACGGGTTTACCATCCGTTTTGCCAATGGCCATACAGATGCAATGATGCTGCCGCAACTGCAGTATAAAGGCAAGACCCTAGTATTTATGGCCGACCTGCTGCCCTCTCCCGGGCATATTCCCCTGCCCTATGTAATGGCTTACGATACCCGCCCGTTAATAACCATGACGGAGAAAGAAGCCTTCCTGAAGGAAGCCCTGGAAAACGATTACATCCTATTTTTTGAACATGACCCGTATATAGAATGCTGTACGCTTAAGGAAACACCAAGAGGTATACGGGCCGACCGCTTTTTTAAGCTGAGCGAGCTGTAAGGAGTTATCAGCGGTCAGAGATCAGTTTTCAGTAAGCAGCGCCTGATAACTAGGAACTGAACACCTGTCTGACGTTGCTTCAGCATCCGGGCCTGATGTCTGACGTCTCATATCTCATTCCTGATATCTCAATTCTTCCTGATCAACGCAGTCATAGGATTTTTCAGGTTGTCAAAGCTGGTCATTTCTATTTTTACCTTTCCTACTATGATCGGGCTTTCCACGCGTACCGGCACTTTATTAGCATCATCTGTAACCCATACCGTCATTTTTTCACCACCTTCAAAGATGGTGCCCTTAATGGTGAGGGGCTTAATTTTTATAGTTTTGAACTTTCCGTATTTGGTGGTAATGGTTTCTTTACCCATATACCGTATATACATATCATAAATTTCATTATCCAGGAACAGGCTAAAAGCAATACGGTCGCCCGGTTTCAGGGCATTGTAATCAATATTGCGGGCATAAAAAACAGCGCTCACCACATCC
The DNA here is from genome assembly GCF_001654455.1 of Niabella ginsenosidivorans. Taxonomy (NCBI): domain Bacteria; kingdom Pseudomonadati; phylum Bacteroidota; class Chitinophagia; order Chitinophagales; family Chitinophagaceae; genus Niabella; species Niabella ginsenosidivorans. The sequence goes on from NZ_CP015772.1 coordinate 5,498,609, forward strand.
TGCATACAGGCCGGTGTTTTAAACACCCCTTCGCTGCTGATGGCTGTATTGGCCGATTTATTAAAGCTTACATTCTGGTATTTCTTATAGCCACCTTCACTGATGTTCCGTATGAACTTAAGCGGTTGCATGGTTTCTATATCAACATACGTTTCATAGGTATCATTTACCTTGTAGGCCCATTCATAGGAAGATAAGGTGCGTCCTGTGCCTTTGATATGATAAACCGTGCGGCCATTCAGTTTCTCAAGCGTGGTGGCGAAAGAGCCGGTACCGGCAGGTACAAAAACACCTCCCACACTATAGCCCACAGTAAAGCCTACTTTTTCACCAGGCTGAAAGGCAGAATTGGGAATGGCGCATCCTGACTGTAGAGTTGCAACAGAAGGTTTTTCAGCCGGGGTCTTTTCTCCGGCAGCAAACAGCATAAAAAATGGAACCAGAAATAAACTAAGCGTTTTCATTTTTGCTTTTAAATATTTTTTTAATTCCCAAAACCATCACACTTCCTATCAGCGCTGGTAGAATCATGTTGATCAGCCAAATACCTACCGAAGTTAAGCTAATCCCCAATTGATTATTGCTAAATAATCCTAATATTGTTAAACTTACCGTACCTCTTACGCTCAGATCTGTAAAAATGGCAATTGTAGGAATGATGGCCAGGATCAGAAACAGCACACTCACACCCATCCATGTTTGCCAGAAGCTTATATCCACTTCAAATAACTCAAACAGCAAATAATATTGTATAATAAATATAAAAAACCTTATTACTGATAAAGACAATAATCGTACAAGTATCGTTGCATTAAAGTGCTCCAGTGCCTCAATTGACCAGGAAAATTTCCTGCTGGCAGGGATCCGGTCAATCCATTGTACCATCCAGGAAACGCGGAAATAAAAGAACAATAATAATGCCGTTCCCAGCCCCGTACCATAAAATACCGTTTCGAACCATATAGGCGAAACCATATGGGAATCAATAATAGCATCCTTCAGAAAATAAAGCGCAGTTAACCCCATTACCAGGGATACAAGCAGTTGACTAAGGTTATTGATCACTGTAATAGTGGCGGCTTTAATGCGTTTTCCTTCGTCAATATACAGGACCCTGCCTACATAATCTCCAATGCTGTTAGGGGTAGACACGGAAAAAGATACCCCGGATAACACAGCTTTAAAAGAACGTATAATAGAAATTTTCTGCACATCCTTTATAGCCAGCCGCCATTTATAGGCCTCTGCCAGCCAGTTTGCCAGCATCAGCAGCACTACAACAATAAAATATACAATTTTGGAGCTGCCAAAAGAATCTTTGATCTGTAACCAGGATGCGGCCAGATCATCCTGGTTACGTACCTGGTTATATATGGACCAGCAAAGCCATAGAAACAACAGCGGTCCTAAAAAATAATTGAAGAATATTTTGATATTTTTGTTGATCTTCATGGATTCGCAGGTAAAATTAATATCCAGTTTGCAAACAACCGCTAAAATAATATTGGGCATTGACCCCGGTACTCTTATTATGGGATACAGCATTATTGAATGTAACCGTAATAAAGTGCATTTGCACGAGATGCATGCTATAAAGTTTTCCACCCGGCTGGATCATTATGAACGGTTGAGCCAGATACATGAAAAAGTAATGATGTTGATCCATCAGTATCGTCCACATGAATTTGCTATTGAAGCCCCTTTCTTTGGCAAGAATGTGCAGAGTATGTTAAAGTTGGGCCGGGCGCAGGGAGTGGCCATTGCTGCGGCTATACAATCCGGTATACCGGTTACTGAATATTCTCCGCGCAAGGTAAAACAGTCTGTTACAGGAAACGGGAATGCTGCTAAGCAACAGGTATGGAAGATGCTGCAGCAGATCCTGTCGCTGAAAGAAGAACCACAGTATTTTGATGCTACCGATGCGCTGGCGGTAGCGCTTTGCCATCATTACCAGATCAGTGCCCCTGTAAGAAAAGGTACAGGATTTAAAGACTGGGATGATTTTTTAAAAAAGAACCCGGGAAAAATAAAAAAATAGTTTCTGATGCCCTGCCTGGGCGCTGGTTGCTGATGGAGCGCATGGGTAAGCAGTTGAAAAAAACGCTGATGGCTGATTCCGGTAGCCATCGGAGCTGATTGCATATAGCTAAAAAAGAATGCATTTGCTACTGACATACACCTGTCACTATGCCTGTTTAGTTTTGTACAAACAAAAATAATCAGCAATGAACAAAGTTGAAGTTTTCCAACGTGATTTTGAAAAAGAAATAGTAATTACCCGTAAATTCCTGGCCATTGTACCAGAGGATAAGTTTGACTGGAAGCCGCATCCTAAAAGCATGACCCTCCGCCAGCTGGCAACACATATTGCAGAGTTGCCCTCCTGGATCAGCATGGCTTTAAATACGGATGGGCTTGATTTTGCCACGATGGATTATAAACCTACACCGATCAATGATACAAAATCATTGATGGAGCTTTTTGAAAAAAGTGTTGTGGACGGCCGGAAAAACCTGGCGAAGGCAACAGATGAAGCGCTGGATGAACCCTGGACGCTCCGTGAGGGAGAGAAGATTTACAGCACTGATCCTAAAGCAGACGTGATCCGCATGTCCCTATCGCAGATCATTCATCACCGGGCGCAGCTGGGCGTATTTCTCCGTTTACTGGATATACCGATTCCCGGAAGCTATGGGCCAAGCGCAGATGAGCAATTTTAATATACAAGACCTGTAAGGTTTGCTGACTTTACAGGTCTTTTTTACTGGCGTATGGCAGCGTTCAGTTTTTTAACGATGCCGGTTGCTTCAGCAACACTGAATGCGCCTGCAATCTGTAACCGGCCGCCGGCAATTTCACCATTAATGACCGGTGCCATTATAATTTTTTTGTCTACTAAAACTGCAAGTTGTTTACCTGTATTATTATGTGTAAGCAGTTGAAAAGCTTTTGCTCCATCAGTAGTCAGTTCCAGCCTGATTACGGGCTGGGCGGTATGATCGTCAAAATATAAGATGGCCTTTTCCAAGGCTTTAAAGGTTAATACAGGTCTTTTTCCAGGCATTTTTAGAGCGGTATTGTTCGCCGGTTCTGTCAGCAAATAAAATCCGTCTGCCCGGTTCACTGCTCCGGCCGGATAGTTGGCATATCCGGTTGTTTGGGATGAAGCACTATCAGGGGTTACAACATCCGGAGCCTTGTTTGCGGAAGAGCCGTTCCGGGTATGTTGAATCTTTCCGGTCAAATCAACAAACTGTTCTTCAATCTTTGCGTCCAGCATGTGTTGTTGCTGAAAGAATTTTTTTCCTGCAGGCGTTTTCAGAAACCGGTAAATACTGTCCGTTTCCGGTTCTGTAAAAACAGCCAGAAAAGCCCTGGACATTTTAGCAGAAACTGCTGTATCTGACAGTTCCCTTTCCAGCGCTTCAATTTTGCGGATATCAGCTGTATCAGCATGCTGCTTTACCTGATCCAGCTTCAGCAATACGGCACTGCTGTTGTATCTTTGGTTATACCCCACTACGTGAATAATGGAATCTATTTTTACAGCCGTGGTCTGAGACCATCCGGCTGCTGTCATAAAAAGACCGCTGAAAAAAAGTAATCGTTTCATGGTGTATGGTTAAAAAACAGGTTGCAACATTTTAGCAGTATATTACAGGTTGCCTACGATCAATTCCTGTATTTCCTTCATTTCGGAATCTGTTAATTGCAGCTTGGGCTGAAGGAAATTAACGTCATTGGCACTGTTTAAAGGGATCAGGTGCACATGGGCGTGCGGCACTTCAATGCCTACCACACTTACGCCGCAACGGTTACAATCGAAGCTTTTTTCAATGGCCTTGGCAACAGGTTTTGCAAATACCAGTAATCCGGAAAGGTACTCGTCCGGAACATCAAACAGCTTGTCTACTTCAATTTTTGGAATGACCAGCGTATGGCCTTTGCGCAGGGGCATAATATCTAAAAAGGCAATGAAGTGATCATTTTCTGCGATCTTATAGGAAGGAATTTCCCCTGATATGATTTTTGAAAAGATGGTCATGAAATCTTCTTTTAAGTGGAAGATACGAAAAAAGAAACTACATGTTATTTCCTTTTCCTTCGTCCGGGTTCGCCGGCCATCAGATGACTTAACAGCTCCATCATGTTGGAGAGATCTGCTTCATCTCTATGAACTGCTTTGTATTCTTTAATAATTGCTTGTATTACTGGTAGCACTTTTTTTTCATCGGCAAGATCTGTTAACGTATGCTCTATGCTTTCTTTTACTTCCTTTAGTTGCCGTAATTCCTTTTCCAGTCGCAGTTGTTTTAGCTGCCAGGGTGCCTGAACAAATTTTTGAAGGGCAAGGTATGGGGGTGCTCATATATTCCTGCTATTTCATCTTCCAGGCCATCCACCTGCTCTTTCAGGATCTGATTATATATGGACAGTTGTTCATTGGAAGCGGTATTGCCCGCATTTTCTTCTTTTTGTACCCATTGCAGCTCAAGCCGTAAGAGCGTAGGCAGGTCGTTATTTTCGTATGCAATTGTAAGCTGCTTCATTAGTTCTTCTTTTTGCATTTTCAGATCCGGATCCTGTTCCAGATCCGGGTGAAAAATTTTTGCCAGCTGCTTATAAATACTACTGACGTTTTTGGCTTTAGCTGCTTCTACCTGCTTTTCTTTTTCTTCCCGCTCCAGTTGTTTCTTGGTTTTTTTACGCAGTGCTTTTTCTTTCTCCCCGGTTTGCCTGTAAAACTCTTCTTCCATCTTTTTAGCCCTCTCGATAATTTCTTCGGGCGTCATGCCGTTATGCAGGTCATCAAAGTTCATTGAGAAACCGGCCTCTTCAAACATCGTTTCCATATTGCTTTTTATGTCTTCCAGATAGTCGTCCATTTCTTCTTTTAAAGCGGCATCATAGCTTTTGTTAAACAGCTCTTTGAAAATGGATTTTATTTCATCGTCCGGTTGCTGCTCTTCTTCCAGATAGGTTTCCATCTGGGATTTTATGAGCTCCTTTAAGAATTTTCGCTGATCAAACAAGCGTATTGCTTTATTTTTATATATGGCATAAAGCTTTTTTAACAATTGCTTCCGTGCCCCGGCCAGTTCAATGTTAAGCGGGTAAATGTGTTTGGCATAAAAGATCAGTTTACCGTCAAGCTCACTGGTCGTTGTTCTTAGTTCCGTTTGCAGTTTTTCTATTTTTTTAATCAGGCGGTTAAAGGTTTGCTGCGGTTTACTAAGCACCTGTTGATTGTTCTTTTTTGTGATGATCAGCGCTTTTTTGTCCGCTGCATTTTTATCATTGTTAAATAAGAATTGCTGCATATTATAGGAATTACGGACCGGCACAATTTAAAACAATGAAAGATAAGGTAGAGGGTACGTTATGCACATTCAGTTCATACACCATTGCCAGGATTAAAAAAGCCGTTCTGGTTTGACCGGAACGGCTTGGAAACGGATAGCAGTGCTGAAGTAAAGTAAATGACACCCGTTTCCTGTGCACCCCAGCCGGCTGCCCGAAATTATATACTGATCTCTTCAATTTTAAACTGGATAACCCCGGCCGGCGCCTGCACATCTGCCACCTCTCCGGGCTCTTTGCCCAGGATGCCTTTGCCGATAGGCGAGGTAATGGATATTTTTCCGGCTTTAAGATCTGCCTCCTGCTCGCTGACCAATTGGTAGGTTACCTGTTTCTTTGTTTTAAGATTGGTGAGCTTGACCTTGGTCAGTATGGAAACCTTGCTGGTATCGATAGTGGATTCATCCACTACCCGTGCGTTAGCCAGTGCGCCTTCCAGCGCGGCTATCTTTGCTTCCAGTATGCCCTGGGCCTCTTTTGCGGCATCATATTCTGCGTTTTCTTTTAAGTCGCCTTTTTCACGTGCTTCGGCAATAGCCTTGCTTGCAGCAGGGCGCTCCACACTTTTCATATGCTGCAGCTCTTCCTTCATTTGCTCCAGCGTTTCCTTTGTTACATATTGGATACTCATATATGTTTTCTTTAGAATAAACAGAAAAAAATAACAACGCCTCAGAAGATAACTGAAGCGTTGCTCATTTTAATAACTCTTGTTACAAATATAACTAAAAAGGATTAAATTTCCTTTATGCCTAATTTTTTTAACAGAACTGTTGCCATTCTTAAAAAAGCTTCATGACTATAGCCGGCAATATGGGGTGTAATAATTACATTTGGTTGATTTAGAAGCCATTGTAATTGCTCTTTTTCTTCAGCTGTATAGGTGTTCAGTTTTTCATTTTCTAAAACATCTAAACAGGCACCGGAAATAAGCCCTTGTTTAAGTCCCTCGGTCAAAACAGGCAGATGAATGACTTTGCCACGGCTGGCATTGATGATGATGGGCTTTTGCTGCATGGTTTGCATAAGCTCCAGTGTAAGCATGCCCTTTGTGTCTGCCGTAAGAGGAACATTAAAGCTGATCACATCAGCATATTTACAAACCTGCTCCAGAGATGCTTCTTTGATATAGCCCCGCGCAAAATCCATTTTAAACTTATCATAGGCCAGCACAGTAACGCCAAAGGCTTCCAGCAGCTTTGCAAAGGCACCACCGGTATTGCCAAAGCCGATGATGCCCACTGTTTTCCCGGAAAGCTCTGTGCCCCGGTTCTCCTCCCTTTTCCAGATCAACTCCCGGACTTCTGTTGTGGCGATGTTCATCTTATTAAGCAGCATCAGCAGCAGCCCGAGGCTATGCTCTGCCACCGCATTCCGGTTACCTTCCGGGCTGCTTACGCAAACGATACCTTTGCTTTGCGCATAAGGAACGTCTACCAGCTCCATACCGCTGCCCAGGCGGCCGATCCATTTAAGAGCAGGAGCAGCGTCTATCAGGTTTTTGTCTACTGTAATGCGCGTGGTCAGCACCAGGCCGGTTACGTCATTGACCCGGCTGTAAAGCTCTTCATAAGAGATCTGTGGCTGATAAGAAACCTCAAACCCTTTTTCGGTAAGCGTTTTTTGTAAGATGGGATGCGCATTACCTGTAATAATCACTTTCTCTTTCATCTGTATATTTTTATAGTTTCTATAGTCTCATGAACAATTTTTCTAAGATAGATGGAAATTTTTGAATTGGGATCAATGAGAGCTGATTATGGAATGTTATAAGAGGAACCTCTGCTCAGGATTGCATTTTAAAGCTGAGCGCTGCAAAGTCGGCTACCGATAACTGTTCTGCACGCCTGCCAAAGATTTCGTTTTTTAAAATGGCTTCCGGGAAAAGCGGCTTAACGGCATTCCGCAGGGTTTTTCTGCGCTGGTTAAAAGCCGTCTTTACCAGGACCGTAAAGGTTTTTACTGATTTCATTGCAATAACCGTTTCTTTTCTTTTTAGCCGGATGACGCCACTTTTTACCTTTGGTGGCGGGGTAAAGGATTGTTCGCTTACATCAAATAGATACGCTACTTCATAAAAAGCCTGGATGAGCACACTGGTTACACCATAGATCTTTGACCCGGGAGGAGCCGCTACGCGTTGCGCCACCTCTTTTTGGAACATCCCTGTTATCACCGGCACCTGCTCCTTCCATTCCAGTATTTTAAAAAGGATCTGGGTTGAAATGTTATAAGGGAAATTGCCTACAATGTGAAAAGGGCCTTCAAAAGGAACAGTACTGTCCAGAATGCTTTGGTGAATGATCTTGTCTTTCAAAGCCGGGTAGGTATTTAAAAGATACTGTACCTTTTCATCATCCAGCTCTATGGCCTTAAATGAAACACCGGGCAGGTCCATCAAATAACGGGTAATAGCACCGCCGCCGGGACCTATCTCCAGCAATTGTTGTGGTTTTTCCGATCTTACGGCAGCAACAATTTTCCGGCAGATGTTATCATCTTTTAAAAAATGTTGCCCTAATGATTTTTTCAGCGTATACATTAAACGGTTTTCTTGGGAGGTAGCGCAAAGGCAATGGCCTCGTGCTCAAAATGGCCTTTATGGCTTCCGTCGCAAAAAGGCTTGTTGGCCGATTTTCCGCAACGGCAAAGGGACACGACGGTTCTGCCACCCAGGTCATACGGGTTGCCTTCCTTATCTACTATTTCAAAATCACCTTCGACTCTTAAAGAGCCATTGTTATTGACCGTAATTTTTGTAGCTGCCATAGTTTAACAACGAAGGTACTACTTAAGGCCGGCATTTGGAGCAGGTGAAAGTTAGGAACAGAGGGGCTATCTTTGTTGCTATGATACAAAATGTGATTTTCGATTTTGGTGGAGTGTTTTTGAACCTGGATTTTAACCGCTCATTTTCGGCGTTTGAAGAATTAGGGTTTAAAAATATCAGGGAGCTGTTTACCCAGTACAGCGCCGCGCCTATTATACGGGAAATAGAAATAGGTGTTATTACTCCTGATGAATTCTATGAAGGCATGCGGAAAATAGCAGGACGCCCGGTTACAGATGAGCAGTTAAGAACCGCATGGAACGCCATGTTACTGGATTACCGCAAACCCAGTCTTGACTTTCTGATTCCGCTGGCGGATCAGTACAACCTGTTTTTATTAAGCAATACCAACAGGATTCATCATGAACATTTTTCAAAGACACTGCAGGATGAAACGGGCTATGCATCGCTGGAAAGCTTCTTTACAAAAGCCTGGTTTTCGCACGAAATCCACCGGCGCAAGCCCGATTTAACAACCTACGAATTTGTACTGGACAATGCCGGGCTCATAGCGGCCGAAACCCTGTTTATTGACGACAGTTATACCAACCTGCCGCATGCAAAAGAGCTGGGCATGCAAACACATTTACTGCTGCAGGAAGAGCGGATTGAAAACCTGGAGATCCTTCAATAGTCATTCCCGGATCTTTATTTTCGTCTCTTTTTCCGTTTATCCAGATTGTTTTTTCCAAAGAAGCGGCCTTTTATAATAATCAAAGTTGTAAAAGCTCTTTATTAAGAATAAACAAAAGCCCCTGCTCTTTTTGAACAGAGGCTTTGCTTTATAAAATAATTTTTACCGTACCTTATAGATGAAGTCGTTGTTCTTAAACTGCTTGGCGATCGCCTTCAGATCGTAGCTGATGCTGGCATCCACCATTTTGTCGCCCATTTCTAAAACGAAACCACCAATAATATCCGGATCAACGGTTGACTCCAGCTCAATATTCTGTTCCCCGGTTACTGTTTTTACCTGGTTCATGATATTGTTCTTTACTTCATCACTTACCGGCACTGCGGTGGTCAGCTTAACGGTATGGATGTTATTGAGCACTTTATATTGCTCAATGAATGCAGGAAGGATCTCTGGCAGAACCGATTCCCTGTTCTTGGCAATTAACAGGTTGGTAAATCCTTTTGTAATGGCACCTATATGGTTGCCGGTAATGGCATTTACAATGCTTTTCTTTTTATCAGCTTTAATAACGGGGCTGCGCAGCAGGTTCACGAAATCTCTGCTTTCTTTGCATACGGCCTGCAACCACTGAATGTCGGCAAATACCTCCTGGACCTGGTTACGTTCTTTTGCCAGGTCTAACAAGGCTTTTGCATATCTGGAGGCTAAACGGGGATTCGGCATATTGTGAATTAAAATTGAGATTTCAGACAGGAATAGCGGTTCCCGATCGGAAATGAGTTGAAGGAATTAGTTCAGCTTAATAGATTGCACCAGGCTGTTGATGTATTCTTCCTGTTTTGCCTGGCCGGCCAATTGTTGCTTCAGCACTTTTTCGCTTACCTCAATAACCATTTTGCCTACTTCGTTCTTTACATCAGTAAGAGCTGCCATTTTTTGTGCATTGATGGCCTGTTGTGCATCTGCAATAATTTTACCTGCTTCCTGCTTGGCCTGTTCCTTGGCTTCGTTAATGATCTTATCCTTTGTTTCACGCGCTTCTTTTAAAAGCTGTGCCCGTTCTTCGCGTGCCTGTGCTAAAAGATTTTCATTTTCACTTTGCAACTGTGCCATTTCTGCTTTTACCTTTTCGGCAGAAGCAATAGCGTCTGCAATATTTTGTTCCCGGTCGTTCAGGGATTTAATGATCGGCTTCCATGCAAATTTTTTCAATACCAGAAAAACAACAACAAAGGCAACAAAGCCCCATACAAAGTAGCCAAGATCCGGAATGAGTAAATTCATTTTCTTTTTATTTAAGGTCTGTCTGACAGATAGATTTAAGGTTGTATAACTGGTGATAGCCTAAGGCTCAGCAGCTTTACTCCCTTGAACTGATTTGATTTAAATACTGTACCCATTGCCCTTTGCGCCGGGTACAGTAGTGCTTTTGTTCGTGCAGCAGCTGAGATCTTATTTCAATACCGCCAATAAACCGGCGATCACCGCAAACAGGGCAACCCCCTCAATGAACGCTGCGGTTAAGATCATAGCGCCACGAATGTCGTTAGCAGCTTCCGGCTGACGGGCAATACCTTCAGTAGCGCCTTTACCGATCTGGCCGATACCGATACCGGCACCAATAGCAGCAAGGCCTGCACCTACTGCACCGCCAAAATGCGACCAGCTTCCGCTTACCTCCAACAAAGTGTTCATTAAACTCATGACTCTGATTTTATATTTGATTTTTAAATAAAAACGAATTAATGATGGCTTACCACATCTTCTTCAAAATGATGATCACCTATCGCTTCACCAATAAACACTGCGGTAAGATTGGCAAAGATGTATGCCTGTATAAACGCTACCAGAATTTCAATAAGATAAATAAATACAGCAAATGCAATAGAAACAGGTGTAAATGCCACACCTGCAGTTTTTGACATTTCAGTAAAAATAAAAATAAGACTAATAAAGCTTAATATTACAATATGCCCTGCCGTCATATTAGCAAACAAACGAATAATCAATGCAAAAGGCTTGGTAAAGATACCCATGATCTCAACAGGGATCATTAATAGTTTTACCGGAAGCGGTACCCCAGGAAACCAGAAAATATGCTGCCAGTAGTGCCCGTTGGTATTAAACATGATCACTAAAAAGGCAATAATTCCTAAAATGGCTGTAAAGGCTATATTTCCTGTAACATTTGCAGCCCCGGGAAGCATACTAAAAAGCGCATTAATCAGAATAAAAAAGAAAATGGTTAATAAATAAGGCAGGTATTTTTGATATTTAGGGCCAAGATTAGGTTTGGCAACATCATCCCGTATAAAGGTAATGATCGGCTCAATGGCGTTTTGCAGGCCTTTTGGCGCTGATGTAACTCCCTGGCCCGTTTTATATTTTCCGGCCATAGTAATCATTAACCAAACCAGAACGATCAGCGCAATGATCATCTGGAGAATATTTTTTGTAATAGAAAAATCATACACCTTAACAGATTCATCCGCGTTGCCATTGGCATCTACGGCTACAACCTTATCATGCTCAAGCTTATAACCGTTATACACCTCAGTGCCATGATGAAAGACAGACGACATAAAAGCGCTGAAACCCCGCTGCGGGGAATAAAGGAGCACAGGAAGCGGAATGGTGCCATGAAACTCGGTACCGTCCTCTTTTTTAAAGCTGAAAAAGTGCCATTCATGGGCATCGGCAATATGGTGCAGGATGGCTTCACCGGGGTTAAACTTTTCCTCTGTGGCAGCCCCTTCCGCATGCTCCTCGTGCTGCGCAAAAACAGATTGTGCCGAAGATACCAAAAACAGGCTTAAAGCCGCTACCATAAAGGATTTGAACCATTTAAAACCCATATCGCTCTGAAATTTGCGGCAAAGATAAGGCTGAAATGAATAAAAAAAGGAATTTACAGGCGGGTATTTAAAGTTTTTAGCGGTCGATGGATTACTTTCCCGGGATTTTTTTGATCCGTCCCGGTTCAATGACATCGATCTGGTCTTTGGCACGGTTTACGGCTTTTTTATCAGCGATGAGATGGTTAATGTGCAGAAAGAGCACTTTGATGCCATTTTGATCAGTTATTGCAGCCAGTTTAAAGCTAAGGTCTTCCAGCCCTTTCATTTCCGGCTCCCGTAAAACAGGGAGTTTGTCTTTTTCCTCCGGAAAATAGTTCTTTTTACCTGCCATTATGCGCAGGGTTTTAAAAAGCCAGGAATCTTTATTCGGAAAATGGGAGTGTAGCTGTTTATCAGATTATTTGATTGTTAATCAACGTGATAGGTTTTTAGTCAAAAGGAATTGAGCTTTTCCCCTGATGCTGGAACTGCATCCTGTGCAGGCAGGCATAGAAGCCGTTTTTCTCCAGCAGTTCATCATGTGTGCCCATTTCTACCAGAATACCTTTATCCAGTACAATGATCTTATCTGCCTTACGGATGGTGCTGAGGCGGTGGGCAATAACGATGGAAGTGCGGTCTTTTACCAGTGTTTCAGTAGCTTTCTGTATCAGCAGCTCGCTTTCCGTATCGATGGAGGAGGTGGCTTCGTCCAGAATAAGGATGGACGGATTATATAACAAAGCGCGGATAAAAGATAATAACTGCCGTTGGCCCAACGACAGTGTTGCGCCACGCTCTTTCACATTGTAGTCATACCCGCCCGGCAGCCGCATAATAAAATCATGCATATCGATCATTCCTGCGGCAGCAATCACCTGCTCTTTTGAGATATCCGGGTTACGCAATGTAATATTATCCAGCACAGAGCCGGAGAATAAAAACACATCCTGCAGCACCACACCAATATTTTTTCTTAAATAGGCCGGTGAAAGCCGGCGTATATCTGTGGCATCTACCATGATTGCTCCTTTCTGAATGGAGTAAAAACGGTTGAGCAGACTGGTGATGGTTGTTTTTCCGCTACCGGTGTGCCCCACTATTGCCACGGTTTCCCCCGGCCGGATCTGAAAGCTGACATCCTTCAATACCCATTTTTCATCAATGTACGCGAACCAGACATTGCTGAATTCAATGGTACCGGTTACCCTGTGCTCCGGATCCCTGTACCCTTCAGGAGGAGCCGTTTCCACATCCGGGTTATCCATTACCGTAAAGACGCGCTCGGCGGCAATGACCCCCATCTGCACAGTATTGAATTTGTCGGCCAGCATTCGCAGGGGCCTGAAGAGTAAATTAAGACAGAGGATAAAGGATACAATAATACCCTGCTGTCCCTGTTTTAAATCCAGTGCTTCGCGGGCGGTGTACCAGATCACCAGCCCGATGGAAAGCGCCAGCACAATTTCAATAACCGGAAAAAAAACAGAATAGGCAAAAATGGATTTAATATTTGCATTGCGGTGCTCTTTGTTAATGGCATTGAATTTCTGAAATTCCCTTTTTTCTGCATGAAAAGCCTGCACGATGCTCATCCCGGATAAATGCTCCTGTACAAATGCATTCAACGCTGCCACAGCATTGCGTACCTTGAAAAACGATTTATTGATGCTTTCTTTAAAATAATAAGTGGCAATGATCATTATAGGAAAGGGGATCAGCGCAATGAACGTCAGCCGCCAGTCGATCCAGAACATATAGATCAGTACGCAAAGAATAGAAAGCAGATCCGCAATAATAGGGATCAGGCCATCTGAAAAAATATCATTGATCGATTCAATATCATTAATAGTTCTTGTTGTAAGCGTTCCTATCGGCGTACGGTCAAACTGCCGTAAATTAAGATGCAGGATCTTTTTGTAAACGGCATCGCGCATATCTTTCACAACCGCCTGTCCCAGCCAGGCAGTAGTAAAGGAAAAGGAAAAGCGCATGGCTGTTTCAATAAGAATAATGACCAGCTGAATAATGGTTACAAGAATGACCATTTGCGGAATGGAGTGGGTAATATATCGGTCTACCGTAAGCTGAATAAGCATTGGCCGCACAGGTGTGATAACTGCTAAGAGAATAGCAAGGACGACGGATAGATAGAATTTTCTCTTGTACGGAGCTGCATAATGAAAAACCCGTCTTAACTTGGAAACATCAAAAAGTGATTTTTTTGCATCGGCCATCGGCCTGCAAGATAGGTATTCTGCAAACAAAATTTTTTTAAAAAAGACTCATATTCTTACGTAACTTTCACGAATTGAAAAAATAATATGCATGGCTTTGATAACATTGGCAATTGATATAGGGGGTTCCAAAGTAAAAGCGAGTACCCTAAATGAAAAGGGAGCAATTGTTCAGGATTATATCAAACTTCCGACTCCTGACCCTGCTACACCGGGAAATCTTATAAAGACCATAAAGGAACTGGTTAAAGGGTTTCAATACGACAGGATATCTGCCGGATTCCCGGGTTATGTAAGAGATAATATTGTGCATACGGCGCCCAACCTGGGTTCAGGATACTGGAACAGGATCAACCTTGCAGATTTGCTTACAAAGGCCCTGGGCAAACCGGCCAGGGTGGTAAATGACGCCGATATGCTGGGCCTTGGCTGTATGCAGGGAAAGGGATTTGAGATGATGATTACTTTGGGAACAGGCTTTGGCACTTCGTTTTTTCTGAACGGGAAGCTGCTGCCTCATCTGGAAATTGGCCAGCATCCCTGTCTGGATAATAAAACCTATGATCAGTGCATCGGGCAAAAGGCCTTTGATCACCTGGGTAAAAAAGACTGGAACAGACGCCTGGAAAAGATCCTAAAGATATTGAAGACCACATTTAACTATGACCACCTGTTTATTGGTGGCGGCAATGCTAAAAAGATAACATTTGAACTGGGCAATGATATGAGCATTGTTTCCAATGAGGACGGTATTGATGGCGGTGTGCTTTTATGGCGGCAGTAGCAGCTCTGATTAATTATTAAGAAGTGGCGGTCTCAAAATAAAGAAAGTCGGCATCCGATAGTTCATCAGATGACGACTGTTATCGCCCGCTCTTTTACAGGATTTAACCCCTACATATTTTCTTCACCGGTTTCCTTTTTATAGGCTTTGATGAACAGGGCGCCCAGGTTCTTGTAAGGAGGGATATAATCTTCCAGACCGGTTACATGCGCCTTTTCCCTGAATTCTTTCCAGAACGGCATCCAGTCTATATCCTTATGGTTTCTCAGTGTTTCCAGGAATATGCGGATGAAGGGCAGGTTAATATCCCTGTAGCCCGTTTGTTTGGAAGAGATGATGTGCGCATCGCTTGATTTCTTTAGTATGGAATCGATAAGATTGAAGCCACCACAGGAGCCCATGAACACCACACGGGAAGTAGGCGTTATGTAGCTGACGCTGGTAGGGGCGTGATAGCTGTGCCCCCGGTGAAAGGTAACGGTAGGCGATAAGTTATTATCTTCCAGGTATTGCTCCATTACCGACTGTGCCGGATAATCCATATCGTCTTCATTAGGCAACGGCATGTTGGCATATACATATACCGGAACGCCTTTTGTTGATTTAGCTACCACAAATTTGCTGTTGCTTTGATCCACTTTCCAGTTGGGATCATTGCTGAAGGTGCGCACGAAAATATCAAAGTCCATTTTACCATCATCATCCCCGTAAAAGAACATTTGCGTGATCACTTCTCCTTTTTCGTTACAGAGGTTCTTAAAGGGGACTGTATAAACCGGCGGAATGCCTAATTCTTTTGTCAGGTTGATATGGCTGTTGGAATCTGCTGAAAGAAATAATTTATACAGGATATTATAAATAGCTATCCCCCTTGTATTATGCTCTCTTCTGTTTGCTTCCAGGTTCTTTCTGATGTTGGAAAGCATCTGTACGGCCAGATCCGGAAGGGTTTCGTATACGCTGGCATAAGAATCGGCAACGTCTACGCCATCTTCCAGGCCCTTTGATTTCTCCAGCCCTCTTACAAAGGCCGACATCAGCCCGTTTACATCACTTTTGTCTTTGAAGGTGGTGAAAAAGTTTTGCAGGGTATTGTAAGCTGCTGCCTGGCTGATGAATTTACGGTAATGATCAAAATGCACAGAAAGTAACAGGGAATCGCCCCGGTTATTGATCTTTTTCATCATGAGGGGGTACACACCGTGCGTATAGCTGCTGGTATATATTAATCCGTCAGTAAGCACGGCCAGGTAATACAGCTCCTGTGCATTTAAAGGCTGGATGCATTTAAAACGCACGGCATCCGGCGATTCATGCAACCCGTTTATTTCAGAAATGAAATCATCTGCGGCTTTTCTTTCCAGCCAGTTTGTAAGCTCCACAGCGCCTATGGCTGTATCCCCTCTCAAAGCACGGTTTACATAATCCAGTTGCGTTTTTACCAGCAGGCTGTAGTATTTGTAACGGTCGTCTTTGGCGGCGTCCAGTTGTGGGATAGTAATTTTACCTTTTACGAGGTTATCCAGGAAAGGGAAATACATCTGCCCGCTTTTTTGCTGGGAAAGATCAACCACTGTTTTTACAAATTCATCGTCCTTTATGCTGCGTATTTTATTGCCCAGCTTATCATAGGCCTGTGAATAGGAATACAACTGCTGAGGATATTGGCGGCCCAGGGCCTTGATCAGGCTGTCTGCGGCGGGGGCATCAGCGTATTTACGCAGGGCCTCAAAAGTCTTTTCAGGATATTGCCGGGCATATTTAAGCAGCAGAATATCTTTAATTTCCTTATAGCTGGGATTTTCTCCTAGGATCCTGGGAATTGTTGCTGAATACACAATATCATAAGGAAAATAGGAAACATAAGGCACCAGGGAACCTTTTTCCTGGTTTACCTGTATCAGCTTTTTATAAAGGGCAATGATCTGGTCAAAATGAGTGGGATTCACTTCTTTTTTAAGCCAGCCTGTGCGCAGATAAGATAAAATATCTGCAAGGCCGGAAAGGTATCCCAGCTTCAGACGGGTATCAATTTTAGAATCGGTTTCAATTTCGTATTGCAGCCAGTCTACTTTTGAAGTAATGGCATTGGTAGCAATACGGCTGGCGCTTTCGTTGTTATCAATAACAAAAGCATCATCCGCTTTCCCATCACTCCCCAGCAATAATTTTTGCTGTTTATCAATATTATCATGTTGCAACTGCCGGGTAATGGGTACGGTATATTCCGGCACAGATCCATTTTCTGTCTGTGCAAAAGCCTGGGTTACGGATGCAATTACCAATCCAAAGGCCAAAGCCGATCTTTTCATATACTACTTTTCTTAAATGCTTCGAATGCGCAAAACTACCGCCTTTTTAGGCAAAAAGCGGCATGACGGTATCTTTTAACAAAACCAAGACGCAAAAGATCAGACGTTGGTTTGCCCGGTTTCTCTTTTATAGGCTTTAATGAAAATAGCGCCCAGGTTTTTGTAGGGGGGGATATAATCTTCAAAACCGGGCACATTGGCGGCTCTCTTAAATTCTTTCCAGAAAGGGATCCATTCAATGTCCTTACCAGTTCTTAATTTTTCGGTCAATAGCAGGAAGAAGGGTTTGTTGATGGCGGTTTTCCCGATCTGCTTGGAGGCAATAATATGGGCATCTTCAGATTTTCTCAAAATGGAATCAATAAGATTAAACCCCCCGCAGGAACCCATAAAGACCAGTTTGGAAGTGGGCGACATATAGTCGATGGTTGAAGGGGCCCAATAGCTATGCCCCCTGTGTATGGTTACCGTAGGATAGAGATTGTTCTCTTCCAGATAGGCATTCAATGCCCGCTGGGCAGCATCATCTTCGCCCTTTGTTTCATCCAGGGGCCGGTTGGCGTATATGGACACCGGGTTGCCTTTTGTTGATCGAATAACCACCCACTGCTTATTGCTCCGGTCGATCTTCCAGTTGGAATTAAACATGCCCAGGAAGCCGTTAAAAATGTTCCGCCCGTCCTGGTCGCCGTAAAAGAATACCTGGCAGATCACTTCGCCCTTCTCATTTGCCAGGCTTTTAAAAGGAACATCGTATACAGGGGGAACGTGCAGCTTTTCAGTAAGATCTATATGATTGGAAGAATCAGCTGAGAGAAACAGGTTGTACAGAATGCTGTAAATGGCAACCCCTTTCCTGTTGCCGCTTTGCTGATTCCTGTCGAGGTTTTGGCTCACATCGCTTAACATCTGTTTGGCAAGGTCGGGCAGTATCTCATAAACACTGGCATAAGAATCGGCCACATCCACACCATCTTCCAGTCCTTCTGATTTTTCAAGGTTGCTTACAAAAGTGGTCATCAGGCTTTTGGCATCGTCCTGGTTCTGAAACGTTCCTAAAAAGTTCTTCAGGGTATTATAGGCGGCAGCCTGCGCAATGAATTTTCGGTAATGGTCAAAGTTCAGTTTCTTCAATAATTCATCTCCTTTATTACCGGCTTTCTTCATCATCAGCGGGTAAACCCCGTCTGTATAGCTGCTGGTATAAATAAGCCCGTCTGTAAGCACGGCCACATAGTAAAGGTCTTCAGGCCTCAGCTGCTGTATGGTCCTGAAGCGTATTGCTGCCGGGCTTTCATGGAGCCCGTTAATAGGAGCCACAAAATCATCTTTTGCCTTTTGCTCCATCTTTGCCAGGAGGCTCCTGTAGCCCATGGCCGTATCTCCATTTGCCATTCTTGTAGTGTATTCTATTTGTGTGTTGACCAGTAAACGGAAGTATTTTACCGGGTCGTTCTTGGCATCGTCAATGTCCTTGGTGGTAATTTTACCGTTTACAATATTATCCAGGAACGGAAAATAATACTGTCCGCTTTTATTATCACTGCGTGCCATAGCTACAATGCTGGTGATGAGCGGATCATCTTCTATATTCTGGATCCTGTAGCTCAGCTTATTATTTGCCTGGGCATAATCATACAATTGCTGGGGGTATTTATGCGCCATAACACGGATCAGGCTGTCTGCATGGGGCGACTGGGGGTATACCTTTAATGCGGCAAATGTCCTTTCCGGGTATTTCTCGCTTAATTTGACCAGTAAAAGATCCTTTGTGTCCTCATATCCCGGGTTTTCTTTAAAAACCCTGGGCAAAATAGCCGTATAGGCCACATCGTAGTTTAAGGGCTGAATAATCGGCGCCACCGATCTTTTATTTCTGTCTGCTTCAATGCACTGCTTATAGGTTGCAATGATCTGGGGCAGATAGGCAATATCTACCAGATTGCGCTTCCATCCTGTTTTTACGTATTTCAGGATTTCTGAAATACCGGACAGGTAATTGGCTTTAAGCCGGTTATCGAGGTTTGGATCGGTTTCTATCTGGTATTGCAACCAGTCCACCCGCTTTGTTGCGGCGTCTGTAACCGCTTCATTTACCTTTTTATCTTCAGAAACCTTCAGTATTCCATCAGCATTGCCGTCGCTGCCCATCAGGGCTTTCTGGTCTGCGTCAATCGTTTCATGCATTTTTAAACGGGTGATCACAGGTTTATAAGCCGGAATGGTGTCTACTACAACGGTAGTTTCCTCCTGATGCTTTTTTTTACGTTTGGATCTTTTTTGGGCGGTTGCCTGTACAGATAGTAATATCAGTAAAAGGAAAGGGATATATTTCTTCATATTTCAGTTTTCAAATTACACGGCGGGTTATAAATAATGTGTTAAAAATGATGCAAAATTTATACCATCCTGCTTAAATTGTATTTAATCAACCAATTATAAGGCTACTTGCCTTTTTTACCTTGACGAAGGATTTGTAAATGCAAATGAAGGCTCTGAACCGGTAAATTAAGAGCAGCTGTAAAGAAGACGCCTTCCCAAAGCCCCGGTAAAATTAATTTATTATTAAGTCTGTATGATCAAATTACTAAAATGGCAGCAGAATAAAAAAATACGGTTAGGTTTGCTTTAAATTTCTGTTAAATGGAGGGCTACAAGATTTTAATTGCAGATGATGAACCGGATATCCTGGATATTCTATCCTATAACCTTATTAAGGAAGGATATCATGTTATTACAGCAAAGGATGGAGACGAGGCTATTGAAAAAGCAAACCAGGAACGCCCGCATCTGATCATCCTGGACATGATGATGCCTAAAAAGACCGGTGTGCAGGTTTGCCAGGTCTTAAGAGCGCAAACTGCTTTTAAAGACACGCTTATTATGTTTCTGACTGCCCTGAATGATGAGTCCACACAGATAAGAGGGCTTGAAACGGGCGCAGATGACTATGTAAGCAAACCCGTAAGCCCCAAAGTATTATCAAGCCGGGTGGCGGCACTTTTGCGGCGCATACATAAGGAAGATTCTAAATCCATTAAAGCGGGTACCATTACTATTGACCCGGAAAAATTTGTGGTTCAGAACGGAGAAAAGGAAATCATTCTGGCAAAAAAGGAATTTGAGTTATTGTACCTGCTGGCATTAAAGCCGGGGCGTGTGTTCCTGAGGAATGAGATCTTAAATGCCATCTGGGGAAATGACGTTATTGTAGGCGACCGGACCATTGACGTGCACATCAGGAAAATACGGCAAAAGCTGGAAATGGATTGTATCACCACTGTAAAGGGGGTAGGTTATAAGTTTGAGGTGTAAATCTCCGGCTGATTAATGAAGCAAATATGTTTGACCCTAAAAATCTCTCGCCCCGCAAGGTATCTTTCTATACGGCCCTGGGTCTTGCAGTTCCGATCAGCCTGATCGATTTTATCATTGAACAGAACTGGAAGCCGGCAATAACCTCTTTTGGCATTATTCTGATAGGAGGGTACCTGCTGTTCAGTTTTGTGCTGGAACGGTTTATTTACCGTAAGATCAAGGTGATCTACAAATTTATTTACCAGACAAAGGCCACACGCCGCCAGGAAACCTATTATAAGTATATCCTGCCAAAGAAAAGCCTGGATGAAGTGGCTGTTGATGTAGAGAGCTGGGCCCAGGAAAACCAGCAAAAGGTAGCTACGCTGCAGGCAAATGAAGAATTCCGCCGTGAATTTCTGCAAAATCTTTCGCATGAATTTAAAACTCCGGTTTTTGCAATCCAGAGCTATGTGGAGACCCTCCTGAACGGGGATAGCGTTGATCCGGTGATCGGCAGGAAGTTTCTGGAAAAAACAGCGGCGAATGTAGAGCGCCTGACCACATTGCTGCAGGATTTGGACGAGATCTCCAGCCTGGAGCGCGGCGAGATCACTATTGTAAAGCGCAACTTTGTGATCCAGGAACTGCTGAAGGATACTTTTGAAAGTATTTCCATTAAAGCCGAGCAAAAGCAGATCCATTTCAGCATAAAAAAAGGCTGTGAAGCGCCTATTGTTGTAAATGCAGATAAAGAAAAGATCCGCCAGGTATTATTAAACCTGCTGGAGAATGCGATTAAATATGGAAAAACAAGAGGGTCCATTAAGGCGGGTATCTATAAAACAGACGATAAACGGATCCTTGTTGAAATAAGTGATGACGGAGTGGGGATTGAGGAAAAAAGCCTGCCAAGGATTTTTGAACGTTTTTTCAGAACGCCAACCGGCAGGAGCATGGATGTTACAGGCAGTGGCCTGGGGCTGGCCATTTGCAAGCACATCATAGAAGCGCACAAGCAAACCATTCATATACGCAGCACCGAAAATGTGGGCACTACAATCGGCTTTACATTAGATGCCAAAAAGGATTAAGGAAACGGCAAGGATCAGTTGTGCACGCTAAAGATCAGCGATGTGCAGTTGCCCCCAAATCCAAAAGAGTTGGACATTACATGACGGAGTTGTTTAGGCTGATATTCCGGCACAGGTACCAGCCCGGTATTTTCAATAGGCGTTTCAAAATTCAGGGAGGGATAAACCTCCTGGTGGTAAAGGCTCAGGATGCTGAAAATGGCTTCTGCGGCACCTGCCGCGCCTAATGTATGGCCGGTATAGGATTTTGTGCTGGCAAATGCGGGAACTGTTTCAAATAACCGTAACATAGCCACGCTTTCCGTTGCATCATTATTTTCTGTAGCGGTTCCGTGCGCGTTAATAAAATCGATATCGGATGCCTCTAATCCAGCTACCTCTATGGCCGTTTTCATGCACAAATAAGGGCCGTCTGCATTTTCAGAGGTGGAAGAAGGATGAAAGGCATCATTGCTGTTGCCAAACCCTTTTATTTCCGCATATACTTTTTTATCAGGGGGAACATCTTCTGCTCTTTCCAGTATGATGAAACCGCCGGCTTCACCAAGGTTCAACCCTTTGCGTGCATTGTCAAACGGACGGCAGGCTTCGGCAGAAAGGATCATTAATGAATTAAACCCGTTTACTGTAAATTTTGCCAGGCTGTCTGTGCCGCCAACGATTGCTTTTTTTGCCAGGCCGTTCTTCAGTAACCTTGCCCCGTACATAATAGCGTTGGCAGATGAGGAGCATGCTGTATTGAATGTATTTACAATTCCTCCTATATTGAAATAGGATTGTAAAAACAAAGTGCTGGCGCTGTTGGAATAGGCGCTCAGATACGGACTGTCGGATGTTGCTGCTGTCGTATTGGCATCCCTGTACATTTCATCGGTCAGGCACATGCCCCCTACTGTACTGGCACTGATAAAAGCGGTGGAGCTGTTATGGAGCACTTCCGGAGAAAGCTGTGCATCTGCAATGGCTTCCCCCATCGCTTTCAGCGCAATGAGGTCTGTACGGGTTACCTGTGGATATTGCCGGGGCGCTGCCAGGAGTTGCTGTAATTGTTCCGTACTTGTTTTTACTTCGGCAAAGGGCATTGTTTCAGCATATCTTGACCGGAAATAACGGGCTTTTCCAATTCCTGAACGACCATTGATCAGTGATTGGCGGTTTTGAGCTACCGAATCGCCGATTGCAGAAATAAGCCCCAACCCGGTAATTAAAATATTGCTCAAAGCAAAAACCTATTTTGTACGGTGTTGTTCAATATATTCTACCATTGTGTTTACGGTAGTTAATATTTTTCTGCCTTCTTTAGGGTCCTGGATATTGATGCCGTATTCCCTGGAAAGCATTACAATCAGCTCAATGGAATCAATTGAATCCAGTCCAAGGCCCTCACCAAACAGGGGTTCGTCGTCCTTAATATCTTCAGGCTTCACATTATTCAGGTTCAGAAATTTAATGATCTGTTCCTTTACCTGTTGTTTTAACTGTTCTTTTTCCATCTATGTATTTTAATAAAAATAGTTTAAATAGGGATAGCCGGAATAATTAATAATGCTCCGGCCGTACAAATAGGACGATGCTCTTAGGGGTCTGGTTCTAGGTAGCACTTGTAAATTGTTTTAAAAACCGTATATCATTTTCGCTGAATAAACGGATATCATTGATACCATATTTCAGCATAGCAGGCCGCTCTACACCCATACCAAAAGCAAAACCGGTATATTTTTCAGGGTCAATACCACAGTTCTGTAATACGTTAGGGTGCACCATACCACATCCCAGGATCTCAACCCAACCTGTCTTTTTACAGATATTGCATCCTTTACCGCCACATATAAAACAGCTTACATCCATTTCCGCACTTGGTTCTGTAAAGGGAAAATAAGAGGGGCGGAACCGTACCCGCACGTCTTTGCCATACATTTCCTTTACAAAGAAATAAAGTGTCTGCTTCAGATCTGCAAAGGATACGTTCTCATCAATATATAACCCTTCCACCTGGTGAAAAAAGCAATGACTCCTGGCACTGATGGTTTCATTACGATATACACGGCCGGGACAAATAACCCTGATGGGCAGCTGACCCTTTTCCATTACGCGGATCTGGGTATTGCTGGTATGGGTACGCAACAACCAGTCAACTGCGGAATTTTCGCCTGCGTCTACATAAAAGGTGTCCTGCATATCGCGGGCGGGATGATGTTCCGGCATATTCAATGCGGTAAAATTATGCCAGTCGTCTTCAATTTCCGGTCCTTCTGCAACGGCAAAGCCCAGGCGCTGAAATATGGAAATGATTTTATTGCGCATCAGTGTAATGGGATGCCGGCTGCCCAGGGGCACCGTGTCTCCGGGAAGCGACAGGTCCAGTGTTGTTTTTTCTGCCCCGTTTACGGAGGCGGAAACCGCTTCCTTCAGCTCACTGAACTTTGCTTCAGTAAACAGTTTAAATTCATTTAAAAGCTGGCCGGCTTCCTTTTTCTGCTCTGCCGGCACATTTTTCATTTCGCCCATTACACTCTTTACCAGGCCTTTGGTGCCCAGCCATTTGATACGAAATGCCTCTACAGATGATTCATCCGTAACAGCAAATTCAGCGATCTCTTTTTTGTAGGCGTCGAGCTTTTGAATCAAATCCTGCATAGCCGGCAAAGATAATAAATACCGAGGGGTAATGCATCGGTAATTTCAGGTAGCAAGAGGGTGCGTGCTATTTTTGTTTTTTTAAAAAAATGGTGTAGTTTAGAGATAATAATTTGCTAACCAATAACATAAAATGGAGACACCATGCAATTAAAGATTATTCAGCAAAGAATTTACGAAATAAAAGGACAACGTGTTATGCTTGATTTTGATCTGGCCAGGCTGTACCAGGTTGAGACCAAAAGACTGAAAGAAGCTGTAAGAAGAAATATAAAACGTTTTCCGGAGGACTTTATGTTTGAGCTTACTAAAACAGAATTCGAGCAATTAAAGGTGCATTTTTCGGATTTCAACCGCGAAAAGGATCTGAAACCCGCTGCTGGTGCGGATTCTTTAAGGACGCAAATTGCGACCATAAAGAACCCTTCCAAGGCTGATGGGCAGCAGGCGGCTTCAAAAAGAGGCCGGCACTCAAAATACCTGCCTTTTGCTTTTACTGAGCATGGCGTTACCATGCTGGCATCTGTATTAAACAGCGATAAGGCAATAGAAATGAATATTGTTATTGTACGGGCTTTTATTGCCTTAAAACAGTTAGCCGTGGAGCATAAGGATTTTATGCAACAGCTGAAAAATCTGAGAACCGAATTACATGAACGTATTGATGCGCATGACAGCCAGTTAAGCCAGATATATGAAGCATTGGAAAACATGCTGGACGCTGAAGCTGAAAAGAAGGCCAGGGAGGAGGAATGGAAAGCCCGGAGGCGTATTGGATTTTGAATATGTAACCCACCAGCCGACGGACAGTTAGCCTGTCAGCAAAAGTTTAATGCGGAGCTGCGTACAGTCTGCAGTATCTTATTTCAACAAAAAAGCGCTTACACACAGGGGTGTAAGCGCCTTAAAAGCTGTAGGGGGAGGGCTCGAACCTCCACGAGGCAGTTAGCCGTAGCACAAAGTTTAGTGGTCAATCCTGGTCGTCCTGACGGTCGGCTCTATGCTATGTTTGTCCTGTAATCCTCACCCCCGAGACAAGAGGGCATGTCTGCCAAAAATTTCATCACCCCACAGTGTAAAGATCTTTGCTTTTTCAGCGTTTGATAGAACAAAAATAGGAATTATCGGGTAGTTATTCCAAATATTTCAAGAAAAATTTTGAAAATATAGAGAATGTTCAAATATTTGCAATAGTTGTTGAATTATTTAAAATCAATACTGGCTAAATGAACAATAAATTGAATCTCGACAAACTGGATCTCCAGATCATCCAGCACATGATGGAGGATGCTGAGATTTCCTATGCAGATCTTGGTAAGAAACTATTTGTATCCGGCGGCACCATCCATGTGCGTATCAAAAAGCTGCAAAAGGATGGTATTGTGAAAGGTACAAAATTGAATGCAGATCTAAAGCTGTTGGGTTATGATGTCATTGCTTTTATAGGAATTTACCTGAAGGAAAGCTCCTTGTATGATTCTGTTGCAAAGGAATTATACAAGCTGAAAGAAGTAGTGCGCCTTAATTACACAACAGGGAATTACAGCATGTTTGCCGAAATTATTTGTAAGGATATCAGCGAGTTAAGAACTGTTTTGCATGAAAAGCTGCAAAAAATCAAGGGAATCGAGCGTACAGAAACACTGATTTCTCTCGATGAAAGCTTTTCAAGGAATGTAAGAGTGCTGGAATAGTTCATAGCTCAGAGTTGATAGTGCCCTTCCTTGGACTATGAACTATAGACCATGAACAGCGCTATAGCCTGCCCCTTACATTTAATGCATCTCTTAACCCGTTGCCAAAGAGATTGAATGCCAATACCAAGATCATGATGGCAAAGCCCGGAGCTAATGCCAGCATTGGATTTTGTGTAATAATGAAGTTGTAATTTTCCTTGATCATTAATCCCCAACTGGGCTGTGGAGGCTGTACGCCTACTCCTAAAAAACTTAAGCCTGCTTCTATTACGATTGCTGAAGCAAAATTGGCGGCAGCAATAACCAGCACCGGTCCCATGATATTGGGCCAGATATGCCGCATAATGATGCGCATATCCTTAAACCCCAGGGCCTTTGTAGCCTCAATATATTCCAGTTCCCGTACTGCCAGTACCTGGCCTCTTACCAGGCGCGCCACATTTACCCACATGGTCAGCCCCACGGCAATGAATACCTGCCAGAAACCTTTGCCCAGCGCCAATGTGATAGCAAATACCAGGAGCAGTGTAGGAATGCTCCAGATCACGTTAATGAACCACATAATCACATCATCTGTTCTGCCTCTGTAAAAACCGGCAAGGGAACCTAATACCAGGCCAATGCTGATGGAAATTAAAACAGTGATCATGCCTACGCTTAAACTTACGCGCGTGCCCACGATCAGCCTGCTTAAAATATCGCGGCCGTAACTATCCGTCCCCAGCCAGAATTTTTTTGTAACGATAGCATCAGACGCTACCTGTGCCTTTGAAAAACTCATGCGCTCACTAACGCCTTCATCAATGAATTTATCTACTATAAAGCTGTCCGCAGTTTGCCGCCAGGAATTAATAGGAATATAGTCTGACTGGTCAGGCCGGCCGCTGATCAACTGCTGTAAAAACCCTGCAGTTGCAGGCGGGTTTTCCTTTTTTATTTTTAAGAAAGTTTGTTGAAATCCTGGTTTTGAACCGCCAATTTCAAGAATGATACGATTGGAATTGGGAGAAGCGTCCTCTGCAAGAAAATAACAAAAGACCGCAACAAGAATAGAAAAGAGAATGACTACCAGGCCAATTACCGCTCCCTTGTTCTTTTTGAGCCGTTGCCAGCCGGGTTGACGGAATATTGAGCGTGATTGCATGGGGATCAAATGTAAGAAAAACTTGTATGCTATTTCACCACCCTCCCTTTCCATTCGTATTTGCCAAAGCTGCCCAGGAAGCCTGCCAGTATGGTATAACCAATATGCAGCGGCTGAAAGATAAAAAAATAACGCAGCAGTTGCCTTTTATCAAAAAAAGAAGCCACGCTGGTTATAAAAGGAAGCTCTGTAAAGGTTTTGGCAATCCAGAACCAAAAGAAAGCGTAAAAGTAGCACACATTAAAAAAGCTCATAACCAGCAATAACAGAAAGGAGCAGTTAAAAAGGTATACCAAAAGCAGCACACCGAAAATACGTTTGTCCTCATAACGGGTAGCCTTGCTGGCCCAGCGGATACGCTGGTTAATAAACGCTCTCCACGTAGCAGCGGCAGCTGTTTCTACAATTGCTTCTTTTGATTTAAGGTATTGGATTTTTTGGGGATGGCGCTTCCAGATCTTGTGCATCAGCAGCATATCATCGCCGGAAGCGATGGTGTCGATGCCTTTAAATCCATTCACTTCATAAAATGTATCTCTTTTATAAGCAAGATTGGCACCGTTGCACATGGTATGTACATTCTTATATACAGAGGCGCCTGTAATGCCCTGCAGGGTAAGGAAATCCAATGTCTGGAAAATATAAAGTAACCTGTGCTTCTTTACGGAGGTAGGGGTTGGAATAAGGCTTACCGGTGCTGCAATAAATACGGGGCCTGCCTTTCTGATGCGTTCCGCATAGCTTTGCAACCATTGGACAGGTACGGTACAGTCGGCATCTGTACATACGATCCACTCCTTTTTTGCAGCGGCAATGCCCGTTTCGATCGCTTTTTTCTTATAAGAATTAAGAGCATCCTCTTTTAAAGAGATCAGTCTTACGGTAAGTCGCCCCTGGTTTTCTGCCCTGAACTTTTGAACCAGTGCTGCCGTATGATCTTCCGAATGATCATCAATAACGATTATTTCAACGTATTCCAAAAGATAGGATTGCTTTTTTATTGATTCCAGCAAAGGGAGGATCGTTGTGGCTTCATTACGGGCCGGGATGATCACGGAAAAGGTGGGTGCGTCATCCATAGCTTCTTTTCCGGTAATCTGTTCGGGCATCTGCTTCCAGCTTTTTGTATAAAACCGAATGAGGATACCGTACGCTATCAATAAAATGAATATAATCCCGATCAGCCACATAGGCAGCAAAACTAATGGTTCTGGATGGTAGTTGTAAACCGGCCTGAATAAGAACAAAAAGTAATTAAAAGCCTTCCTTTAGAATAGCCTGCACTTCTTTGTTCTGTAACAATCGGTGCCCTGCTTCTACTGTATGGGTTTGCGCATATGCCCCGGCCCCTTTTACAAAATCAGTACCCCTTTCGGGGGGAATGACCGTGTCATATTTCCCGAAATAGAGGCGTGCGGGTGTTTGATGCAGAAGGATGCTCTTTTTTATTTGCGCAATACCAGGTTTAAAATAACGAAAGGCGGTCCATACGTTATAAAGCCTTTCCCGTATTCTTTCATCATCCAGGTAATGAGCGACAAATTTTTTAATGCCCGTGTTTATAAAACCCAACCGGTTCAACAGTCCTGCCAGTTGTATGAACCACCGGGGGTGCTTCATGGTAAAGGCAAATAATTTATTGCCGATAAATGTATGAGCGGCGCACCAGTACCAGCAGTTAAATTTTAAACCATCCGGCGCCAGTAACAGCAGTTGTTTGACTGCTACCGGGTATTTTTCGTAATAAGCCAGAGCCAGTCTTCCGCCCAGGCTGAATCCCACCAGGCTGAAAGGTGTTTTTGCAGTAAATCCTTCTGTTTCTAAAATGGCATGTATGATTTCATGGAGATTGACAGGCGTAAAACGGAGACCCTGCTTCCATTGTGTATTGCCGTGAAAAGGGGCGTCCATAGCAATCAGGGTATAACAATTGGCCGGGTTTTGCAAAACGGCAAACGAATGCGCCGATTCATTAAATCCATGCAGGCAAATGACCGGATGCTTGCCGCTACCGCTGGTACAATAGCTGATCAGAGATTGCTGGTATAACAGGCTTTTTTGTTCCAGATATTTTTTGATTATGATCAACGTTAAAATAAAGGATTGTTTTGAAAAATAAACTAACTTTGGTTAGTTGTCAAAACAACTATATGCCAAACAACCAATTTAAAAAGAGTGAGCTGTACAGCTTTATTACCGGTGTAGCCAGTACAGCCATAGCGCGCAGGCTGCAGAAGAAGTTCAATCAGGCCGATCTGAACCTGACCATTGAACAGTGGAGTGTGCTGTACCATCTATGGAAGGAAGATGGCATCAGCCAGCAGGATCTTTGCAAGGCCACTTACAGGGATAAGCCAAGCATGACGCGGCTGGTGGATAACCTTGAACGGGCAGGCATGGTAAAAAGGATTCATTCAAAAACGGACAGGCGTAAGAACCTGATCTATCTTACGGATAAAGCCAAGGAAATGCAGGACACCTGTTATGGTTTTGCCGAGGAAACGGTTGAAGAAGCGCTGGAAGGTGTAAGTGAGGAAAAGATCGAGACCTGTAAAGAAGTATTGAAGATCGTATATGAGAACCTGCGGTAGGCCGGACAGATAATAACAGAAGTATAGGCATATAAACGGCTTTATACTGAAGCTGCAAAAAAATTAAAAACTTTTAAAACAATAACAAAATGAATGCTGCTGTAAACAACGAAGCCATTACAAAAGGCGCAGAGTGGCTGGTGAAAGAGCAAACCCCGGCTCAGACTTTTATTGCCAATGAGTTTGATGAAGAGCAGTTGATGATCCGGGACCTTTGTACCCAGTTCCTGGCGGCGGATGTATGGCCGATACTGGATCGCATTGACAGCATGGAGCCGGGATTAATGAAAGCGCTGGTACAAAAAGCCGGAGCGCAGGGGCTTCTAGCCACATCGTTCCCGGAAACGTATGGCGGGTTGGGAAAAGACTTTGTTACTGCTACCATTATAAACGAATACCTGGGGGCTGGTCACTCGTTCTCGGTAGCTATTGCCGCGCATACCGGAATAGGAACCCTGCCCATTTTATATTTTGGTAATGATGCACAGAAGCAGAAATATATTCCCAAGCTGATCACCGGCGAGTGGACAGGCGCCTATGGCCTTACAGAGCCTAACAGCGGCAGCGATGCGCTGAGCGCAAAAACAACTGCCCGGCTGAGCGAGGACGGGAAGTTTTATTTGCTGAACGGGCAAAAATGCTGGATCACCAATGGTGGTTTTGCCGATGTGTATACCATTTTTGCAAAAATAGACGGAGATCAGTTTACCGGTTTTATTGTAGAGCGGGGCACCGAAGGGTTTACACAGGGACCTGAAGAGCAAAAAATGGGCATTAAAGGATCGTCTACAGTTCAGCTGTATTTCCAGGATGCCAAAGTGCCGGCAGAGAATATATTGGGAGCAATAGGGAAGGGACACAAAATCGCTTTTAATATTCTGAACATTGGTCGCCTGAAGCTTTGCGCGGCTGCATTGGGAGCTGCCCGTAAGGCATTTGATACAGCTCTGGAATATGCAAAGACCCGTGAGCAGTTTAAACAGCCGATCAGCAATTTTGGGGCCATCAAGCACAAACTGGCAGATATGGCCATCGGAATGTTTGCAGCAGAATCTGCCTTATACCGTACCGCAAAATGGATCGATCAGTTTGAAGAAAAACTACTGGCAGATGGAAAACCTTTTAACGAAGCGCTGCTGGGCGCCGCGGAAGAATATGCCATAGAATGTGCCATGTTGAAGGTGTTTGGAAGTGAACTGCTGGATTTTGTAGTGGATGAAGGGATACAGATCCATGGCGGTAACGGCTTCAGTGCTGAATATAATATTTCAAGGGCTTACCGCGACAGCCGCATAAACCGGATTTACGAAGGCACTAATGAGATCAACCGTTTGCTGATCCTGGACATGACTCTGAAACGTGCCCTGCAGGGGCGTTTGAACCTGATGGGCCCGGCAATGGAAGTGCAGAAGGAATTAATGAGCATTCCTGACTTTGGTAATGAAAAAGAGGCGCCTTTTTCGGAAGAGCGCAGGCTGATCGCCAACCTGAAGAAAGCGATCCTGATGGTGGCGGGCGCTGCGGCCCAGAAATTAATGACGAAGATCGAAAATGAGCAGGAGATCCTGATGAACATTGCCGATATGGCTATTACTGTATTTCACGCGGAAAGTATGCTGCTGCGCACGATAAAAGTCAGCGAAACCAAAGGAGCCGCCGCAGCTGCTGACTATACAGCTATGACCGGCGTTTTCCTGTATGATGCAGCTGATCAGGTAAATAAGGCCGGAAAAGATGCTATAAACGGTTTTGCGGAAGGCGACGAGCAACGCATGATCCTGATGGGGCTGAAGCGTTTTACAAAAGCACAACCCTTTAACAGCAAGGAGGCGCGCCGGCAGATTGCCGATAAGCTGATCAGTGCAGGGCATTATTGTTTTTAATGATTTTGCAGGATCTTCTGAATAGTGGGTGCAAGACAGGGGGTGGACTTCTGTTTAAAATCATCCGTTTTACGCTATTTGCGGCTTTTAAATGGCACCAGATGAAGGTAGTCACCCAGCCTGACGAAGGGCAAGATTACAATCAGGTCATGCCCGCCTGAACGGAACGGCTACGCTGTACCTACAACTATTTTCTCATATTATCAGGGAGCGTGTAGTAACTGTAATTGTAATTAGCCTTTAGGAGACGGGCAAAATATCCGAATTTCGGATAGCTGTAAAGTTGCCTGGGCCTAATCATAGAAATTCTAAAGTCGAGCGTCCCGCCCTCCCGGGTTGGTCAATTGTGGCGGGACACACCACTATATTCTAAAGCTGATAGTAGTGCCCTGCCGGAATTGTGCTGTAACCTTCCGAAATTTCGGAACCGGCTGCCCTTTTTGCGATCCTTTTTGGGCAAACAAAAAGGATCAGGAATCTCTCTGGTAATACAGAGATCCCCGGCTTCTCCCGCTATCATAGGCTGCGCCCGGGATGACGATTGAAAAAATTGTCATCCCCTATCAGCTTAAAGGCAACGCTTTTATGAGTGCCTCTGGCTGACAGTGTTCTTTTAATGTTGAAATAGTATAAATGAAAATTTACGTTTGCCAAAACGCAGGGGATAAATTTTCCTGCTGATGCTCTATCCCGTAACAGTTATTAAAACAGGTCGCGGAGTCATATATTCCTCCTATAATTTATAAACTGTTTGAGCGGGCTTTTGCCTTTCAAATTTTTTTTTTTCATATTTCCCGGCTGATTTTATCTTTGTACCGTTTAATTAACTATTATGAGAATAACTTTGCTTGTTGCGGTGTTATGGACCGCAGCCCTATTCACCGGAACGCTCAATGCCCAGGAAGGCACTAAATTCGGAAAAGTAAGCGCTGCCGATTTTGATGTAAAAGCACCTGTGATTGACTCTAACACTAATGCTGTTATACTTTCAGACGTAGGTACTTCCAGGATTGAAGGAAATAATAAAGGATGGTTTTCCCTGATCCATAAACGCACCACGCGCATTAAAGTGCTGAACAAAAAAGGTTTTGAAGCCGGTAATATCACCATTGGTCTTTATACCTCCGGCAGCACGGAGGATAAACTGAATGATTTAAAAGCCATTACCTATAACCTGGAGAACGGCGCAGTGCTGCAGACCCGGCTGGAATCTTCCAACGTGTTTAAGGAAAAGATCAACCGTAACTGGATCGCCCGGAAATTTACCTTTCCCAATTTAAAAGAAGGATCCATCATTGAATATACGTATACGATCGAATCGGAATACCTGTTCAACCTGCGCCCCTGGGAGTTTCAGGGAGAATACCCCCGTTTGTTTACGCAATATGCAGTAAGTATTCCGGAATTTTTTCAATATGTATTCTTATCCCAGGGCTATTTT
Organism: Niabella ginsenosidivorans; assembly: GCF_001654455.1. NCBI lineage: Bacteria > Pseudomonadati > Bacteroidota > Chitinophagia > Chitinophagales > Chitinophagaceae > Niabella > Niabella ginsenosidivorans. The sequence continues at coordinate 5,531,394 of NZ_CP015772.1, forward strand.
CCGTTAAAAAATACCAAGAAGGATTATTACAAATCCTATTCGGTTTCAGAATCCAATGGTACACAGGCTACAGAACGCTACTCACTTTCTGGATATGAAACACAGCATACCTGGTCTGCTGTAAATGTACCGGCCATAAAGGAAGAGCCATTTACTTCCACGGTAGACAATCATATCGCAAAAATTGACTTTCAGCTTTCCCGGATCCAGTTCGGTAATAATCCCGCCAAGGATGTTATGGGCAACTGGGCTACCACAAGTGAGCAACTGCTGAAGGAAGAAGATTTTGGAGCACCCATTACCAGGCCCAATAACTGGCTGAGTGATGATGTAAAAAAAATGACTATGGGAGCGGGTAACAACCTTGAAGCGGCTAAGGCCGTTTATGCTTTTGTAAGAGATAACTTTACCCGGACACAAAACAGCGGCTGTTATATATCTGATAATACTACCTTAAAGGACGTATTCAGAAAAAAAAGCGGTAATGTAGCTGAAATTAATTTTATGCTGATCGCTATGTTGCGGCAACTGGGCATTGGCGCCGACCCTGTTTTGCTGAGTACCCGGGATCATGGTTATGCGCATCCGTTTTATCCTTTGCTAAGCAAATACAATTATTTGATCTGTAGTGCGCAGATCGATGGGCAGACCTATTATCTGGATGCCTCGCAGCCCAGGATGGGCTTTGGTAAACTTCCGTTACAATGCTATAACGGTTCAGCCTTTATTGTGGCACCCACGCCAAAAAATATTCAGTTTGAGGCAGATTCTTTAAGAGAGGCGAAATCAACCCTGATATTTATTGTTAACGACGCTGAAGGCAAGGGGCTCACCGGCTCCTACAGCACCACCCCCGGCTATTATGAATCAACACAGATAAGGAATACGCTGGCTTCAAAAGATGAAGATGATTATTTTAAGGATGCCGAAAAGGGGTATTCCTTTTCAATGAAATTTTCGAACAAGCATATTGATTCTTTAAAGCAATACGATTACCCTGTTTCTGTGAAATACAAAATGGATATGAACCTGGGCGATGAAGATATTATCTATCTTAACCCCATGTTCAGCGAAGCAACAAAAAACAACCCGTTTGCATCCGCAGAAAGAAAATACCCGGTGGAAATGCCTTATAAAATATACGAAGTCTATGTGCTGAATATGGAAGTGCCGAAAGGTTATAAGGTAGATGAATTGCCGAAGTCAACACGGGTAATGCTGAATGGCAATGAAGGCGTATTTGAATACATCGTTTCTGCTACTCCTGAAAGAATTATGCTGCAAAGTAAAATTGATATCCGTAAAACGGATTTTACCCCGGAAGATTATCAGACGCTTCGCGAATTTTTTGGTCATGTTGCAAAAAAGCACAGCGAGCAGATTGTTTTGAAAAAAATCAAACAGGAATGAAAACGATAGTTGTAAAAAAGTTCTGGATACTGTTAACGGCTGTTCTGGCGGCAACTGTAACGAAAGCAGAATATCCGGTCAGCAGCATTCCGGAAGGGCTGTTGAAAAAGGCTGATGTTATAAAACGGCTGGACGAAATATATATTACTGTTAGAAACAGCGGCAGGGCCTTTTGCCGCCTGCATTATGTGTATACTATTTTAAATGAAGCCGGTAACAGGCATGCAGGCCTGGTGATGGGGTACGATAAGTTTAACGTGATCAATGAAATTTCCGGAGTGCTTTATAATGCGGAAGGAAAAAAGATCAAAACCGTGAAGAAAAAGGATATCCAGGATGTAAGCGGAACGGATGGCGCTTCCCTGATCACAGATGCCCGTTATAAGGTATATGATTTCTATTGCAGGGAATACCCGTATACGGTAGAATACGACGTGACTTTTGAAATGAATGGGATCTTTTCATTTCCCGAATGGATGCCCCAAAGCAGGCCCAGGGTTTCTGTGGAAAGCAGCCGGCTGGTTTTTGATGTTCCTAAAAACTATAAGCTGCGGTACAAAATGTTTCTTTATAACGGGCAACCGGAAATAAAGGATAATAAAAACTCCCAGACCTATACCTGGCAGCTTACCAATGTTGCTGCCAGGGCAGAGGAATTGTATGCGCCGGAATGGAACCAGCTGGTAACACGGGTTTTAACAGCCCCTTCTGATTTTGAGATCGGGGGATATAAAGGAAATATGGATACCTGGCAGAATTTCGGTAAGTTCACCTCCATGCTATATGTCGGCAGGGACGTTCTTCCTGAAACTGTTAAGGCAAAAGTGCAGGAGCTGATAAAAGATATAAAAACAGACCGGGAAAAAGTGGGGGTGTTGTACCGTTACATGCAGCAAAATTCCCGGTATATCAGCATTCAACTGGGTATAGGTGGCTGGCAGCCCCTGGATGCAGCCTATGTTGCGGAAAAAAAATACGGAGACTGCAAAGCCTTATCCAATTATATGGTGGCACTCTTAAAAGAAGCCGGTATAAAAGCATACGTGGCGTTAATTATCGGCGGGTCTGATGATAAAGATGTGGTCAGCGATTTTTCCTCCAACCAGTTCAATCACGCGGTGGTTTGTGTTCCGGCAGATAAAGATTCTATATGGCTGGAGTGCACCAGCCAAACGGTAGAGCCGGGTTATATGGGCAGCTTTACAGGCAACCGGGAAGCTTTGCTGATTAGTGATATGAACAGCCGGCTGGTCAGAACACCGGTTTATTCCCAATCAAAGAATATTCAGCATCGTGTAATAGATGCCTCGCTGGATGCCAACGGTAATTTAACCGCATCCGTGGTTACCAACAGTACAGGACTGCTGCAGGACGACCTGCACAGCGTTATTCATGATCTTACCAATGAAGAGAAGCAAAAGCGGTTGCGCAACGAATTTTCATTGCCCAACTATGAGATCGGCTCCTTTGTATACAAGGAGGCCGGCAGTAATAATCTGCCTGCTGTTATTGAGAAAGTGCAGCTGGTTTCAAAGGATTATGCCTCTGTAACGGGGAAGCGCCTGTTTATTAACCCGAATATTCTGTCGAGGCATGGTGTAAAATTAACGGAAGATGAGCAGCGGCAGAATGAAATTGTATACGAGTATGGTTTCAGAACAGCTGATACCGTTACCATCAAAATTCCTCCCGGTTATTCTGTTGAAGCAATGCCCAAACCGGTGCAGATGGATAATGCGTTTGGCACTTATTCCATCCAGTATAGCTATAAGGACGGCATCATTACAATGATCCGCCGCTATGACCGGAATAGCGGAAGGTTCCCACCAGGTGATTATCAAAAAATGGTAACATTTTACAATGCTGTTTATAAGGCAGACAGGGCAAGGATGGTACTGGTAAAGGGTGAGGAATGATCTTGATGCGGTTCACCTGCCCCCCGGCCATTTAAAGACGGCAGGGCTGTTTTTATACCATGTTCTTTCTCCTGCTAAATCAGGATTACAGGAGGCGAAAATGACATCCGGGGTATATTGTCCTGCTTCAGCAACAGTGATCTTTTTTGCCCAGGAAGCGCGGTTTACCGGGTTGGCGCCTGCTCCGTAACTTTTATATTCCCCATAACAGGCGGTTTTTTCATTTTCCGGATTGTTCCAGTTATTCCAGCCTTCCGGAGCAATTGCGGCGGGCATTTCACAACTAAGATACACTGTTTTGGCATAGGCTCTCCAGGGTCTTCCCAAAAAGAGCCTGGAAACTTCTGGGCCTGTAATGATCCTGCATTTAATGAATACGAGCCCGTATTTTTTTCCCCGGCTAGTGCTTGCTGCTGTAATATAAGAATTGGCTTTTGCTTTGATGATACAGTTGTTATAAACAGCGGTGGCGGGACCAAAAATGAAATCGGTAGTTCCTTCTATATAACAATTTACAAAATACTGGCGGGCTGTTTCACCGCCATTAAAAATGGTATCCTGGTTGCCAAGGAACCTGCAGTTCCTGAACAGCGTCTTATCCGCATCCACATATAATGCCAGTGCCTGACCCACCGGTCCGGCTGAATTTTCAAAAGTAATGTTCTCTGCAACAAACCGGTTTCCGGATATTTTTGCAGTGTAAGATGTGAATGTGCGGATGGTTCCTTTGCCGGCATAATCGTCGAAAGTAATAATGGTGCGGTCAACATCCTGCCCTATAAAGGTTACATCGGTATTGTTTGCAGGCAGCTCAATCTTTTCTTTATAAATGCCGTTTTTTATATAAAGTGTGATCGGTGCCAGGGGATAGCCCCGCATGGCATTGATTGCATCCTGTATGCGGGTATAATCCCCGCTGCCATCCTGTGCAACGGTAAACGTATATTTATATTGCTCCGGGTTAGCTGTTTGGGCATTGCCCCTCCCCATGCAATAAAGCGCTAACAGTATCAGTGTAAATTGCCTCATTTTATTTTTTTTCGGATTGATTACTGATATAGGAAGCCAGCTCCGGTATCAGAATTCTTATCTGGCTTAAAACGATTGCTGCTATTTTTCTTGCACCTAATTCATTAAAATGGGTATCATCTTTCTTACCGTCAGGATAATTAGGATGCTCCCCGGGCTGCAGATAATTGAACAGCAATTTTGATGATTCTACTCCTAATTGCTGATATAATTGCTGGGACTGCTGATCCAGGTCTATGAGGGGCACATTTTGTTCTGCAGCTACAGCACGTACAATAGCGGCATATACTTTATGTGTTTCCTCAATTTTCCCTGATGCATCAAATTTCCTTCTTGCTACCGGTGTCAGCAAAACCGGGTGTGCGCCTTTGTTTATGGTTTCTTTTATATATTGTACCAGGTTATTGCTGAATTCCGTAGTTGTGGTATATGTTTTTTTGGTGGGTACCTCATCATTATGACCAAACTGTATTAAAACATAATCACCTTTGCTGATCCTTGCTATTATTGAGTCCCATAACCCTTCCTGCCGGAAAGAACGGGTGCTTCTCCCGTTCTTTGCGTAGTTATGCACTGTAACGGCGTCATTCCAGAAACCGGCAAAAGGCATTCCCCAGCCCGTTTCAGGATAGGCTTTTGGGTCTTTTATTGCCATTGTTGAATCGCCTGCAAGAAAAATGGTGATCTTCTTTTTTTGAATAAAGGATGCTGAAAGGATCAGTAATAAAAGGGCTGTAAGCCGCAAGCCATTTTTCATTGTGCTTATTTTACAAGACTGTTAATATAAACTTCTATATTGGAATAGTTTTTATGAAGGGTAGAAAGGGCAGCATCTTTGGGATCCCCGGGGTTCAGCCCATGCGTTTTTTCCCAGCTATCCGGGATGCCGTCTTTGTCTGTATCAGCCGGCACAACCCCTTGTTTTAGCGCAGGCCATGCCGAAACTGTTTTTTCATACGGGGTTCCATGGGGATAATTTCCCTGAACATCAATAAACCGGCCTGTACGGTTTTTTACATCGTTAATGATCCGCTGATCCAGCGTGTCTCTTTCAGGTAAAAAGGCCCCGGCCTTATCTAAAACGGCTTGGTAAGCGTTGTTTGCGGATTGATAAGGAACCGGCACTACATCAAACGGTTTTTCCATTACAGCCTGCTGCTTATCGGTTGTTGTACCGTCATTGCCCATCCGGATCCCTTTGTAATTATCCCGGGTTATATCAGCCGCCCCGTCAACATAATTGCCGTTTACAAAATAGCTGCCAAAAGGAATATTGTCCTTTGCAACTTTATTGGGGTTTACAATGCGGTATTTTACAGAAGCCTTTGTTGAGGGCCCGTATTTAAAATAATTGTTTGTGATGTTGTAATGGCCGCCTTCTCCGCCGTAAATAGTATTGATCCCCCAATTGTAAATTACATTATTGGCAAAGTCTGCCAGCTCTGCAGTAGCGCCTAATCTTACTCCGTTAAACCTTGGATTACGGCTGTTACAATGTGCAAACAGGTTATGGTGTGCACTGAAATGAGCCCCGCCCCAGATGCCGCCATAGCCATGATGCTCAAAATCCTGATCTCCCTCTTCAAAATGATAGGAATAATTCAATGGCTCGGTAATGATGTTCCATTGCAGGGTAGTGCTGTCGCTTTTATAGATGGAGCAAACCTCATCTGTACTCCAGCTCATACTGCAATGGTCAATCAGGATGTTCTTTTTACCGGCACCCCCAAATGCATCATCCGAACCACCCCCATCAGTCCTGCCTTTGTTCTGGTACCTGTCGCCCATCCTGAAGCGCAGGAACCGCACAATAATATTGTTGCCCGCTAAAACCACCGGCTGATCTGCCAGGCAAATGCCGCCGCCCGGTGCTGTTTGCCCTGCAATGGTTTTATTGCCTTTAATGTTGAGCCTGCTTTGCAGGTGGATGGTTCCTGATACGGCAAAAACAATGATTGCCGGGTTATTGCCTGTAACTGCTTTGCGGAGGCTGCCTTCCCCATCATCATCCAGGTTGGTAACAATATATACCTTACCACCACGCCCGCCTGTAGTATATTTACCAAAGCCTTCTGCGCCCGGAAAGGCAATGATTCCTGATGCAGCATCCGTTTTTACCGGCAATGTTTTCTGAGCGCTGCATCCTGTGGCCAATACGGTACAACAGGTAAAGAATAGTTTTTTCATTTCTTCTTGAGTTAATAGCCGGGGTTTTGTACTAAATTTTTGTTGGCATCAATGGCCGGTTGCGGAATGGGCAATAATTCTGATTTATTAACGGTAAACCCGGTTGCAAACCGGGCAAGGCCTGTTGTATTAATGGCAGCAGTCAACCAGTTGACTTTAGTGGTGCCTGCCGGTGTGGAGGAAGGTGCTGTATTATAATAGGAGTTTGCCCAGATGGTATGGTCATCTCCTGTTGCTGTTGTTTGATAATACATGTTTTTAGGCAGTATTGTTGTAAGGCAGTAAGCCGGGTATCCTGCCATATAACTGGGGTTGGCGATGGCTGTATTTGTTGACATGGTTAAAAGATTGGCTTTTGTTTCTGTAAGCGCAGTGGCCAGCAGGTTCCAGCGGATCAGGTCAAATTTCCTGATCCCTTCTCCACCCAGCTCTAAAGCGCGTTCTCTTACAATATATTTAAAAAAGTCCGTTTTGCTCAGTCCTGCCGGTACATCAACTGCTGCATTTACGGTGTTTATATTTTTGCCAAATCCCCTTCGCCTTACCCAATTTAAAGCATTGTAGGCATTTGCGGTTGGCCCATTGCTGATCTCGTTCTCGGCTTCGGCAAACATCAGTAAAACGTCAGCATAACGAAGGAGCTGCCATTTAAGGCTGAGGTATTGTATGGCATCGTTTGGATCAAAGGACGGATTGGTAACCCAGTCACGCCGGTATTTTCCGTCATTAATGGCTGTAATGGCCTGGCCTATTTTTGTTATACCATCGGCAGCAACAAAATAGGGTGCAATCGTTACATCTCTCCTCAGGTCCATCGAATCGAACAAATAGAAATAAGTCGGCAGCGGATTGATGGAGCTGTTCCCTTTGCCGTTAACACGGGGGCCGTTGTAGTAGCCCAGTTTTGAATCTTCTGCACTGCCGGACCCGGATGCGCTAGCCTGGAATAGCAGTTCGTTATTGGGATCCGAAACCGCATGTGCGCAAACCTGGTCTTTCCACAAGGATTTAAAGCTGGGATTTAAGGAATGCTGACCGGATTGAATGATATCATAGGTTTCGTCTCTTGCAATCTGGTAATATTTTAAATAATCCGTACTGCGTTCCATTGTTTTACTGGCGGGGCGCAGCGCGTAACCTCCCCTGAACAGGGCAATACGCGCCCTTAATCCTTTTACAGTGCCCTTCGTAATGCGCTCATCTTTGGAATCGCCTATGGCACCAAGATCATTTACCCAGGGAACAAGATCTTCGGCGGTTTTCAGATCCTCCAGGAGTCGGTCATAAAGCGAATCGCTGCTGGTTCTGGTGGGGAAAGGATCTTGCAGCGCCTGGTTTTGCGCAGCTGTAAAGTGGGCAGGCAAATCGCCCCAGTTACGGATCGCTTCAAAATAAAATTGTGCCCGCAACGTCAGGGCTTCTCCGTACATCCGCTGCAATTGTTTTTTTTGCTGATCTGTTCCATTGGTATACAACTCCATTTTAGGAATATAATCGATGCACATATTTGCGTTTTCTATTCCATTGAATAACTGTAAAAAGGGGTTGGTGATCTGGGCATTACCCGGTGTGCACTGATAACGGGCGATATCCCTGCGATCGTTATCATTACCATTGCCTGTAGGCCCCTGCATTTCATCATTATCCACTGTAAAATACAAACTTATCCGGATGCCATACCCATTGTCGCCCATAAGACGGCTGTAAGCGCCAATAAGCGCTGAATAAGCCCCGGGCACATCATTAAATACTTTTGCAGGATCATTGGCGGTGATGGGCTGCTGGTCTAAATATTTTTTGCATGAAGGTAGAAGGGTAACCACAGCTATTGCCCCTGCAGCCAGTAAATGATGTATTTTAATATGTTTCATCTCGTTGTTTTTTAGCGTTAAAAAGTAGCATTGATACCAAAAATGAACATGCGGCTTTTGGGGTAAGCGCTGTAATCCAGCCCGGGCGTTAACCCGCTTGACCGTACGCTTACTTCAGGATCATACCCGGAGTAACGGGTAAACACGGCCAGGTTATTGGCTGTTAAATAAAGCCTGAGGCTTTTCATTTTAATATTTCTTATGGCCTCTTTGCTAAAAGAATAACCGATTGTGATATTGTTTAACCGGAGGAAGGAGCCGTCTTCAATTGCCCAGGTGGAGGGATAAAAGGCGCCGCCACCCCTGATGGGCTGCCAGATGGTTGCATTGGCATTCAACGCGGCCAGCTGGTCGGGCGGTATACCATATACGGTTGTGCCATCTGTCCATTGTGCCGTTTGCCCGTCTGCTGTTACCACTTTCCATCTTCCGGACATTATTGCCAGCATATTGGAATTGCCGGTATAACCATTGGTAAACTCTATTTTATTTGCATTGTAAATATCATTGCCGTAACTGAAGTTTACAAAGATGCTGGCATCCCAGTTTTTATAACGGAACTGCTGGTTGAGACCGCCCGTGAATTTCGGGGTAGGATTACCGATAATTGTGCGGTCATTATTCAGATCAACAACCCCATCGTTATTCAGATCCCTGAATTTAACGGATCCCGGTTGTACCACGCCAATGATCCCGGCATCGGAAACAACACCGGGTTTAAGCGTATAAACACTGGTGGAAGCGTCATAATTGAAATCGCTTACCTTGTAAAATCCATCATTGACCAGCCCGTACATAGCGCCTACAGGAGCTCCTACTTTTTCTATATAATCTGTTGGCTGGCCGGAGACACCCCAGCTGGGCGATGGATAAAAATAGTCCTGGCCCTGTCCAAGCGCAAGGATCTTATTCTTATTGGAAGAGATATTGAAGTTGGCGTTCCAGGAGAAATCTTTTTTCGTAATGATCGCTGCTGCCAGTTGTATTTCAACCCCTTTGTTCTGCGTTTTTCCAATGTTCTGCAGCTGTGCAGAATACCCATACGTTAAATCAATAGGAACGCTCAGCAGCAGATCCCTGGAATTGTTGATATAATAATCAATACTCAGGTCAATCCTTTTAACCAGGGAAATGTCCAGCCCTATATTCTTATTAACGAGCGCCTCCCATTTAAGGTTGGGGTTCACGAGTGCGGGGGAGTAGCTGGCGTTTGTATTCTGGTTGTTGACGCTGTAATAATATTTTCCATCCTGGTTAAAGGTGGTGATGTAGAGGTAATCCGCTATACGACTGTTACCAATAGCACCGTAACCCAACCGCAGCTTTAGATCATCAATGAAGCGTGCGTTCTTCATGAAATTTTCGTTCTTGATTTTCCATGCAAAAGACCCTCCCGGGAAATAGCCCCACTGATTACCGGGGGCAAATTTTGAAGTTCCGTCTGCACGAACATTCAGCGATAAGAGGTATTTATCCATGAAGCCGTAATTGACCCTTGTAAAAAAGGAAAGATAGGTTGCCCGTGCTTTATTCAGGGAAGGGTAGCCTACAAAAGGAGTTCCCAGTTCCTGTTGCGAGAAAGCCGTTTCAGGTGTTGTAAACACCGGGTATTTGCCCACCATGCCAATACCATGGGTTGTTTTGATGTCTACTGTTTCTTCTCCCAAAATAATACTGATGTCGTGTTTGTTATTGATCTTTTGCAGCGAGTAAGTCAACACGTTTGAATTGATAAATGTGGTGGTTTTGGTAGAATCCAGGTTGATCATGGGCAACCGCCCGTCCTGGATTACAGCATAGGGCGACAAAGAATCGTAAAACTGCCTGTTGATGACATTATTATAATTATACCCAAAAGTTGTTTTAAAAGAAAGATTTTTTAAAATAGTATAGCTGGCATAGGCCGTAAGGTTAAAGGCGTCTGTAGTGGCTTTTTTATATTCTGAATTTGCAAGCAATATCGGGTTTACCAGTATTAAGCCATTGCCAACATTTGGGTCTGCATAGGGATCTTCCGTGTCCAGCGTTTCGTTAGCGCTCAGGAATGGCCTGTATTTAACGGAATTACGCAGCCTGCTGTAAGAACTTCCTGAATTGGACGAAACCCCTGCGCCATAAACGGTTTGATTCATATACCGTGTTATGATGCCTGCTTTCAGGTTTTTGGTGATAGTATAATCTGCTTTAAAGTTTAACAGGTTGCGGGTATATTTTGAATTGATAACAATGGGCTTTTCATTATTGAATGTATATCCAAAATTATACACGATCTTTTTATTGCCTCCGGAAAGAGCAAGGTTATGGGTTTGAGTAATGCCGGTTCTACCCAGTACTTCCTTTTGCCAGTCAACCGGTTTTACGTTTTTGTAATTTACCAGGGTATCCCATGTAAATCCGAACTGGTCTGCAAAAGTTGTGCTGTCTGAAGAGCTGCCTCTTGAACGTTCCGATTGATAAATAACAAAATCATAAGGCGAAAGGACGTCCAGCGTTTTGGGTAGTTGTTTGACGCCGATAAATCCGTTGTAAGTTACAGTAGTCCGACCCCGCCTTCCGCTTTTTGTGGTAATTATAACAACCCCATTGGCTCCCCTGGAACCATAGATGGCTGTTGCGGAAGCATCCTTTAAAACATCAATCGATTGAATATCCTGGGGGGATAGTGTGGATAATGCATTATCCACCTGCACGCCATCTACAATGTAAAGCGGACTGTTGTCGCCGGTAATAGAAATACCGCCACGTACCCGCACGTTCACCTCGGCATCAGGAGCACCTTCTGCAGAAGTGGCTGTAACCCCTGCCAGCCGGCCGTTTAGCGCTTCTGCTGCTGAATTGATTGGGATGTCCTTTAACTGCTTTGCCCCTACAGAAGAAACAGACCCTGTAAGCTCCTTCCGTTTGACCGTTTGGTACCCTATAACCACCACGTCATCACTGGTAATGATATTTTTTGCAAGGAGGATGTTCTGCTCATTCCCGTTTACCTTTACCGTTTGTTCTATAAAACCGGAAGAAGAAAACTGAAGCTCCGCTTCCCTTGCAGCCCGTACAGGAATGGAATAGGTTCCGTCCTGTTTGGTTTGTACTGCTGTCTGGCTGCCGGTAACTGAAACAGTAACATTAGGAACGGGCTTTCCGTCCTCATCAGTAACCGTTCCGGTAATGATGCGCCCCTGTGCCAGGGCAACCAGGCTAATCAACTGTAATGAAAGGCATAGAAGCAATACTTTTCTCATTTGCTGAAATTTTAAAAATTGAATAGGTCTGTCAACGTGTTGAAATCGGCCGCAAATCGTAATTTCTGTCTATAACATAGCAATCAGTACAATTTTAAAAACATTTTTAAACATTCGCTATTGTTTAGGTATGAATATTTACGCAATCGTTGCCGGAAACGTGCGCATAAAGAGTATCTTCGCAAACAGATAAGGTTTGGTTTTATGAAACTGGGTGCCATTACGATTAAAGATATTGCCAAAGCGCTGGAACTTTCTGCTTCCACGGTCTCCCGCGCACTGCGCGACAGCCATGAAATAGGTGCTGAAACCAAAAAGCGGATACAGGACTATGCTGCTGCAAACAATTACCGGCCCAATCTTGCTGCGCTAAGCCTGCGAAAAGGCAGGTCAAAATCTATAGGCATTGTACTGTCCAATGTTGCCAATAATTTTTTCAGCCAGATTATTGATGGCATTGAATCCATAGCTAACAGCAAGGGCTACAACGTTATCATTACACAAAGCAAGGACTCTGCGGAGCGTGAAAAGATGATCATTAATGATTTATCTGCCCGCTCCATAGATGGCCTGATTGTATCGCTTGCAGCGGAAACTACCGATTATTCTGTATTTGAAGAACTGAATAATGAAGGGTTGCCGATGGTATTTATTGATAGGATCGCAGAATCCATTGAAACGCATAAGGTTGTTGCAGATAACTTTGCTGGGGCTTATGAGGCGGTACGGCATCTTGCCGGCAATGGATATAAGAAAATTGCCCTTATTGCCAATAACAGAAACCTTTCTATATCAAAGGAGCGGATCGAGGGATGCGTTAAGGCATTTGATGAGCTGGGACTAGAGCAAAGCTCAGACTGGGTGCGCTTTTGCGCGGCCGGCGGGTCAGACAGGGGCGAAATGGAAAATGTAGTGTCTGCATTACTGTCGATGGAAAACAGGCCGGATGCCATCCTGACCCTTTCTGATACGCTGTCTCTCAAAACCCTCAGAATGCTTAAGAATAAAAATACAGCTATCCCTGATGATATAGGACTGATGGGATTTTCAAACTTTAATAATGCAGATTTGCTGGAACCGGCTCTTTCTGTAATTTATCAACCTTCATTTGAAATGGGCTCACTGGCTGCAAAATTGCTGCTCTCGGAAATAGAGAGCAAACGCCCTGTTACAAAATTTGAGAAACATATTCTTAAAACAAGGATCGTAACCCGTAAAAGTAGTGCCGCTTCTCATTTATAAAACACTTATTTTTGGAAGCATCAGTAGTTCAAAAGAATAAAAAATGAATCAGTCACCATTTGCCATGATCCATACCATGCGCTGGTATGGCCCTAATGATCCTGTGAGCCTGGATGATATTAAACAGGCCGGTTGCACAGGAGTTGTAACCGCCTTGCATCATATTCCTGTAGGAGCCATCTGGGAAATTGATGAAATCAGTAAAAGAAAAAAAGAGGTAGAAGATGCCGGTTTAACCTGGGAGGTTATTGAAAGCCTGCCGGTGCATGAAGCTATAAAAAAGCAAAGCGGCAATTACCGGGAGTATATTGAAAACTATAAGCAAAGTCTTAGGAATGTGGCCGCATGCGGGCTACGGGTGGTTACTTATAATTTTATGCCCATCCTGGACTGGATGCGCACAGACATTAATTACACGGTTGCCGATGGCAGCAAGGCTTTGCGGTTTGAAAAACCGGCCTTTATTGCTTTTGATGTATACCTGTTAAAGCGCCCGGGCGCAGAAAATGATTATACCGGAGAAGAATTACAGGCCGCCAGGGATTGCCTTGAAAAACTAAGCGATGAGGAAAAAGAAACCCTTTACCGCAATACCTTACTGGGGCTACCAGGCAGCGAAGAACGTTTTACAGAAGCGGAGATACTTGCGGCGCTGAAAACCTATGAAGCCATTGATGCAAAGAAACTAAAAGAGCACTTGTTTTATTTTCTGCAGCAGGTGGTTCCCGTTGCTGAGGAGGCCGGTTTAAAAATGGCTATTCACCCGGATGACCCTCCCTTTCCTATATTGGGATTGCCCAGGATCGTAAGCACTGAAAAAGATGCAGAAGAGTTAATTAATGCTGCCCCGTCCAAAGCCAACGGGTTGTGCTTCTGCACAGGATCTTACGGAGTAAGGGCCGATAATGATCTGCCGGGAATGGTAAAACGGCTGGGAGATCATATCCATTTCCTGCACCTGCGCAGTACGAAGAGGGATGCAGCCGGCAATTTTTTTGAAGCGGATCACCTGAACGGAGATGTGGATATGTATGAAGTGGTAAAAGAAATTGTAAAAACCATGCGCAGAAGGAAGGTATCCATCCATATGCGGCCGGATCATGGGCACCAGATGCTGGATGATCTTAAAAAGACCACTTATCCCGGGTATTCTGCTATAGGCCGGTTGAGAGGTTTGGCAGAATTACGCGGACTGGAGCTGGGTATTCAGCGAAGTATATAAGAAATGTGGAACAGGTAACAGGGTTAGTATCTATCCTGCTCCGTGCGGCGTCCTTCATCGCACAATGCTATTGTAGCTCGTTGGCGATATACATACTTCTGACTCAGTCCTCATAAAAAGGCTCTTTGGGAAGTTGCTTCAGATGGCGAATGTACCTTTGTTCATCAAAGGGTTTTTGGTGTTTCAGTATCTCAAACAGTTCTATGGCGACACACTGGCCGATCAGCTGCATGGTCTCAAATTCAGTATAGCCTTCTTTCAATAACCGTTTAAATGTTATTTTTGTTTCTGGAGGAGTATTGGGCCATCTGGTTTTTAATGATCTCAAAAATATGTTCCCGCATTACTTCATTCTGTTCCATATAAGCGTTTGTGTTTATTTATTTCCCTGTGAAATGATATAAAGATCCCGGTATGGACAATGTGCAACAATGCACCTGTCATTCCTCCCATTCACCTGCGCCCTGCCGTACCAGCACCATCGTATCACCGGTAGCATCAATAACGGTTGAAGGGATCATTCCGCCAATGCCCCCGTCTACCACAATATCAACCAGGTTCTGATATTTGTTGTAGATCATTTCCGGATCAGTATACTCTTCTACCAGCTCACCGGGCAGGGTGGTGCTTAAAATGGGATGCCCCAATTCTTCAATAAGCATGCGGGTAATTTTATTATCCGGTACGCGGATGCCCACAGTGTCCTTTTTGCTGTGCAGGATCTTGGGTACCTGCTTGCTGGCGCCCAGGATAAACGTGTAAGGACCGGGCAGGTACTCCTTCATGGTACGGAATGTAGTATTGGAGATCTGTTTGGCGAAATCGCTCAGATGGCTCAGGTTGGCGCATACAAAGGAAAACTGCGCCTTTTTAGGATCAACCTGCTTGATCCAGGCGATCCGTTCTATTGCTTTTGTCTGAAAAATATCGCAACCCAAACCATAAATAGTATCTGTAGGATAAACAATAATGCCCCCGGATCTTAAACAGTCTGCTACCTGTTTAATCAGTCTCGGTTGCGGATCCTTTGGATGAATAGCTATCAGCATATAATAAGTACTGCAAATATCGGGCTAAGTGTTGGGCCCGGCAATAGGTTT
This sequence comes from Niabella ginsenosidivorans, assembly GCF_001654455.1. NCBI lineage: Bacteria > Pseudomonadati > Bacteroidota > Chitinophagia > Chitinophagales > Chitinophagaceae > Niabella > Niabella ginsenosidivorans. Next base: position 5,546,610 of record NZ_CP015772.1, read on the forward strand.
CAATGTTACCTTCAATATTTTTCAGCTGGGAATGTAAAATGTTTAAATAACCAATTTAAAATGAAAAGTGAAGTGGTGTCTTCCCGGGAACTGAAAATGACAGGGCAGCCAACAGTATCTCCTTTACTTTTACATTTTATATTCCATATTTCTTATTTTCTACTCCTGTATGCTCCATACTTCCTTACCCCGCAGCAGGGCATCCAGGTCCGGCGTTTTACGGGCTTTGGCATCTTCTAATTGCAGTGCCATCATTTCCTCATAGCAGGGGCGGTCTGTTTCATAAAAAACGCCAAAGGGCCTTGGCAGGTGGCCATCCAGTGCCGGGTTATCAAAGATGCGGGTTAATAATTGCGCTTTGAAAATATCTTTTTCATCATGTATCCACAGGTCATCAGCGCTGTATTCTGCTCCAAGTGTCACTACCTGTGGTTTGAACCCATCCAGGCGGATCCCTTTATTGCCTGCTGCACCAAAGATGAGCGGTTTGCCATGTTCCACAAAAATAGTTTCTTCCGGCTTGGATCCTTTCTCCGTAAAAATTTCAAAAGCGCCGTCATTAAAAATATTGCAGTTCTGGTAAATTTCCAGGAAGGAAGCGCCCTTGTGCTGGTGCGTGCGGATCAGCATTGCCTGCAGGTGTTTAGGGTCCCTGTCCATAGTGCGTGCTACAAAAGTAGCATCTGCGCCCATTGCCAGGGCAAGGGGATTAAAGGGGTGATCAATGCTGCCAAACGGAGTAGATTTTGTTATCTTCTTCTCTTCTGATGTAGGGGAATATTGTCCTTTGGTTAGCCCATAGATCTGGTTATTGAACAATAAAATATTTACGTCAAAGTTCCTGCGCAGCAAATGGATGGTATGATTGCCGCCAATGCTCAACCCATCACCATCGCCGGTAACGATCCAGATGCTCAGCTCCGGCCTTGTGGCCTTCAGGCCCGATGCAATAGCCGTTGCGCGACCGTGGATGGAGTGCATGCCATAGGTATTCATATAATAAGGAAAACGGCTGCTGCACCCGATGCCGGATATAAAAACAATATTTTCTTTAGGCATGTTAAGGCCGGGCATTACCCGTTGCACCTGTGCCAGTATGGAATAATCGCCACAACCGGGGCACCAGCGAACTTCCTGGTCAGTTGCAAAATCCTTTGCGGTTAAGGCGGGAACTAAAACTTCAGACATCTTTTAAAAATAATGCGCAAAGGTAATCATTAAAAGCCATTAAAGGGCATTAATAAGTGATGCTAACAGTTGTTATGCCATCGGTACTTCTGCAAAACATTACAACTGTTTAATTTGTCAAATTGTAGTACCTTGTCATTAAATTGTAAAATTGAGTCTATGCAGTATAAAAAGATCACCGTGGCATTCACCGCTCTGCTGTTATTATTAATGATAGGTGTTTCTTATTCCTTTTACACGCCGCCACATAATTTAAAAGTGCTGCCGCAGGATATTACGCATGAAAAGCTGGACAGCATCATGCACGGGTTCAATACTTCGCTAGGTGTTAAATGTGATTTTTGCCATGCGAAAAACGGCGATAAGCTGGATTTTGCCTCTGATAACAACCCTGCAAAAGATGTAGCGCGTAAGATGCTGCTGATGACTATGGAAATCAACAAGAATTATTTTAATACGGATTCCACTATTCACCCTGCCTATTTAAACACAGTAACCTGCAATACCTGTCATAAAGGAGATGCTTATCCTGAGCGCTAAAAAGATACTAAAACATCCGGAAGCGGATCTGTTTCTACCGGCTTGCTAAAAAAGAATGATGAATAGAACCTTCAACAAATGTCTATGGCTTTGGGCTCTTATGCCTGTTTTTATTTTTTCCTGTACAACAGACACCAACAATTGCTTAAGCCGCAAAGAAAAAGAGCAGGGGTGGGTGTTGCTGTTTGATGGCAGCTCTGCCAGCGGATGGCATTTATACAATAAGAAAAATACAACTGCCGGGTGGATCGTAAAGGATCAGGCGCTGGCGGTGGATACGGTAAAGAAAACGGAGGTCAATGATCTTGTTTCTGATAAAACGTATACCAATTTTGATTTGCAGTTTGAATGGAAACTGGCCAAAAACGGAAACAGCGGCGTATTTATAAATGTGCAGGAGCGCCCCGACCTGACCACCGCCTGGGCCTCCGGGCCGGAATACCAACTGCTGGACCCGGCACATGCGGATAATGCCATCCCTGTAAAAAAAGCGGGTACCCTTTTTGCGCTGGATGCGCAGAAAACCCCTGCGGCGGCTAAACCTGCGGGCGAGTGGAACCTGTCCCGCATAAAACAGGTAAATGGGAAGATTGAGTTTTATTTGAACGGGGTATTAACCGTGCAGGAGGATCTTACGGCTCCTGCCTGGCAGGATTCGGTCAGGCATACACATTTTAAAAACTTTCCTGAATTTGGCAAACATACCAGCGGGCATATTGCATTACAGGACTGGGCCAGCGGGGTTGCCTTCAGGAATATTAAGATCAGAGAGCTGTAAGAAAATACCAGGGACTGTATTTTTCAGAGCACCTTTTAGCAACGGTTTATTTTATGAGCTAATGATGCTTGTAGCCAGGAACCTTCCCTGAAATGCAACCGGTCTGAAACAGAAAAATTAAAAAGCCGGACGATTGTGTTTGTGATTAGTAATATAATCTGATAAACTGTAATTCAAATCATTCGCCATGCAGATTTACCTGTAATGAGCCTGTAACCGCTCCGTTATCAGTCCTCCCGACTGCCGCCAAACCGTTTGTTGTGCGCCGTTATTTTCGTTTTGCACTTAATAGTTTTAAATAGTCCTTTGTTGATGTTAAGAAATCTGTTGCGTCTTCTTGTTTTGTGTCAATATGTTGTTTGTCGCTAAGGATTGTGTCAATTAGTTTATCATTGTTAAAATAATATCGTCCTTTGAAAACAATGTTCAACTTAGAGTAGTCAAAACTTTGCGTGCCGTCATTGTATTTATATCTGCTTTCTGTTGAATAAACAAAAATAAGTTTCCCTTTGTCAAGATAATATTCGTTTTGAATAACCTTATTTGAAAGTCCGACCCATTCTATAATTTTTTTCAAAGTGTCATTTTTAAAGTATCCTGTCAAGCTACCGCCATTGTCTGTGCCGTGTCCTAAAAATTCTTCAGCATCGACAATAGTTACGGTCTTGTAATTTTTGTAATCATTAATTTGGTGGAACATATTTTTAATCTGGGTAAGCGTGAGATTTTTGTCTTGCTTACCTTGTCCATAAATTGTTGTCAAAATAAGAAAGCTAAAAATTGTCAGTACTATGAATTTGTTGAGTGTCATTATTATGGCGTGCAACGGTTCGGGGCTTGGCGGTTGGGCGGGATTTTTTGCACTAGCGCTGATATGAAGAACCAAGCACAAATATAGTAAAAAAGTTCAGGCGAAGCTCTTCGCCCCGCCTGACGCCAAACTCTTGTTGCCGGCAGTGTTGTTTTATCTGTTTTCTAGCTACCTGCAAAAGGTGTCCCAAATATTCCAACTGCGAGCTCTGCCCAAACGAGTAAAAAAGCTAATAGAACAATCCCGCAAAATATAATTCTGCCTTTAGTACTTTTCACTTTTCTTAAAACAAATTCACAAAGCAAGCCCGTTCCTAAAAGTAGAACACCCATTATTACGAAGTCCAGAATTTTCCAGTCAACACCGGTGCTAAATTGCATTGCCATTAGTGGGATAAGGAGTAGAGTAGGTACTGCTACCAAAATGAGGATTAATCTTTTGTTTTGTAGTGACATAATTGTTGAGTTTTTATTCGTTAAATGATAAATATTTCCAACTATAGAAGGTCGAAATAAATGCAGCACTTCTTTGACAAAAATCCATTTTGCCTTTTTCAGTCCATATTTTCCGGAATATTCATGAAATCTCTCAGTCAAGTCGCCTTCAATTTCTTCAAGAAAATCAGGATGGCAAAACCAGCGAAAAAAAACTAATGCAATTCGGGGCGGTTTATTTTCTGATGGGTTCATTTATGAAAATTTGAAAACTACTTTTGGTATTGCGTCCCAAAGAGAATTTCGCTGTGCTCTTGTTCGGTTAAGTATTTGCCTTCCACTGGCTGTAATTTCGTATAGCCGTTTTCTTTTCCCTCCTCTGACTTTTGTAGTTTCACCAAATTCTGACTTGACCAAGTCTTTCTCCTCAAGTCTTTTTAGAACAGTTTGCATTGCACCTAAACTTACTTTTCGGTTAAGCCGGTCTTCAATTTCTGTAATGATGTTTACGCCATAGGCTTCTCCGTTAAGTATTGCGACTGTGAGTAAAACGATTTCTTCAAATTCTCCTAAATGAAATTGGCTCATTTTGTCTGACATTTGCCACAAATGTAGTTATTATTTTTTAAATAAACCATATTTGTAGTTAAAATATAAAAAAATTGGTTGACTAAAAATATTTGAAGAGGGTCTCTTTTCGTTTTGAAGTGTCGTGATTAACATTGCAGCCAACTCTCAAATAAACGAAGCTTTTGTTTGACCTGCCTGTAAAACCTATAGGGGATAAAGCGCTGCAACAAATAAATCCTGTAAATGCCGGCACGTTTAAAAAATTTAGGGAAACTCTGATATTAAAAGCATACAGTCCGGTAACGCTTAAAACCGATCTTTCCGAGTTTGCGCAACTATTACATGGAATACAAACCAAAATCATTTCTGTTTGAAGGTCAGTTTGGCGGTCCTTACCATTTACGCAGTGCCCAGGCCGTTTTTAAAAATGCAATGAAGGCCGCGGGTGTCAATAAACAGATAGGTATTCACGGTCTGCGGCACAGCTATGTGCCACACATTTATTGGAATATGGAACGGATATATCGTTTATTCAAAAACTGCTGGGGCATAATGATATTAAAACAACGCTTCGCTACGCGCAGGTGGCTGATCCCGCAATCGCAGCCATAAAATCGCCTCCGGACAGACTAAGCACCGGCTGAATATAATATGTACACTTTCTTAGATTGTTTCTGCCGTACAAAACGCATGCATCTCCTTTAAAAACGCATAAAGGGCCTGCATGGATGGAATGGGGGCTGCAACCAACAGGAATAGTTTGCCGGTTTGTTTTAACCGGGCCTTATTGGTGCCGGTTTGCACATATTGAATGATCTTTTGGAAAACCCCGGATTCAAAGTAAGGCGAGTCTGGCCGGTTGATGAAATGGCAACGCAGTGTTTCGTTTTTTAAGGTCATCTTTTCAAAGCCCAGCTCTACTGCCAGCCTGCGGCATTTGATGGTCTCAAAAAGATCGTTCACAGGAACGGGCACAGGTCCAAAACGGTCCTGCAGCTCCGTATATAGTTCGGCCAGCTCTTCCTCTGATTCGCTGTTGTCTAAACGCTGGTATAAGGAAAGGCGCTCGGTAATGCTTTCCACATAGTCATCCGGTATAAGGATCTCCAGATCGGTATCAATGGTGCAATCCGTAACAAAATCATCCTGACGACTGATTTCTTCTTTAAACAGCTCTTTGAATTGGGTGCGTTTTAGTTCCCGTATGGCTTCATCCAGGATCTTCTGGTAGGTTTCAAAACCGATCTCGGCCATAAACCCGCTTTGTTCCCCTCCTAACAGGTTCCCTGCTCCGCGAATGTCCAGGTCCCGCATCGCAATCTGGAAGCCGCTTCCCAGCTCACTGTGCTGCTCCAGGGTTTGCAGGCGTTTTCGTGAATCGGCGGGCAGTGTGCTCATGGGAGGCGCCAGTAAATAACAAAAAGCTTTTTTATTGCTGCGGCCCACGCGCCCTCTTAGCTGGTGCAGGTCGCTGAGGCCGAAATGATGCGCATTGTTTACGATAATGGTATTCACATTCGGAATATCCACCCCGCTTTCAACAATATTGGTGCAAACCAATACATCATAGCGATGGTCAATAAAATCCAGAATCTTCTCTTCCAGCTTGGCTCCTTCCATCTGGCCGTGCGCATAGCTTACGGAAAGATCAGGGCAAAGCCCCTGTATCATTGCGGCCATCTCGCTCAATCCCGCCACGCGGTTATGGATAAAGAATACCTGTCCGCCACGTTCTGTTTCAAAATAAATAGCATCCCGGATGGCGTCCTCATTGTATATCAGCACTTCTGTTTGAATAGGCTGCCGGTTGGGCGGAGGCGTATTAATGATGCTCAGATCCCGGGCGCCCATTAAGGAGAACTGCAGCGTTCTTGGTATAGGCGTTGCCGTAAGCGTTAAACAATCAATGGTGCTGCGCAGCACTTTTATTTTTTCCTTATGCGCTACGCCAAACTTTTGTTCTTCATCTATGATCAGTAATCCCAGGTCTTTAAATTTGACCTCCTTGCCCAGGAGGCCGTGCGTGCCTATCAGAATATCGATCTTTCCTTCTGCCAGTCGCTGTAAGGTTTCTTTTTTTTCTTTGGAAGATTTAAAGCGGTTCAGGTAGTCCACGGTAACCGGAAACTCTTTCAGCCGGTCGCTGAAGGTTTTAAAATGCTGGAAGGCCAGGATGGTCGTGGGCACCAGCACTGCGGCCTGTTTCCCGTCTACACAGGTTTTAAAGGCTGCACGGATGGCGATCTCCGTTTTGCCAAAGCCCACATCCCCGCAAACCAGGCGATCCATGGGCGACCCGGATTCCATGTCCTTTTTTACATCGGCCGATGCCTTGCTCTGGTCCGGCGTGTCTTCATAGATGAACGAAGCTTCCAGCTCTGTTTGCATGTAATTGTCCGGCGTATGCGCAAATCCTTTCTGGGCCTTGCGTTGCGCATATAGCTGAATAAGGTCAAAGGCAATTTCCTTAACCCGGGTCTTTGTTTTTTCCTTTAAGCGGTTCCAGGCGTCGCTGCCTAATTTATTTACCCTGGGCACGCTTCCGTCCTTGCCCGTGTATTTGGCAATTTTATGCAGGGAATTAATGTTTACATACAGGATATCGCTGTCTTTGTAAAGGATACGTACAGCCTCCTGCGTTTTGCCGTTTATGTCCATTTTCTGCAGCCCGCTGTAAATGCCTACACCATGATCCATATGCGTAACAAAATCGCCGGGCTGCAGCTCCCGGAGGGTACGCAGCGTAATGGCCTTGTTCTTATTATAGGCCTGCTTGACTTTGTATTTATGATAGCGCTGGAATATTTCATGATCTGTATAGCAGAGGATCTTCAGATCCTGGTCCGTAAACCCCGAATGAATAGCGGCAGCCACTGGGTTAAAGACAAGATCGGCTTCCTGGTCATCAAAAATGGATTGCAGCCGCTGTAATTGCTTGGGATTTTCAGAAAAAATATATAAGGCGTACCCTGTGGTTTCATGCGCCTTCAGGTCTTTAATCAGCAGCTCAAACTGGCGGTTAAAAGCTGGCTGTTCTTTTGTATGGAATTCAAATTCCTGTGTTACAGTGCCCGGCAGGCGCTCCAGGTGCACCACCGGTCTTGATTGCAGCGCTTCTTCAAAATCCACAGCTTCAATAAAATCTTCCCGGTTTACATTTTTCTTTACCAGTTTATCGGTTTCGGGGTATTGATCCGGCTCTGTTCCGGCAAATTGTGCCTGCTGCTCCAGGAAATATGTTAAATTTTCCGCATGCTCTTTTAACCGCTCTGTGCAAAGTGCAGCATCCTGTACCCAGATAGCCGTATTTTCCGGCAGGAACTCAAATAAAGAAACATGTTCTTCTTTCACAAACTGTGTATCCACATTAGGAATAATGGATACCTGAAGCAGCTTACGCTCGCTTAATTGCGTTTCAGGGTCTATAATACGAATGGAGTCAATGTCGTTACCAAACAGCTCCACGCGATAGGGCTTATCGTTCCCGAAGGAATAAATATCCAGGATACCGCCCCGCAACGCAAACTGTCCGGGCTCATACACAAAATCGGTGCGCTCAAAGCCGTATTTATCCAGCTTTAACAGCAGTTCCTCAGTGTTCAGCTGATCTGCCGTTTTCAGATGAATGATGTTTTCAGCAAGCGCAGCGGATACGACCACTTTTTCAAACAGCGCGTCCGCGTAGGTCACCAGCACTTTTTTATTGCCGCCACCGGCAAGTTTTGTCAGTGCTTCCGTGCGCAGCATTACGTGCGATGCGTTCAGCAACTGGTAATTCCTTGCTGTTTTAAAAGAAGAGGGGAAATAAAATATATCGAGTGCCCCGGTTATATTTTCCAGGCTGTTCTGAAAATATGCCGCGTCTTCCGGTTCGTTCAGAATAATAACGTGGTTGAGCTTTGGCGTATTGGCCATACAGGCGGCTACGATAAACTGGGAGGCGCTGCCATGTACACCGGAAAGGGCCAGATGGCCGGGTTGAAGCAAAGAAAGTTCGTTCGCTATTTGTAAACAGCGGGGGTCTTCACTATAAAAATTCTTCAACACTTCCGTTTGCATCGGGGCGCAAAGATACAACGAGTTTTAGAAAATGCAAGAGCTCCTGCTGTATGAAAACCGGTAACGATGCAATGGCATCAATGATCAGCAGACGGATTATTAAAAAATATTGATCCCGGTGATTGCATACCCACCTGATAAATTGTTTATCTTACAATGCATTATATGCAGGCTTCTTCTCCGTTTATTATTGTACTGGCCCTTTCGGCGGGCACAGGCCTTATTGTTCTTTTGAGCGCGCGGTACAAAATGCACCCGTTCTTTTCCCTGCTTACAGCCTGCTTTGTTACGGGCTGGCTGGGCGGCCTGGAGCCGGAGGCCCTGCTTACTGTTATGAAAGAGGGCTTTGGAAAAATAATGAGCTCCCTGGGCTTTATTATTGCCGTGGGCACTGCATTGGGAATGGTATTGCAGGTGAACGGCGCTACAACAGCAATGGCTAATGCCATTATCAGGCGTGTGGGCAACAAGCGGTCCATTCTTGCTATGAGCCTTACGGGCTTTATTGTTGGGCTTCCCATTTTCTGCGATTCAGGGTATGTGGTGTTAAACGGCCTGAACCAGTCTATGACCCGCAAAACCGGTATGGGGGTTGCTGCTATGAGCACAGCAATGGCTACCGGCTTGTATGTGGTACATTGTTTTATTCCGCCTCATCCCGGCATTACCGCTGCTGTGGGCACTTTAAATGCCAGCTTTGGAAAGATAATTGTTTACGGGTTCCTGGTGGCGGTCCCTGTTATGCTGACCGGTTATTACTGGGCGGTGCGGGCGGGTAAAAAGATTCCCCAGACTGATACAGCAGCGGATACTGTTATGGAACAGGCAACCGGTAATAAGCCGCTGCCCCGGGCATTGCCTGCATTTATTCCGGTAATAGTGCCTGTTTTACTGATTGCGCTGAGGGCCCTTGCCGCCGGTTTTTCTTTTTGGGGAAACGAGATCATTGAGCAGCTCTTAGTCATTGGCGATCCGGCTGTTGCCCTGGTAATCGGGCTCATACTGGCCCTGTGCATTTCCCCGAAGTGGAAGCCGGGCGAACTGGGAAAACTTATCCACCACGGGTTGGAGAAGGCAGGGGGTATACTGGTAATTATTGGTGCAGGCGGGGCTTTTGGAATGGTCATTAATGCATTGAAGATACAGGACTACCTGGCAAAAACAGAAGGGCTGCATGCTTTGGGCCTGTTCTTTCCCTTTTTGGTGGCAGTGATCTTAAAAACGGCGCAGGGCTCTTCCACTGTAGCTGTTCTTACTGCAGCCTCCATCGTGCTGCCTTTTTTGCCCGGGCTGCACCTGGATGGTGAAAACGGGCGGGTTATTGCGGTGTTGGCCATGGGCGCGGGATCTATGGCTGTATCTCATGTAAATGATGCCTATTTTTGGGTGATCACCAATTTCTCCGGACAGGAGTTGAAACAGGTGTTAAGAGTGTATAGCATGGCTACGGTCTTTATGGCCGTTGTGGGCATCCTTTCCGTATATCTTTTGTCATTAATGATCTTGTAAATGAAGCTTGTAATAGCCCCCAACGCTTTTAAGAACAGCCTGCCTGCCACAGCGGCAGTTGAAGCCCTGAAAGAAGGCTTGCTGCAGAGTGGTCTTAAAGGTGAACTGGTTTGCTGCCCCGTGGGAGATGGTGGCGATGGTACGGGAGAACTGTTGCGGCAATTTTTTAAGGCCGAGGTTTTATTGCATAAAGTAAAAGACCCGTTGGGCAGGATGATAGAAGCGCCCCTCGGATGGATTCCGGAAACAGGAACCGCTATTATTGAAATGGCGGATGCTGCCGGGTTGCGCCTGTTGCAGCCGGAGGAATATGCTCCGCTATACGCTACTACAGCGGGTTGCGGGCAACTGATAAAAAAGGCGCTTGATAAAGGCGCTGCCGAAATCTTGCTTTGTATTGGCGGAAGCGCCACGGTAGACGGAGGCACAGGCATTTTAAGTGAACTGGGGATTGTTTTTAAAGACAAGGCCGGCCGGCGTTTGCAACGGTTGCCGGCTGATCTGCCGCAGCTTTATGGAATAGAGCAGCAGGAGCTGGATCTGCGGGTACTTCAAACCAATATCGTTATACTTTGTGATGTCCAAAACAGGTTGCTGGGCACAGATGGCGCGGCGGCTGTTTTTGGACCGCAAAAAGGGGCCACCACCGGGGATGTACTGTTACTGGAAAAAGCGCTTCAGCGGTTCAATAGGGTCACAGAGCAAACCACTGGTGTTACTATGAATGACCTGGACCACAGCGGTGCTGCGGGTGGTGTGGCCGCAGCGCTCTGTGCTTTTTGCAGGGCAAAGCCTGTGGAGGGAATCGCTTATTTTTTGGAGAAAATAAATTTTAAGCAGCAGTTAGTGCGGGCGGATTGGGTCGTTACCGGTGAAGGCATTATTGACGGGCAAACGCTGAAAGGTAAAGCTCCCTTTGGTGTGGCAAAGATGGCAAAGGAGCAGGGCTGTAAGGTGATCGGCGTTGCCGGCAGGGTTCCTGCATCATCTGATAATGTGCTGGGCAATTATTTTGACCGGCTTCTTTCCATTAATGAAATAGCGGTTCCGCTGGAAGTGGCTATCCGCAACACCAGGATCAATCTGATAAGGGCAGGCATAAAAATAGGAAAATGGCTCAGGGCGGAAGCCGGTGACAGAAAGGAATGACCTGTTTTAGTAAAAAAAGGTATCTTACAAAGAAAAAAGATGCCCCTTACCTGGCTTAAAGGAACGATTGTAAAAATTATTGAAGAAACGTACAATACCCGCCGGTATTTTATTGAGGTGCCGGAACTGGAGTCTTTTGATTTTGTTGCAGGCCAGTTTGTTACTATCGATTGCCCGATTCATGAAAAGCCGAATAAGCGCTGGCGCAGCTATTCCATTGCCAGCGCGCCCGATGGTACTAATGTATATGAACTGGTGATTGTGCTGGTAGAAGATGGTCTGGCCACACCCTGGATGTTCAGTACCTGGAAGGTGGGGACGGAAATCCTGTTCCGGGGGCCACAGGGAGTATTTACATTAAAAGAAACGCATTTGCAGAATGATCTGTTTCTGGTTTGTACCGGAACGGGCATTGCTCCGTTCCGGAGCATGCTGCACTGGCTGTTGCGTGAAAATGTACCTCATAAAACTATTTACCTGATCTATGGATGTCGTTCCCAAAGAGACCTGCTGTATTATGAGGAAATGAAAACGCTGCAACTGGAGTATTTTCATTATATCCCCACCCTGTCCAGGGAAGAATGGGAGGGGCGAACGGGCTATGTACATGCTATTTATGAAGAGCACTCGGGCGGGAGGCCCGGCAGCAACTTTTTTTTATGTGGCTGGAAGAATATGATTGAGGAAGCCCGCCAGCGCATTGTACAGCTGGGTTTTAATAAAAGCGCCATCCATTTTGAGCTGTACGGATAAGTTATTTTGTTTTAGCCGGTAAAGAGATTCTTTATTATATTTGCCACCCATTTTGGCCCGGTAGTTCAATGGATAGAATAGGAGTTTCCTAAACTCTAGATACAAGTTCGATTCTTGTCCGGGCTACAGTAGATAATTGATAATGAATTAGTTATATAAATTTGTTGTCATTTTTGTTGTTTTTTTTAGTTGGCCTGACCCTATCAAGAACTCTTAGTTTAAAAATCAAACAGTGTTTTGATCTTTACCTCTAACGCCTGACTAAGTGCTACTGCTGTTTTCAAAGTGGGATTTGTGCGGCCCCTTTCGATTCTGGAGATTGCAGTTTTTTCTACGTTGCATGCCACCGCCAAATCCAGTTGGGACATTTTTCTCCTTTCGCGGAGTTTTTTCACCTTCTGTCCAAATAATTTTTGATATTCGGTAATGGGCGTTGACATTTATGTCAATGTTATTCATTAAGTTTGCGCATGTGGTAAACATATATGTCAATACCTGAATTAATTGCTGCTTGGATGGCCTGTACGATTTACGGATAACCGTAAAATAACCTTAAAACTATCCTTTAAAATTGTCAATCGAAATAAACATATAAGAAAATGAAACACTTATTCGCAACACTGCCGCTTTTTCTATTTGCTATCTTAGCCCAAAGCCAGGTAACTAATGAATCCTTACAGGGCCTGAAACTAAACGATGCCAACCGGGCTATAATAAAGGATGGATATACTTTATCCAATGGATGGCACATCCAGCCGGGCGATACCCTGTACTTAGGCAAAGGCACACTCTCTAACAAAGCTTTTGCGTCTATCTATCAATCTAAGACCAGCTTTGCTGCAATGGGCGGCACTCTTAATGACAAAATGAATGGGCAGAATAGCTTAAAGCCAGGTCAGGCGACCAGAGTAATTGTAAAACGATTGCAGGTGATAGGTTCCAAAAGAGGTGGATATACGGCAATAGCTGTTGTTGGTGCTGGTATGATCGGGTACAATTACTGGGTTGAGTTGGATAATGCGGTGGAATCTGGCGAAGTTAAAACACCTGCTCAATACGCATCATCGAAGCAGACTGAAACGGATAAACCAATCACCAGTGCTGCTGACGAACTTAAAAAGTATAAAGAATTGTTGGATTCTGGCGCCATCTCAAAAGAGGAGTATGAGGCTGCTAAGAAGAAACTATTAGGTAATTAAAATCTTTTAATACATTTAATATGGGTCAATATACAGCTCTAACTGTGTTTATAGTCATTATAGGTGGGGTCATTTATTTTTGTTATTCCCGGTATCAAAATTTCGCCCGGATACATAAATCTTACTATGCCGCTTTGGAATCAAAAAATAAGGCAGAAGCAATTCGTTATGGACGCAAGTATTATAGCATGACACTAAGAGGTCGGGATAAATTAACGGCAATAGAAATGAAGATAGCTAATGATCTGAAAATATATGATATAGAATAGGAGGTGCATTTAGGAAGTCATATTTGTCCCAATCGTCTGATAGCATTTTGGATTTGTCTTTCTGAAAAACGTACACCGCTTTGCGCTGCAACTGCTCTTATGGTACGTTCCCAATATGCAGGATTACATTGTTTTGAATTCCCTACGTATTTATTAGGCAAGCCAAGTGCAACCTTGGCCTTGGAGACAATACAGGGAGACAGTTGTTTATTATTATCGTACCGCATATTATTTGCCGTGTTTACTATTAAAAAATTCTCCCCCATTTTTATCTTCAACATACACTTCACCCTTATCATCAAGACAAACTACAATAGAAATATCCTTATTAGCCCCAACGAGAACAGTAGTTGAATCAGATACGTTTATCCATCCGTTCTTGGCCTTTTTTTGCATGGTAATATCTTTCTTGAAATTACGTAGTTTTTTTAATAACCCATTCAGTAAGCCCGGCCGAGATAGTCAGTTCTGATACCTTATCCACGAGATAAAGATTCACCTTGTTGTCTTCTTGTTCAGGAATTCTATTCAACGTAGAAACAAAAGTATGTACCACGTAGAAAAACCTATCATAGTTATTCATCAGCTCAAATTTTTTTAGATAATCCTGAAACTCATGGATGTTGGATTGGGCTTTAATCTGAACTATAGCCCGTTCCCCGGTAACCGGCGCAAAAAGATCCAGATCTAAGGTCTTTTGTGTTTTACCGGTATCGCTTACCCTTTGCCAGCCCGCCTGCCGGAAAATCAAATCCACCAAGGTTTCAAAGTCCTTCCATTGCAGGTTTTGGATTAGGAGTGTGAGCTTGGTTTTCAGATTAGCCAACGCCTGTTCTACTTCCACTACCTCCTGCATTTGCTCCCCGTTGATTTTGGCCAGCGCATACTTGTGTTCAATAACGGAGCAAATAGTGCCCCGAAAGCCCTGTGTTTTCAAAAGCTTACCGCTAATGTTGCCGGATAGCAGGAGGTTACCGTTGATGTCTTTATCTGACCACGAACCAATAACGGGCCGGGTCTTTGTTTTATCATCCCAAAGGGTGATTTCCGGGTTGGAAAAGCACCACCAAAGTTTATTGGCGTAAAAAGTTATCCAAAGCGTATCAGGCCCTTCCTCATAGAATTGCTTTACCTGGTTAGTGTGGCTGGTGGCAACGAAAGACTTAGCTCCGGCTTCTGTGGTAAAATAGTTATGTACCTTATCCCATTGCTGGGTTATGCAAAACTGATGATCTACCTCCCGGTAACCAAGTCGAAGGGTGTTGTTTTCAATACATTCCTTTTCATACTGGCCAGATTGTCCGAGTTTAATAGAGAGAACCCGTTGCGCGTAGATTTGTTCCATTCCTTTTAAGCAGTTTAGTAAATCCAAATCTACGGAATTAGCCAATAGAAAAAACCAAGCTCCAAAAATGAATCGGGCCTGATCAGGAACCTGCATAAAAGCGCGTAAAGACGTTTTTATAAAAACCGGTTTTACGGCTTTTATAAACGAATTGCTGGTATAAATGTATGGAAGGGTACATTTATACCAGCAACAAAAAGGGGCCGCCCAAAAGAGCAGCCCGTTCGATTTTTTAACCGGTTAAATTTTTATGCATCTAAGTCGGCCAACTGCTTCTGCAGGTTGTCCAGTTCTTCCTGCCTTTGCTCATCTTCAGCGACCTTTTTTGCTACATCAGGATCCAATCCGGGCTTCTTTTTTAGTTCATTAATTTTTGCCTGTAAGGCTTCGGCCTCCGCTTGCTTGCGCCGTTGCTGCTCTATGGCCCGCGGCAGTTCGGCAGCAACCCCTTTTTTAACAGCCTCCGCGATAATTTCCTCCTGCGTTTTAACCGGTTGGTCGAATAGCTGTCGTTCACTTGAGCGCACCTGCATCATCAAGGTCTGATAATCAAAATCAGAGAGGTATGCGCGTTTGCGGGCGTCCATTTCACTGGGCCTTTTAGTAAAAGTCTCCCTTTGCAATTCATTGGCGAATTGAAAATTTCCCAGCCATTCCTCCTTCAGCTTTTTGTAGGTGGTTTCAGCCGCCGTTAGCTTGGCCCGTAATTCAGCTATTTCTTTTACGTTATCTGACTTGGCAGCTGCCAACTTTAGGGTCTGCACGTAAGTCGAGAATGAAGAGAGGTCGGTGCGCTCGATGTCGGCGCCAACCAAGTTTAAATGTTTCAATTTCATTTTGTTGAAAATTTAGTTGTGAAAAATTATTGTTTGCTATTGTTTATTCTGATCCGAACTACATTCAGCCCGGGTTCAGGTGCCGGTACAGGTTCATCGTCTATCAAAAAACGGAGCCGTACTGATCCGTCCGGGGCTGTATTAGTCTGTAGGGGATCTGGTTTATTCATTAATGCCAGTAGCTGATTTGCCTTAGTGATATCGCCCTGCTGTAAGGCTTGCAGGTACTGGGCTTTTAAATGTTTTTTACTCATTGGTATTAGGATTTAATCGGTCAATAATGGCGTCCAGCACATCCTCATCCAGGTTATTAAAGTCAATTTGTTGTGACATTTTTTGGGGTAAGGCGAACTTTAATAGGGACTGGAAAGCTGAAAACTTATCCTTCGGCTCAAGTTCTATCCACGCCCGCTGAAGACCAGATTTATTTTGATTCAGAAACTCCGAAATAAATAACCTCAGCTCGGTTGTTGTTTTGTTTGGTGTTCCAGGCTTTCGCCCGGCTTCATTTCCTGATTGTCCTTTTTTAAATGGCATAGTATTGTTTTTTTATTGTTGTTTTCAATTAAAAATTATTTAAATCAACGGTCGGGGATTAAATTCTGTTTAGATCAACGTAGATTTCTTAAAAAGTATTTAAATCAACGCGGGATCTTTAAATTTTATTTAAAACGGACTGTTATCTACGTTCAGTAACAGATTCAATTTGGGATCCTTTGGTTCAAACACAACCAGCTCATCGCCAGGGATCTGCTGCATCACAGACTTTAATTCATCCAGTGTGGCCGTTAAAAACATTGGTTGGTCTGGATCACCGGTATCAACTGTGTATCGCCATCCACTTGGATTTTGTTTTCCTCTATCCAACACGAAACGATACATTGCCGATCGGCTTCTAAACATCCACCGTTCGGAACGGCCATCGTTGTACCCGTAATACAACAGGCATTCATGTGTGGTTCCGTATAAGGATCCATTTTGGCCGTCATACCTGATCGTTTCGGGGTCTGCCTTGATTATTTGTGTCATCGTTTAAATAATTTATCGGTTAAAAAAATATAGTTTGTTATTTTGGGATGGCTGATCCCAAGCGGCCGGGTAGCCTTCCGGTGTCAGGGCTACTATTGACCCGTCTTTGAGAATTTCAAAATCATATTCATCCTGTGGGGAGTTTTTAGACGCTTCCAGGATCTGCTTTTCTTTTTGTAGGGCTTGGTGCTTTTTTTCTTGTTGGGCCTCAAAATCAGCCCAGGGCGTCTTTAAAAGGAAATCAGCTATATCAAGCCCCGCCTGCTTTTCCGTTGGGGTGCATTTTTTTTCCAACAGGCCTGAAACAGCAATATGTGTACCCGGTAATGCGGCCCGGATTTCATCGGCTTTCTTATTCCAGGTATCGAAGCCGTTAGCATCTGGGAATAATATTATCCTGCAAGCCCTAACCGGCCTTAATTTTTCAGTTGTCAGGCCCTGAAGTCCACCACAGGCCATCCAAACGAGGTCGGGGAAGTACATAGAGCAAACAATAGCGCTCTTTTCACTTTCGACCACTGCCACCGGTTTGTTTTCATCCATTAAGTGCAGACCGAATAGATGCTGGCGTAGTTCGTAATTCGGGATGTTGGCCAGTTTATGAACCCATGTGAATTTTTGTTTATTTCGCCTGCCGGTTGTGGGATCATAGACCATGATCTTTCCGCCCCTAACAATATTATTACGGCATACCTGCCAAAACACAGTAGCGCCGGGCCAATGCTTGCTCGTTCCGATGTTGTAGCGGCGAACCAACCATGCAACTTGATTCGCCGGGAATATCCGTTGCAACCATGAGGTAAAATTATCATCCCCGGTGAGGGTGCGGTGCATGAGGTTTTTATCTATGTAGGTAACGGCGTCTGGTTTCTTTTTGTTTCCTTCGGGAAACAAGGGTTGACCATTTATCTGATCGGGCAGGAAGGTTTGGCCGCAGCTGTGGCAATAACCTGCGGTATCATATCCAGTATAAGGAGTAAACTTACCATCGCGGTTGCTACGGCCACAAGGGCATTGTTTCGCCCGGTACCTATTTTTATCAAATTTCAAATCGCTCATTGCTCCTATTTTTAGAGTTACGTACCGCGTACCTTTACGTACCGCGTACTTGGTACGCGAGGTACGCTGGGTACGCGAGGTACGCGCTTTATGTTTTAAACCATTTTCTTACAGCACCTTCCGATACACCCATGCGTCTTCCTATTTCCCGGTTACTTACGCCCTGTTCGCGTAATACGCGGGCTTCCTCCTTACGGGCGGTAGTGTCTTTTTCTGTTAGGTTTTTCAGGTGCTCAAACTCATTGCCGTATCCAATTAATTCAAAACGTAGATAATCATCCTTTACTAACTGATATAAGGCCACGTTTTCCAGATCATACCTAAGCTCTCCATCACGAACCTTCACCTGTTTTACATAGCGCAAATATTTATCCGTAGCGCTCCGGCCAATGGTAAAAACCGAATCCACTAAGTTGGCTTTCATCTTAGAGCCTTGTAGATCGTTTAATTGAATGGGGCGGGTAGTATCTACCTTCTTATTGTGCTCAATGGCCACAATGGTTATGCCTCGCTCAGCCTTTAAATCGTTTAACCCTTCTAAGATTGGTATTGTAGCTTTTGCAGTATCGGTATCGCCAGCCGCCAGTTTTGTGAGATTATCAATAAAAACTACCTGTGCGCCGGTACAATCTATTAATGCACTAAGGCTTTGGAGAAAGAACCCTGTATAGCTTATATCTTTGGGCGCTCTGCGCATACGGCTATATCCTATACGATAAAGTGTTTCAGGCATTTTGTATGCAGCGCCGTTGTCCGAGGTGTACCGTTTCTGAAACTGCTTTTTAGAAAGCTCAAGATCAAGAAACAGTACTTTATATCCTTGCTGTGCAATGTGGATTGCCGCCTGCATACATAGGACAGTTTTCCCTAATCCAGTATCAGCAAAACATATCACCATTTCTCCTTCCTGGATTAAACAATCAAACAGGTAAACAGGATCGGGCATGGATGCAGCTTCCTTAATAGCATCGTTTGCAGTTTGCAATTCAAACAGGCCTACATCATTACTGGCGGCGTGATTCTGTATTGCCTCTATTTCCTGCGCTACTATTTCCGGGTAAATTGAATTATCTTTGCTGTGTTGTTCTTCCAAAGAATTTACGGCGTGTGTTGTGGTGTTCATACGCCGTTTTTATTTTAATTCTGCTTTGGTTTCTTTGACCGCAGCCATTACTTGGTCACGCAAAAAATATGTACGCCGCCCGACCTTGTGTCGCCGGAGAATTCCTGCTGCATCCCAAGCGTGAACCGTGGGCAGGGATATACCAAATTCTTCGGCAACTTCTACCCTCGACATTAATCGTTTTTTGGGTTCGCCTGTTTGCATTACCGCCGATATTTCCGATCTAACCGCCTCCTTTATTATACCGGTAAAATCCCCCAGTAGTTTCTCATACGGAACATTTTCGATTTGCATTAAAGTTGTTTGCATGTTTTTTAATTTGACATCAAAAGTATGTCAAACCTTAAAAAGAGGACAAAAACGTTAATTTTATAATACAGCTGAAACCCTTTGCTGTATTAGCTTTCATTGTATTTTACAGGAAATGGAAATGGTAAAAACGTTAATTGATAAGCTGAAAACGTTAATTGGATTCGTCTTCTTCTGCCATCTTAATAATATTCTTTCTGTATTCAGTTGGTGATTTGTCGGGGTCTTTTAGGTTTATCGGCTTAAATTGCTGTGCGATACTCGTGGAATACCGGGCTTCAAAAAACCTTCTAATTTTTATGCGTGACACTTTATCGCTGCGTTTCCTGAACCAGCGTCTGGCTATAAGTTCGTCTATTAGCAGAGCAATTTCTTTCTTTTTTCCAGGGGCAATCTTTCTTTTAATCAAAAGCTTCCTTTCTGTTAATGCACGTTCCAGACGTAGAAAGCAATCCACTTTGGTCGCTATAAATATTTCCTCCAATTCAGCTCTGTCGGGTGTCCAGCCGGTTTCAATTCGATGCAGAAGATCTTCCAGCTTAGATATAAAATAATCACTGGTTGCGAGCGATTCAAAAATAGGGTTGGCCTTGTTGGACTTGGACATAAGGATTAACCATCGAACATAATCCGAACCGTTTATATCTGGGTTTTCATAAAGAAATTCTTCAATGATTTCAACCAGAACATCTGTCCTTGCCACCGCCAATAATCCAGTTGGAATGTCACCAATGGGCATTCCCTTATTACCCGATAAAGCGTTTAGCCATTCAAGCTCCTTACCCATAACGCGCTGAGCTAATTCCAAACGGCTGGCTCTTTCTTTCAGTTGTTCAGGAGTATATTTTTTCTGGAGCCACTGTTCGTATTCCTTATGAAATTTCTCAAACCCCATTGTTCATATTTTTAAAGTGTCTTTGCAATACTTGTGCGTGTTCTTCTTTGGTCAGTCGCAGATAAGCAAGAAAAGCCTTTTCTGTTCTATGACCGGTAATAGCCATAATGCTTGGCACGGGCATTCCACTTAGATATGCATTGGTGGCAAAACTGCGGCGGCCTGTATGACTTGAAACCAGCTCGTATTTTGGTTGCTGGATAACGACCCGCTGGGCGCCCTTTACCTCTGTGTACTGAACCGTATCAGTAATGCCGACCTGTTTACAAACTGTTTTAACGTGTCGGTTAAACTCCTGGTTGGTCATCACGTTAGGAAAGCCGCCGTACTTATCAATAATAGCCTGCAACTGTGCCCGCATAGGTATGACCACCCGCCCGCCGGTCTTGGTCTGAAACAATTCTATACTGCTGCTGGTAATTAAGGCCTGATTTAATTGTCCCCAATCACTGAAGCGTAGCCCGGTATAGCAGCCCAGCAGCAATAAATCCCGTACCCGGTCAAAAATACCTTCAAGTTCCGGCTGGTGCAGCTTCTCAATATCTTGTTCATTCAGGTAGATGGCAAAACTTTCTGTTGGTGTGGCGCTGGCAGCTTTGCCCTTAAAGGCGGGGTTAACCCTTACCCCATGTTCTTCGGCTGCTTTTAGAAATACCTTCAGCACTGTAAAATGCTTACCTAAGGTGTTTTGATTGTGTTTTTTTACATCCACCATGAAGGTTCTTAACTTGCTGAAAAAGTTTTTATCAAGGTTTTCAAACGAAAGATTTAAGCCGGTATGTTTTGCAAAATCCTTAAGCAATGCCCGTGTACCAGAATATTTAGCTATCGTCCGGGGGCTGAGTTTAAGACCGGTATTGGGGTCAATGGTTTTGGGCGCCTCACTGATAAAAAAGTCCAGAAACGACCAGAAGTCAGTAAAAGGCAATTTTTTCCTGCCGGTAGCTAAGTCTATGGCCTTTTTAAATTTATCCTCAGTCACAGGGTTATTGCTGTTGTCCAGTTGGTGGAATGCGGTTTTGGCGGTAGCCTTTAATTTTTCCAGGCTGGCGTTTATGGAAGCATAGTCAGGCTCGGCCAATACAGCCCGTACTTTTTGAGCCTTACTGCTCCATGCTGAGGGGCTTACGTTTTGCCTGGTAGGATAAACCAACCGTTTGCCATCCCACCTGGCAACCAGATAAACGGGCACTGGTTTTGTTCCCTCGGTTGTTCTGATGTTGAAATTTAGCCTTAACATACGACAAATTTAATTCGTTGTCAGTTCTGTTGTCATTTTTTCTTTACTTATTTTAATTTTATTTTTCTTTTCAGGGATTCAATATCCTTTGAAATGCAATATGAAAGGGCATTATAGGAGAATTTGAAATTAAGAGGGGTTAAAATGAATTAAGCTAATATAGTTTTGTCCGGGCTACTTAACGATATACAATATCAAATGTATCTCGTCTTTTTAGGCTGCTAACTAATGAAGTGCCAGTAAATTATAGTTTGGTTGCTGGCAGCTCGGTTTTATGCCAAATAAACGCCCTCATTTTTTACAACAAAAGACATAAAAATAATATAGGAGAAGGTATTAGCTTGCTTTTTCAGTAGCTCGATATTCACTTAAGGGTTTATAGGTGCCTCCCCTTCTATAACATCAGGCGATGTGGTAAAAAATCCAATATGATGGAAACCTCCTGAATATTACTTCAAACTAATATTGCAATGGCTCGTTCCATTGATCCGTGGCTACATAAATCCGGATGAAAAACTGACCATGCCGTAATGATATCTAATGTAAAACTTTGCAAACCGAGCATACCTGAAAAATGAAAATTACATATTCCAATGGCGCCATTTTGGCAGTCGGGGTGAATTGTATCTTTGTATTAGGTTATACATAATACATATGCGGGATTTGAAAGATTAGCAGTAGAGACTGTACAAAAAATAAATAATGATAATATATTTACAGCGTTTAGAAATAGGTCTGTTCATTTTATAAATGAACGCAAGCGTTTGTTGGAATCTTAACTTTGATCAAATGTTTTTTTGGTGATTGAACAAATAATGAATGGAGATAAAAAGGCTTTTGATGCTTTCTACTGGCAATATGTAGATAAGTTGTTCGGCTATTTCTTCAAAAGGACCCAATCCCATTTTCACGCAGAGGAGCTTACTCAACTCACCTTTATAAAGTTCTGGGAATATCGCAGTTCCCTTAACCCGGAACTTTCGCCGGATATGCAATTGTATTATAAAGCACGCATTACATATATCGACTGGTTACGGAAGGCCGCCACGCAGCGCAGCCTGCTGTCGCAGATTATTGGCCCGGCGTCAGATTCCCCTGATAATCCCCCGGAAGGATCCGAAAAATATGAACGCGCGCGGATGGCATTGGAGCAGTTGCCGGAAATGCGCAAAAAAGTGCTGACCCTTTTTTACCTGGAGGGCTATAATTATAAAGAAATAGCCACTTTGCTCGGCATAGCTCCTAAAACGGTGGACAATCATATTTACCAGGGTATTGCCCAACTCAGAAAAATTTTATTGCTTTTTATTATTTTTTTTCCCAGGCAATAGGGAAAATGCGCTTTGTGCAACGTTAGTAGTATTATATGGCAGAAGAAATGGACCCATATCTCATCCGGAAGTTTTTAAATAATGAGAGTACACCAAAAGAAGCGGAAGCCGTAAGCGCTTTTTTTGAAGCACACCCGGAAGAGCTGGATCAATATTTTGCAATAGAGGAATGGCAAGATGCTTTAAAAGAAGTTGAGTTAACTAATGAGCGGAAACAGGCCATCAAAAAGATCATTGATAAAAAAGCAGGTATAAACCGCAGTGTTTTAAAACTTCCGCTGTTCCGGTATGCCGCTGTTGCTGTTTTGCTGCTGGCGGTAGCTATTACTGTGGTTTACGTTGTAATCCCGCGACCGGAGACCGGCAGGTATGAGCGTTTTGTTATTAATAATCCAACCCTGGCCAATAAAGATACAGTGCTTCCTGATGGTTCACGGGTAATGCTTTTGCCCGGTGCACGCCTCTCCTATCAATCGGATTTCTTAAAAAAACGATGGGTGACGGTAGAAGAAGGCACGGTACAGTTTGAGGAAAGGAAAATGAATGTGCCTTTTACAGCCTTTGCACAGGGAATTGCTACCACTCCCATAGGTACGAAATTTTCCGTTAACAGTGCTCCGGCAATGGAGACCGTAGAAATCATATTGTTAGAGGGAAAAGTAAAAGTAAATACGGTAAATACGGTCAAAAAAATGAACGAAGTAGTGATGGCCCCGGGCGATAGGCTCTTTATCCGGGTGCGTACAATGTCGGTAATCCTTACGGGTGTCGGAAAGCAACAGAAGGCAGCACCCCTCCTGAAAAGCGTGCTATCTCCAGCAAAGGAAGCCCCGCCGGCTGATGCTGTATGGACAAATAACGCCATCACGTTCTCACAAACGGCATTACCGGTTGTATTTGATAAAATAATGGATAAGTATAATGTACCGATTGTTTATGATAAAGAACAACTATCCCGGTACCATTTTACAGGCGCGGTTTATTATAACGATGATATAAACAAACTCTTAAAGAACATTTGTGATGTAAACGGTCTTATGTATAACTATCGAAACGATTCAATAATTATAACCAGGAGCTCTGAACCTAATCCGTAAAAAGAGCAGTATTCACCGATCGGGTTCTTTCCGGGTATTTTGAAGCAAGCTGCTTATATAGCCTGCAGAGAGAGAAATGCCCCCAAACGGGTGGCAGGCAAAAGTATTGCATCATGAGCAATGATGCATTTACAGAAGTATTGACTTTTAATTAAAACATACAGTTTACATGAAAATGAGAAAAAGACGACTTATGCTTGTCGTACCATTATTACTGCTGTCATTTCCTTTGCTTACTGCTGCTCAGATAAAACCGGGCGGGATTAACGGGAAAGTAATAACAGAACAGGGCGATCCCTTAAACGGAGTTACTGTTACACTTATCAATCAAACGAACAGGGAAGGGCGGTTTGCCGTTTCCGATGAAAACGGCAATTTTTCATTTGCAAACGTTACGTATAATCAGAAATATACGCTGGTCTTTGAGTATGTAGGATACCAGGCAGATTCAGTAACGCAGTTTTCTGTAAGAAATGAAAGTGAGAACAATGCCATCGTAATGCGGTTGAAGCCTTCAGATGCAAAATCCGCGCTCAATGAAGTGGTTGTTGTGGGCTATGGTACGCAAAAGAAAATAAACCTTACAGGGGCTGTTTCCGTTGTAGACGGGGAAGCACTGGCCAACCGCCCGGTTGTAAATGCCACCCAAAGTCTGCAGGGGCTGGTGCCGGGCTTAAATGTAAGTGTCAACAACAAAGGAGGCACTCCCGGAACCAGTTACAATCTGAACATACGCGGACAGGGGAATTTAAGCAGCTCAGACAACCCTTATGTACTGGTAGATGGTATGGAAATGTCTTTAAGCGATGTAAATCCCAATGATATAGAAAGTATCTCTGTTTTAAAAGACGCCGCCGCTTCCTCTATTTACGGAGCCCGGGCTGCTTACGGTGTTATATTGGTCACCACTAAAAAAGGAAGTAAGAACAAGATGTCTTTTAACTATAACGGAAATGTGGGAGTGACACATCCGGCAAAGTTGCCGGATATGGTAAATAGCTATGAGTTTGCGAAATTTTTTAATGCCGGGTGGAAAAATGTAACGGGAAATGTTGAGTACTCAGATGAAAAACTGGCGCTGCTGGAACAATTTGTCAAAGACCCGACAGGAATGAATCAATGGCCTGAGCAAACCACGAACTGGTTCCTTGTAGAAAATTCTCCGTTGGGGGTAGGCAACACCAACAATTTCAAACTTCAGTATAAAGACCTGGCATTGAAGCAGGATCATAATCTCAGTGCCACCGGAGGCAACGATAAACAACAGTATTATGTTTCCGGAGGCTATTATGATGAGGATGGCCTCCTCCATTATGCTGATATTAATTATAAGAGATACAACCTTAATGCAAGACTTACTTCACAACTGGCGTCCTGGCTAAAACTGAATCTGAATACAAAATATTCCAACGACAAATCTACGACGCCCTTTGGCGACAATGCCGTAAACGAATCCATGTTCTTTCATAACCTGGCAAGAATGCGGCCCACTAACTCGCCTTATGACCTGAACGGGCATTTTACGGAGCTTTCCCAGATCCCTTACCTGCAGTCTGGTTCCGTAAATAATAACCAGAATAATAATCTTGGTATACTCAGCGGATTCGAAATACAACCCTTAAAAAACTGGAAAATCTTTGTTGACTACAATTACCGGTTAAACAATAATAATAATGAGCAGGCCGCCATTCCTGCCACCATTTACGGGTTAGATGGTACCACCCGATATGAAGCCCGGCAGGAGTTAGCGGTGCCGCTGGGCGGCTCCTACTACAGGAGCATGACAAAATCGATTTACAACTCCATAAATATTTATTCAAACTATAACCTGAATATCGCCAATACACATCATTTTACCTTTATGGCAGGTGGGCAGCAAGACAACCTCAAATACTCAAATTTATGGAGTAAGGCAACAGACCTGCTGAACTTCAGTAACCCCGGTCTGGGAACTACCTCCGGGCAAAGAACCACTGATGAAAGTCGGAACGGATGGGCTACTTTAGGGTTCTTTGGCCGTATCAACTATGATTATAAAGGAAAATACCTGTTTGAAGGCAATGCCCGTTATGACGGCTCTTCCCGCTTCAGCCCGGATAACCGCTGGGGGTTTTTCCCTTCCGTATCCGTAGGGTATAATATATCAAAGGAACAATTTATGAGCAGCACCCGCAACTGGCTCAATATGCTCAAACTAAGGGGCTCCTATGGCTTTCTTGGAAACCAGGCGGGCGCTGCTTTATACACTTTTGCGCAAACGATGTCCACACAACCGCAGGGAAGCTGGTTTTTTCAAAACGGCCGTGAAATGATCATTAATGCGCCCGGCACTTTTAATCCGGATGTAACCTGGGAGAAAATTGAAAGCGCAGATATTGCCATTGATTTTGGTATGCTGAACAACCGGCTAACCGGTAGCTTCGATGTTTACCAGCGTACTACAAGGGACATGCTGGGGCCAACAGCCAAACTTGCAGATATGTTTGGCGCCAGTGCACCACAGGCCAATAATGCAACAATGCGCAACAGGGGCTGGGAATTGAGTATCAATTACAATAATAAAATCAATAACAATCTGTCCTACTCTGTTGGTGGAATGTTATCAGATTATACCGCCCAGGTGCTTTCCTATCAAAATCCCACCCTGAATGATCCGGCCGGCACCTGGTATCCCGGCAAAAAGGTAGGGGAGATCTGGGGATATAAAACGGGAGGGTTGATCCAGACCCAGCAAGAGGCGGATGAATACAATAAACTGGACCGCTCCTACCTCAGTGGCCAGAACTGGATACCCGGAGATGTAAAATACCTGGACCTCAATAACGACAATAAAATCAACCGGGGCTCCAACAAAATCGGCGATATGGGAGACCTTAGTGTAATTGGCAACAGCACCCCGCGGTATCAATATGCCCTCAGCGGTTCGCTTACCTGGAAGCATCTGTCTCTTTCCATGTTGTGGCAGGGTGTGGGAAAACGGGATTATAACCCTGCCGGCAGTGTATATTTCTGGGGCGCAGGGGCTAAGGCACAGGTTACCGTATTCCAGGAGCATCTTGATTACTGGACACCTGACAATCCCAATGCGTATTACCCCAATCCTTATATAGGTACCGTGGGGTCTATAGGGCCATATGCCGCCAAGGTAACACAGGCTGCTGACAGGTATATTCAAAACGGGGCCTACCTGCGGTTAAAAAATCTTACACTATCCTATAACATCCCGGGTAATACGGTTTCAAAAATCGGACTTAAAAATGTAACTATTTATGGCGCCGGAGAGAACCTGCTTACGTTCACTAAGATGGCAAAAATGTTTGATCCCGAAACCGTTTTTGTCTTTAACGAAGGAGGAAAGAACTATGCGCTTACGCAAACCTTTTCCATCGGGCTGAATGTTTCATTTTAACAAGGATCAAAATCGCAATCAACAATGAAGAATTTAAACAGACCTTTTATTATAGCAATACTTTTTGCAACTGTTGCAGGATGTGTTAAGAATCTGGATCTCACTCCGCAGGGGCAGCTTACAACAGCCAATCCATTAGGTTCGGTTCCGGAGCTGCAGAAGTATATGAACCAGTTTTATGAAGGCACATTTGAAGTGCAGCCGGGAGGATTGGCAGGCACCGGCATTGCATATGACGATCAAAACAGCGACAACCTGGTTGCAGCGGCGCCTCCTGCATTGATCAATGGCACAAGAGCGCTCAGCGACGCTGCAGCGCTTAGCGAATACACAAAAATAAGGGGCGTAAATTTCGTGTTTGAAAATATAGGAAACTGTAAGGGTACACAGGCCGACATCAACCATTACCTGGGAGAAGCTTATTTTTTCAGAGCCTATTACTACTTCAGCATGCTGCGTAAATACGGAGGTGTCACCTGGGTGAACGAGGTGCTGCCGCCGGATAATGAGGTAATGAAAAAGGCAAGGGGCCCCCGTACCCTGATCACTGACTCGATTCTCTCGGACCTGGACAGAGCAGCATTGTTATTAAAAACCCAGAGCACAAATGGCACCATGCGCATTCACAAGGACTATGCACTGGCATTCAAATCGCGGGTAGCCTTATTTGAAGGAACCTGGGAAAAATACCATAAAGCTAAAGGAACGCCTTTTTTTACAGCCGGCATTTCCGATGCAAAGATTACCAATTACCTGGAGCAGGCGCGCGATGCCGCCAAAGCGGTGATCAGTTCATCAAGATGGAGCATTTTCAATACCGGGCAACCGCTTTCTGACTATCAGACGATGTTCATTACACAGGATCTGACCGCTAATAAAGAAGTATTGTTTTATAAAAAGTATGACATTACGGTTACACCCTCCGTTGGGCACAGCATTACACGCTACCTGAATACAGGAGGAGGCAATATCGGTTTATCGTTGTCATTGGTGGATGATTATCTTACCAGGGACGGGAACATCTTTTCAGGAGCAGCACGTGAGAATGCACAGAAAGTGTATGGCGCTGAACTGGACCCGGCTATCCGTGACCCACGCCTGAGCCAGACAGTGGCCCGGCCCGGAACACGCCTGCGCCCTTTAACGGCCGCCAATATTTATATGCCGCCCTTCAGCCCGGTTATTACACAAACAAGCCCTTCCGTGTTATGGGCAAATCCCTCCGGGTTTTCAATGCTTAAGTATGTAGAGGTGGACTGTCCTATACCAACCGTTGACGGAGAGTTTATGAGCCAGGCTCCTGCCATACAAATGCGCTATGCAGAAGTATTATTAAATTATGCAGAAGCCCTTGCCGAATTACAGGGCGCCAATGCGCAGCAGGAAATAGCAACGGTATTGCAGCCATTAAGAGCCCGTGCCGGAATGCCTGCTATCGACTTTTCGAGGGAGTATAACACAGATCCTGCCTATCCTTTTAGTAAGTTGTCAGCTACCATACAGGTGGTGCGCAGGGAACGCAGGATTGAGTTTGCCGCAGAAGGTATGCGCATGTTCGATATCTTCAGATGGGCTGCTGCAGATGATTTATTGGCAGGGAAACGCCCCCTGGGCACATTATTTATCGGGAGTAATATGGCAGCCGCCAATGTGAAGGGAGGATACTTTGGAGGAAACCTGGTGTATGACCAATCAACCGGGAACAACCTGTACCTGACCGGTAGCCCGGGCGAAGCAAAACGCTATATGGATCCTTATAGGAATGTTTGCCCAAACGGGCTGGGGTTCAAATCTTCCAGGGATTATTTAAGCCCCATTAATCAGGATCAGCTTTCGCTTACCGGCGGCAAATGGGAACAAAATCCGGGATGGTAACAGACATTTATTATACAAACTGAAAAAAAGAATAATGAAAAAGATATATAGCCTGTTCTTTACCTTAGCAATCGTGCTCAGTTTTTTCGCTTGTAAAAAAGACAAAAATATCAACTACAAACCCGTGGCATCACCTTTCAGCGCACAGTTGGAAACAACGGAAAGCGTTGCCGCTGATGGTGCAACCGTCAACGTAATTATAAAGGCCGGAACAGATGGCTGGTGGGTACAGATTCCGTCCTCCGCACCCTGGTGCACTACTACCAGGCCTTATGGAAGCGGAGATTTTACGCTGCCGGTTAAAATTGCCGCCAATACTTCCGGCGCTGAAAGAGCGGTGGACGTTATTTTAAACCCAACGTTCCAATTGCCGCCTGTTACGGTTACGATTCATCAGGCGAAATAATAAAAAGAAATCTTTTGCAGGATCAACAACTTGCTGCATCCTGCATTAATTCTTAAAAAAATGATAATCATGTACAGAAAATTCCTGGCAATCCTGTTTATGACAATCTGCGCATTTACAAATGCATTTGCGCAGCAACCCAATATCGTAGTGATCATATCGGACGATCATGCGTTCCAAACCATCAGTGCCTATGGCAGTAAGTTTACAAAAACGCCCAATATTGATCGCCTGGCTAATGAAGGGGCATTGTTTACAAAGGCCTATGTAACAAACTCCATCTGCGGCCCTGCACGGGCAACTTTTTTAACCGGCAGATACAGCCACGTTAATGGATTCAGGGACAATGAGAACTCCAATTTCAATTTTAACCAGGATATTTTTGTAAAAGATCTTCAGAAGGCGGGCTATCAAACTGCCTGGATCGGCAAAATGCACCTGGGAAACAATACCCCGCAAGGGTTGGATTATTATAATATACTACCGGGTCAGGGGCAGTATTATAATCCGGATTTTATTGAAAGCGGTAACGTGCGGAAGCATTATACCGGTTATGTTTCCAACATCATTACAGATCTTTCCGAACAATGGCTGGATAAAAGGGATCGCTCAAAACCCTTCTGCCTGGTTATTGGTCACAAAGCCACACACAGGACCTGGATGCCGGATCTGCCGGATCTGGACAGGTTTGAGGACAAAACCTTTCCGTTGCCCAAGGACTTTTTTGATAGCTATGCAACGCGTAAAGCTGCACAGGTGCAGGATATGACCATTGCCAAAACGATGATCATGGGGTACGACCTGAAAATGTTTGATAGTGAAGCAAAGGCTGAAAAGGAAGGCTCCATTGCGCGTATGACGCCGGAACAACGTAAAGTGTTCCTGGAGCATTATAATAAGATCTATGCCGGATTAAAGGCCCGCCCGCTTACGGGTAAAGCACTTACCGAGTGGAAGTATCAACGCTACATGCGCGACTATCTGGCCACTGCGGCATCCCTTGACCGGAATATTGGACGCGTACTGGATTATCTGGACAAAAACGATCTTGAAAAAAATACGATTGTCATTTATTTATCTGATCAGGGCTTTTACATGGGGGAACATGGATGGTTTGATAAACGGTTTATGTACGAGGAGTCCTTCCGTACGCCGATGGTGATGCGCTATCCGGGGGTTATCAAGCCCGGTACCCGGATCAATGATTTCATCATGAACCTGGACCTTGCGCCCACCTTACTGGATGCGGGCAGGGCTGTTATTCCTGCCGATATGCAGGGGCAATCGTTCCTGCCGTTGCTCCGCCATCAAAACTATCAATCGCGGAACGCCATGTATTATCATTATTATGAGAACGGGGAGCATTCCGTATCACCCCATTTTGGCATTAAAACCAGACGTTACAAGCTGATCCGTTTTTACAAGCGTGTGGAGAGCTGGGAATTATTTGACCTGGAAAAAGATCCCCGGGAATTGAACAACATTTACCACACAGCCCGCGGACAAAAGCTCAGTAAGGGTTTAAAAGAGCAGTTGGCCGCGCTGATTAAAAAATACAGGGACAATGAGGCTCAAATTATTTTTGATACGACAATAAACTAGTGTAGGGCATAGCATGAATTTTCATTTGGAATCTCCCATTGTTCCGTGCTTCGGAACGCTGAATTACGCAGGTAAGCAAATCATTCTGCGCTTTTCTGTCAGCATTGCTCATTAATATTCTGTTGAATGAAGTATTGCCCAATTACAAGACTTGCCGGGATGCTTTTTGCGCTACTGTGCTTTCATTCTGCCCTGCCCGCACAGAACGGAATTAAATTGATTCCCCTACCTGCAATATTGACCGCCAGGGCGGGCTCTTTTATAATTGGGAACAGTACTGCACTTGTGTACAACAGCAGGAATGCGCAATTGAAAGCCATTGCCCGTCTTTTCCAGGATCATATTAAAGAATTATCAGGAATAGAACTGAACGCCAGTTCCGGCAGGGGTTCCGGCTCCCGGATCGTTTTTCATATTGTGCCCGGCGCTGGTTTGGGAAATGAAGGGTATACGCTAAATGTTGCTCGCGGGCAAATAGACATTACAGCGGCAACAGCCTCCGGAATATTTTATGGTGTTCAGACCCTGTTGCAAACCCTGCCCGCCATCCGCACCAATGAGCCGCTGCAGGTGCCCTGCATGTGGGTAAAAGACCGGCCACGCTTTGCCTGGCGGGGTCTTATGCTGGATGTAAGCCGTCATTTCTTTTCACCGGAAATGGTGAAACAGCTTATTGATATCATGGCATCTTTCAAAATGAATGTGCTTCACTGGCATTTAACAGATGACCAGGGCTGGCGTATAGAAATAAAAAAGTACCCGCGGCTTACATCTGTTGGCGCATGGCGCATGGAAAAGGACGAAGCGCTCTTTTACCAAAAAGACACCGCTGCACTGAAAGGCAAACCTTCCTGTAGATATGGCGGGTATTACACCCGGGAGCAGGTGAAAGACATTATTGCTTATGCGGCATTGCGCAACATTTCCATCGTGCCGGAGATTGAAATGCCCGGTCATTCCGGGGCCGCACTGGCAGCCTATCCGGAATATTCCTGCTCCGGCACCCCGCAGCCGGTTCCCAATACCCAGCTTTCCGGAAACTTCGATTGGTTTCATTCCAACTATTGCCCCGGCAACCCGGCCACTTATACGTTCCTGCAAAATATTCTTACCGAGGTAACTGATCTCTTCCCTTCAAAGTATATTCATATAGGGGGTGATGAGGTAAATAAAAAAGACTGGAAGACCTGTCCCCGTTGCCAGGCGCTTATGCAAAAAGAACAGCTGAAAACGGAAGAAGCATTGCAAAGTTATTTCATCCGGCGTATGGAGCAGTTCATCCGCTCCAGGGGCAAAAGATTAATTGGCTGGGAAGAAATACTGGAAGGAGACAGTCTGGCTCCTGATGCCGCCGTTATGAGCTGGATCGGTGAAAAAAGAGGCATTGAAGCGGCCAGGAAACACCATGCTGTAATTATGTGCCCTGGCAACCCGCTTTATCTCAACCGGCATCAAACAGCCAATAGCCGGTATGAGGCCCATGCACCCTCCTTCTCTATTAATACATTGGAAAAGGTGTACGCATACGATCCGCTACCGGCCGTACTTTCAACCGGGGAGCAGCAATATGTGCTGGGCACCCAGGCGGTTCTGTGGACAGAGTTTATCAAATCCGTAGATCAGGTGCAGTATATGCTTTTCCCCCGCTTATGCGCATTAGCAGAGATAGCATGGACGCCCCGGGCAAAGCAAGACTTTTGGTCGTTTAAAAAAAGATTAAAACCGAGGCTTACTGCATTTGAACAAACCGGTATCCGCTTTTTCAATAAGGAAAGATTTTAAAACGGTAATATCATGGCCGGTTTATTTGGTGGGTGCTTGCTGCTCGTTATTGGTTCTATGCCTTCGCGGGCCACCCTTCAGTTTTCTCTGACATCCTGGTAATTCACAGAACTTCAAAAAGCCCTCGGAATCTTTCTTAATTCCGGTTCTCCTCATTTTTTTAGTAAATTGGTTTAAAAATAAATCTCTTGGAAAATAAACAGCTGTTTTCAACGTTATAATCTTGGGTTAATCATCTGTATTTGTACAGATCTGATAGGGTAAATACCGTGCTTCACGGAATACAGGAGCGCTTCCCATTGATAACTCTGATCAATTATTCGTTCTATGATTAAAAAAATAATAGGCAGTGTAAGTATTATTCTCTGCTTCTATACAGGAAAGGTTCAGGCACAGGACACCTTAAGCTACTATCGCAAACAGATCGATACACTGGATAAACAACTGGTCGATCTGCTGGGGCAGCGGATGAAGGCCGCACGCGCCATTGGCATCTATAAAATGGATCATAAGATCGGGGTCGTTCAATCCGCCCGCTTTGAAGAAGTATTGAAGGCTGCCATTCAGCAAGGCAAGACCCGGCAGCTCTCGGAAGAATTTATAAGAGCTTTATACAACGATATTCATAAGGAAAGCATACACCAGCAGGAACTGCTGCAGGCTGAAAGAAAGCAGGCTGGAAAATAACCTTCGTTCATTGTGCGATACTATTGGGTTGAACACCGGTACAGCGTTAATAATAGTCAAACATAAAAGGGTAGCATTAGGCTGCAGTAAACAGGTTTATTGAATCCGGACCTCGGATGACAAAAATGATTGTCATAGCCTGACGAACCATGAGCAGCAATAAAAAAATCACCTCCGAGCGACGTTCAGTCGGGCAGGCCTCGTCAGGTTGCCAATGACAGATGTGTTATTGTTTTGAAAATCAACCTTTCTTATTGTCATGCCGTTCCGATAATTCGGAATTGTTTCGGCATCTATGTATCGCTCACCCGGGCCCTGAAACAGGAGTAGGCCCTGAAATAATCCCGATCGCTAACGAGACCAGGTGACCATAAGCGCGTTTGTCATCACCTCATCCGAACTTTCGGATGATTAGGCCCTGTCAAAAAACTGCCAATGACAGATGGAATTATGCATTGAGGACCAATGATACGTTCGTCATCCGAATGTTCGGATCCGAGCGAAGCCGGGGAGGCTCTGAAATATTGAAGTGTTCGATGATTGAGAAATCCTTCGACTTCTTCCGCTATCGCGGAATGCGCTGCCAATGACACATTTGTAAGTAACTGATTTGTACTATTCTTTTCGCATCCACATGTATACCTTATTTAAAGCTTCCCTGGTATTTTTTTATTTGTACCTTTTTGCTTGTCCAAAAAGGTACCCAAAAAAGACTCCCGAAATCGGTTACGGCACGATTTCGGGGAGCACTTCTATCGGCTTCAGCATATAGTGGTATGTTTCGCTGAAAGCGAAACGCTCAGCTGTTGAATTGCTATCATTAAGCTGATATAGCCCTACATTTAGAAAACGCTTTCAATTTGAAAGAACAAATAAATACGTCATCGCATCATTGATTTGGGCCACCAATAATTTACTCAGGGTGACAGTCTACAGTCTGTTATTATTGTTCAGTAGTGGCTGACAGCACTTGTTATTTACCGTATGATGGGTGCATCTTTCCCTACCAGCCAAATGGAAGTATGCGGACGGATATAAAAACTACTCTGTTCTGCGCTATTCTGCGTTCCGATGCTTCGGAACAGTGGGAGTTATGAAACAACATGCCGGCAGGATGGAGCAAGGATTTGCCTGGTTGAAGTTGCTATAAAGCTCCATTCAATTAATGTATATTTGCCGGAAAGAGCACCGCTACGCAAAAACATGTTATCTCCCGCAATACAGCATCAGGAATTTGAACCACCCGAAGAGTTACAGGATACCATAAAGTGCTTCTGGTACAACAGAAGGAATACCGGGGCAATACAAACCGGTTTTGAAGTGCTGCCTGACGGCTATGCTGAAATTATTTTTCATTTCGGAAGCACCTGTAGTGTTTTTTACAATGGGCGCCTGCAGCCGTTACCATCCCCGTTTATGATGGGACTGCTGGATCAGCCGGTCCTTTTTTATACAGAAAACCGTTTGGAGATCATTGGTATCCGCTGCTTTCCCTGGGCCGTGTTCGAGCTGCTCGCACTGCCGCCCGGCAAAGAAGGAGCACGCCTGTTGGAGCATCCGGTTGCCCGGCTTCAATCCCCGCTGGCAAAGCAGGTACAGGCTGGTAAGATAGATGAAGCGCTGGTTGCTGTAAAACAATATTTCCTGGATGCACGGTCGCGCGTTGCTGCCAACAGTATGCTATTCAAAGCGGGGGTTGCTATGAGAAAAACAAACGGTACCCTGTCGGTAAGCCAGGTAGCGGCGGCGGCGCATACCACGGTTCGCACGCTGGAAAGGAAGTTCAGGCAATCATCCGGATATACGGTCAAAGACGTATCCGGCCTGATGCGTTTTGAGCAGGTGCGTAACCGGTTATGGCTTTATCCGGACACCAGCATTGCCGGCCTTGCGCAGGAACTGGACTATACGGATCAACCCCACCTGAGCCGGGAGTTCAGGCGCTACAGCGGTACTACCCCCGCGGCATTTGCACGTAAAGCAAGGAAAGAGCAGCAGGCATATTTCCACAATGATTTTTTTTCCCTGGCAACATAATAAACCTTCCTTCTTTATTTTTTGTATAGAACTATTTTTTTAGGCCGGGCAGCAGTAACTCCGGTTGAGCTTCGTTGCGTCGCAATACGTTCAGCTGTAGTGCTGCTATTGAGCTGTAGCTGCCTGCTATTGAATACGAAGGCCTGAACTTAGGTTAAAATAGCGTGCCGGTAGTTATAACCCTTTTTGGGTTACATGTATTTTATATAACCCATTTTTGCCCATTTTTGGGTTACATGTATTTTATATAACCCATTTTTGCCCATTTTTGGGTTACATTTGATAACAAATAGATCTGGAATGCAGCATTCGCTACCATTATTGCCTGTTCAAAAAGATATAGAAACAAAAGCTGTTTTGCGTAAAACTACTCAGGCACATAAAGCTTTGGCAGAATTAAAAGGTATTACCAGTAGTATTCCTAACGAAAATATATTATTGGAAACATTAACGTTGAGAGAGGCAAAAGAAAGCTCTGCGATAGAAAATATTATCAGCACATTTGATGAAGTATATCAAAGCAACTTATTCAACAATCAATTTGCAAGCGCTGCTACAAAAGAAGTTTATCTATACGCACAAGCACTGAAAAAGGGTTTTCAGTTGGTAAAAGAGCACCATCTGCTTACTAATAATAACATATTACAAATACAGGCAGTAGTGGAAGAAAATAAGGCAGGTTTCAGAAAGCTACCCGGAACTAAATTATTAAATGATAAAACAGGAGAAGTTGTTTATACGCCACCTCAGGATTATGATACCATTGTTTCGTTAATGAACAATCTGGAAACTTTTATTAATGATGATAGTGTTATGGATGCAGACCCCCTAGTCAAAATGGCCATTATTCATCATCAGTTTGAAAGTATACACCCTTTTTATGACGGTAATGGACGAACAGGTAGAATTATTAATATTCTGTATTTGACACAGAAAGAACTACTGCATTTACCTGTTTTGTATTTAAGCCATTACATCATAAAAAACAAAAACAGCTATTACCAACTTTTGCAAAAAGTGAGAGATACGGGAGAATGGGAAGAGTGGTTACTCTATATGCTGGAAGGCGTGGCTCAAACATCCAATGAAACCATTATCTTAATTACAGAGATAAAAAAGCTGATGCAGCAATTTAAGCAGTATATCCGAAGTAAATATCCTAAAATGTATAGTCAGGATTTACTGAATAATCTTTTTAAATATCCATATACAAAAATTGAATTTATTCAACATGATTTAAATGTGAGTCGGAATACAGCAATAAGATATTTGGAAACATTGGTAACAGAAGGCATTTTGGTTAAACATAAAATAGGTCGGGACAATTTCTATTTAAATCAAAAGCTATTTACTCTGTTGAGTGGGGAATAGCGGATCTGCGTACAAAATCCCGCCGGGGGCGGAAAAAGAATGAAGAACACAATGCCGCACCCGGGTTCAAAAACTAATAGAATGTCCAAAGGTTGGTATTTTGTCGCGTTTATACAAGACAGATGCAGGATCATTCCGGAATTTTGCATTCTAAAACAATGCAGGATCATGTTATTACAAAATAAAAAAGTAGCTATCATTGGTGGTGGGCCGGTTGGTCTGACCATGGCAAGATTGCTACAGCAAAAAGATGCAGACGTAACCGTTTATGAAAGAGATAAAGACGCGCAAACAAGGATCTGGGGCGGCACGCTCGATCTGCATAAAAGTTCAGGCCAGGTGGTTATGAAAAAGGCAGGATTGCTGGAAGCGTATTATGCTACGGCCCTGCCTATGGGAATAAACATTGCAGATGAGCAGGGGAACGTGTTGTCTACTAAAAAAATCACGCCCGGAAATCAATACGATAACCCGGAGATCAACAGAAACGATTTGAGACGACTGTTGCTTGACAGTTTAACAGGTGGCACCGTTGTCTGGGACTGCAGGTGTACAGGGCTTGAGGTGCAGGATGGGAAATGGCGGTTACAATTTGAAAATAAACCCGGTGCAATGGCAGATCTTGTTATCGCAGCCAATGGAGGAATGTCCCGGGTAAGGAGCTATGTTACGGATACCGAAGTGGAAGAAACGGGAACTTTTATAATACAGGGAGATGTAGCGCAACCGGAAATCAATTGCCCGGAGTTTTATCAATTATGCGATGGTAAAAGGCTGATGACTGCCAGCCAGGGCAATTTATTGGTAGCAAACCCCCGCAACAGGGATGCGCTTACCTATGGTGTAATTTTTAGAAAGCCCGTGGAATGGGGGCACGGTAATGGATTGAACTTTCAGAACACGGACAGCATTATTGCGTTCCTGTTGAACAGGTGCTCCAATTGGAATGAGCGGTATAAACAATTATTCCGCGCAACTGCTTTCTTTGTTGGGTTGCCAACAAAAAAACTGCCATTGAATAAGCCCTGGAAAAAGGATCGCCCCTTGCCCATAACGCTTATTGGAGATGCGGCACATCTGATGCCTCCTTTTGCAGGCGCGGGTGTAAATACCGGACTGGTGGATGCATTAACCTTATCCGATAGCCTCACAAACGGAAAACATAAAACCCTGCAGGCTGCGATCAGTGACTATGAGCAAAAGATGTTTGCTTATGCAACAGCAGCTCAGTTTGAATCAGGCAGGAACGAAATAGAAATGCGTCATCCTGACTTTTCTTTCCAACAATTGATCTATTAATGCTGCAATGGTTTTGCTGATTGATGTTAAGGCAGGCGGCTATGACAGACCCATCCCGGAATAATGCCTGATGGGCAAAAGATGCTGACCTGCAGCATTCCGGGTAACCGGAATTGAATAATCCAGAAAAAGTATTGTGTAAGAAGCAGACTTCCGGTCAGCCCTTTACGGATAGTCAATTGGTATAAATTGCTGCCGCTGTAAAAACAGGTTCCGTCAGTTTTTAAAAGAAAAAAGCAAGCCACCCAACTTTCTGTTTCAGCGTTTTGCAGTCCTGATTATTTCGCCTGCAGGAGGATTTATTTTGCTGAATGTTATAAATAATGTTATTTAGTGTAAAAGTACCATAGAAGCTTTTTGATTGCTTTCATATATTAAACACCGGTTTATTCGGCTATGGTAATATTCCTGGCGCGATGTATACATTGAAATCTTAGAGGGGCAGTATAATGGATTCCGAAACGGTTTTATATCGTATTTCAGAGGGCGATGAGGGGGCTTTCAGGGAATTATTTGAAAAATTTTTTTCCGGGATGCTTTCCTATGCTGTGTCACTTTTAAAAGATCAGCAGCTCGCAGAAGAAGTGGTGGAAGATGTTTTTGTAAAGCTTTGGGAGAACAGGAAGACCGCCCGGAATATCCGGAAAATTTCCTTCTACCTTTACAGGGCAGTCCGTTATGCGTCTATTGATGCTATAAAAACACACAAAAGAATTAAAAGTCTTTCTTTTGAAGAATTGGGAGAAGTGTTTACTTTTTCCTACATCCCGCAGGTCAATTCCCTTATAAATAAAGAAAATTGTGATAAGATTTCCGAGGCCGTTAATCAGCTTCCTGCTAAATGCCGGCTGATCTTCCGCCTTATCAAGGAAGAGGGAATGAAGTATAAGGAAGTAGCTCAACTGCTGGGGCTCTCAGAAAAAACTATTGAAAACCAAATGAATATAGCTGTAAAAAAGCTTATTGAAGCGCTGAAAACTGATTTTCCCGAGTTTCACCTGTATTTTTCCTCCAACAAAAATTAAACAGGATTTTCTTTCAGATTTTTTTTTACCTCTTTGGGGGTTTTTGTAAAAAAAGAAGACTTTATCAGTAAGGAAAGTTGCCAATATGAGCTATAATCGGTTTTTAGAATTATTACTTAGAAAAAGGTCAGGAGAATTATCTGCTGATGAGCAGCAGGAATTGAACGGGTTCCTAAGCGATAATCCAGGCTATTTTGAACTGTCCGGAATTGTTGATCAGCTATATGAAGCGCCGCTGAAAGGGATCAAAGAGGTGGATAAGACCTATCTGCGAAAAAGATGGGAAGCGCTCAAAGAAAAAACAGCGGAATTACCTGCCAGGTCAGCCGTTATCAGATCAACAGCTCAAAGCCGCCTGAAATACTTATTGGCCGCCGCTTCTGTTGCGGCAATCGTGCTGCTAAGCGTATTCTATTTTGTGAACCGGGACAAGGTGAATGCAAAAGATGTAGTTGTTGCTACCCGGCCCGGATCAAAATCAAGTATGAAATTGCCGGATGGCAGCGTGGTGTGGCTGAATGCGGGAAGTGAAATTTCTTATGGAAAGGATTTTGGAAAAACCAGTCGTGATGTAAAACTGTCCGGTGAAGCGTATTTTGATGTTACGCATGATTCGGATCATCCTTTTATCGTGCACACCAATAATTTTGATATCAAAGTTCTGGGCACTGCATTTAATGTGAAAGCCTATTCATCAGACCAGGAATCTGAAACCACTTTAGTAAGAGGTTCCATTGAATTGAATCTTAACAATGGCGATGCCCGCAAGATACTCTTAAAGCCCAATGAGAAATTAATTTTTAAAAGCCCCGGAAACTTTGGAAAAGAGGCGGTAGCAGGCGCACTAAAACCGGAGATCAAGATTACGGGTTTGCAGACTCCGTTTAAAGATTCTGCAACGGTTGAAACACAGTGGCTGCACAATTGCCTGGCGTTCAGGGATCATAAGCTGAAAGACGTAGCGCAAATGATCTCCAGGTGGTATGGGGTCACTGTTGAAATTAAAGATGATAGCCTGAAAGAGAAGGAGTTCAGCGGGCTGTTTAAGGATGAAAATGTAGATCAGGTAATGCATGCCCTGAAGTTAGCAGGAGGGTTTAACTATACGATTGATAAAAATAAAATAACGATTGTTCCTTAACTTAAAA
Organism: Niabella ginsenosidivorans; assembly: GCF_001654455.1. Lineage (NCBI taxonomy): Bacteria > Pseudomonadati > Bacteroidota > Chitinophagia > Chitinophagales > Chitinophagaceae > Niabella > Niabella ginsenosidivorans. The sequence goes on from NZ_CP015772.1 coordinate 5,586,774, forward strand.
AATGATTGCAGTATGAAAACGAAAGATTAAAATAACTCCAATAAAAAAGGAGAATGTTACCAGCATTCTCCCGGGCTTTTAAACAAAGCTGTATTTGCGACAACACTTATTTATCTAAAAACCAATGTAAAGTTATGCAAAAAAATAACAATTCTGTTGCCCTGTTTGGGGGCAGTGGAATTATCAAATACCTGCTAATGACGAAACTTGCCATTATACTAAGTTTGATATTTTCTTTTCAGGCTTTTGCAGATACAATTTCAGCACAAACAATCAATTTAAATCTCAGGAATGTTTCCGTTGAAACTGCAATTAAAGCAATAGAAGCGCAGGGGAACTATAGGTTTGTATATAAAACAGAAACGCTTCCCAAAGAAAAAGAGGTGAGTATTTCAGCAGAAAATGCCACTTTAAGTTTTATTATGGATAAACTGCTCCATAATACATCATTATCCTACCAGGTAATTAATAATACACTTGTAGTTATTGTTGCGGGGGAAGCCAACAAACCCCGGGTTATTTCCGGTAAAATAAATGATAAAGAGGGTAATCCCCTGGCAGGTGTGAGCGTTGTTGAAAAAGGAACGAATAATGGAACCGCCAGCAGGGAAGACGGCAGTTTTTCCTTAAACGTAAAATCAGATAATGCCATCCTTGTATTTAGTTCATTAGGATATATTACAAAAGAACAACCGGTAAGTAATAATATGGTGGTGGTGCTGGAAAAGACAGATGCATCGCTGGATCAGGTAGTTATAATAGGATACGGTACGCAAAAGAAAGCGAACCTTACCGGGGCTGTTTCCAGTATCGATTTTGACAAACAATCTATGAACTCCAGGGCCATCTCCAATGTTTCGTCTGCAATTGCCGGGTTAGCGGCAGGTATTAATGTACGGCAAAATAATGGCCTGCCCCGGGGCAATAATAATGCGGACCTGAGTGTAAGAGGTGTAGGCTCTTTAAACATAAGCTCGGAGCCATTGGTGATCGTAGACGGGCAGGTGGCGGATATCAATTCAGTAAGCCCCAATGATGTGGCATCTGTTTCCATTTTAAAAGACGCAGCTTCTGCCGCTATTTATGGCTCAAGAGCTTCCAATGGCGTTATCCTGATTACCACAAAGACGGGGAAAGGAATGAACGGCAAGGTAAATTTTACCTATAACAATTATGTAGGATGGAAAAAACCCACGTTATTACCGGATTGGGCCTATAATACCGTTGATCATATGAAACTGATCAATATGACACTGGAAAACTCCGGTTCTGATCCCTGGTATAATGATGAAGACATAGCAGAATGGAGCGAAGGCATTAAAACAGATCCCATAAAATACCCCAGTACCAACTGGTGGGATGCCATTACAAAACGTAATATAGTCCAGGATCATAATATATCGGCCAAGGGCGGAAACGATAAAGTGAACTTTTATACCTCCATGGATTATTATAATGATGATGGTATGATCCCGAACACGGCTTTCCGCCGCATCAATTTCCGTAATAATCTTTCTTATAAAGTAAATGACTGGCTTCGGTTAGGAAATAATGTCACCTATATTTCCTCCAAGTCGGATCCTGTTGACATCGATGATATTTTTCAGTGGTTCCGGGCAAGCAGTCCGTCTATCCTGCCTCAAAATCCGGATGGAAGGTATGGCGCCCCGCAGCTGGATAATGAAGTAAGCACCAATAACCCCTTACGTTCCGCAAAGCAGGCACGCGGCGAAACTACAGGGAACCGCTTCCAGGGAAAAGTTTTTGGAGTGCTGACACCTTTAAAGGGGCTCTCGATCACAGCAAGTTACTTTGCTGATATCTACCAGGAATTTGGATGGAGCGGTACGGAACCTGCAGACCTGTGGAATTTTAAAACAGGGGAAAAAACAAGTGATGCTTCCGGGAATATCAGGACATTGAGAAATAATTTTCAAAAGAATGCACGACAGGTAATAGATATATATGGCGATTACACAAGGGCTTTTGGTAAACACCGCGGGCATTTACTGCTGGGCTATAACCAGGAGTATTTTAAGGGTCAGAGTTTTGCAGGCGCCCGGCAGGATCTGCTGAGTTATGAAACCCCGGTATTAGACGCCGCTACAGGGGAAATTACGAACCTGGCTGGTAATGCCAATGATTATGCCATGCGCTCCTTTTTTGGAAGGTTCAATTACGATTATGATGGAAAATATCTTTTTGAAGCGGATCTGAGGTATGACGGTTCATCAAGGTTCTCGCCCGATCACAGGTGGGGACTATTTCCATCAGGTTCCGTAGGCTGGATGATCTCCAGGGAGGATTTTTTTAAGCCATTGATAAACGTCTTTACCAATTTCAAACTGAAAGCTTCTTATGGAGAGCTCGGAAATAATGGCATCGGCAATTATGCCTGGCAGAATTTTTATTCTGTAGTCAAATATCCTTTTAATGAAGTGCCTTCTTCAGGACTTATTTATACGTCTTTTGGTAATGAAAGCATTACCTGGGAATCGACCGCCGTTACCAATGTAGGCATAGATACGCGGTTGTTTAACCGGCTGGATCTTAGTTTAAATTACTATAACAAATTAACAAAAAGTATATTGACCGATCTGCCCATTCCGGCTACCAATGGCGGTATTGGCGCTCCCCTGGTCAATTCAGCCAAAGTGCGTAATTACGGCTTTGAAGCAGAGGCCAGCTATGCACAGCATATCGGTAAACTGAATATTTATACCAATGTAAATTTTAGTTATAATCAGAACCGGATCATAAGCTATAAAGGAGATTTCATAGAACCGCACGGCCAGAATGCTGCCGCTTGGACAGAGGGGTACCCGATAGGAGTTCTCTGGGTGAGAGAAGTAGATCATATCATTCAAAGTCAAAAGGAAGTGGATGACCTGGTGGCGGCAGGATATACATTTTCACCTGCTACGCCCGACCCCGGTGACTTTCTGTACAAAGATGAGAATGGCGACAAAAAAATAAATGATGACGACCGGGTATTGAAGGGCAATCCTATCCCTGTATTTAACTATGGAGGAAGTATTACGCTTGACTATGCGGGTATTGACCTCAGCGTTTATTTTAGCGGGGTAGGTAAATGGGACCGGTATCTGAGCTCTTCTGTTTATGCACTCACTCACAATACCGGTAACTATATATACCCTACTGAGTATCTGAATATGTGGACGCCCGAAAATACCAATACGAATATTCCTAAGGTATATGCAGGCAGCCAGGTCAATAACCAGACTTCTGATTTTTTCCTGCATAGGGCAGATTACTTTAAGATCCGCTCATTGCAATTAGGATATTCGTTGCCCAATTCAATCATAAGGTCGCTCAAGCTCAATAAGTTCAGGGTTTTTGCCAATTTGGAAAATTATTTTACGTGGACAAATTGGCCGAACCTCGATCCGGAAATGTCAAGGTCTACGAATGACGAAGCCTCTTATCCACTGGGAAAAGTGGCGTCATTCGGCCTTCAAATCAGTTTTTAACTATTATCATCCACAAAACAATCCAGATCATGAATTTCAGAATTTATATAATCGCCATTTTATTTTCCCTGCCCTTTATGGCATGCAATAAAAACTTCCTGGATACGGTTCCTTATGATGGTATATCAAGTACCAAAATATTTGAGAACGATGCCAATGCCAAATTAGCCGTTAACGGCATCTACCAGGCTGCTTCACAGAAAGCCTTTCTGGATCCGTTTATAAATGTTACCACTAATCTCGGCCCGGATAGTTATTCTTATGGCAGGGCAGCCAGCAATGCCTTCTCCATGGGGCTTGGTACCAACCGTGGAACAGGCATATTAAACATATATACCAATTTTTATAAGCCCATTATTTATGCAAATGATGTTATAGCAGGCCTTGATAACAATGAAAATGTAACAGAAGACTTGCGGAACAGGCTGATCGGTGAAGCCAAATTCTTCAGGGGTTTATGCTATTTCTACCTTTGGAATTATTTTGGGGATGTGGTGCTGATTGATAAACCCACACCTGTATCGGAAACCTTTCTTCCCAGGTCACCTGTTGCAGAGGTGCAGCAATTAGTGATCGATGATTTTAAAGATGCGGCGCAAAGACTACCGGTAAGCTATACCTCTGCGGATGTGGGCAGGGCTACCCAGGGTGCAGCTATTGCCATGCTGGGGAAAACCTACTTATACCTGCAACGCTGGGATGAAGCCGAAGCGGAATTTGCCAAGTTATTACAGGCACCCTATACCTATGATCTTACAGACAATTTTGGTGATTCTTTTTACTGGCAGACCCAAAATAATAAAGAGTCTGTTTTTGAGCTGCAATATGCCATGGAAGCAGGCACGGGCAGCACTTTTGAGCGTTGGTACGGCAACCGGAGCGGAGGCGTAGGCGGAGAAGATTATGCAGAAGCCGCAACAACAGCATTAAGTGTATTTACCCATAAGAACGGAACACCTTTTGATCTTACAACCATACCCCAAAGGACAGCCTATACCGGCAGCACCGCAGAAGTAGATTACGGAAAAGACCTCATTCACTGGTACGACACTACATTCGCAGATGCTGATGTACGTCTTGGCCAAAGCGTTATTCTGCCCGGATCTACTTTTTTCGGCAATAACAATATGTACTATAAACTCTACTGGCCTTACAACACATATATCAATGCCGACACGCCTGCATTACGTACGACCTGGAGTACCACGGTGGGTGTGATACCTATCCGCAAGTTCCTGACGCTGGGAGAAGAAAATATTCTGAATCCCAGTACCTGTCCGACCAATTTCCCGCTGGTTCGTTTTGCGGATGTATTACTGATGTATGCGGAAGCCGTTAATGAAGCAAAAGGCCCTTTACCCGAAGTGTATGATGCCGTGAACCGCGTAAGGAAAAGGGCGAAAATTGTAGATCTTCCCACAGGACTAAGCAAAGACCAGATGCAGCGTGCGATCAGGCTGGAACGCTATAAGGAGCTGATGTTCGAAACGCATTTATACTTTGATGTGAAAAGGTGGCATGTAGCTCATTTGACGCCTGCGCAGGATCCGGTTTTTGGACTTAATAATGACGTAGTGGATTTCAGGTTTGTGAAGCTTTTTACAAAAGTCTTTAGAGAAGACCGGGATTATTTGTTCCCGATTCCGGGGGATGAAATAGATCTGAACCCTTTATTGACCCAGAATCCGAACTGGGACTGATAGAATCCCGCCCGGATTTTTTACTAAAAAAGAGATGCATGTACCAGTTATTGATTATTGGTATCGGGATGCTCTTGTTGATGGGCAATCAGAGTGACCGGCTATTTACCGAGCACTTTGATTATCCTGACGGGGAGCCACCCGGATCCTTCTGGAGCGAAGGCAATGCTGTAACCATTCGCAATGGCCGCCTGCGGATCGATGCGGATACAGCAGTACCCCGTGCTTCATCGGTTTGGCTGGATAAAGAAATAATAGGAGATGTCAGCATTGAATTCGATGTGTATCTGCTGTCCTCTGCCGATGATGCCAATAACATAAATGTATTCTTTATGTACAGCGATCCGTCCGGTAAGCCTCTCCGGCAAACTGCAGCAACGCGACAGGACGGCCTTTACCGGAAGTATCACCAGCTGAATGGTTTTATTGTTACGAATGTTACAAATGGAGATACTTCAGCAATTCGCTACCGTTTCAGAAAAAACCCGGGTTTCAAATTGATGGCAGAAGCCCGTCAGTACAGGAATATCCGCGGAAAAAAAGTACATATAAAATTGATCAGGAAAGGCAATCATTTTGAGTATTGGGAAGACCGGAATAAAGTATTGGACCTGGTAAGCAGTGAACCCGGAGAATCATATAACAAGGGATTGTTTGGATTCCGTACCTGGCATACGGCATTGGAAATTGATGATCTTTTAATTAAAAGAATATGAGAACAGCGATTTTAGTACCTGCAATATCCGTTCTTCTTTTTTTGAGCCCTCCTGTCAAACAATCGGGAGCTGTACTGCCGGATGACAAAACAACATTTAAAGAAATACAGGTAGGCAGGGGCGGTGCCTCCACCATCTTTTCTTACTTTAATACCTGTCCGGAAAGTCCCGATGGCCATACTATTGCCTATATACGATGTGAAAAAGAACCGGAACGGGGCAAACCCCGTGTACCGGCTTCGCTTTGGGTTTGTGATCATGATCTTAAACAACATCGTAAGGTTGCCGGTATCAGGAAAATTTCTGTTCACGATGGAGCGGAAGCGCAATGGGTCGATAACAACCGGATCGCGTTGCTGGATGATATGCTGCTGCGGGTAATAGATATCCGGTCCGGCAAAGACCTGCTTCATAAAAAGCTGATGGCGGCAGAGATCGGGCATGAAACATTTAATGGAAAATTACTTTATTCCATCTGTGAGGGAAAAGTGCCCGGGGAACCTGCCATCTATGAGCTCGATTGCAATACACAGCAGGTGCGCACGGTATTACGGCTAAAGGAGCTGGCAGCGCTTCCGGTACCTGTATTTATGAAGAAGGGTTCGTTATGCCCCTTGCTGCAATGGCAGCTTTCGCACCTGCAATATGCACCGGATGGAAAAAAAATATGCTTTCGGATTGAATTGGGGCCTGAGGAGAATACCATATTGCTGGGTCTTTGCAATATTGACGGCTCCGGTATGAAAGCCTGGATGAAGCCCCTTCATTTTCTATGGTACAACAATACGTCAATAGTCGGGCATTTGAGCAATGAGCCGGATGGAAAAAGACCGGAACCCTATGGACGAAGATATTCCCTCACCCGCTGGGATCTGGATGGAAATGTGATCCGGCAAATGATGGCTCCAAGGGGCAACCATCTTGCCATATCCCCGGACAAAAACTATTTTGTGTCCGAAACTTTTTATCAAACCAACCCGGTCATTGTTACGCTTTACTCCGGTGCAGGCAAAGCTCCGTCAGAAATTTGCCGTTTTGATCCTTTTAATATCACCTGGAAGAAAAAATTTCATGTGAACCCCTCTTTTTCGCGGGATGGGAAACGGGTCTATTACTCCAGGCCACTAAATGAAATGTATAATGGTACTTTTTTTATTGAGATCTCATAAAATGAATAAAGGCATACAACACCTTGCAAAAAGGTGCGCCGTGGGTATCACCATGATCGCAATGGTGCTGGCAGGTGCTGTTAATGCTCAGCAGGTTAAACCTTTACAGCAACCGCAATTGGTGGAGCATCAGATAGGCGCTGGTGGTGCATCAACTATTTTTTCTTTTTTTAATACCTGCCCGGAAAGCCCGGACGGTAGTACGATCGCGTATGTCCGTTGTAAAAAGGAGCCATCGGGCAGAGATCATTTTGCTCCTGCTGAATTATGGGTCTGTAACCGGCACCTGAAGCAGCATCATAAGGTGATTGCCATTGCCGGAACAGCAGCGCATAATGGTGTGGAAGCGCAATGGATCGATAATAAACGTATAGCGTTTTTTGACAGTGGCAAAGTACGCCTGGTAGATATTCATACAGGAAAAGACCTGCTGAAAAAGGCGTTACAGGCCGATGGGCTTGGGCATCAACCCCATCAGGGCAAAATACTTTATAATATCTATACCGATGACGGACGGGGAGCACAGGGCATTTATGAGCTGGATTGTAATACGCAACAAAGCCGTTTGGTATTGAGTATAAAGGATTGTGCTAAAGTAACCCTTCCCGCTTATTTGCAGCAAAAAGATATTGATTCGCTGAAATACTGGCGTACCCTGCACAGCCAGTATTCACCGGATGGAAAAAGGATCGCTTTTCGTTTAGATATTGGCTCCTCTGAAAGATCGCAACTGCTGGGTATTTGCAATGCAGATGGCTCCGGATTAAAGATTATGAATAAAGCGCTGCACTTTTTTTGGTACAACAATACATCCATCGTTGGGCATTTACAGGTTGATAAAAATGGCAAACGACCGGAAGTGAAGGAGAAAAGATATACGCTTACCCGATGGGACCTGGACGGTAACATCCTGGAAGAAGAGATGACGCCTCCCGGAAACCACCTGGCCATGTCTCCGGACAGGCAGCATTTTGTATCCGAAACATTTTACAAAACCAACCCGGTAGTTGTTCAGTTGTACACCATTGGACACCCCGAAGCTACCGTCACGATCGCGCGTTTTGATCCTTATGATATTACCTGGAACCGCCGTTTTCATGTAAATCCTGCCTTTTCGCGTGACGGGAAACGTATTTATTTAAGTCATCCGCTAAATAATAAATATAATGGAACTTTTTATTACGAAATCAAATGATCCAATAGCGGTAACATCCCCTTTTGGGAGGCTATGTAATCGGGTTTCCTGTTTGATCGCAGTGGTTATTTTGATGACTGTTACCACTTCTGTGGCCCGTGCGCAGCAGGTTCCCGGCAAAGAGCACCAGGTAGGCCCTGATGGTATGTCTGCTGTTTTTTCATTTTATAACACCAGCCCGGAGAGCCCGGACGGAAAGACCCTTGTTTATGTCCGGTGTAAAAAAGAACCTTATGGCAGGGAAGAATTTGTGCCCGGCGAGCTTTGGGTTTGTGACCGGGATCTGAAAAACCACAGGAAGCTGACAGACATTAATGGAACCGTAGCGCATAATGGTGTGGAAGCGCAATGGATCGATAATAAACGTATAGCGTTTTTTGATAAAGGTCGTATCAGGATTGTGGATGCTCAGAGCGGAAAAGACCTGCTGACAAAAAAAATAACGGGTGCAGGGCTCGGGCACTATCCTTATGAGAATAAGATCATGTATAATATTTACAGTGGTGAAGGAGACGGCGCTCCTGGTATTTATGAGCTGGATTGTAACACGTTTGAAACAAAGCGGATCCTTACCAATACGGAGATCGCTAAAGTGCCGTTGCCGGCTAACCTGCCTGCTGAAAAAATAGCCGCTGTAAAGGACTGGCGGGCGCTTCATTGCCAGTATTCGCCCGATGGAAAAAAAATTGCATTCCGGTTGGATGTAGGCCCGTTTGAAGAGGACCAGTTACAGGGGATCTGTAACAGGGATGGAAGCGGCCTTAAAATAATGACACAAACACTGCATTCCATCTGGTATGACAATGGATCAATGATCGGGCACCTGCGCTATGAAAAAGACGGCAAAAAGCCGGAAGATCTGAAGCAGCGTTTTACACTGGTACGGGTGGACCTGGATGGAAATATGCTGCAACGGAACATGACGCCGCGTGGCAATCACCTGGGAGTATCACCGGACAGGAAATGGTTTGCGTCTGAAACCTTTTACCAGACCAACCCGGTGGTATTTAAGCTGTATCCTAACGGCCATCCTGAAAAAGCGATTGAAATTGCAAGGTACAACCCTTACGATGTGGTATGGAAGCGGCGTTTTCATGTAAACCCTGCCTTTTCACGGGATGGGAAACGCCTTTATTACTCAAGACCATTGAATGAAAAATATGCCGGTATTTTTTACTATGAAATAAAGTAGTATACAATGAATTTAAAATGGATCAGCATAGTGGTTTTTTGTTTATGGGCGGGGTTGCCTGTCGCTGGTCAGGAAATAAAGCCCCCAAAGAATGTGCTTATTATCATTACCGATGAGCAGTCTGCCGATGCAATAAGCGCTGTTGCAGGTAGCCGGTATTTTCATACGCCTAACATAGATGCACTGGCAAAAAACGGTGTCCGCTTTGCCAGGGCGTATTGTGCCAACCCGCTTTGCACACCATCCCGGTCGTCTATGTTTACCGGCAGGTACCCGCATGAGCTGGGAGTAATGGATAATAAAAGTGCGGCAACCGGTAATGCATCCTTCCCGGTGATGGGCACTTATTTTACTGCAAAGGGCTATGAAACGGGGTATGTAGGAAAATGGCATGTTCCTCTGTTCCCTTTAAAAAATACATCAGTGAGTGGTTTTCAATGGCTGCAAAATAACCAGCTGGGAGGAGCGGATAGCCTTTTGCCCGGCGCTGCGGTTCAATTCATTAATAAAAAAAGAGCACAGCCGTTTTTACTGGTCGTTTCCTTTGTCAATCCGCACAATATATGTGAATGGGCAAGGGGCGATCAATTACCGGATGGAGCTATAGGTGTTCCCCCGGCACTGGCTGAATGCCCGCCGCTATTGCCCAATCATGCACCAACGTTTAATGAAAGCGATATCAACCGGGAGATGCGCAGGTTCACCCAGTCCAGCCCGCAATTTCCTGTAGGAAATTTTACTGATTCCCAATGGCGTGCATACCGGTGGGCCTATTACCGGCTAATTGAAAAAGTGGATGCTTATATAGGAACGGTTTTAAAGGCATTAAAAGCATCCGGCCAGTATGAAAATACGCTCATTGTTTTCCTCAGTGATCATGGAGATATGCAGGGCGCCCATCAATGGAATCAAAAGACCGTTTTTTACGAAGAAGCAGCGCGGGTACCCTTTATTTTATCCAGCCCGGGTTTGAAGCCCGGAACATCGGATGACCTTGTCAATACGGGCATCGACCTGATTCCTACTATTTGTGCGTACGCAGGCATTGATCTGCCGGCGGCATTGCCCGGCTGCAATGTTTTGAAGCCTGATCCGCGCAGGCAATATGTTGTTGTTGCTAACAGGCTGGCTGTTGGTAAAGATATTCCGGGTAAAAAAACTTTTAAACCGGAAGGGCGGATGGTACGCAGTGATCATTTTAAATACTGGGTCTATGATGAGGGAAAACGACGGGAATCTTTGTTTGATATGGATGAAGACCCCGGTGAAATGCAGGACCTGGCACGTCTTCCCCAATACAGGGAGGTGCTGGAAGCACACCGCCATTATTTAAAAGAATGGGCAAAAAAATATAGCGACAATAAAGCATTAGAAATGCTGAAAGATCAAAATTTATAAAATGATGGACTATTTATTTCGATTATTTAAAAAACAAACCCAGTGCTATGGTTCCTGGTTACTGTTGATAATGTTAACAGCAGCGGCCATACAGCTCAATGCCCAGCACAAAAAGATGAACGTTCTTTTTATCATTGCCGATGATCTCAATTGTGACCTGGGCGCTTACGGGCATTACCTGGTTAAAACGCCCAATATTGACAGGCTTGCAAAACAGGGGCTGCTGTTTACAAACACTTTTTGCAATTTCCCGTTATGCGGCCCCTCCAGGGGAAGCATATTAACGGGGCTGTATCCGGATCAGACCGGTCATTATAACCTGCGCGATTATATAAGGCAGCATGTTCCGGATGTAGTTACCCTGCCTCAGAATTTTATGAACCAGGGCTATATTTCCGCCCGGGTTGGCAAGCTGTTTCATTATGATAACCCCGGGGGTATAGGTACACCGGGCCATGATGACTCAGTCTCCTGGAACGAACGGTATTACCCGAGGGGGATTGACAAGGATCTGGAAAATAAAATCTTTAGCCTGCGGCCGGGCGCTTTTGGAGCCACGTTAAGCTGGCTTTCGGCTGAGGGAAAAGATGAAGACCATACCGATGGAAAAGTTGCCCTGCAGGCAATTGAATTACTTAAAAAATATAAAGAGAAAAATACCCCGTTCTTCCTGGGTGTTGGTTTTTATAAGCCGCATACGCCTTTTGTAGCGCCTTCTAAATACTTTGATCTTTATAACAGGGATGATATACGCGTGCCCCGGGTTGATCCTGATTACTTTTCAACATTGCCCCAGCCCGCAGTAAAAGTGCTGTCCCGCTTTAAAGAACAGCTGAATTTACCGGATTCGCTGGCCCGGTGCGCCATACAGGGATACTACGCGGTCATCTCTTTTATGGACGCGCAGGTTGGGAAAGTGTTGCAGGCACTGGACAGCCTGGGCTTAAGAGATCAGACGATCGTGGTATTTACATCTGATCACGGGTACCACATGGGAGAACATGGGTACTATCAAAAAAACACGCTGTTTGAAAATTCGGACCGCGTACCGCTGATCATTGATGCGCCGGGGATGCACAACAGGGGTAAAACCTGTACTTCCATTGTGGAACTGATCGATCTGTACCCTACATTAAGCCAGCTGGCAGGGCTGCACATGCCGGAATATGTAGCGGGAACCAGCTTCAAAAAGCTGCTCAATACTCCTTCAGAAAAAACAAGGAACAGCTCGCTCACCCAGATCCCCGGCGGGTATACGCTGCGGACAGAAAAGTACAGGTACACCCGGTGGGGCAAAGGAGGAAAAGGAATGATTGAGTTGTATAACCGCGTTGAGGACCCGGATGAAATGAAAAACCGGGCAAATGATCCGCAGTATGAAAAGCTGATCAGTCAGTTGGATGAAGAGCTGAATGAAAGGATCCGGGAAGCAGCGGTTCCGCCCAAAGGGCTGAAAGTGATAAAAAAAGCAGCTATAAACCCAGGTAAATAATCGTATTTAATGAGTGTACTATTTAAGATAAAGATCCGCTGGTTGCTGTTTATTTTGTTGCTGGTTTCATCCCCGGACGGGGTAGCCGCCCAGGCTCCTGTTCCGGCTAAAACATCCCATAAACCCAACATCATTTATATACTGGCGGATGATATGGGGTATGGCGATCTGAGCTGTTACGGGCAGCAGCGCTTTCGAACGCCGAATATTGACCGCATTGCCCGGGAAGGCATGCTGTTTACACAGCATTATGCAGGAACAGCGGTGTGCGCACCGTCCCGGTCATCATTAATGACGGGGCAGCACACGGGCTACACACCCATAAGAGGCAACAGCACCGGCAATAAAAAACCCGCCTTCATGCCCGATTCCGTTACTACCATAGCTGAGATCATGAAGCAGGCCGGCTATGCTACCGGCGCCTTTGGCAAATGGGGCTTGGGCGCTGTTGGTTCTGAAGGTGATCCGAACCGGCAGGGGTTTGATGAGTTTTACGGGTATATTTCGCAGGGACTGGCGCATAGCTACTATCCTGATTTTCTGTGGCACAACCAGCAAAAAGTGTTGCTGGAAAAAAATTATCCTGATAAAAAAGTGGATTATGCGCCTGAGCTGATCCATCAGCAGGTACTGCATTTTATTGATGAAAACCGGGATAAGCCATTTTTTCTTTACTACCCGACTATTATTCCTCATGCTGAACTGGTAGCGCCGGAAGCGTACATGGCGCAATTCAGGGGAAAGTTTTTGCCCGAAAAATCATTTAAGGGCGCAAAATATGGCGATCATAACTACAAAAGAGGCGGCTTTGAAAGCCAGCCCGAAGCTCATGCTGCCTTTGCCGCCATGATCACTTTGTTAGACCACCAGGTAGGAGAAATACTGGATCGGTTAAAGCAATACGGGCTGGAAGAGAATACGCTCATTATCTTTTCATCGGACAATGGCCCGCACAAAGAAGGAGGTGCCGACCCTGATTATTTTAATAGCAATGGCCCTTACCGGGGATATAAGAGAGACCTCTGTGAAGGAGGCATACGTGAACCGATGCTGGCGCGCTGGCCGGGTCATATTGCGCCAGCCAGCAAAACCAGCCACCTTTCTGCTTTTTGGGATGTAATGCCCACACTGGCCGGCATTGTAAAAGTAAAAACGCCCGTTAATACTCAGGGCATATCGTTTTTGCCCACGCTTTTAGGTAAGGGAAAGCAAAAGGAGCATGATTACCTGTATTGGGAGTTTCATGAATGGGGGGGCAGACAGGCCATCAGGAAAGGCAAATGGAAATACGTGGTATATAATGTGCTCAATAAAGAAAAAAGAAAGGCTGAGTTGTTTAACCTGGATAAGGATCCCGGCGAAAATGAAAATATAGCTGCACAACATCCTGAAATCGTTAAAGAGCTGCAGGAGCTAATGGAGCATTCAAGAGTTCCCTCGCCTCAATTCCCTTTTGTTGAAACAATAAAATGAATAAAGCCAGACATACCGTCCTGTTACTTCTTTTGATGAGCTGCTCGTTTGGGGCTTATGCAGCTGAGGTGGACTTAAATGCTAAGTGGCCGGCGTACTGGATAGCCTGCCCGGGTGCTGCCCCCACAGGCTATGGGGTATATCATTTTCGCAAAAGTTTTAACCTGCCTCAACAACCGGCAACTTTTTTTATTAATGTTTCAGCAGACAACCGGTATCGTCTTTTTGTAAACGGTGTACCGGTAAGCGAGGGCCCTGCAAGAGGCGACCTGATGCATTGGTATTATGAGCCGGTTGATATTGCGGGCTATCTGAAGCAGGGTGAAAATACGATCAGCGCTGTTGTCTGGAACATGGGCGAATACCGCCCACTGGCGCAGATTAGCAACCGCACCGGTCTGATCATCCAAAGTACTGCCGTTGAAGATTCGGTAGTTAATACCAACCAAACATGGAAAGTGATGCAGAACCCTGCATATACACCTGCTATCTCATATAACTATTCTGTAGGTGCATCAGATAGTGTTAACGCGGCGGAATATCCCTGGGGTTGGGAACAAATAGGCTATGATGATGGGAGTTGGTCAGCTGCAACGCTGCTGGAACGTGGTATGCCCTATGGATCGGGCACCAGCTATTCCTGGGTGCTGACGCCGCAGGATATACCGCAGATGGAAGCAACCAGACTGCGGATGAGCAGGGTGCGAAAAGCAGAAGGGATAACGGTTTCAGCCGGATGGCCTGCAAAATCCGGTAAACTATTGATTCCTGCCAGAAGAAAAATAGCGCTGCTGATCGACCAGGATTTTTTAACAACCGGTTATCCTGAATTATGGGTGAGTGGCGGCAAAGATGCAAGGATCAAATTAAGCTATGCTGAAACCCTGTTTAAAAATAATAAAAAGGGCAACCGGAATGAAGTGAATGGTTATGAGCTGATCAAAGCCCCGGCGGATTATTTTATTGCTGACGGCGGTAAGCAGCGTTTGTTCCGGCCTTTGTGGTTCCGTACCTGGCGCTATATTCAGCTGGAAATTGAAACCGGCAAGGATCCATTGCAGATAGAGGATCTTTACGGAATGTTCAGCGCTTACCCCTTCAGGGAAAACGCTTCTTTTGAAAGTGATGATAAAAGTTTGGATACTATATGGAAGACCGGCTGGCGTACCGCCCGGCTTTGCGCTCATGAAACGTATTTTGATTGCCCCTATTATGAGCAATTGCAGTATATAGGAGATACCCGCATCCAGGCCCTTATTTCTTTATATGTAGATGGCGATGACCGGCTGATGCGCAAAGCGATCAGGATGTTTAACTGGTCGCGTACTTATGAAGGCATTACCAATAGCCGCTATCCTGTTTGCCAGATGCAGTTCATACCGCCTTTTTCCCTGTTTTGGATCAATATGATCCATGATCATTGGATGCTTCGTGGTGATACAGCGTTGATCAAAGAATGCATGCCCGGTGTAAAATTAGTATTAAACTGGTTTGAAGGCAAACTGGATCAGCAAACAGGAATGCTGGGCGCATTACCGCACTGGAATTTTGTAGACTGGGCGCGTCCTTGGCGCTGGGACAATGAAAGACCTTTGGGGGGTGTACCTCCGGGCGGGATGAGTGGGGGAAGCTCCATACTCACGCTTCAGTTTGCCTATACATTAAAAGATGTGGTTTCCCTGCTTTCCCTGATGAATGAAAAGGCGTTAGCACTTCATTACAGCAAATTATATACGACTCTTTTAGCTGCTGTTAAAAAGAATTGCTGGGATGATAATAAAAAATTATTCGCAGACGATATAAGGCATACCAGCTTTAGCCAGCATGCTAATATCATGGCCATTCTTTCCGATGCCCTTCCTGCAAATGATCAGAAACTACTTTTTAACAAAATTGTTGGTGACAGCAGTTTGATACAGACCACGCTGTATTATCGTTTCTACCTGTTCAGGGCGTTGAAGAAGATAGGCCTGGCAAATGAATACCTGGATATGCTGCAGCCCTGGAAGGATATGCTGGCCCTCGGACTGACCACCTTTGCCGAAAAGCCGGAACCAACCCGGTCCGATTGCCATGCGTGGAGCGCCAGCCCTAATTATGATTTGTTATCGCTGGTGTGTGGAATTGAGCCGGCGGTACCGGGATTTAAATCCGTGCGTATAGCGCCTCATTTAGGGCACCTGGAATATGTGAAGGCAAAAATGCCGCATCCGGCAGGTGATATAAGCATGAGCCTCTCAGCATCCGATAGCGAATTGACCGGAGAAGTGGAATTACCTGCCGGGCTGGATGGGGTATTTGTTTATAAAGGAAAAATTCAAAAACTCAACCCGGGAAAAAACGGGATTAAATATGAATAGGATGTATCTGTTGAAAGGAATGTATAACATTTTTTCGGTTCGTTGGACACGAACCGGGGCTTTCGTGAAGGGATCGCTTAATGGTCCTGATTCCTTAATGGTTCAAATGAATGGTTAAACTGAGATTATATGAATCCATCTTTGAAATATTGTTTTTCGGCCCTGGCACGTGTCCGCACGCGCCGGCCATTATAAAGAAAGCGCAATAGCTAAAACCCGGAAAGAATACTATTAAACAGCAATACGATTTAAATGAAAAAATATTTACGATCCATTTTATTATTTTGTTTTTCCTGTTGTACTCTGACAGCCTGGTGCCAGCAAAAACCCAATGTACTATGGGTTACTATTGAAGATACCTCTCCGGAGTTCATCGGCTGCTATGGCAACAAAGCGGCGCACACGCCCAACATCGATCAGCTGGCAAAAGAAGGTGTGCGGTTCACTAATGCATTTTCAACAGGTACCGTATGTTCTCCAAGTCGCACAGCTATTATAACCGGCGTTAAAACCTATTGCACGGGCACAGGACATCATCGCAGCGCTTTTCCCGTACCGGAATTTATGAAAGGGTTTCCCTACTATCTGCAGCAGGCCGGCTATTATACCACCAATTCAGCCAAAACGGATTATAACGTAAGCAACGAATCCGCATATACAAAAGAAGCCTGGAACGAAAGCAATGTAAAAACGGGCTGGTGGAACCGGAAACCCGGCCAACCCTTTTTTGCGGTATTTAACTTCAACGCATCGCATCAGTCCAACACGATGACGAACCCTTATGACCGTTATGAGAAAGCCATTTTAAGTCACCTGGATAAAGATGAAATCGTTGCTGACAACGCTTTTGAAATGCCGCCCTTTTACCACGATACACCGGAAATGCGAAAGGAAATGGCACGGGTGTATAACTCCCTTTCTCTTACGGATAAACGTATTGGGGAACTGCTGGCCAGGCTGAAAGCAGATGGTCTTATGGACAGCACCATTATTGTTTTTTATGGTGATCATGGCGAAGGCATTCCGAGAGGAAAAACAAACGGTATCCGCTTTGGCTTTCGCGTGCCCTTTGTGATCTGGTTCCCCAAAATGTACCAGCATTTATCTCCGTGGGGAACGGGTGTGGTTTCCAGCGAACTGATTGATTTTACAGATCTGGCGCCCACTATGTTGTCGCTTGCCGGCGGGCAGATACCCGGATATATGACAGGCAGGGCTTTTATGGGCCATCAGCGTCAGGCGCCGCCAAAATATTTAAACCTTTCTTCTGACCGGTCAGACAATGGGCCGGATCTTGTTCGTGCCGTAACAGACGGACATTATTTCTATGCAAGAAACTTTATGCCCTTTGTACCGGAACTCCGGTATATCCGCTATATGGAGATCGGAAGGATCAAGCAATTGATCCGCAGCGATTATGAAAAAGGAAATCTAAATCCTTTGCAAAAAAGTTTGTTGGAGCCACGACCTGCCGAATTTCTTTTTGATTTAAAAAATGATCCCTGGGAAACCAATAATCTTTCAGGATCAGAAAAATCCCGGGGCAGGCTCATGCAAATGCGTGCTTCAATGGAAAAGGAGCTTCTTAAAAGTAAAGATGTGCTATTGCTTCCCGAAGGGGAACTAGATACCCTTTCAAAATTTACTACGCCCTATGAATACCGGTTGAACGGGAAATTATACGATCTGCAACAGATCTATCGTGCAGCGTCACTTTCCGGTTTTAGAAGCAAAAAAGTATTGACACAGCAATTAGCATTGCTTAACAGTACCAATAAGATCGTTCGCTATTGGGCCGTGACCGGACTGCGGGCTCAAAAACCGCAGGAGCTGAGACCTTATACCGGCAAACTATCTCCATTACTTGCTGATGCATACCCGCCCGTTGCTATAACAGCAGCAGCCATTCTTTATGAATTGGATCAGGATCCGGGGGCAAAGGATTGCCTGATCCGGTACATGATGGGCGGAAATCAGTATTGGGCATTGATGAGTGTTAATTTTTTACTCTACAGTAATTATAAGGAGCCTTTTATAGAGGCGGTTCAGCAATGCCGGCAGGTAAAAGGACGGAGCTATGCTGCCAAAGCCGCCTGTATGGATTTTTTAGGAAGCCTGAAACTGGTGCCCAATGACATAGACCATCGTCAGTAAAAAATAAAGTGCTTATTGAATGAATGTAATTTTTAAATATTACTGTTTTCTTTTAGTGCTTCAGGCTGTACTGCTGGTTACGCCTGTAAAAGCCCAACAAACGGAGGTCCGTTATTTATCCGGAACCGGAGCAGATAACACAGTGGACTGGGATTTCTATTGCTCTGCCGGTATGCAAAGCGGAAAGTGGACGAAGATTGCTGTACCATCCTGCTGGGAGCAACAAGGCTTCGGTGCCTATAATTATGGTCATGATCCACTAAAGAAAAGGCTGAATGAAACCGGTACATACAGGTATCAGTTTATGGTACCCGAAAACTGGAAACGTTTTGAAGTACAAATAGTTTTTGAAGGGGCAATGACCGATGCAACAGTACGCATTAATGGTAGATCTGCCGGGCCGGTGCATCAGGGCGCTTTCTACGAGTTTCGTTATAACATCAGCAAGCTGTTGAAGTATGGCGGTGAGAATGAATTGCAGGTATTGGTGAAAAAGAATTCAGATAATGCCTCGGTTAACGAAGCAGAACGCACGGCAGACTTCTGGATGTTTGGCGGTATTTTCAGGCCCGTGTACTTGGAGGCGAAGCCAAAGGTGAATATAGAACGGGTAGCGGTGGATGCCAAAGCAGATGGAAAATTTGCTGCGGATGTATATCTGAAAAACTTTCGCCAGGCGGCTACCTTGCAGGTGAAGCTTACGCCACTACCTGTAAATCCTGACGGTAATGTAAAAGAAACTGTTTTGTCAGTACCGGTAACGGATGCTGTTGCCCGTATCAATGGAACAATAAACAATGTGATTACCTGGACACCCGAGCTGCCCAACCGCTACCGGGCAGTGTTTGAACTGTTGGATCATAAGGGAGCGCTATTGCACCGGTATACCGAAACCATCGGCTTTAGAACGATTGAAGTACGCGAAGCTGATGGCATTTATGTGAATGGAAAGCGGGTGAAATTAAAAGGAGTAAACCGGCACACCTTTACTCCCGGGTGTGGCCGTACTTCTTCAAAAGCGATAAGCATACGGGATGTAAATACCATAAAGGACATGAACATGAACGCGGTACGTATGTCGCACTATCCGCCTGAAAAACATTTTCTTGATGTATGTGATTCGCTGGGATTATTTGTGCTGGATGAATTGACCGGCTGGCAAAAACCGCCTTATGATGATATGGTTGGGCTGAAATTATTAAAGGAAATGATCGCGAGAGATGTCAATCATCCCAGTATTATTTTATGGGACAATGGCAATGAAGGGGGCGGCAATTATAACCTCGATAAGGAATTTACCAGGCTGGATATTCAGCAACGGGAAGTGCTGCACCCCTGGCAGCAGTTTGGAAAGTTCAATACGGCACATTATATCAATTACGATTATCTGGCGCATGATAACCATAGCCAAAGAAAGATCTTTTTACCTACCGAATTTATGCATGGCCTGTATGATGGCGGCGCTGGTGCAGGCCTGGATGATTACTGGCAGAAAATGTGGGATGATCCGCTTTGTGCCGGAGGTTTTATCTGGGATTATGCAGATGAAGCAGTAGAAAGAAAAGACCGTAATGATAGTCTTGATACGGATGACAATCATGCTCCTGATGGTATATTAGGCCCGTATCTTGAAAAAGAAGGCAGCTATTACACAGTAAAGGAAATATGGTCGCCTGTATTTTTTGAACAACGGTATATTACGCCTGAGTTTGATGGGCGGTTCAATATTGAAAACCGGTTTATCTATACCGGTTTGAAAGACTGCCGCTTTGAAGTAAGCTGGGTAAAGTTTTCCGGCCCCGGAAAGAAGACTCATATTGAAAAAAGCCCTGCAAAACCGGTTGCTGTTTCCCTTGAACCGGGACAGAAAGGTACGCTGCAATTAGATATGCCCAGTAACTGGACACGTTATGATGCATTATGTATTACCGCCAGCGATCCTTTCGGCAGGAACATTAATACCTGGACATGGCCGGTAAAAAAGCCCGCTGTGGTTGCCGGTGCGCTGCTCCCCGGCACACAGTGTAAGGATATTCAGCTGTCGGATAATGGCAGCAGTTACGGGGTGCACACCTGTTCCCTTAAAATAGATTTTGATAAAAAAACGGGTGCGCTGAATAGTGTAGCGCGGAACGGGGTACGCATACCATTGTCTAATGGGCCATACATCATTGGCAGAACAGCCCCGGTGAAAGAAGTGGTTTGTAAGCAGATACAGGATACAGTGCGCCTGTCTGTGCTGTATGAAAATGAGAACCGGTTTGACTGGTCAGTTACAACAGATGGATTGCTGCATCTGGAAGTAAATTATAAACCGGAGAATAATAACCGCTTTTCCGGTGTTTCATTTGATTTTCCTGAAAGTGAGGTAAAAGGAATGCGATGGCTGGGTAATGGTCCTTATCGGGTGTATAAAAACCGTATGAAAGGAGCCTCCTTCGGGCTTTGGGAAAAAGAGTATAATAATACCGTAACCGGTGAGTCAGGATGTGTCTATCCGGAATTTAAAGGATACCACGCAGAAACGTATTGGGCGGAAATAAAAGGAAAGCAAAGTAATGGATTTACGGTGTATGTATTTTCAGACGATATATTTCTGCGGATGTTCACACCACAACCGCCTGCACAGCCTGCAAAAACGGCGATGGAATACCCGCCGGGAAATATTTCTTTTTTACATAGCATCAATGCCATCGGTACTAAGTTCGATACGCAGCAGGGACCACAGGCGGCCTTAACACAATTTTACCCGATGAAGATATATGAGGGTGCATTGAATGTAAATATTGTATTTGATTTTAAACAAGTTGATAATGAAAAGTAAAAAATGGATCTTGGTAGTCATATCATTGTTGTTAATGATAGCCGTACAGGCGCAGCAGTCGCAGCATGCTAAAAAGGAATTGCCAAATATTCTTTGGCTTACTTCTGAAGATAATAGCCCTATGTTGGGTTGCTATGGCGACTCTCTTGCTACAACGCCGAACCTGGATAAACTGGCGGGCGAAGGATTTTTATACACCCATGCTTATGCCAATGCACCCGTATGCGCCCCTTCCCGTAATACTATAATTACAGGTGTATATGCCTGCGCTGCCGGAAACGATGGCATGCGCAGCTACTATCCAAAGTCGAATATCGTTCGTTTGCTGCCCGAATATTTAAGAAGCAAAGGATATTACTGCACCAATAATTTTAAGCAGGATTATAATATTGCCAATGTAAGAAAGGATCTGTGGAATGAGAGCAGTAATACAGCTCATTATAAGAACCGGAAACCCGGTCAGCCTTTCTTTGCGGTTTTCAATACCGTGATCTCGCATGAAAGCTGTTTGCATAAGCCGGATTCCAGTACCCCCAAACATGATCCGGATAAAGTAAAATTGCCACCCTATCAGCCCGATACAAAAGCCATAAGAACAGACTGGGCCCGCTATTATGATTATATAGAAAAAATGGACACCTGGATTGGAGAAATGTTAAAGGAACTGGATGAAGCCGGCCTGTCAGAAAATACGATTGTTGTTTATTATGGAGACCATGGCGGTGTTTTGCCACGCAGTAAACGGTATGTATACGAAACAGGCACCCGTATCCCTTTTATTATAAGGATACCGGAGAAATTCAGAAGATTATACCCAGCCGCGGCGCCCGGCTCAAAAGTAGACCGGTTAGTAAGCCTGGTAGACCTGATACCTACTATGCTAAGCATTTGTAATATTCCGGTGCCGTCTTACCTGCAGGGCAATGCGTTCCTGGGTCCTCAGAAAACACCCGATCCGCAATATGTACATATGTTCCGCGGCCGTATGGATGAGCGTATTGATATGTCGAGGGCTGTAAGGGATAAACAGTATCGTTATATAAGGAACTATATGCCCTACCGCATTTATGCGCAGCATATTGATTATTTATGGAAGGAAGCTGCAATGCGTTCCTGGGAGGAGATGTATTTACAGGGTAAATGTAATGAAGTACAATCCCGATTTTTTCAAACCAAGCCGGTAGAAGAATTATATGATACCGAAAAGGACCCATGGGAAGTACACAACCTGGCGGGCGATCCTGCATACAAAAATATATTGCTGCGGATGCAGACGGAGAATACAAAATGGATGAAACAAATACATGATGCGGGTTTTATACCAGAAGGGGAAGTAGAAAAAATAGCAACAAAAATGCCTGTTTATGATTATATGCGTTCCGGTGCCCAGTCAATGGATCAACTGATCGCTGTAAGCGACCTGGCCAATTTTGCAACAGTAAAAGATATTCCAAAGCTTTCAAAATACCTCTCAGATCCCAATGTGCTGCTGCGTTACTGGGCAGCAATCGGTTTACTGCAACTAAGTGATAAAGCCAGGGAGGCGGTTCCCGCATTGAAAAGAGCTTTAGCTGATTCGTCTGCCGAGGTGGCGATTACTGCTGCCGAAGCATTATACCGGTTGGGAGATAAAAATGAAAGCGAGCGGTTGCTGTTGCAGTCACTGAACAATCCAGGGATTATGGTGCAGGTGCACGCCCTTAATGCAATAGACAACAGTTGTAAACCGGACGGGCAGACCCGCAAAGCAGTGGCAGACCTGGCGGCCAGGCAGGCTGTGAAAAAGAATGAATATATCTCCAATATGACAAAATGGATCTTAAATAAACCCTGAAAAACCATTTTTTCACCTTCTAAATAAATTAAATTATGAAACGATTACGATTGCCTTTATGCCTGTTTATAACAGTGCTCGCTGCTTATTCTTTTATATCCTGTAAAAGGATCAGTTTTCCGGTTGACCAGTGGCCGGGTGGTGACAGTTTGATCTATGCGTTGTTTCCGCCTAAGGTAAAGCCATTGCCTGTTGTAACGCAGGAGGAGTGGGAGTCCGGCAGCAGAACTCCCGGAGACCATACCCAGCACATGCTTGGTTTAGCTTATTCTGAATCAGACCCAGACCGGATCTATATGGGCCAGGACGTATCCAATGTATGGGTGTCCCGGGATTTCGGGAAAAACTGGAATACACTTAAATGCCTGGGTTTAGGTACTTCATTCATTTATTCAATTGAGGTTGATCCTTTGGACAAGAATCGTATTCTTGCAGCTGCGGGATGTCGGCAATTCAGTGTAGTAAATAAACCTTATCAAGGTATCTACCTTTCTACCGACGGAGGTATTACATGGAATAAAAAGGTAGCACGGGGACAAATCTTTGAAGTTCGTAGTAGCACAAAGTTGTTTGCATACGCACCTTCTACAAAAGATGCTAATAAGGGTTATGCTGCACGCTGGTATGCTGCTTTCTGTGAAGGTGAATCCGGTAATGCAGATGATGGTTTTTTTACCTCTCCCGATGGAGGGTCTACTTGGACTGAAGTAAGAAAATTACCTACGGCAGATTTCAGTAACACCATTCGCGGTATAAAAGTTCACAAATTACAACCCGAAAAAGTGTTTTTATACGGAGATGGGGGTCTTTACCGGTTTGAGGATGCTACAAATCCCTCAGGCGCAGTTACTAAGTTGAGCGGAAAGAACGGTTTGCCAGCTGGTAGCATTTGGGGAAGTATATACCAGTCTGAAGATGGTTTGACATTAATGGTTGCCGTACAAAATAAGGGGATTTATAAATCGACCAATGGTGGAGATAACTGGAGTTCGTTTTATACTTCGAGTACCATAAACTATTGTTATATAAATGAAAATCATCCCAACATGATCTTTGCTATACCGACAGAGAAAAGCAACGAGCAGATACACGTAAGCAAGGACGGTGGAAAAACCTGGAACACCCCTGCAAAATCCGATGTACGCTATAGGCCTGGTTATGACAACAGCGATTGGACTAGAAAATTGAATGGTCAGTTTTGTTATGTGCTCCCGGATCCACGAGATGCCCAAAAAGTTTTTATGCATACCAAATCTAAAAACTTCAGATCAACAGACGGCGGTCTTACTTGGGATATATCTGATAATGGTTTCAATGGTGCCTCCCATACTGACATCTGGAATGAACAGATGTTTGACCCAAATAATCCGGACAGGTTCTGCTATTTTATGGTTGACCGGTCGTATGCTTATACCGATACAAGAGGCAGATG
This sequence comes from Niabella ginsenosidivorans, assembly GCF_001654455.1. Classification (NCBI taxonomy): domain Bacteria; kingdom Pseudomonadati; phylum Bacteroidota; class Chitinophagia; order Chitinophagales; family Chitinophagaceae; genus Niabella; species Niabella ginsenosidivorans. The sequence goes on from NZ_CP015772.1 coordinate 5,611,204, forward strand.
GTTTTATCCAAGTAATATAACGCCAGGCCCTATGGGGTTAAATGGTCGTACTTGTATGGCGGGTGCTTTGCATCCAAAAGAGCCGGTGATATTGGCGAGTATTGGGAAACAACCCGTTGGGCAGTTATTGCGATCTGCCGATAATGGAAAAACATGGACTGTGGTGAGTACTGGAAATAAACAACGTTGGTGCGTTGCCTTCAACTTACAAAGCCCGGACACGTGCTACCAGTGGAGAGAGCGGTCTGTTGACGCTGGAAAGACTTGGAGCCCAATGGCCAACATGCCGGCTAACGCCATTCTCTGTGGCGTTTCCCGCTCAGACGGCAGGATTTTGTACGCAATAGATTGGAAGAATACCGCTAAAAAAGTATGGCGGTCTACCGATAGTGGTAATTCCTGGCAACAGGTTATAGAAACCTCATGGGATTTGACTTCGCCAGGAGATAACTCGGGAGTGTTCCGTATAAATCCTAAAAATCCAAATATTGTATATACCAGTAGCGCTAACGGACATATCACAGAATGGGATGTAAGCATCTTACCGGCCAAATCAAAAGATATAACAATAACCGGAGGCACAGACGTTGGTTTTTATGCAGCCCGATTTGCAATTGACCCGAGACATCCAAACGTAATGTACGCAATTAATAGCCGAGCAAATACTGGCAATAAGTTTTTCCGTACCATAGACGGCGGCGCCACCTGGCAGAATATCAGCAATTATGTTACAATGGGCTCTCTTAGCGGGTTAGCGGTGTCGCCTGTTACCGGCGAAGTGTATATCTCCGGAGAAAACGGTTCATCAGTAATGCTGCCGCCTTATCCCTCAAGGAATACGGCGTATGATGCGGTACCGTATGTAAGCAATCATCTTACGGAACCGTATAATTAATGACTTGATTTACTAAAAAGGCTATACCGTTAAAGTATGGAATCTGTTTCAGCTTTGGAAAGTAGTTAGCTTTGAGGGTATAGCTTCTGATTCATCTTTAAAAAATGACTGATGAGAACCTTGTTTGTCTTTGTTTTGATCTTTAGTATCAATTTTTTGTCTGGCCAAAAAATGATAACCTATAAAAAGATAGATAAGACTGATCTTAAAATGATGATTTTTAAACCACCCGGGTTTGATACACATAAAAAATATAAGGCAATCGTATTTTTCTTTGGCGGAGGCTGGACAAAAGGCAATGCTGCCCAGTTCCGGTCGCAGGCAGTTTATTTTGCCAGCAAGGGGTTGGTTTGCTTTTTACCTGATTACAGGGTAGCGAGTAGGAACCAGACAACCCCTTTTGAAGCATTGAAAGATGCAAAATCAGCGATCCGGTTCATCAAACAAAACGCAGCGCAGCTCCATATTGATAGTGCCCGGATAGTGGCGGCAGGAGGTTCCGCGGGAGGACAGCTGGCGGCAGCAACAGCGCTTATAGCAGATTATAACGAAAAAACCGACAACCTGAAGATCAGTTCAGTACCCAATGCGCTGATCCTGTTTAATCCCGTAATTGATAACGGTCCCGGGGGCTATGGTTTTGAAAGAATTGGTGAGGCGTACCTTCATTTTTCCCCATTGCATAATATCAGGAAAGGCGCGCCGCCCACTTTGATCATGCTGGGCAGAAAAGATCATTTGATCCCGGTGGCAACTGCTGAATACTATAAGACGGTTATGGAAAAGGTGGGCAGCCGGTGCGATCTTGCTTTGTACGATAATGCGGGTCATGGCTTTTTTAATCAGAATAAGAATAATGATAATCCTTTTTATCAGGAGACCCTTAATGAGGCGGAACGATTTTTAAATGCTTTAGGATACCTGACAGCAAACAGCAAAACAGGGTCCGCAAACTAAGAAAATAAAAGTTATTGGAATGCGATTATTTAATAGTGTGATTTGTGTTTTTGCCTGGTAGTGTCTTGCAGGGTTTCCGAAAAGGAGCGTGCTGACTGGCACGAATATCTGGGCGGCACGGATCGCAATACTATTCGGAGCTTACCCATAGAAATAATTTTTAAACGTAAAAAGTAAGAAATGAAAAAGTTAATAATGATGGTGTTATGGTCCATATCGGTGTGTACGTATGGGCAACAGGCGACCGGCGCAAAAGCTGCCCGGCCGAATATTGTGTACATCATGAGCGATGACCATGGCTACCAGGCCGTGAGCGCCTATGGTTATGGGTTAAATAAAACGCCCAGCATCGACCGCCTGGCAAAAGAAGGCGCCTTATTTACCACGGCCACGGTCACTAATTCATTATGCGCGCCCAGTCGCGCGGTAATGCTCACCGGTAAACATAGTTTTATAAATGGTAAGGTAGATAATGTCCAGCACTTTGACTGGAATCAGGACAACTTTCCCAAACTGCTCCGCAAAGCAGGTTACCAAACAGCCATGGTAGGAAAAATTCATATGGATGGGCTTCCGCAGGGCTTTGATTATTCAGCCGTATTACCGGACCAGGGCGATTATTATAACCCGGATTTCATCATTAACGGGGTGAAGCAGCAGATCCATGGTTATGTAACCGATATTACAACGGACCTGGCATTGAAATGGCTGGACAACCGCGATAAGAGTAAACCGTTCTGTTTATTGTATCATCAAAAAGCACCGCACCGGGAATGGATGCCCGCAGAACGGTACTATAAAAAATATACAAAAATGACCTTTAAAGAACCTGAAACCCTGTTTGATGACTATAAGGGCCGGGGCACAGCAGCGAAGTCTGCCGAAATGAATATCCTGAAAGACATGAACTGGGCAGATGATGACAAGATAAGACCCGAAGTGCTGAAGGAGCTGGGTATTCATTCCCTGCTGAAATGGGATACTGTAGCTTATAACAGGAGCCTAGGAAGAATGGACCCTGAGCAGCGTGCAGCCTGGGATGCGGTATATGATCCCATTAATGAAGATTTTAAAAAACGATATCCGACCATGTCAAAAGAAGACCTGATGCACTGGCGTTATCAGCGCTATATGCAGGATTACCTGGGGTCTATAGCCGCTGTGGATGAAGGGGTTGGTGAGCTGCTGGATTATCTTGATAAAAACGGTCTGACAGAGAACACCATTGTTGTATACACTTCAGACCAGGGCTTTTATATGGGAGAGCACGGGTGGTTCGATAAGCGGTTTATGTACGAGGAATCGTTGAAAACACCATTGCTCATCCGTTACCCGAAAGAAATTAAACCGGGGACAAAAATTACTTCTATGGTACAGAACCTGGATTTTGCACCCACTTTCCTGGATTATGGAGGAGCAAAAATTCCGGCGGATATGCAGGGTGAATCCTTCAGAAAGCTGGTAGCCGGTAAAACTTCCAAATGGAGAGATGCCATTTACTATACATATTATGAATATCCCTCTATTCATATGGTAAAAAGGCATTATGGTATCCGTACCGATCGCTATAAACTCATACATTTTTATTATGATATTAATGAATGGGAATTATACGATCTGCAAAAAGACCCGCATGAAATGCACAATGTGTATAACGACTCTTCCTATCGTACAGTAAGAGAAGAGATGCACAGGAAGCTTGACGAACTGAGAAAGAAATATAAGGACAGTGATGCAAATGACCAGAAGTATATTAAGGCCTATTTGTCGGCAACATTAAAGAAAAAATAAAGGAACATGCACAAAAGAACCAATATAGGCCGGTGCAGGTCCAGGTGTACATTAGCCGCTGCATTTATTTTTGCCGGTGCCATTACAAGAGTACACTCCCAAGAGGTAAAGGCCATTTTTCCCCAATGGAAGTACATTCATAGCAGTAGCCAATCCCTTTATGAATACCTGGCTGATGATGCCCTGCTGAAGCTAAAGGAAAGGAAAAAGCAGTTGGATGGTCTTGCGTCTGAAAAAGACTGGGTAAAAAGGCAGCAGGAAATAAAACAGGCGTACGCGCAAATACTCGGTCCCTTTCCTTCCGGAACGCCTTTAAATGCAGTAGTTACAGGAACCTTGCAGAATGACGTGGTAAGGGTCGAAAAAATATACTTTGAGTCCCTGCCCGGTTATTATGTTACAGGAGCGCTTTTCCTTCCTGCCGGACAAAAAAAGAAAGTACCCGCAATTCTTTATTGTTCAGGGCACAGCCAGGCGGGCTTCCGTAGCGGTATCTACCAGCATATGATACTGAATTTTGTAAAAAAAGGGTTTGCTGTTTTGGCGTTTGACCCGATAGGGCAGGGGGAACGCCGTCAGTTTGCAAATGATACAGCACGGAAATTCAGCCCTACCCAGGAACATTCTTATCCCGGCAACCAGCTGTTTCTTACCGGCAGATCTTCGGCGTATTATTTTATTTGGGATGGAATGCGTGCCATCGATTATCTGTGCAGCCGGCCGGAAATTGATACCTCCAGGATCGGTATTACAGGAAGATCCGGTGGTGGAACACAGACCGCTTATATAGCAGCATTTGACAGCCGGATAAAGGCGGCCGCTCCGGAATGTTATATTACAGGCTATGAGCAATTACTGATGAGCCGTGGGCCCCAGGATGCCGAGCAGAATTTTGCAGGGGGAATTGCCGCCGGTTTGGATATCCCGGACCTGCTTATTTCATTTGCGCCCAAGCCTTTGCTGCTGGTGACCACCACCAGGGATATCTTCAGCATCCAGGGGGCAAGGGATGCCTTTAAAGAAGCAAAGCGGGCCTATTCCTGTTTGGGAAAACCGGATGGAGTACATATGGTTGAGGACGATGCGGAACATGCTTCCACCCGGAAAAACAGGGAAGCTACTTACCGTTTTTTCCGGCAACACCTGGCAAACCCCGGCAGTTCTGAAGATGAAAACGTTCCGGTTTTTAAACGGGAAGATCTGGATGTAACACCCGGTGGAAATGTATATCTTTCTTTAGGAGGGGAGAATTTACATACGCTTGCCCGTAACTATGTAACGCAAATAGTAAAAGAACGTGCACCGGTAAGGGGAGAAGAGGAATTAAGGCAGCGGATCATTCATGCAACAGGTTTTCATAAAACAAAAACCACAGAATTGCCTGTCTTTTCCGGAAGGTATCAACGGAAAAACTATTTTATAGAAGCCTATCTGGTAAAAAGCCCTGCGGGGTATTATATTCCCCTATACCGGCTGAAGCCTGGTGATAGTAATAAAAAGAATAAAGCTGTTTTATTGCTCGATGACCGCGGCAAATCGGAAGCAATAAAGGATGGCTCAATGGCCGATTCCCTGGCACTGGCAGGATACCAGGTGGTAGTACCGGACCTGAGTGGCTTTGGTGAACTGGGAAATGGTTATATAAAAGGAGGAGATGCCTATGTGGATGGCATTCCGTTGAACCTGTGGTATATGGGCATCCTGGTAAATCAATCTTTGCTGGAGATACGGATGAAAGAGCTCTCGGTTTTGATCGATTGGATCAAAATGTATAGTAGCGAAATAGAAGGAGTGGCAAAGGGAGTGCTCACAACCGACCTGCTGCATATTGCCCTGCTGCGAAGTAATGATATACGATCGCTTTTACTGATCGATCCGTTAGTCTCTTTCCGGTCAGTTATTGAGACCCCGGATTATAAAACCCAATACATACTTTCGGCCGCTGCCGGTTTAATAAAGCAATATGATCTGTATCATTTGATCAATGCTTACTCGGAAAAAAACAGGCTGGTGCTTATAAACCCGCGGGATGGTGCCGGGAAAATAATAACCGGACAGGCTGGTAAGCGGCTTACAGAATATGGAATAGCGCCGGGTCATTTTTTGACTATTAAATATAAACAGGGCAACCGGTCGCTTTAACGTGGAGCGCCGGTGCGGCATAAAGCCTTTTACGAATGAATGGTATAAATTATGGAATGTCTTGATCTTATTTTGTTGGTGTTGAGTACCGCTTATTCGGGCGGGAAAGACACCAACGACATAACAGCGCTTGTTGGTAGTTCTGCTATCGCTGCGAAGCCAATGCGCAATACCAACAAAGGTGCAAACCTTTTTTACCGTTACCCTGTATCCCGCGTACGGGAGAAGCCGAAGAACCGCAGTAATGGCAGAAACTCCTCCGCACTCAGATCCGTTCATTCGGGTGACGATTAAATTTGGCGCTGGATCTCAACCTCTTGGCTGATATACCATTGGCTTACTAAAGCAGCGCAGATCGCAGGCGCAGTAAAAAAATGATATATAATGGCGAACTGAATAAAAACGAACAATTGCTCCATTAATTGTTTTAGCCGACAGTATGGCATGGCAAGAGATACTGTGGAAAAAGCATATAAAGCCTTAAAAAAAAGAGGGGTATATTGATGCTGTAAAAGCTAAAGGCTATTTTGTAGCTCCTGGCAGTAAAAAAAGATTTAAAATATTATTAGTTTTAAATGAATTCAGCTTTATCAAAACAGGAAACAGGATATGCTGTTTTTTGAACCGGTTAGTATGATTGATATGAACCTCCGGGGTTTACCGGAATGATCTTGATCTGTTAAAAAAGATCATTATAGAAAACAGTGCGCTGTACAGTATTATTATATTGTGTTACCTCCTTGCATGCCTGTAGTAAAACGAAGACAGATCAATAGTATTGTCAAGCAAATACCAAAAGGCGAAAGGCTTCTTCTTGAAGAAATGAATGGCCGGCCTTTGAGCAATTAACTGATAAAAGCAAAGATTTTTTTTGACAAAACGTATAACTGGATAAAGTATGGGCGCAATTACCGGAATGAATTTTAAAACTCCTGTTGCTTTATTTTTGGCGATGATCTTTTTTGTTTCCTGTAAAAGTAATGCTTCAAAAGAGGCAAATGGGATAAGGGAAGATAGTGTTCATTCATGCATGAAAGCACCCTCCCGTTTTGGAAGCACAGACAATTTTTCAGTCCGTACCCCCGGGTACTCCTAAACGGCCGGACAGCCTGCTGGTAGCGGCTTCCTTGGTATTTAAGTCATCCGATGGCCCGGTTAAACCTGAATGACTACAGCCAGTGGTGGAGCTGGGTAAAGGGCGCAGGCTGGAAGCACCCGGAAGGGCCGGGCTGCAGCATAGATGGTAAAGATAACTACCCGGTAGTGCAGGTGAGCTGGTATGATGCACAGGCCTACTGCAAATGGGCAGGCAAACGATTGCCAACAGAAGCGGAATGGGAGTATGCGGCCCGTGGCGGATTGATCAATAATATTTATCCCTGGGGAAATGAACCCGTTAATAAAGGTGCTCCCAAGACAAATAGCTGGGAAGGTAAATTTCCTTACCTGAACACAAGAAAAGACAGTTATATTACTCTTGCACTGTACGGTCATTCAGGCCTAATGGATATGGCTTATATGACATGGCAGGAAATGTATGGGAATGATGCAGTGATCTGTACAATGCTCATTATTACAAGCAACTCGATGGGAAATTAACAACAGACCCAAAGGGCCCTGATAAGTCTTACGATCCACAGGAACCTTATACTGAAAAGCGAGCCTGCGGGGCGGCAGCTTTTTATGTAATGATGATTATTGCAGCGGTTACAGAGTAGCCCGGCGTATGAAAAGCAGCCCGGATACGGGATTGGAACATACCGGGTTTAGATGTGTGAAAGATAAAAAGTGATCTGTTCTTCAGATGCCTCGCCGGTATCATCTTTTAAAGAAAATAGTTGTCTGCACACCATAGCCTTCATATCGGAGGCTGTCAAATTTGATGATCTCTTTCTCTAAAATCTTAAATTGACGGGTAGGTATTTCTATTACCGGAAAAGAAATTAGTTTTCAATAAGTCTGCAAAGATCATTTCGATGGAGGCCTCATACATGGCAAAAGGGTTGCCCGACCACCTTGCTGTCAATGCCTGCTGTGCAATCGATAGCACAAGAATTAGCAGTAAATTTGCTTTACTCCCTGTTGAAATCGATGTATCTTCCAATCAAATTAAAGTATGGATCAGGCGCTTTCCTGTTTGCAGGATCGCAGGGATTCTGTAATTCATAAAAAAGGTTAATAAATGCGCCGGTTATAATGCTTTCTGATAAAACGAACGGAGGGGTAAAATACTTCTGATTGCTACTGCAAAAAATTAATAGTATTATGAAAAGGATGAAATTGTTTGCTGTTTTGTTATTATTAAGTGCCCTGGCAAAAATGACTGCTGCACAAACCATTAAAGTACTTACCTATAACATTTATCATGGGGAAGAAAATTATAACCGGGGGCATAGCAACCTTAAAAAGATTGCCGCGGTGATCAATAAGTATCAGCCCGATTTTGTTGCGATGCAGGAAGTAGACAGCATGACGAAAAGGACCGCTTTGTTCAATAACGGTGTAAAAAAAGACCTGGTAGCGGAGCTGGCAGGGATGACGGGTATGCATGGTTACTTTGGGAAGGCTATGGATTATGATGGAGGCGGATATGGTGAGGGCCTTTTGTCCAAATATGTGGCAACGCCGGTAGTGCATCATCTGCCAACGCCTGAAGGAGGTGAAGGCCGGGCCTTAATTGTAATAGAGCACCTGTTCCCCAACGGGCAAAAAATAGCCTTCGCCGGCACGCATTTATGCCATGAATTTGAAAAGAACAGGATCGCGCAGGCCAGGGAGGTTGCAGCTGTTCTGTCTGACAAGAATATGCCGGTAGTGGTGGGTGGTGATTTTAATATTACTCCGGACGGAGAGCCTTACAGGGCCATTACCGAAAAGCTGGATGATGCTGCTGTCAGATTCGGCAAACCTGAACTAACATTCTCTTATACGAAACCAAGGATACGGCTGGATTATATTTTTATTAATAAAGGCACTATCTGGAAAGTAAAAAAAGTAGAAGTAATTGGTAATGAAGACGCATCTGATCATAAGCCCGTATTGGTAACCCTGGAGCTGATAAAAAATAACCCGCTGCGGAGTATTAATAAAACTGTTTCTTAATCGTCCATCTGCACTTCCGCTAATGGCGGACTGCGTATTCAGCGGGAAACTGAAATTCATTATCGGCCAACGAAAAGCATTGCGTCTTTACCGGAAATCTTTTGGCCTGATTAGAATGCCGCCTCTGGTTTAATAGATGAGCTCAGGCAGCTGGTTGTCAGCAGTAACAAAAGGATCATTCTCATAGATTGATTTATGTATTAAATGCGTGCTGCAAAATTAAATTTCCTTTTGATACCCTACCACGTCCAGCACTTTACCGAACTTCTCACCCACATTTTTGAAATGGGCACATTTAAAATAACCGTTGTTTTCAAAAAAGCGGATGCTCCGGTCATTATCGCCTGAAATAATCGCCAGCAGGTTCTTGAACCCTGCGGCGGTGGCAACAGCTTCCAGTTGCTGCAGGGCAGCAGTGCCGATCCCTTTTGTATAACAATCGTGCGCGAGGTAAATCGTCAGCTCTGCTGTTTTGTCATACGCCTGGCGCTTTTTATAGTTAGTCAGATAGCAGTACCCAACGGCCTGATCACTGGCCATTATTAAAAAAGACCGGAAGCGGGGATGCTGCACATACATAAACTCCTTTAGCTCTCCGATGGTAACAGGCGCTGTATGAAAAGTTGCAGTAGTATTAAGGATATACCAGTCATAGATCTGTTTAACAAATGCCAGGTCTTCTTCAGTAACTTCTTTTAAAATGATAGTGTCCATTTATAATCCATATTGATCAATAAGGTAAATTAAAGCGGCCATATTTACAGCGCCCAGCTCCAGTTCGCGTTTGTTCACTCCTTCAAAAACATCGGAGCGTGCATGGTGAATGTCGAAATAGCGCTGGGAGTCGGGCAGCAGCTCTCCCATTGGCACATTCAGCTGCTGGTGAATAAAGGAAATATCTGTTCCTCCACCGCCCCGGCTGAATTCCCCGCCTCCATAAGGTCTTAATAAAGGCTCCCGGCTTTTTATTTTGTTAAACTGTTCTTCAGATGCGGTAAATCCAAACCCGCGGGGTGTAAATCCACCGGCATCAGTTTCCAGGGCAAACAAATGTTTTTCCTGTTTTGCCGCGGCTTCCCTGGCATATTGCATGCCGCCACGGGCACCATTTTCTTCGTTGGCAAAAAGTACAAAACGGATAGTTCTTTTGGGTTTATACCCCAATGCCTTTAATGCCCTGAGCACTTCAATCGTCTGTACAATCCCGGCACCATCGTCCTGCGCTCCCTCGCAGATATCCCAGCTGTCCAGGTGCCCGCCGATGGTAATGTACTCATCAGGAAATTCGGAACCTTTCAATTCCCCGATGATATTATGCCCTTTTACATCCGGTAAAAAATGGCCCATTGTTTTTAAAGTTACCCAAACAGCCGGTTGGCTGTTCAGTTTGCCGGCCAGCCAGTCAGCATCCTGCAGCCCGATAGCAACGGCCGGTATCTTTTTACAGGCAGAATCGTAATGGGTGCCGCCGGTATGGGGAATATTATCGGTGCTGTGGCTCATGCTGCGTACAATACAGGCCACAGCGCCATATTTTGCTGCAAGTGCAGGACCTTTGGTACGGTATTTAACAGCATCGCTGTAGGCATCAAAGGTTCTTATGAACGTGGGATTAAAATGATAGTTATAAAAAACGATCTTTCCGCTCACCTGGTCCTTTTTGGCTTCCAGCTCATCAAAGGAGCTGATAAGTATTACCGGAGCTGAGATGCCTTTGCTGCCTGTGCCTTCTGTATTGCCTAAGGCTAGTATATCAAGTGGCTTTTTGATCTTGCTGGCTGTTTTGCGCAGCGGCACTGCACGCGGAATAACCCAGGCTTCATCCTTGCCGCCCCTTACCCAATGGGGCACCATACACTCCTGTTTAAAGGTATGGTCGCTTCCGCTTTGCTGCAATAAATTAAAGCCCCAGTCCTCTGCTTTATACATTTGCGGAGAGCCGGCCAGCCGGCCGCCAATGGTTTTGGTAAGTATTCTTAAATTTTCATAGGCTTTACCATTCGTCAGCACTTCATTGGCAATCTGCTTGATAAAAGCAGTGTCTCCTGTCTGCGCCATCAGGCTGAAAGAAAAAAATAATCCGGCAAACCAGAACAATTTTTTATGCATACTTGTTATTTCTTTCCTGTAAAGTTAAGATTTGCAGGTGATCAGCAATTGAAAAGGATCCATAATGGAGATCACAAATGCAGGAATGTAATTATCAAAGCAAAACATATCTTTGGGTATGCGAATAGGAATCGTTTGTTATCCCACTTATGGTGGAAGCGGTGTACTGGCAACAGAACTAGGAAAAGCCCTGGCCGAAAAAGGACATTTTGTTCATTTTATTACTTACCAGCAGCCGGTAAGGCTGAACGGGTTTATCCCGAATATTTATTATCACGAAGTGCAGGTACCCAAGTACCCGTTGTTTGACTTTCCCCCTTATGAAACGGCCCTGGCAAGTACTATGGTAGATGTAATAAAAAATTATAACCTGAACCTGCTGCATGTGCATTATGCCATTCCGCACGCTTCAGCAGCCTATATGGCAAAAAAGATCCTTGAGAAAGAAGGAATTCAGATACCGGTGGTAACTACCCTGCATGGAACGGATATTACCCTGGTGGGGCGCGATAAGACCTATGCGCCGGTTGTGGCCTTTTCTATTAACCAGAGTGATGTGATCACGGCCGTTTCCAACAACCTCCGGGAAGAGACCTATAAGAATTTTGATATTCAGAAGGAAATTGAAGTCATCTACAACTTTATTGATGTAAGCCGTTTCAATCATAAACCACTGGATGCCTTTAAGAAAGTGCTGGCGCCTAACGGTGAGCGTATTTTGCTGCATGCCTCAAACTTCCGTAAAATAAAGCGGGTACAGGATGTTGTAAAAGTGTTTTATGAAGTGCAAAAAGAAATTCCCGCGAAGCTTTTATTAGTGGGCGACGGGCCTGAGCGGCAAACGGCTGAAGAGCAGGGCCGGGAACTGGGTATTTTTGAAAAGCTGGTTTTTGTGGGCAAACAGGAGCAAATGGAAGAGATCTTTGCGGTAGCAGACCTGTTTTTGCTGACCTCAGATTATGAAAGCTTCGGGCTTTCTGCCCTGGAAGCAATGGCTTCCCATGTACCGGTGATCTCTACCAATGCCGGCGGACTGTCGGAGGTAAACGTTGACGGCGTTACAGGATATCTTGCAGATGTGGGTGACGTTAAGACGATGAGTGAAAAAGCGCTGTATATCCTGCGGGACGATGCTACTTTGGACCAGTTTAAAGAAAACGCCTTTAAACATGCCCGGGCCTTCAATATTGATGTGATCATTCCTCAGTATGAGGCCATTTACCGGCGCTTTTGCAGGGATTGTTAAGCCATTTTGAAGCGATCAGCCTTCTGTTTATAGCATCAACCGCTTATAGCTGAAGACGGGCATCAGAAAGTAAGATCTTATAACTTTTTTAGCTTAAAGTTTTTCCACCTTACCTTAATACCGCCTCCGTCATGGATCTGGAGGGCAATAAACCCGTTTGCCTGGCCAATCTTTGCATCTTTCAGATGTACCATCTGGTGGCCGTTCAGCCAGGTAGTTACTTCATCACCAATCACTTTAATGCGCATCGTGTTCCAGGCTCCTTCTTTCAGCAATTTTTCATCTTCCGGTTTGGGTTTGATGAGCCAGCCACGGCCATAAGATTCGTAAATGCCACCGGTATTATGATTGAGCGGCGCTACTTCTACCTGCCAACCGCTGATTTTAACTCCTTCGATATCTGACCGGAAAAAGACGCCGCTATTCCCGTTAGCCTCCTGTTTAAACTCAAGGGTAAGATCAAAGTTCTTATAGGATTTTTCAGTGGAGAGATATCCGTATTGTTTATCAGGTCCGCTTTCGCAAACCAGTTCACCGTTATCCACATACCATTTTTCTGTACCATGTACCTTCCATCCGGTAAGGTCTTTACCATTGAAGAGTACTGTTTTTTTCTTTTGCGCATTTACTGCAAGGAACATTGTGCAAAGAAGCAATAATAAGAGGCCTTTTTTCATTTTTATGAAGGGTTTGAATTTCAGTAAGGACCGGAAACACCTAAAAGTAAATGAAATAATGAAAAGCGCTTTGAATTTACGGCTGTTTTTATTAAAAGCAACAGCTTTCTATCCGGAAAAATACTTTATTCCGCGAAAGTCTGATCTGGTGGTATCAGGCGTTTGCCGATGGGGTATTCTCTACCTCCATTACTTTTAATCGTTTTAGTCCCGATGGCATTTTCCAGCTTACCTCATCACCTGCTTTAAACCCAATAATGGCTGCGGCCATAGGAGTAAGGATAGAGATTTTCCCTGTCTGAATATCTGCTTCCTCCGGCATTACAATCTGAAAACTGCGCTCTTTTTTTGTATCCATATCAAGAATCCGCACTCCTGACCCGATACGGATATTGGCAGGAGGAAGCGCTTCGTTTTTTACAACAATAGCCCTGCTTAGCTCATGAGCCAGCGTATTGTCTTTTTCTTCTGATCGTTTGTCCAGAACAACTATTTCTGTAAGCTTCTTATAGTCGGATTCACAAAGAATTACCGGGTTACTGTTCATGCTCATAATAATGATAAATAAAAGTGTTAGAAAATAAGGAATGCAGGCAGCAATAGCCGGACGAAGTTATAAAAGCCGCCCGGCCGGGTTTAAGAGAAAAACTTTAATATGTATAGCTTTTATGCCCATTTTTTGTAAAGCGCTTTAAAACTAAAATGCTTACCAGACAAAGGTAAGAAGCCTTTGCGGATAAGCTAAAGTATATTTATAACGATAAACCCGTGAAATAGTTTAAAAACTGTTTTTTTATATGTTTCAGAACTACTCTGTTTGCAACAGCTGCCGGTAAGCCCGGTGCACCGTTTCAAAATCAAAGGATGCAATGGCTGTATCCATCAGTTGCCGGATCTCCACTGTGCAAAGGTTCCGGATACTGCCTTCATGCGGATCTTTTATTTCCAGATGCTCCGGTACCCTGTAAGTGCCGTCCTCTACTGATCGTCCCACCTGTATATATGCGTCACGGAAAGGGACACCTTGCAGCACCAGTTGGTTTACCTGGTCTACAGTAAACAGGTATTTGTATTTTTCATCTTTCAGCAGATCAGGTTTTACCTCAATGTTTGATAATAGTAACCCTGCCATTTCAATGCAGTCTTTTACTATTTTGAAAGCAGGGAACAAGTGCTCTTTCAGCAACTGCAGATCGCGATGGTAACCCGAGGGCAGGTTGGTGGTCATTATCGTAATTTCATTGGGCAATGCTTTTATCCGGTTGCAATGAGAACGGATGAGCTCAAATACATCCGGGTTCTTTTTATGCGGCATAATGCTGCTGCCGGTTGTTAATTCCGGTGGAAAGCTGATAAAACTGAAATTCTGGTTGAGGTACAAGGTAGCATCCATGCTTATACGGGCAAGGGTATCAGCAATATTGGCTAAGGCCTGTGCAACTACCCGTTCTGCTTTGCCACGGCCCATCTGGGCATATACTACATTATAGTTCAATGTGGAAAACCCTAACAGTTTTGTGGTTAATGTACGGTTAATGGGGAAGGAGGATCCATAGCCTGCTGCAGAGCCCAACGGGTTCTTATTAATAACCTCATAAGCGGCCTTTAGTGTAGTCATATCATCCACCAGGCTCTCGGCATAGGCACCAAACCATAGCCCAAAGGAGGAGGGCATGGCCAGTTGCAGGTGGGTATAACCCGGCAACAGGTATTCTTTATATTTTTCACTCTGGGCCTGTAATAATTCAAAGAAGGGCAGCACGGCTTTTACGATACCTTCAATCTCGCTGCGCAGGAAAAGCTTCAGATCCAGCAATACCTGGTCGTTGCGGCTGCGGGCGCTGTGAATTTTTTTTCCAGCATCTCCAATGCGCTGGGTCAGCAGCAGCTCTACCTGGGAGTGAATATCTTCCACGTCATCCTGCAGGGAAAACTGACCCTGTTGTATTTCAGCGTAAATAGAGCGCAGCTCCTTTTGCAGTTCCGTCAGTTCTTCTTTTTTAAGCAATCCTACAGATTCCAGCATTTGAATATGCGCCAGTGAGCCCAATACATCAAAAGGCGCCAGGTAAAGATCCATTTCCCGGTCTTTGCCAACTGTAAAGGTTTCCACTTCTTTGAGAGAGTCTGTATTTTTTTTCCAAAGCTTCATCTTAACTTAAGAGTTGTAAACTGCGAATTTATGATTTAATATCCTGAAGCGTAATAATTGAGGCGATGATAACTGAAAGAATTTCATTTCTTTCCGGATGACCTCAATTGATTGGCTTACTGTAGTTTTTATTGATAAGATTATACGGTAGATCAATGGTGAGTTGGCCAAAGCAATAGAAAAATTCTTGGTTCTTCTTTTGAAAGCTTCTTTATCAAAGCTACTCATAGCGATGGAATTTATATTTAAAAAAGTATTACAGCCTTCAGTTTTTAAATTCATAAATCCTAATTCAGATAACTCTCCCTACAATCTCAATATAATCCTTTATGCCTCCTTTTATTTCATCCAGGTAAATGAACTCGTCAGCGGTATGACTGCGGGCGGAATCGCCGGGCCCCATTTTCAGACCAGGGAAGGGCATCAGTGCTTTATCGGATGTGGTAGGAGAGCCATACGTGGTTTTACCCATGGCAATACCTGCCTGTACAATCGGGTGATCCATTGAAATGGATGTGGAACGCAGCCGGGTAGAGCGTGGTTTTACTTCGCTGGAAACATTTTTGCGGATGGCGTCCAGGATCTCCTCAAAGCTGTATAACTCATTCAGGCGTACATCTACCACATATTTACAGGAAGAAGGAACCACATTATGTTGTTTGTTCTCGGTCTCTATCACAGTGCAGGTCATGCGGCTGTCGCCCAGCAGGGGCGATACCTTTTCAAACCGGTAGGAATGGAACCATTCAATATCCTTTATGGCTTTTATGATGGCGTTCTCTCCTTCATTACGGGCAGCATGGCCGGCTTTTCCGTGCGCGGTGCAGTCCAGTACCATCAGTCCCCGCTCCGCTACTGCCATCTGCAGCATGGTAGGCTCACCCACAATGGCGAAATCAATCGGCGGCAGAATATTCACGGCGGCTTCAATACCATTATAGCCGGAGATCTCTTCCTCGGCACTGGCTACCAGCATTACGTTATATTTCAGGTTTTCTTTTGCATAATAGTAGACAAAGGTGGCGATCAGAGATACCAGGCAGCCGCCTGCGTCATTACTGCCCAGCCCGTACAGCTTTCCGTCTTTTTCTATTGCTTTAAAAGGATCCAGTGTGTATTTAGGATTCGGTTTTACGGTATCGTGATGAGAGTTGAGCAGCAATGTAGGCTTTGCCGGGTCAAAGAACTTGTTTTTTGCAATGATGTTATTGCCCAGCCGTTTTATCGGGATAGAATGCTTTTCCAGGTAGGCAATGATGAGTGCTGCGGTCTGATCTTCTTCCTTACTGAAACTGGGTGTTTCTATCAATTGTTTTAACAGCGCTACTGCTTCCTGGTAAAGTTGTTCCTGCATAAAATGAAATTATAGCCATATGGCAGATTAATAAATCAATGTTCCTTCGTTATTGTTTGTTGTATTTTTAATAAGATCCTTTGCATCGCCGATCAGCACTTCCTGA